>JAYQML010000001.1:0-432567 GCA_038143735.1 Flavobacteriaceae bacterium
AATGATGGAATAAGAGGAATTAGTTTTTCTCTGGCTGATCGTTAAAAGTTGCTGTCCACACTTTTTGAAAAGCGACATAGTCCGGAGTTTTTCCTAGCCATTCTTCATAAATTTTAAGGTGTTTGTCTTCTCCGCCTTTTAAGGCGTCGAAAGCGCAGTTGAGCCATTCTAACTGTTCTTTTTCGCTCATTTCGTTAAAGTTGAGGTAGCGCAATCTAACGCGGCAATCATCGGGGAAAGGAGTAGAAGAAAGCGAAAGGAAAAACAGCGAAAGGAGTAGTAATGTTTTCATACAAAAGTTGATTTATGGTTCTTTAAAGTTACAAAAAGCACACGAACTTTTAATTTTGCTTATAAGACCAGTGTTTACCCAAAAAGAATAAGGAGAAATCTTATTTAAAAAAAGACCACACAAGTCTGTGTTGTAGCAAATTCATTTATTATTTTTGCAATGAGTTCATGTTCGTTGCGACGAAAGAACAGGTCCTATAGCTCAGTTGGTTAGAGTAGCTGACTCATAATCAGTTGGTCCCTGGTTCGAGCCCAGGTGGGACCACCAGATCCAACTACTTGATAATCAAGTAGTTGGATTTTTCATTTTTTCTTCTTTTTCATGGTTTTTGATGTGCTCGAACCACCCCTTTATTCATTGGAAAACAATAACAAATTATTTATTATTTTTAAATAAAACATTTATACCATGAATCAATTAATGAGATTATTTTATTGTCTATTTATTATTTTGTTCGTTTTAAGTTGTTCAACTGATGATGGAGGAAGTGAAATGGATAACACAAACACTACACCAGAACCAACTCCTCAAGAGACATTTGGAAATTGGTCTCCAGATTTTACCAATCAAACTTCTGATTTTACTCAGACCAGGACTGGTTCTCAGGGGACACAACAAACAAGAACAATTAATGTTACCTCTTCTTCAAACACAACAACTTCTACCGAGGAATCAATTAATCAAGACATTAATAATGATGGGGATTTGTTTGAAGATATTGAGGTTATTTTAACTACTTATACGGGTTCGGAGAATTTAGGGTCTCATCAAATAACAACATATAACGTTACTGAGGACAACGACATGGGAATGACAATAGGGAATAATTTTTATTCTTTTTCAGAAGGTTATGTTTTCGATTATGGACAATATGATGAATATGACTATCAAAACTGTGACCCTATATATAATTTTGATTTATATTTATTTTCAGAGGGAATACAATATGGAGATGATCCATCCAACACCTACGGGGGTAACGAACTTTATGGAAGTGGACACTATATTTATTTTGAATTATGGATGGATCAAAATAGTTTCAAATTAGGAGATTACAATGATTTATTAAACAATTATAACCAAAGGTATAATCAATCATTTACTCTTTATGATGATTTTGAAGTTTGGTTCTGTGACAATTACGACTGTGATAATCAAGATGATGACTTTTATCAGATTCCATGTAATGAACTTATATTGGGATCATCTTGGAATGGATATGATATAAATGTATCAACTAATAACGGTGATTATATTGAAGGAGGAAATATTGGGTTTAATTTTACAGAAGGGAATTTATCTGTTAATAAAGATTCAAATAATATTTACACAATTAAATTAACAAACGGAGTTAATGAAAATCAACTCCCTGTAAAACTATATTATCGTGGTTTTATAGGATACCACAATAGTAATTCTTCAAAAAATAGTTTTAAAAAACAAATGAAATAATTTATATAAATCACAAAGATAAATGGGACAACCTCAAGTCAATTATCTGTGAAATTATATTTCAAAGAGTATTTAAGTTTATATGATTTTTAATTTGATACAATTATAATTAACCAGTAATATGGAACCCTCCCAACAATAAGGATTTAGCTTATTGATTTTCAGGAGAAAAGAAATAAGCTTGAGACCTTTTTGTACCTGAACCAACTAAAACAACTTAATTTTAAGCATCTATGCCATTTGGAACAGGTTTCATTGATACATATACCTTCTGTTTAATCGTCTACACAAATGGAGATGCTATAGCCAGAGCCTGTGATAAGTTGGGGAGGGATTTTTTGGGGCATGATTTGATAGGTTACTAACCAATAATATTTAAATTTACAAATGATTAAATTTAAATTATCGATATTAACTATACTGTGTTCAATTTCTTTAGAAGCACAGGACTGGAAAAAAAGACATCAGTTTGCTAAATCTTATTTTGGTGTAAGTCAATACATCGCCAACAATTTATCTCAGGGAAATTACATAAATGAAGACGGCGGGATACAAACGTTCAATAAAAACGGATTTATAACCCCATCAATTAATATCGGTGCCACTCATTTTTGGGGACACGCGGATTTCTATGTTTCTATCAGTACAAAAGACATAAAATTTGGAAACGATGATATAGAAAATAGTTATAGATTGGGGACTTTCACCGGATTAAGGGTTTATCCACTTGCTTCAAAAATAAATACCGTTCGTCCCTATCTTGGGTATAAATTTTCACCTTTCCGTTATAAACAAACAAATATTTTAAATCAAGAAAGTAAACTCACACAAGTAAAATCTGTTTTTGACTTAGGATTAGGAATTCAATTACCAAATTTTTATTTCACCTTAGAATATGGTCGGGTCATTAAACCATCCTTTGATATTTTTATTTCACGTTCGATACAAAGGAGAGATAATTTTCCTTCTAGTATTTTTCAACTAGGATTAAATTACACGATTGAGACAACAAAACCCGCTAGTAAAGAGGAAAATAAGGAAGCAAATAAATTGTTTTCCAAAACAAATAAAAGTGGCCTTTTCCTAGCTGTTGGACCATCATCAGCATTCCCTCTTGTTTCATCTGAATATGTAACAGAGTTATACCCATTTTTAGACAACAAGTCTTTCCCTACAATCTTTCCTGATTTTTCTGTTGGATATCATTTCACAAAATTTGATTTTATTACTGCTTTGTCCTTTAGACCGATGAAGCAAAAAAGAAATTCACTTGGATTTTTACAAGAAATTGAGAGAAAAAGTTTTAATCTCGAAGCATATAAATTTCTTTTTGATTATCATGGTTTTGTCCCTTATATAGGGGTTGGATTAGGATTTGAAAATATCTCAGTCACTGAATTAGACCAAGGAACATCATTACTTAAAACAAAGTATAATAAACTTTCCCCAAACATTACTTTTGGGTGGGATATTCGTCCAAGCGTAAAAGGAGATTGGTGGATATTGAGAACGAATTTGAGATATTTCCCTCATTAAGAATTGAACGACAATCAAAAAATTAAGTTTACAACATTTAGAATTCAATTTTATTCAGTTTGTCTTTTATCCTCAAAGACTGAAAAAAATGTTTTATCCCTAACCTTCTCCAAAATGAAGTGAATAATTATACCTAACATTCCTAATAGAAGTCCCATGATTATAAAGTCAAATAAAGACCAATTGACTTGGTTAGAGAAAATGTTTCCAAAAAATGGAATCAATAATAGGGAGAGGGGAGATAATACTCTTTTAGTTAATGTCAAATTCATGATTAGTTAAGTTTTTATTGATTAAACGTATATTCAAAATTGCACCCCCAACGATTATTAAAATCCCAATCAAAATACCTCCGGGAGCATCATCTAATTCTCCGGCTACTATAGATGCTACTCCAATGATTGTAATTATTATGGGAAGGATTCCTGTGAGAATAATTCTTAGGTGTTTCATTTCTTTTCTTTGTTGAATTCTAATAGATCGCCAGGCTGACAGTCTAAAGCTTCACAGAGAGATTCCAATGTGGAAAATCGAATAGCCCTTGCTTTACCTGTTTTGAGTATTGATAAGTTAGAAAGTGATACTCCTACCTTTTCAGATAGTTCATTCAAAGACATTTTTCTTTGAGCCATTACAACATCAAGATTTACAACTATTGCCATCCTCTTAGATTGTTAATTCTGTTTCTGATTTGTATTCAATTGCATTGACTAACAGTTTTTGTAGAATAGAAGCGAAAACTCCAACGGTAAAAGGTCCTATGATAAGTAATAGATTAAGAACCACTACCCCGGGAGCATCATCTTTTTCAGCAACAATAAAAACATAAGGTAAACCAACCAAGTATAGTAAGCTGATTAGAAGAGAAGTCCATTTGATGTTTTTCAAAGCAATTAACGAATATTCAGACAATGATCGATTTTTATCAATCAAGTTGATTAGTAGAAGAGATTGATAGAAGATAAACAAAAAAGGAAGCATGGAAATCGACACCCCAATCAATATAGGCTTATATCCTCCAACTAAATCTAATTTAATAGTGTTTACAATTAGAAATACCAAAAGTGAAATAGCTCCAAGACTTAATACTATTATTCAAAGTTGCAGCTTCCATGATCCTAATCTAAACTTTTTTTGATAATTAGGGTCTAATAATTAAAACAACTAAAATGAAAATTGTTTTAAGATTATCCATCATAATTATCTTGTTTTCGTGTAATAAAAATGAAGCCCCTCAAGAACAGGTTAAAAATGATTGTATAGGAGAATATAATACAGAAGAAATACAAAATACTCTTGTGTCGGCTTTTTTTGGACTTGATAATGCACTACCGAGTCTATTATTATGTAATCAACAAGGAGGCCTGATAGATGGTATGCCAGTTAATTTTAAATTCCCACTAGATGCATCCAGTTTATCGGAAACTGATTTTGAAGTTTTAGATAGCCTTGGAAATATACATACCCCTATGTGTGTCTCTTTGGCTCCAGCTAATGAAAACGGAGAAAATCGAACTGTGCTTCTTTTAGGTGAATTTGGGACCGCTGTTACCAATCCACCTGTTGAAGTCAGAGTTGTAGGGGATTTATTTACAATTGATACATTTTCTGGAGAGTCCGTTTGTTCAGAAATCATAAACCTAAACGGAATCACTACTACGAATGTTATTCCGCTTGCTGATGGACCAAGTTTATTCTTTGCCCAAAGAATTGATGGTAATCTGAATGAATGTAATTCAGGAACACAAACGATTCAAGTTGCTTGGAATGGTGGCGTTACACCATATATAAGCGGTGATACCGAATCTGACTTATTTCAGTACTATGTTGGTTATTCTTACTGCTCTGGAGTTCTAATACCGCATGAGCCTATTTCTTTCTACAAGTGATGAAATTGTTAAAATTTCAATGATGGCTAACACGGTTGAAGACCCAAACCACGACCCAAATTTATACAGCGAAATTGATGTTAGTTACTGCACTCCTTAGACAATTATTGAAAATTTAGATTTTGAAAGTTGCAGCCACATTTTCACTCCAGAGATTAAGTCTATTATGTTGGCAACCAATATTTTAAAAAGTGGTAAAAATAAAAAAGAGGTCAAAAATGACCTCTTGTCTATGATGGCTCCCCCTCTAGGGCTCGAACCTAGGACCCTCTGATTAACAGTCAGATGCTCTAACCAACTGAGCTAAGGAGGAGTTTCAAAATTGCTGTCTACTTTAAGGGTATTGGGATCGTATTTAATCTCCAAGTATTTTAAGCGTTTCTGTCCCTCTACTTTTACCTGAACAATAAAAGTGTGGAAGTGATAGCGGTCGTAGGGGCTAATGAAGGTTTCATAACTATCCCATATAATGTTTCGTGTAAACTCAACATTTAGGTATTTTTCCTCAATAAAGAAGCGAATTTTTTTATTGATTTCTCTATCGTTGATAGGGACAATTTCGCCATCAGGGTTTTCTTTAAGTCCTTCGTGTTCGGTAACAAAATCTCCAACGGTAACGCGTTTGTCTTGCGCTGTAGCAACAAAACTAAACAATGCAATGCTTAGGATGAATAGCTTTTTCATGTGTATAAATTTAGTGTCTTGATTCCAAAGTTAAAAAAAATAGGAGCGGCTAGGTTCAATGTTTAAAAAAAAAATTAGATCGTTTTAAGTGAACAACCAGCGGTAAACATCATTCCCATTGGCAAACAAGACCAATGCAATGAGAAGGAAAAAGCCAAACATTTGGGCGTATTCCATAAACTTATCGTTGGGTTTACGACCACTGATTATTTCGTAGAGTAGGAACATCACATGTCCACCGTCCAATGCTGGGATGGGTAAAATATTCATGAACGCTAAGATGATAGAAATTAAAGCAGTGCTGCTCCAAAACCCTTTCCAGTCCCATTGGGCAGGAAATAAATTTCCAATCGCACCAAAGCCTCCCACTTGGGTAGCTCCTTTCTTGGTAAAGATATATTTGAATTGCACCACATAATCGTGCAACGTCCAGTACCCAAAATCAAAGCCCTCTACAATGCTTTTTCCCAGATCTAAATCAACATGGGTGGTTGAGATGTTCGTTTTGAAATAAACCCCCAGTGAGGCTTCTTGGGTCGGAATAACATTAAGCAGCTGCTCTTTGTTGTTTCTCAAAACAACAAACGATACACTATCTTTTCCGGCTATTTTTTCTGTTTTTATATCGTCCTTGGTCAGTACTTTTTGATTGCCATAGGCAATAACCCTGTCACCTACTTGCATTCCAGCACTATCAGCAGGTTGCCCTGGGATTATACTGTCAATTATATTGGAAACTCTTGGTGTCAGTGGGAACATAACCCCACCCTCAAACATGGTAGAACCAAAATCTTCGGGAATAGTCAACAACTCGCGTTGACCGTTTGCGTGTAAAACTTCTATGGTTTTGGGACTGCGTAAAAATAAATGGCGGTTAATGTCAAGAACATACTCCATGGGTTTACCATCGACTGTTAAAATCTGATCTCCGTCTTGAAATCCAATGGTTTGGGCAATAGGAGCTGCATTCAGTCCATTGGGAACAGCTTCAGTTGGGAGGACTTCTTTCCCCCAAACAAAGAGAATCATCATATAGATCAAAAACCCAAGAATGATATTGACAGTTACTCCTCCTAACATAATGATTAATCTTTGCCAGGCGGGTTTTGAGCGAAACTCCCAGGGCTGAGCGGGTTGTTTCATTTGTTCGGTATCCATGCTCTCGTCGATCATCCCTGAAATTTTTACATAGCCACCCAAGGGCAACCAGCCAATTCCGTATTCTGTTTCGCCAATTTTCTTTTTAAAGAGAGCAAAATTAACATCAAAAAACAGGTAAAATTTTTCCACCCTTGTTTTGAATAGCTTTGCTGGGATAAAATGTCCTAGCTCGTGTAAGACGACTAATATTGATAAGCTTAATAATAACTGAATGCCTTTAATGACAGCTGGATCCATAGGGGTAATTTTTTCAATAAAGCCCAAAAATAAGCATTTCCACAACGACCGTACTTGCCTTGTTACATTTATCTTTCTTTTTACCATTTTTTCCGTACCCAAAACCCCAAAAAAGAATGTATTTTTGTGGCAACCATGGAGCACTTTTTTCGACGATATAAAACTTTTTTATTGTTCTTTTCCGGACTTTCGGCCATCATACTCTATCTCTTTTTTAACGCCCTAACTCCCCAGAAAATCCTTCCCATTTATCAGCCGGCAGAGGTTAGTTATGAGCTGGTTGACAGTAGTTTACAGCACATTAAAAAATTTCATAAGATTGCAGACTTTAGGCTGACCAATCAGAATGGTGAATCGATTAGTCAGCGCGATTATGCCAACAAAATCTACATTGCCGATTTCTTTTTCACCACCTGTCCCTCCATTTGTCCTATTATGACCGATAATATGGTGGATATTCAGCAACACATCCTAGATGAACAAAACATAAAGTTGGTGTCGTTTAGTGTTACACCGGCCATAGACTCTGTGGCACAGCTAAAAAAATATGCCCTTGAGAAAGGGGTTAATGATACTAAATGGAATCTTCTCACAGGAGATAAAAAAGAAATTTATACCCTTGCACGTAAGTCCTATTTTGTCGTAAAAGAAGACGGAGACGGCGGTCCCCACGATATGATTCATACAGAAAATTTTGTCCTAGTCGATCCAGAGAAACGCATTCGCGGGTATTACGATGGCACAAGTAAATCAGCCATGGATAGCTTAAAGCAAGACTTGGTCATTTTAAAAGAGGAATACGGATTTTGACCTAAAAATATAATTCCCCTAATTTGCGAAGGGTAGCTTTTTCCGTTACTTTTGCTTCTTTAAATTCATTCTAAATAATGATCACTTTAGATCAGATCGAAAAAAATCAGCGTGGGAAAATTGTATCCATTGATACCGATTTACTTCCGTTAAAACTGATTGAAATGGGTTGTTTGCCCGGAAATGAAGTTCATCTAGAACAACTGGCACCCCTCAAAGATCCTATGTACTTGGTCATCGACGGCTGTCACTTAGCCATTCGGAAAGAAACCGCTCAACACATTACGATAGATTTGATCGCATGAGTACAAACCTAAATGTTGCGCTCATTGGTAATCCTAATACAGGGAAAACCTCTGTTTTTAACGCACTAACAGGCTTAAATCAAAAGGTAGGAAACTATCCTGGGATTACCGTTGAGAAAAACAAGGAAGCTGTCGATTGAGTCGAACGACCAAAGCCCATATTATTGATTTACCGGGCACCTACAGTCTCAACGCCTCTTCAATCGACGAGAGTGTAGTGATTGAACTCTTGCTCAACAAAAACGATAAAGATTACCCAGATGTGGCTGTAGTGGTTTCAGACATAGAAAACCTTAAGCGCAACCTCTTGTTGTTCACTCAAATCAAAGATTTAGAAATTCCAACGCTCTTGGCAATCAATATGTCCGACCGCATGCAGCGCAAAGGCATCTCTTTGGACATCGCGCGCTTAGAAGAAAAGCTGAAAACAAAAATTGCCTTGATTAGCACACGTGAAAACACGGGAATTGATCAGCTAAAAAAATACATCCTCGATTATCGATTGTTGTCTAAAGAGGTGATCACTGATATTAATGCAATTGATCCAGACTATTTTAAAAATCTTGAAAAAGTTTTCCCCAACCAATCGTTGTATAAGCTCTGGTTAGTGATTACTCAGGATGTCAACTTTGCTAAATTAGAGCGGAAGAAAGTCGAAGATGCGACCGACTACAAAACTCAATCAGAATCGCATCTGAAACGCTTGCAGCAAAAAGAAACCATAAAGCGCTATCAAATTATAAACAATGCATTAAAAGAAACCTACATCGTAGACATCAATAGTGCAACAGACATTCGTTCTCGCCTCGATCGTATCCTAATTCATCGTTTTTGGGGATACATTATTTTCTTTATGATTTTGCTGACTATTTTTCAAGTCATCTTTGACTGGAGTAGTGTTCCCATGGATTTTATCGATGAGTCGTTTACCAAACTGAGTGAGTTGACCAAAGCAAATCTACCTCCAGGCTTGTTTACCAACCTCCTTGCTGAGGGAATTATTTCTGGCTTAGGCGGCATTGTGATCTTCATTCCACAAATTGCTTTTCTCTTTTTGTTTATCGCTGTTTTAGAAGAAACGGGCTACATGAGTAGAGTCGTATTTCTCATGGACCGCGGATTGCGTAAATATGGTGTTAGTGGTAAAAGTGTTATCCCGCTTATTTCTGGAACAGCCTGTGCAATTCCTGCAGTAATGGCTACCCGAAACATCGAAAACTGGAAAGAGCGCCTGATTACCATCTTGGTCACTCCTTTTACCACCTGTTCTGCACGTTTACCCGTTTATCTTATTTTGATCTCACTCGTCATTCCTAAGGGAAGTTTTCTGGGGATGGGTTACCAAGGCTTGACCTTAATGGGACTCTATTTGCTCGGTTTTTTGATGGCATTACTTTCTTCTGCTTTACTCAATAAATTACTCAATATTCAATCGAAAACGTACTTTGTGATTGAAATGCCTAACTACAAACTTCCGCTATTCAAAAATGTTGGGATAACCGTTTTTGAAAAAACAAAATCCTTTGTGATGGAAGCCGGAAAAATTATTTTAGCCATTTCCATCTTGTTATGGGTAATGGCCTCTTTTGGTCCAGGAGAGCAGTTCAATAATGCTGAAGATATTGTCCGCAAAAAGGAGGCGCAACACCAATTAAGTGATGAAGCTTTGTCCATCAAAATAGCCTCCCATAAACTAGAACATTCGTTTATTGGAATACTCGGGAAGAGCATTGAGCCGGCCATTGCACCACTTGGTTTTGATTGGAAAATTGGCATTGCTTTAATCAGTTCTTTTGCTGCCCGCGAAGTTTTTGTAGGGACCTTGGCCACCATCTATAGCGTTGGGAATGATCAAGAAGAAACCATCAAAAACAAAATGGCTGCCGAGAAAAAACCCAATGGAGACCCTCTGTTCGATTTACCCACCGGGGTTTCACTAATGCTCTTTTATGCTTTTGCACTCCAATGTATGAGTACCTTGGCCATTGTCAAAAAAGAAACCAATGGTTGGAAGTGGCCCATGATTCAGTTATCTAGTATGACGGTAATTGCCTATCTTTCAGCACTAACGGTTTATCAAATTTTAGCCTAATGGAAAAGCTACAAATTTTATTGGTAGTTGGTTTAGCTGTTTGGGCAGTCCGTTCGCTATACCTAAAATTCTTTCATAAAAAAGACAGTAACTGTGGCCCTGATTGCGGCTGTAGTTAGGCGTTCATTAAAGCCTCGATTTCATCTGCTTCAATAGGAATATTTGCCATCAAATTTAGTGGTTCTCCTTGTTTTTGAATCACCACATCATCTTCAATACGAATCCCAAACCCTTCTTCAGGGAGGTAAATACCCGGTTCAACCGTAAAAACCATGTTGGCTTCCATGGGTAAATGAAGCAACCCGTAGTCGTGGGTATCTAAGCCAATATGATGTGCTGTTCCGTGCATGAAATATTTCTTGTAGGCGGGTCTGTTTGGATCTTCATGGGCAATGTCTTGTTTATCGAGTAGCCCAAGGCCTAGTAGTTCTGAGGTCATTAGTTTACCCACTTCCACATGAAATTCCTTCCAAATAGTCCCTGGAACAAGGAGTTTGGTGGCTTCTTTTTTGACTCGTAAAACAGCATCATAAACGGCTCTTTGTCGCTGGGTGAAACGCCCAGAAACGGGGAAGGTTCGGGTAAGATCACTACTATAATTTCCATATTCTGCTGCAACATCCATCAAGATAAGATCACCTGCTTTGCATTGGCAATTGTTTTCCGTGTAGTGAAGAACATTCGCATTCTTTCCTGAGGCAATAATTGGAGTGTAAGCAAACCCCTTGGATCGATTTTTAAGAAATTCGTGGGCTAGTTCTGCTTCAATTTCATATTCCCAAACACCGGGTTCAATAAAACCGAGCAGACGTCGAATTCCTCTTTCCGTAATATTACAGGCCGTTTGCATTTGCGCAATCTCTTCCTCGGCCTTTACCGAACGGAGTTGTTGCAAGATCGGGTTACTTTTTGCAACCCTATGTGCCGGATAGTCGTGTTTACATTTGGCAATAAATCGATCTTCTCGGGTTTGGGTTTCAACTGCTTGACGGTAGTGTTCATTTGTGTTGAAATAAAAGCCATCACATTGGGTAGATAGCTCTTGGAAAATCTGATCAAAATCAGTTAACCAATATACGGTCTCAATCCCTGTTAACGCAGTTGCTTGTGCTTTGGAGAGTTTTGCTCCTTCCCATACGGCAATATGTGCGTTGGTTTCTCGAACAAATAGAATTTCTCTGTGTTTTGGGTCAAGTGCATTGGGGAATAAGATCAAAATGGTTTCTTCTTGATCTACTCCGCAGAGGTAAAAAATATCTCTGTGTTGGGCAAAAGGAAGAGTAGAGTCTGCGCTAATTGGGTAGATGTCGTTTGAATTAAAAACAGCCAAATTGTTTCCTTTCATTTTCGCCATAAAGCGCTTTCTATTGGAACGATAAAAAGCAGCGGATAAGGGTTGGTAGCGCATAAAATTGATTTTGACTAAAAATAGGAAAAATAGTGCATTCTAAATTCGATCAATTTCACTCATTGGAAAAAAGTTGTATTTTTCAACTCAAATCAAAATCAATGAGATCACTTTTTACATTTATCCTACTGTTTTCTAATGTGTTGCTTTTTGGCCAAATCGAACCCACTTCCGCTGAGGCGTTGAACACTTCCTTAATTGCCTTTGACCAAATGAAGCAAAATGCTTCAGTCAAAAATATTCCTTTCGAAAACATTGGACCAAAAGTGATGAGTGGACGAGTGGTTGCCCTAGCGGTAAATCCAGACAATCCTGCAGAGTTCTATGTGGCCTATGCCTCTGGAGGGGTATGGCATACGACAACGAATGGAATTAGTTTTGCACCAATTATGGACAATGCACCAACGCAAAACGTAGGTGAAATTGCCATGCATTGGCCTACGCGAACACTATGGGTTGGTACGGGGGAGAACAATGCATCTCGCTCATCCTATGCAGGGATTGGCCTATTAAAAACAACGGACAATGGTGCAAGCTGGCAAAAATCGGGTCTTGAAGACAGTCATCATATTGGTAAAATTTTAATCAACCCTTCTGACGAGAACCATCTCATTGTTGGGGTAACAGGACACTTGTATTCGGCAAATAAACAAAGAGGGGTATATGTCACTAAAGATGGAGGAACCACGTGGAGACAAAGCTTATATATCAATGACACCACTGGAATCATCGATATGTCGGCCGCTCCAGAAGATTTCAAAATTCAGTATGCAGCTGCATGGGAGAAAGACCGCAAAGCATGGGATTTTACCGGAAATGGCTCACATTCAGGAATCTATAAAAGTGTAGATGCTGGAGAAAACTGGGTCTTGATTAGTACCCTAACCAGCGGTTTTCCCACAGGAGAAGGGGTGGGTAGAATTGGTTTGGAGGTTTACGACCAGAATACCCTTTACGCCATTCACGATTCTCAATTTCGTCGTCCAGACGAAGCCAAAGAAAAGAAAGCAGGCTTGTCGAAAGAGTACTTCAAAACAATGAGCAAGGAAACTTTTTAGCGTTAGACAATAAGAAGCTCAATGCCTATCTTAAGGAAAATAATTTTCAAGAAAAGTACCGAGCAGCAAATTTAAAAAACAGCGTAAGCGCTGGTTTGGTCGAGCCAAAAGACTTGGCTACTTATTTGGAAAACGCCAATGCAATGTTGTTTGACACACCTGTAGTGGGGGCTGAGGTGTATAAAAGTACCGATGGAGGAAAAAGCTGGGTAAAAACCCATGAGGGTTATCTAGATGACTTGTACTACAGTTATGGATATTATTTTGGTCATGTTCATGTGCATCCAAAAAAGCAAGAAAAAATCTACATCTATGGGGTGCCCATTCTAGCATCGAGCGATGGTGGAAAAACATTTACCTCCATTGGTAAACCGAATGTGCACTCCGATCATCACGCTCTGTGGATCAACCCCGATATGGAAGGACACTTGATCAATGGAAATGATGGAGGGGTAAACATTACCTATGATGATGGTGCCCATTGGATGAAAAACAACTCTACGGCGGTAGGGCAATTTTATGCCATTAACGTTGACAACGAAAAACCCTACAACGTGTATGGCGGCCTTCAAGACAACGGCGTATGGAAAGGTGCCCACAACGCCGTCAATAATGAGCGTTGGCACTCTACAGGTCATAACCCATGGACATCGATTATGGGTGGTGATGGAATGAAAGTTCAGATCGACAACCGCAACAGCAACATCGTTTATACTGGTTTTCAGTTTGGAAACTATTACCGATTGAACCTAGCAACCAAAGCTCGAAAGGCGATACAGCCAAAGCACACACTTGGAGAGTCTCCCTATCGTTTCAATTGGCAAACGCCCATTTTATTATCATCTCATAACCAAGACATACTGTACTATGGCGGAAACAAATTGCACCGATCGTTTAATCAGGGAGATGATTGGGAAACAATTTCTGGCGATTTAACCCAAGGGGGGAGAAAAGGAAATGTTGCCTACGGTACCCTAACCACATTGAGCGAATCGCCCTTTCAATTTGGTTATATCTACACCGGGAGTGATGATGGTTATGTCCATAAAACAACCAATGGTGGTAGTAGCTGGGAACGAATTTCAGCTGCATTTCCATCTGACCTTTGGGTAAGTAGAGTAGTGGCATCTTCGCACAAGAAAGACCGCGTTTATGTGACCTTAAACGGATACCGCTGGGATGATTTTACCCCTATGTATTTATGAGTGAAGATGGTGGGGAAAATTGGGAAGATATTTCGGCTACTTTACCCCTGTCGCCGGTCAACGTAATCCGTGAAGATCCAACCGACGAAAATATTTTATACTTAGGAAACGATAGGGGTGTTTTTGTCTCCACAAATAAGGGAAAAAATTGGGCCCCTTTTTCCAAGGGTTTAACTACTGCAGCTGTGCACGATTTGGTCATTCAACCGGAAGAAAACCATTTAATTGTAGGGACTCACGGCCGGTCGATCTACAAGGCTGACATTAGTGTTTTACACAAATTAATAAATAAAGATCTCACTATTTTTCCACCAAAAGAAGTCAAGAAATCTAAGCGATGGGGCAGGGCTAGTTCACAATGGAGAAAGGCCTACGTTCCAAAAGTGGATTTGATCATTCACTCTCAAGAAAGTAGTGCTTACCTGCTAAGCATAAAAGATGCAAAAGGAGTAGTTGTATATCAAGCCAAAGGAGAGTTAGACAGCGGTTATAATTTCCTAAGTTATGATCTAACAATTCAGCAGAGCAATGTAAAAACCTACCTCAAAAAGAATAAAACTAACGCCCTAAAATCTGCCAAGAATGGAAAACATTATCTACCAAAAGGAAACTTTACAGTCGAAATTAAAACAGCAACCGCGCAACAAAGTTCATCCCTTACAATTCAGTAACACAAGCACTTGCTGTTACCTTTTCTTGTTATTGGTAGGACAATTTCTTTCGGCGCAAGAAGTTGTGTCGGATAGCTTGTTGGGATGGAAACACCAACGAAAAATAGGAGTATTAGTCAATCAATCTAGTTTCGATAATTGGCTCGCTGGGGGGACGACCAATTTTAGTGGTACCCTGAATTTTGATTATAAAATCATCTATGAAGATCAGGCATGGTTGTGGGTTTCTACGGCCGATATTGCACTGGGTTATGCTAAAATCGACTCAGAAGAATTTATCAAAAAAACAGAAGATCGATTAGAAATAAACGCAGCACTAGAGCGTAAGTCAAATAAGTACTGGAAATGGTCGTCTAGTTTTAATATGAAGACGCAGAATACCCCCGGATACACCTTTGTGGAGGGGCAAAATAATCAAATAGAGCGAATTAAATCAACCGGTTTTTTCTCACCTGCCTATCTTAGACTTGGGGTGGGAACGACCTACAGCAAGACCAAGGGGTTTACTTTCCAGTTTCAGCCGCTTACCGCTAGGGTAATTGTTGTAGACAAGGCATTTACCCAGTCCATAGGTGTAGGTGAAAGCTACTTTGGTGTTACACAAGGAGGAAGTACACGGTGGGAAGCAGGTACATCCTTGGTCATGCAAACCGAGAGTAAACTTTTCAAAAACGTATTCTTTTCAAACAAGATAAGTCTCTTCTCCAATTATTTGGAAGAAACAGAAAACATTGATTTGGATTACACCGGAACAGTCGATATGAAAGTCAATGAATATTTGAGTGCAATGCTCGAGTTGCAATTTGTGTATGATGACAATGCCCTTGGGGATTTACAGTTACGTCAGGTTTTTGGTCTTGCCCTTAGTCTACCCTTCTAAGCTTGTTTAATCTTTAGAGCGGAAAAAGAAGAATCAGATATAAAAGATTAAACAAGAGTTCGTTGTTAGTTTAGAGAGGCTATAAACTAAAAAAATACCAAAGAATAATTTCTTTCTCATTGCTTTATGAATTAGTTTTGTTACTATAAATTGAAATAAATGAGTGCATTAATCAAGTCGTCTTTGGCAAGGAAATACGCCATGGCACTTTCAGGATTGTTTTTGGTTTTTTTCCTTTTACAGCATTTTACCATCAACCTAACCTCCGTTTTTAGCGAAACTGTATTTAACGAACTATCCCATTTTATGGGGAACAACCCTCTGGTGCAATTTGCTTTGCAGCCCATATTGATTTTTGGCGTTATTTTCCATTTTATTATGGGGTTTGTCTTAGATGTAAAGAACCGAAGTGCGCGTTCGAGTAAATATGCCACCAACAATGGGGCAGCCAATTCTTCTTGGATGTCGCGAAACATGATCATTTCTGGCGCAGTAGTCCTTTCGTTTTTAGGGTTGCACTTTTATGACTTTTGGTTTCCAGAGATGAATTACAAATACATCGAGGTCTTGCCCGAAAACCCAAACCGTTATTTTGAAGAACTGGTGCACAAGTTTGAAAGTCCGGTTCGTGTTGGATTGTATGTCGTTTCCTTTGGTTTTTTAGCACTTCACTTAATGCACGGCTTCAGCTCTTCTTTTCAGTCGCTTGGCGCCAACAATAAATACACACGAGCAATCAAAGGGTTTACCACAGCATTTGCTATTGGAGTACCCCTTGGCTTTGTTTTCATTGCTCTATTTCATCATTTAAACGCATTTTAATATGGCAACCTTAGATTCAAAAATACCACAAGGTCCATTGGCCGATAAGTGGACCAACCACAAGAGTCATATCAACCTAGTAAGTCCAGCCAATAAACGTTTAATCGATGTTATTGTTGTGGGAACAGGTTTAGCTGGGGCGTCTGCCTCAGCAACGTTAGCTGAGTTGGGTTACAATGTAAAAACCTTCTGTTTTCAAGATTCTCCTCGCCGTGCACACTCGATTGCTGCACAAGGAGGAATCAATGCAGCTAAAAATTATCAAGGTGATGGGGACTCTACCTATCGCTTGTTTTACGATACCATTAAAGGGGGAGATTATCGTTCAAGAGAAGCCAATGTGCATCGTCTTGCTGAGGTCTCTACCAACATCATCGATCAGTGTGTTGCGCAAGGCGTTCCTTTTGCCCGCGATTATGGAGGTCTGTTAGACAACCGTTCTTTTGGGGGAGTTCTTGTTTCGAGAACATTTTACGCTAAAGGACAAACGGGGCAACAACTATTGTTGGGAGCCTATTCTGCCATGAATCGACAAATTGGTCGTGGAAAAATTAAAATGTACAACCGTCATGAAATGATGGATTTGGTTGTTGTTGATGGGAAAGCACGAGGAATCATAACCCGTAACCTTGTGGATGGAAAAATAGAACGTCACGGTGCACATGCCGTAGTCATAGCTTCTGGGGGATACGGAAACGTCTTTTTCCTCTCCACCAATGCCATGGGAAGTAACGTTTCTGCAGGCTGGAAAATTCACAAGAAAGGAGCTCATTTTGCCAATCCGTGTTTCACACAAATTCACCCAACCTGTATTCCTGTCTCGGGAGACCATCAGTCGAAATTGACGTTAATGTCAGAGTCGTTACGAAATGACGGTCGCATTTGGGTGCCCAAAAACATAGAAGACGTAAAAGCCATTCGAGAAGGAAAATTGAAACCCACTGCAATTGCTGAAGAAGATCGCGACTACTATTTAGAGCGTCGTTATCCTGCCTTTGGGAACCTGGTTCCCCGTGATGTAGCCTCACGTGCCGCCAAAGAGCGTTGCGATGCTGGCTATGGGGTGAATAAAACAGGAGAAGCGGTTTACCTCGATTTTGCTTCAGCCATCATCCGCTACGGAAAAGAGCAAGCGCACGTTAAAGGCTTAGACGAAAACGATGCCGCCTTAGTGAAGAAACTAGGACAGGACGTTGTTCGCGCAAAATATGGAAACCTCTTCCAGATGTACGAGAAAATCGTAGACCAAAACCCTTATGAAACCCCCATGATGATTTATCCTGCCGTGCACTACACCATGGGAGGAGTCTGGGTAGACTATAACCTAATGACCAGCATCCCTGGTTGCTATGCTATTGGTGAAGCAAATTTCTCTGACCACGGCGCCAACCGCCTCGGTGCCTCGGCCCTAATGCAAGGACTAGCCGATGGTTACTTTGTTTTGCCTTACACCATCGGGGATTATTTAGCGGACGATATCCGTACTGGAGCCATCGATACAAATACGCCAGAATTTGATGCTGCAGAGAAAGCAGTGCTTGACCAAATAGATGCATTCATCAATAATAAGGGGTCGAACTCAGTGGATTCTTACCACCGCAAGCTCGGGAAAATCATGTGGAACAAATGTGGGATGTCGCGAAATGCAGAAGGATTAAAAGAAGCGATTGCCGAGATCAAAGCCTTGCGTGAAGATTTTTATAAAAACGTAAATGTTCCTGGGAAAGCGGATGAGTTCAATGAGCAGTTGGCCAAGGCGGGTCGTGTAGCCGACTTCCTCGAATTAGGAGAGTTGTTTGCTAAAGACGCTTTAGAACGCACCGAGTCTTGTGGAGGACACTTCCGTGAGGAGTCGCAAACGCCAGAAGGAGAAGCAATGCGTGATGATGAAAACTTTACCTTTGTTTCTGCATGGGAATACAAAGGAGAACCCTCGCAAGCCGTCTTACACAAAGAAGACTTGAACTATGAAGAAATTGAAGTAAAAACACGTTCATACAAATAGCACGATGAATTTAACACTCAAGATATGGCGTCAAGCCAACGCAGATGCCACCGGAAGTATTGAAACCTATTCTGTTGAAAACATATCACCTGATATGTCTTTTCTGGAAATGATGGATGTACACAATGAAGAATTAATTGCAAAAGGAATAGACCCTGTGGCTTTTGATCACGACTGCCGTGAGGGAATTTGTGGTATGTGTTCCATGTACATCAATGGATGAGGCCCATGGTCCAGATCGTTTGGTTACTACCTGTCAGTTGCACATGCGTAAGTTCAAAGATGGTGATACAATTACCATTGAGCCATTCCGTGCCAACGCTTTCCCCGTAGTGAAAGACTTGGCAGTAGACCGTTCTGCCTTTGATCGCATTCAACACGCAGGAGGGTTTGTGAGCGTGAACACCTCAGGGAATACCCAAGATGCCAATGCAATTCCAATCGTCAAACACGTTGCCGATAAGGCCTTTGATGCCGCTACCTGTATTGGTTGTGGTGCCTGTGTTGCGTCCTGTAAAAACGCTTCGGCCATGCTCTTTGTTTCGGCCAAAGTATCGCAATATGCGTTGCTCCCTCAAGGAAAAGTAGAAGCCACTGACCGCGTACTGAATATGGTTAAACAAATGGACGAACAACGCTTTGGCAACTGTACCAATACCGGGGCTTGCGAGGTAGAATGTCCTAAGGGTATTTCTTTAGAGAACATCGCCCGTATGAACCGCGAATACCTATCGGCCAGCCTGAAAGGATAAATGTAGATTAACATTCAAAAGAACCCTTACTGGATTTTAAGTAAGGGTTTTTTTGTAATTAAATCATGCTGTAGACGTAAGTAATGAAGAGGAAAAGTAGACCCACTCCAGCCATATATTTCATTGGCAGTCCTCTCTTTTTATGTACATAAAAAAGCATTAAAAAAAAGCTAACCGAAATGAGGAGCGGCCAAACAAAATCATGCGTCCCGTTTGCTTGACTCATTTTAATTTCGTCGCTACTAGAAACGATACCCTGAAGAATAGCAGCCCAACGAAAAACAGCAGCAGAAAGCAATAGGGCACTTCCAAAAAGGAGGTCTCTTTTAAACGCAATAGTATAGCCTATAATTCCTTGCGTAAGGGAGAAAAACACTCCACTACCATAGATAATAAATTGTTGTGTTGGGGTTAATTCAATTTGTTGAGGTAATCGAATTGTGTTTAACGCTAGTCGAGCATCTATACCATAAAAATAATAGGCCAACCAATGCGCGCACTCATGGAAAAAGTAAGTAGTACAGGGCAGTATAATTAGAAAAAGTAAAAATCGATTTGTAGGCATTTTGATGTGTTTTAAGTAAACTTAAATTCAGTAAAATCCCGAATCCCCGCCACACAGTCTAAATCCAACAGTTTTTCAAGGGAGAATTGAGTGCCAACGCCCACTACATCCATTCCTGCAGCTTGGGCTGCCTGTATGCCCGAAGCAGTGTCTTCGAAGGCTAAACAATCTTGTGGGACAACGCCTAACTTTTTAGCGGCGATCAAAAATATTTCAGGATGAGGCTTCCCCTTTGCTACTTGATCTCCTCCGGTAGTACTGTGAAAATAGGAAGTGATTTCCAGCTGCTTCAAAGTCATTTCCAAATTGTTCTGGTCGCCCATGGTGGCCAATCCAAGGGATGTTTCTTCGCTTTCAAGCTTTTAAAAAAAGTATGTAAGCCGGGGAGAGGTTGCAGTAAATGTCCGAAGGTATTGCGGTAAAGTGATTCCTTTTCGTTCCCCACTTCCCGCAGCTGTTTTTCGGTAGTCAAATGAGGAAAAAAATGGGCCATGACTTCAATCAAGGTGCCTTTGTGGTAGTCACGCTCAAAAGTCTCCGCATCGATTCCCAGTCCTTTTTCTTCGATGAATTTCATCCACGCCAAATGGTGGTAATGCATGTTGTCGGTCAAGGTGCCGTCCATGTCAAAAATCAGGGCTTTATAACTAGAGAGGGAAATCATTTTACCGCAGTCATGAGTTGTTGAATAAATTCCGGCATGGTCTTAGGCTCCAACCATCGGGTGATCACGACCAAATTGTGTTGGGGAATTACGACAATAAAGTTCCCTCCAAAACCAGCGGCATAATACATATCTTCTCCAGCTTCTGCCACATAACGTGAACTTTCAGGATGATTGAGCCACCACAAATAGCCATAACTAGGATTAGCAGGTGATGGGGTTGTGGCTTCTTTTATCCATTCAGGACTGATGATTTGTTCCCCTTCCCATTTCCCTTGATTGAGGAAAAGGAGTCCGAAACGGGCATGATCTTGGGTGGAGATAAACAAGCCTCCGCCCGAGTGTCCCCCACCAGAAACCGACTGTACCCAGTTCCCATCTACATTCACCCAAGAGTTTTCATAGCCATACCAACGCCAGCTACTCGATGCGCCAATTGGGTCCATCACCTTTTCTTTTAAGACTTGCGGGAGCGATTTTCGCCACACTTGAAGCAGGGAATAGGCCAACACATTTACCCGTACGTCATTGTATTTATAGTGGGTTCCTGGAGGATGTAATGTTCGGTATTTCCAGTCATCAATCCCGCCTGTTTTGGGTGGTCGATCGGCCCAATCATAGCCGCCCCATAAATTCCCCGACCAGTCGGAAGATTGATTTAAAAGGTTTTTCCAAGTAATTTGTTGGTTGTGCTCACCGTCGAAGGTGGAGTCCCAAACGTAGTCTGCGACTTTTTCACTGCTGAGAAAAAGTCGCCGATCCACCGCCAAACCTGCAACAGTAGATAAATAGCTTTTGGTGACCGAGAAGGTCATGTCTACCCGTTTAGTATCGCCCCATTTGGCCACTACATAACCGTCTTTGAGAATCATTCCAGCTGGGCCACCTCGTTTTTTGGTAGGACCTAAAATTTTATGGTAAGGCTCGTGAGCAAACCCCTTTAAAATAGCGATACGTAAATCACGCGAACCGCTGTACTCATTAGACAGGGCAAAGTCCACTGCCTTATCTAAAGCTTTTTCATTCATCCCAAAAGTTGCAGGAGGGCGTTCTTCCCAAGCGCTGTTCGCAGGAGGGAAATAGTCAATTTGGGCAGTTAAAGGACTACTAAGCAACAAACCATATATATAAAAAAAGAAAGGGAATCGCTGTTTCATAAGGTCAAAATTTACATATTTACATTAAACTTTAAAGATATGGAATCTCAATTGACGGTAACGGCGCTACAAACCAGTCTTTTTTGGCAGGACAAGAAAAAAGAATTTAGCTCACTTGGAAGATCAATTCGCTACACTTCCGTCAACTGACTTGGTGGTTCTCCCAGAGATGTTTACAACTGGTTTTACTATGGAGGCCGAAACCTATGCCGAAGCAATGAATGGACCCACGATTCAGTGGATGAAAGCATGGGCAAAAAAACGGAAGACTGCCCTTTGTGGAAGCACCATTATTGGCGAACAAGGGAACATCTACAACCGATTTTTATTTGTTGCCCCCAGTGGGAAAATTCAATTCTACGATAAGCGCCATACCTTTACTCTAGCCGGAGAGCACTTGGCCTACACAACAGGGCAAAACGATGGTATTGTGGACTACCTCGGTTGGAAAATCTGTCTGCGGGTCTGCTACGATTTGCGTTTTCCCGTTTGGGGAAGAAATACGGTTGATTATGACCTGCTGATCTACACTGCAAACTGGCCCCACAAGCGTATTCATGCTTGGGACACCCTCTTGGCGGCACGCGGAATTGAGAACATGAGTTACTGCATTGGGGTAAATCGAATTGGTACCGACGGTTCGGCATTAGAGTACCCTGGACACACAGCCATCTATGATTTCTTGGGCGAAAAACTTGGAGAAACCACCGAAAATGAACCTGGACAAACGACCGTGGTTTTGGATAAAAATAAGCAGCAATTAGCGCGAACCAAGCTCAATTTTTTAAACGATCGTGACAGCTTTACTATTCAATCGTAAGGATTTCGTTTAGGTCCCAATTGGCCCGCAGACTTAGAATCTCCCTCAGGTAGATAACTTCTTCTGGCTGACGTTTTTGCAAATAATTTCCGGTATCCCACTTTCCGTTATTATTGGTGTCTTTCACATAGCGAATTTGGTAATCGTTGGGGAGTAAGTATGTTAGGGTATAGTAATCTTCTGCGTTTTGCTGTACCTTTCGAATGACTGTTCCGTTTTGGTCAATTACTTCAAAGAAATAAGGAATAGAAGGATCTTTACGTTGTATGGTGAGATAAAGTGTACCGTACTTTTCGATCTCTTGGGTTTTTACATTGTGCATGATGGTATCGTTGGTCGCTCCCAAAAAGTCAGTAATTGCATTGGGTAAAATTTGAATACGGTAAAAATCATTGGGAAGCTTTTCAAAGGAGAAATACACCCGATCTTTATTTTCGTCTAGGCGTGTACTAAAGTCAACTGGAAGGGTGTCGATGTCAAAAATTTGAATAAAGTCCTCGTCGACAGCTCGAATGGGTAAATTGCTGTCTATGGTTAGGGTGTCTAGAAAATGGAGAACCTGTTTGTTTTTAGGGGTAATGGAAAGCTCTAAAGAGTCGGGTTCTTGCCCAAAGGGTTTCAGTACTAGCGAGCGTATCGAGTCCAATTCTTCTAAGCCTATAACCAAAGAATCCAATTCTTCTTGGGGTTCGAACCAGTAGTGTAGCGTATCTTTTTCTCGATCGCGTGTAAAGAAACCCTTGGCGGTTTCAACAAATAGCGAGTCAAAATAGATTTGTCGATCACCCACTTCACCAAAATAACCAAATTCTAAATGGTGATCGTTCACAAAACGCGGACGCCCCCAATGAAAAAGGGGTTTTTCTTTAAATAAAAAGGGGAATTTTAATGAATCTTCTGGTAGGCGGATGGGCGCTTCAAAAAAACCAATTTTATCTACACCTTGGTCATACAGATAGTTTTTACCCACATCTTCGATGGCTAAAAATTCATATTCCCCGGGAGCCAAACTTTGTAAATTGAAGTAAATGCTGTCTAAGGTGTTGCCCACATAAAGGGGTTTGTCGAGATAGATGGTCGAGTCGGTATACGTTGAATCTATGGGATAGAGTTGAATGGAAATCCCTTTCAACGAATCGATTTCATAGGCGTCCATCACATTTCCTGAAAGGCGTAGTGAATCCAAAAAGCTACCCGTAGAAAAGGTGTAATTGAAAAAGGGTAAGGGGTTAGCTTCATTGTAATCTTGAATGGCTCCTCCAAAATTAAAGGTATAAGTGGTGTTGTCTCGCGGGGCTTCTTCGAAGCGAATTTCAACTTTTTTGCTTATGGTGCCCTCGGGCAAAATTTTATAGCTACTGCTTTCTAGGGGTGGGGAAACAATGAGTTGATTAGCTAGGTCATTTAGTTTTACATATTCATCAAAAACCATCACCACTTTTTCAGCAGCAAAATTTACCGTCTTTAGAGGAGGATTGGCACTCAACAAAACAGGGGGAATGCTGTCTTTGACGCCACCAGTAGGCGCGCCTCTTTTCGCACATTTTGTGGTAGACAGCAGACACAAGATCAACGTAATTAGGGCGAGTGTTTTTCGCATAGACTGTAAAAGTAAAACAATAATCTGTTAATCTCTAAAGGCAATGGTCGCAATACTCAAATGTAGGGTAGAATCGGTTAGCAAAACCGAACTGCATGCTTGCAGAGTTGCTCCTGTGGTGAAGATATCGTCGATCAATAGATAGTGACCAGGAGCTATTTTTTGGCTAGGATGTAGGGCAAAAGCATCCCTGACAATCTTGGTGCGGTCCCCGCTAATTTTTGCTAATGCCGGAGTGTTTTTTGTGCGAAGGAGGCAGTTTTCTAAGTAGGGAATTCCGCTAGCACTAGCGACAGCGCGACCAATGATATCCATCTGATTATAGCCTCTTTTTCGCTTTCGCTTGGGGTGCAAAGGAACGCCAATGATGCCATTGTAATCGTTTTTTTTCGTTTTAATAATTTCAGCCAACTGTTGACCAAAAAAGCGTCCAATCTTTTTATTTCCTTGGTATTTCAGTTGGTAAAGTAAGTGTTCGAGTAAGCCGTTTTCTTTGAAAAAGTAAAGGGAAAATAGTTCTTTTACTTGAGGACTGAATCCTATTTTTTTTTGGGCAGTTATGTTGTTTTCAAAATGAGAATAGGTCATGGGCAGTTCCAGTTCACAGAAAAAACAAATGCTTTTCTGATCCGCCAAAAGTTCTTTCCTACATCCTAAACACAAGGGGGAAAGACCAGAGAAAAGAGTTCATTTAATAAACGAATAAAAACATTGGCCATTTCGGTACGATTTGGTTACAACAAAATACGAAAAAGGATTATTTTTGTCGCATGACAGATTTCAAAAAAATCATTTCCCACGCAAAAGAATACGGTTTTGTATTCCCTTCAAGTGAAATATACGATGGCTTAAGTGCCGTTTACGACTATGCGCAAAACGGTGCAGCCTTAAAGAAAAATATCCGTGATTATTGGTGGAAATCCATGGTTCAACTCCACAGCAATATAGTCGGAATTGATGCGGCCATTTTCATGCATCCAACCACATGGAAAGCTTCGGGTCACGTTGATGCCTTTAATGACCCATTGATCGACAATAAAGACTCCAAAAAACGCTACAGAGCAGATGTTTTGGTGG
The DNA here is from genome assembly GCA_038143735.1 of Flavobacteriaceae bacterium. Lineage (GTDB taxonomy): Bacteria > Bacteroidota > Bacteroidia > Flavobacteriales > Flavobacteriaceae > Arcticimaribacter. The sequence goes on from JAYQML010000001.1 coordinate 25,143, forward strand.
AGGATTATTGTGCCAAAATTGAAATAAAAATTGAGAAGGAAGTCAAGAAGGCGGCCAAACGTTTTGGCGATAGTTTTGATCAAACACAATTCCTTGAGACCAACCCAAGAGTTGTTGGTTATCAAGAAAAAATAGATACGATTCTTAAGCGTTTGGGACAGTCGCTAGAAAAAGAAGACCTGGCAGACGTTAAAAATTTAATCGAAGAATTGGACATTGCTTGTCCAGAATCTGGTTCACGTAATTGGACCGATGTAAAACAGTTCAACTTGATGTTTGGGACCAAGTTAGGCGCCTCTGCCGATTCGGCCATGGACTTGTATTTGCGTCCAGAAACGGCTCAAGGTATCTTCGTTAATTTCTTAAATGTTCAAAAAACGGGTCGTATGAAAATTCCTTTCGGGATTGCTCAAACCCGAAAAGCCTTTCGAAATGAAATAGTGGCCCGCCAGTTCATCTTCCGTATGCGCGAATTTGAGCAAATGGAAATGCAATTTTTTGTTCCTCCAGGAACACAAAAAGAATGGTATGAACAATGGAAAGAAACTCGTTTAAAATGGCATTTATCTCTGGGAATGGGCGAAGAAAACTACCGCTTCCACGACCATGAAAAGTTAGCGCACTATGCTGACGCAGCGGCCGACATCGAATTTAAATTTCCGTTTGGGTTTAAAGAACTCGAAGGAATTCATTCCAGAACAGATTTTGACCTTTCGAGTCACGAGGAATATTCAGGAAAAAAACTACAGTATTTCGATCCAGAGCGGAACGCGAACTACGTCCCTTATGTGGTCGAAACTTCAATTGGTTTAGACCGTATGTTTTTGGCGGTTTTTTCGTGGGCCTTACGCGAAGAAACCCTTGAAGATGGAAGCACACGCACCTTGTTGAAATTGCCTGCTGTTTTGGCTCCAACCAAAGTGGCTGTTTTGCCTTTGGTGAAAAAAGATGGACTTCCAGCATTGGCCAACGAAATAGTAGATCTACTAAAGTGGGAACACACCACAACGTATGATGAAAAAGATGCCGTAGGACGTCGTTACCGTCGTCAAGACGCATTGGGTACACCCTTTTGTATTACGGTCGACCACCAGTCTTTGGAAGACAAAACCGTTACCGTCCGTGACCGCGACAGCATGCAACAAGAGCGTATTGCCATAGCAGACCTCGGTCAGTTATTAGACAATAAGCTCAACATTAAGCACTGGTTGCAGAAAATCTAAAAGCGTTTTCCGATCGCAAAATTGTTTCTTGGGTATGCGGTTCCTTCTTGATAAGCATTGTTTTCTTCAAATATGAAAAAGCGACCAACGCCAGCATGTATTTCAAAGCTGTAGTTTTTTCGGTTAATCCATTTTCGTCCGATAAGTGCTCCCCCGGCAACCCCAAAAAAATCAGCTTCCCTGTAGTTATCGTAAGTATTGTTGTAAAGGTCATAAACACCTTCCGTGAGGCTTAAAAAAGGCTGCACAAAGAAGCCGGAATTATCGTCTTTTTTTGCGCGAAAATACAGTCGGTAGTAAGGAGAAATTTCAAAACTTTCGAAACGATAGCCTTCAGAATAAGAACGATCAAAATTAAAAAAAGTGCTTACTCCCCAACTCGAGACATCATCAATAAAATGTTCATACGAAAGTTCAATTCCAGGCAAAACAATAAGCTGATAGATGTCTAAACGAATTTCGTGTTTAGTTTGGATGCTGTCTTTGGTTTGCGCTTTTTGGGCAAATCCATAGCCTAGACACAGGAACGCAAATAAAAAAAACAACGCTATTTTTTGTTTATGTAGGTAGGATAAAGTGTTCATAGTTTTGAAGATAAAGATGTGTATTGGTAATTAAAGATAGCAAACAAATCTGTATTTTAGTGGAAGATGAAAATCATTTCGTACAACGTTAACGGTATTCGTGCCGCCCTAAAAAAAGACTTTGTGGGCTGGTTAAAAGCTGCTGATCCTGCAGTGGTTTGTTTACAAGAGACCAAAGCCATGGAGGAACAGGTTGACATGGCTGATATCGAAGCCTTGGGCTATAAACACTATTGGTTTTCTGCACAAAAAAAAGGCTATAGTGGTGTAGCTATTTTAAGTAAAATTGCCCCAAAGCATATTGAATATGGAACGGGGATTGAGCATATGGATTTTGAAGGAAGGGTTATTCGGGCCGACTTCGACCACTGCTCTGTCATCAGTTTATACCTGCCCTCAGGAACCAACATAGCGCGCTTGGAACACAAGTTTAAGTTCATGGACGATTTTAAAGACTATATCGATCAACTCAAACAAGACCTTCCAAACCTAGTGATATGTGGAGACTACAATATTTGCCATCAGGCTATCGATATACACGATCCCGTTCGTAATAAAAACGTTTCAGGCTTTTTACCCGAGGAACGCGCATGGTTAGATGGGTTTCTTCATAGCGGATTCGTCGACTCTTTCCGGATGTTAAACCCAGAACCCCACCATTATAGCTGGTGGAGTTACCGCGCCAACGCTAGGGCGAACAACAAAGGTTGGCGAATCGATTATGCCCTTGTTAGTACCCCCTTAAAAGAGCACATTCAACGCGCCTATATATTGCCAGAGGCACACCATTCTGACCATTGTCCGGTGGCGCTAGAATTAAATTTAGTATAAAAAAAGACACCTTCATTCCATGAAAAAATTACTACCACTTCTCTTTTTCCCCTTCGTCATAAGTTGCGTTTCTTCTAAAATGTTTAACGAAATTGAAGACCGCTATGCCAATTTGAAAGTTGAACATGTTGCCTTAGAAAAGGAGAATGGTGCTCTCATTAAAAACTACGATTCGCTTCGCTACCACTATGGCGAATTGGTTGGACAATACGAAAAACAAAGCCAATTACTGGCCACTACCTCAGGTACGTTGGCTACCCTTCAAGATGCCTACAGTGCTCTAGAACAAAACAGCAACGAAGCCTTGCAGGCAAGTATTGAAACCAACCGAGGTTTACTAGAAGAAATACAAATTAAAGAAGGAGAGTTGTTGGGGGAACGTGGGCGTTTAGATTCCTTACGCAATGAATTGTCTTCGCGCTCCGCTCGTGTAGAGGAATTGGAGGGTCTAATTTCGGAGAAGGAAGCCCTCATGGGTGCTTTAAAAAATACGCTCGCCAATGCATTGAATAGTTTTGAAGGAAATGGTCTCTCCGTAGAACAAAGAGGGGGTAAAGTATATGTCTCCATGGAAAACAAATTGTTGTTCCAGTCCGGAAGCTGGTCTGTTGCTAGTACGGGAAAACAAGCGCTAAAGCAATTGGGAGGTGTTTTGGCCGCCAATCCAGAAATCGCTATTCTGATTGAAGGCCATACCGACTCAGACCCCTACATTGGCAATGATAACTTGAGTGGTAACTGGGATCTGTCAACCAAGCGCGCCACCGAAATAGTGAAACTACTCCTCAAAAATAAACGCATTAAACCAGAAAACTTAACGGCAGCGGGTCGAGGAGAGCATCTCCCACTAGCTTCAAATAAGGCAGCAGCTGGGAAGGCAAAAAACCGTAGAATTGAAGTTATCTTAAGCCCAAAATTGGATAAGATTGCTGCATTACTAGAACGGGTTGACTAAATAATTTATGGACTACACTACATTACCTTCTACTGACATTAAGGTCAGTAAACTTTGCCTAGGTACAATGACCTTTGGCAATCAAAACACTGAAGCTGAGGGACACGATCAAATGGATTATGCCCTTGAAAGAGGAATAAACTTTTTTGATACCGCAGAGCTATATCCTGTTCCTGCCACAGCAAAAACCTATGCTGATACGGAACGTATCATGGGGAATTGGTTCAAGAAAACAGGAAAAAGAGACCAAGTTGTCTTGGCATCAAAAATTGCTGGATCAGGAGATTATACCGCGCACATTCGAGACCATGACCACTTTAGTCCAAAACACTTACGCCAAGCGGTAGAGGGCAGTCTACAACGCCTCAAAACTGATTACCTCGATCTGTATCAGTTGCATTGGCCCGAAAGAAAAACCAATTTTTTTAGTGTACGTGGCTATAGAAACCATCCGGACAATGATCCTTGGAAAGACAATTTCGAAGTGATTTTGACCACGCTAGCCGAATTGATCGAGGAGGGAAAAATAAAACAAATTGGCTTGTCCAACGAAACCCCTTGGGGTATCATGCGATTTAATGAATTGGCTAAGCAAGGCTATCCAAAAATGATTACTGTACAAAATCCTTATAGCCTCCTTAATCGTTTGTTTGAAGTAGGGAATTCTGAAGTGTGTATGCGCGAAGGCATGGGTCTATTGGCCTATTCACCACTTGGTTTTGGGCGTTTGACTGGGAAATACCGCAATGGCATGCCCGAAAATTCTCGCTTCAAATTATTCCCTAATTTAGCCAGTTTCAACGGTGATAATAGTATCAAAGCAACAGAAAGTTATTATCAAGTGGCCCAAGCCTTTGGGGTTTCTTTGACCCAAATGGCCCTGGCCTTTGTGACCAGTCGTCCGTTTGTAACCTCGAATATTATTTGAGCAACGAGCATCGCTCAATTGAAAGAGAACATAGATTCCATTGACTTAAGTTTGGATAAAGAACTGCTTAAAGCCATTGAGAAAGTACAAGAACGTATCCCCAACCCTGCACCCTAGACCAAGGCATTTGCAATGCGCCTTTTTAGAGCAGGTTCACATTGGTTGCGAAGAGAAGTCGGGAGATGTTTCTTTTTCAGTATAGCATAACCCTATTGAGTACACAGAGTACAATACTTCGGTATGGAATACCGTTTTACTTAGCATCGTTTTCTTTTCAGATGATGCTCCCCACCTAAATAGGCTGTTTTACTCCATTTAAAAAAGGGAATACCCAAAAATGAATGAAACGGTTTGATAATTAGAGGACCAACTAGCAAAATCTTTGATCAATTCCCTATTGGTGTGATACCTAAGTTCTACCCCAAAGCGATCGTTGTATTGATACCCTACACCCAGTCCATAATTGAGAATGGCGTTGAGTTTAAATGTTGGCACATCATTAAAATAAATAAAAGCGTCATCGATGAAGTCAAGAATAAAGGCTCCGTTGACAAAAAGTTTTGACTGTTCATTCAGGAAAAAGTAATGCCGTAGTCCAATGGGCAATTCAATTGAACGATAATCCACTTCCGCATCGATGAGGTCCCCTTCTTTTATGGCTTTAAATTCTTGGTAGGTGGGTTCCACAAATAATGCCCATTTGTTTTTATTGAAAGGCAAGAGGATCGCTGCTTCGATTCCCAGCCTGAGGGTGGTTTTTGCACCAAAATCTGTGTCACGACTATTGGTACGCGAATTTGCTATGGCTAAGGAAGTAAAATTGAGACCTGGACGGATGCTTAGATTAAATAGGTTTCGCTTTTTTTTATGGTCAAAACGGACGTATTTATTTCCATGACACTCATTGTGTTGAATAAAAAAACGCATCAAATCATTTTGATGATAGTCCATATGCTCCACTTGTTCATGGGTAATATCCACACATTTGAATTCAGACCATAGCTGTCGCTTGAATTGATTATTTTCCCCAATTTTATTTTCGCTAAGAAGGTATTTTCTGTAAATCAGTAGTTGGATACTGCCCCCTTCCTTTGCGAAAAAAAAGCTACTGCTGTCCTTGTTTTTATACACATATAAATTGGAAGAGCCCTCAACCAATGGCCTTAGGTAAAGGGTTTGTTCTTGGAGAATTGGCGCTTTTTCGTAGGTTAAATCATTTATATTCCGACTTGAGGAGTCAAAGAGTACCCTAGCACGAATGTATTTGTCGTAACCATATACCCCAAATTCTTTCACATTTTCAATCCCTGCTTGATGTATCTCAGCATTGAGATTGAGTTGGTACTCAAATTCTATGGGATTGTTTTTCCAATCGTGGTTTTTAATGAAGCAATCAATTTTTTCTCCCTCATTGTTGATGAAATATCCTTTTTCAAAGATGATTTGTCCATGGGTGCTCAATGCAAAAAGGGGATGAGTACGATAAGTAGGTTTTTCATAAGGTAGGTTAGATTTGGGAGTTGAGTTCACTAAAGATACATTTTTTTCAAGATCCCTCCGGGATCGCCTCTAAAAGTCTTTTGCTAAAGTTGGTTTGGGGTGCTTTGTAGAGGGTATCTGCTTCGTTTTCTTCTACGATAATTCCATCATGCATGACCAAGATTCTATCGGCCATATGCCTAACAATCGCCAAGTCATGGGAAATGAACAGATAGGAAAGCTGTAGTCTGTCTTTTAGTTCATTCAAGAGGTTAAGTACCTGTGCCTGTACAGAAATATCTAAGGCTGCTACCGATTCATCACACAGCAGCACCTTTGGCTCTACGGCCAATGCCCTGGCAATAACCACACGCTGTCGTTGGCCTCCCGAAAGTTGATGGGGGTAACGGGTACTAAAATCTGTGGAGAGTCCGACTTGGTAGAGCAACTCCTCGCAACGTACTTTTCTTTCTTTAGGGTTAAGGTTGGTGTGCACGAGCAGTACTTCTTCAAGCGCATTTCCTACTTGCTTTAAGGGGTGAAGAGCCGCAAAGGGATCTTGAAAAATAAACTGAACATCTTTGCGCAATTGAGCAAGTTGTTTCTTGTTGGAAGAATCGATGGGTTTTCCTTCCCACAAAATTTCACCCGTTGAAGGTTGATCTAGAAAAACCAATGCTTTGGCCAAGGTAGATTTTCCACAACCGGAGGCACCCACCAAGCCCAGTGTTTCTCCAGCATAAAGGTCGAATGAAATGTGTTTTAGTGCAGTTGTATTTTCTTCTTTTCCAAACAGTCCTTTGGAGGTAATATATTTTTTTCCCAGTCCGTTTACAGAAAGCAAGGGCCTTTGGGCATACATGGCCCTGTGGACTTGCAGGCGTTCTTCTGAGGCAATGGGCATGGGTTGGTAGGTGTTTTTGATAAAATCATTTAGTGTTGGCAACCATTTTAGCCGTTGCGTATTGGTAGGACGAGCACCCAATAATCCTTGGGTATAAGGATGTTTTGGGGCGTTGAACAATTCATTTGTAAAACCAACTTCAACGAGTTTTCCTTTTTGCATTACAGCAATTCTATCGGCTAAATTAGCGACTAAACTGAGGTCATGCGAAATAAACAAAACACTCATGTTATTTTGCTGTTGCAATTGTTTGATGAGTTGTATGATGTCTTTCTGTACGAGTACGTCTAATGCTGTTGTAGGTTCATCGGCAATCAGCAGTTTAGGTTGACAAAGTAGTGCCATGGCAATCATGACGCGTTGTTTTTGTCCTCCACTTAGTTGATGGGGATAGGCATTGAACACCCGTTCAGGGTTGGGCAATTGTACTTCTGCAAAGGCCTGTAGTACACGCTCTTTTAATTTACCTTTGGAAAGAGGAGGAGAAAAATGTTGCTTCCCCATTTCGGCCACTTGTTTACCACAGCGCATGGAAGGATTCAAAGATGATTGAGGTTCTTGAAAGATCATTCCAATTTCTTTTCCACGCAGTTGCTGCCATTCGTTTGGGCTTTGCATTAAAAGATTTTTTCCGTCAAATTGAATCACCCCAGTTTCTATTTGGGTCCTTTTGACGGGTAACAAACCCATGATAGCTTGGGCAGTAACTGATTTTCCACTTCCCGATTCACCTACAAGTGCAAGAATTTCATTTGAGTTTAGGCAGAAATTGATGTCCTCTAAAATCGATTTTCCCTCTAATGTGAGGGAAAGCCGATGGATCGATAACAGCGGTTTTTTTATTCGTTTAGCCATACAATCTGATTTTCTTCTAACAGGGGTTTTCGCAAGAAAGTTAAAAAAACCTGCGCCAAAGTCAAGACGTCTTTTTCACAATAGCGAACGATTCGGGCAAGATTTTTTTCTTGATAATATACCCGTGCAACATCGCTACCATCAATGTCATCTTTTGGGGTGGGGATGCCAAAAATTTCTGCCAAAAGCGCCAATGAGGTGTAGTGTTTATAGTCGCCAAATTTCCACAATTGCAGCGTATCTAGGTGGGGAACTTCCCAAGGTTTTTTGCCAAATAGATCGAGGATATTTGGAAGTGCAATACGATGAATAACCATACGACGAGCGATGTAAGGAAAGTCAAATTCCTTCCCGTTGTGGGCGCATAATAAGTGCGATTTTAAGTAAAAGTAGTCCTCACAGAGTTGTTTAAACGCGATGAGAATCGTTGACTCTTCTCCCGAAAAACTTTTGATACGAAAGCTTCTTTTGGAGTTCTGGGTAATGTCAAAGAAGCCTACGGAGATGCAGACGATTTTTCCAAATTCAGCCCAAATACCCGCTCGCTCATAAAAGTCTTCTGCACTAATTCCATCTTTCCTTTGATAGACTGTTTTTTGCTCCCAAAGGGCTTGTCTATTTTCGGATAGCTGTTGGTGTGTTTCCGTTTCGGGAACGGTTTCAATATCGAGAAACAGAACTTTCGTTAAATCAAGGTTGGCTAACATTGTTCATCATTTCAAATCCCTCTTGAATGTAATCGTGGAAGGCTTGGCTTCCAAAGCGATTTAGTTTAGGTCCTTTTTGGTGGCCCAAGCGAACAATAATGAGATCAGATGTAGGAAAAGCGATGACATATTGTCCTAAATGGCCACGCATGGCAAAGCCTTGTTCTCCCTCATAGCTTGTTAGCCACCAGCCGTAGCCATATTCTGGACTTTCCTCAAAACGAGGACGTGTGCTCAAGGCAATAAAGGCAGAGTCCAACAGTTGGGTTCCATTCCAGTCGCCATAATTCTTATATAATTTTCCCATCCGAGCAAAATCCAGCGCATTTGTAGCAAAACAACAGTAGGCTTTTTCCATCCCATTTTTTTCGCTATCCAATTGCCATAAGGCATCTTCTTTAGCGCCCATGGGTTGCCAAAATTGTGTTGTAAAATAGTCGCTCAAGGACTTCCCAACGGCCTTGGTAATGATCATTCCCAATAGCTGAGTGTTTCCACTCAAGTAGCGAAAGGCCTGACCGGGTTCGTCTACAATTTTACTATTGAGCATCAACCGATCTAAGTTTGGCGTAATGTAGGCTTCCATCATGCCGTTGATGGAAAGGTCATATTTTTCATTCCAATCCAGTCCAGAAGACATCGAAGACAAATCCCCTACGGTTAGTTTTGCTCCCTTCCCCTCACTAAATTGAGGATAAAAATCGCTTACTTTTTGGTCTAAACTTTTGATGAAACCCTGTTCGATGGCTTTCCCTAACATGGCAGAGACAAAGCTCTTTGCAACCGAAAAAGAATTGCTTTTGGAGCTTGCGTCATAACCTTCGAAGTAGGATTCGTGTAAAATACTGTCTTTGTGAATAACGATGTAGGCTACTGAGCGATAGCGTGCATGTATGTCCTTAATCTTGTCGGAAAGTTCAACCGTATTGTAGGCGGTGTGTTTGGGCCATTCGGCAACATTTTCTGCGGCCTTAACCACCCGATTATCGAAATAGGCATAGTCTTCTAAAAAGGCAGTATCTCTTCCAGTTTCAAAAGTTTTTGCACTGCCGTTAGTAAAAAATTATAAGGGCTAATGTAAAGTAGCAAAAATAAAAAGAGCAATGCTCCAAGCAAATAGCGAAAAATTTTTTTCATGACATGGGTTCCGCCAAAGACGGAAGAAATTAAATTAATGTTGTTTGCATCGGGTAGCCTTCTAGTTGAAGCAGTTTTTTCTTGCGTCCAATTCTACCAGAATATCCCACAAGACTCCCATCACTTCCTATAACACGATGACAAGGAATAGCGACTAAGATAGGGTTTTTTCCAATCGCAGCTGCAACAGCGCGAACGGCTTTTGTGTTTCCGTAAGCGCGAGCAACTTTTATGTAGGACAGGGTTCGCCCAAAAGGGAGAGTGGTCAAAATTCGCCATATTTTTTTTTGAAAGTCTGTCCCCTGGGGATTAACGATAAAGTCAAATTCGCGTCGTTCCCCCTCAAAATACTGTTGAAGCTGTTCCACGCATGGAACTAAATGTATAGGTACAGTTGAGGGTTCATTTGAAATTGCTTCTACAAAGCAAACTTCTTGTATTCCTTCCGCATCCCCTTTTACCTTTATTGTACCCAATGGACTATTTATATAGTGTGTATCCAAAATTGGGTTTTTAATCGTTTAGCTAAAGTTAAACAAAATAAAGTTGTTATTTTAGAATTATAAAAACATTAACCATGCGAAGTAAATCATTTTCAATGCGATGGCAAGGGGTAATGCCTGCTATTACTACCCAATTCACTGCTGATGATCAACTTGACTTAGCAGCGTTTACCACTAACATACGTGCACAAGTTAACGCTGGAGCTACTGGGATCATTTTAGGTGGGACCCTAGGAGAAGCAAGTACCTTAAGCCCAAATGAAAAAAACACCCTAGTATCCACAACAAGAAAAGAAGTGGGAGACCGTGCAGCCGTTGTTTTAAATATTGCCGAACAGTCGACAAGTGCAGCTATCGAAGCGGCCCGCAACGCAGAAATGCAAGGAGCTGATGGATTAATGCTATTGCCCCCTATGCGTTACAAAGCGACCGATCGAGAAACAGTCGTTTATTTTAAGACCATTGCTGAGGCTACTTCACTGCCGATTATGATTTACAATAATCCTGTGGACTATAAAATCGAGGTTACCCTAGATATGTTTGAGGAATTAAAGGGTCATAAAAACATCAATGCTGTGAAAGAATCAACTCGTGATATTACTAATATTACGCGTATGCGCGCTCGCTTTGGTGATCGTTTTTCTATTCTTTGTGGAGGCGATACATTGGCTATGGAGGCTTTGGTCATGGGAGCCGATGGTTGGGTTGCAGGCTTAGTGGATGCCTATCCAGAAGAAACGTGTGCTATTTATTACTACATTAAAGCAGGAGAAGTGGACAAAGCTTTGGCCATTTACCGCTGGTTTATGCCTTTATTGGAGCTCGACATATCGCCTCAGTTGGTTCAAAACATAAAGTTGTGTGAAGTTGCAACTGGTTTAGGAACAGGGTATGTGCGCGCTCCTCGTCTACCCCTTGCAGGAGAAGAAAAACAACGAGTTTTGGACATTATCGAAACGGCTATGAAAAGTCGTAAAGACATTTCTGATTATAAGAAATACTTATGAATACCTATCAAAATCTAGTCGCTGGAAATGCGATAAGTGCAGAAAGCTATTTCACAACAGAAACAGGAAAATTTGCTGTTGCGACAGAAGATCAAGTGGACAAAGCACTTAACGCCGCTGCCGCTGCTTTTATCGCGTATAGCCAGATTAGCTTGAAAAAACGCCAAGAGTTTCTTGCGGCCATCAATGCACAGTTATCTTCTAGAAAAGAAGAAATTTTAGAGGCTTATCAAAAGGAATCCAGCCTTCCTCTAGGAAGGGCAGAGGGTGAATTTGGGCGAACTCAGGGACAAATTCAACGTTTTATTGATCTCCTAGAAAAGGGAGAATTTCTACAAGCCTCCATCAATCGGCCCACCGAAGGTGCCGTACTTAAAAAAATGTTGCACCCTATAGGCCCAATTGCGGTTTTTGGAGCCAGTAACTTTCCCTTGGCCTTTTCAACGGCAGGAGGAGACACCATCTCGGCTTTTGCCGCTGGTTGCCCTGTGATTGTAAAAGCACATCCCTACCACCCACTTACCAGCTTGCTCGTTGCCCAAGCTATTCAGGCGGCAGTAGAGGAAACTCAGCTGCCAAAAGGAGTATTTTCTCACCTTCAAAGTGATGGACATGAATTGGGGCAGCTCATTGTCATGCACCATTTACTCAAAGGAGTCGGTTTCACAGGTAGTTTTAAAGGAGGGAAAGCGCTTTATGATTTAGCCCAGAAACGTTTGAATCCAATTCCAGTTTTTGCTGAAATGGGAAGTATTAACCCTATGATCTTGTATCCCTCTGCACTTCAAAAGCCAGGTTTAGCAAAGCAGTTGGGAGATTCCATTACCTTGGGTGGAGGACAGTTTTGTACCAATCCTGGCCTATTGATTGCTGTTGGAGACACCGAGGCACTAGATGTGTTTGAAGCGGCGCTTTCCACTAATCTAATGGCAAAAGAAGTTAATCCAATGGTTCACCCTGATATTTTGACACGATTCAAAGAACAGCTTCTAGCACTTAAACAAAACCTAAAAACGTATGAAGGACTAGAAACAGTTTTGGGCGTTACAACGGCCAATAAGTTTCTGGAAAACAAAGTTTTAAAAGAAGAAGTTTTTGGTCCTTACTCCCTTTTGGTTCGTTGTAAAAATAGTAAGGAAGTTGAAGAAATACTTGGATGTATTGAGGGGCAATTAACCATTAGCTTGATCGGCGAGGATGAAGACCTCCCTAAGATGAAAAGCATATTGCCATTGGCACAGCAAAAAGCGGGAAGAATCTTGTTTGAAGGGGTTCCTACAGGGGTTGCAGTAACGCAAACCATGACCCATGGGGGTCCCTTTCCGGCTTCGACCGATGGTCGCTTTACCGCAGTGGGCACCGATGCGATTTACCGATGGTTGCGTCCAGTGAGCTATCAAGACTGCCCAAGTGAATTGTTGCCGCGACCCTTGCAAGACAGTAACCCCTGGGGTATTACACAACGGATCAATGGAACACTAATTTCGCCTTAAGATGAAAAAACTTACCCTCATTTCATTGCTTTTCCTTTTCTCTAGTTGTGTTCCTATCAATGGGGAATTGCAAGAATTTTATGCCCTCATCGAAAGCTATGAAAAATTTGAAGCTTATGACAAAGAAGCTTTTCCCTTGGGCGATTACAGTGAAGAACGCTTTGAACGCTCTGCTGACTTTTGGACCCAACTCCGCGAGCAGTTGGCTAGAGTCGATACAACTGGTTTTGATCGAAGCGACCAAATTTCTTATGCCCTGCTTGATTTTGAATTACACCATCTCTTGGAAGAGTTTAAATTCAAAACGCATTGGAACCCTATCCTCTCTGATGCAGGTTTCCACAATAATCTGGTTTATCGCGTTAAAGCCATTTCAACGGGAGAAGAAGCGGAAGACTACTTGGCTCTTTTGGAGGCTATTCCGTTGTATGTGAGTCAGCACATTGCATTATTACGTAAAGGGCTCGCTGCTGGAAACGCGCAACCTTTGGTCATTTTCGAGGGCTATGCTTCCACCTACAACCAGCACATTGATACTGCGGTGGAGAATCATTTTTACTATCAACCGTTTAAATCGTTACCACCGTCTATTGAGCAAGTAAAACGAGATCGTTTACAAGCACAGGCAAGGGCTCTGGTAGAGGAAAAAGTAATCCCCTCTTTTGAAAAAATAAAGCACTTTTTTGAAACGGAATACTACCCAAAAACAAAACGAGCCATTGGGGTTAGTGCCAGTCCAAATGGAGCAGAATATTATCAAAATCGTATTGCCTATTATACTACATTGCCCTTAACGGCAGAAGAAATTCATCAAATTGGGAAAGAGGAAGTAGCGAAGATTCGGGCGGCCATGGAAGAGATTATCAAAGAAGTTGGTTTTGAAGGAAGCTTCCCTGATTTTTTAGCTTTTTTAAGGAACGACCCTCAATTCTATGCCAAAAGTCCTGAAGAATTGTTGATGAAAGCTCGAGCCATAACCAAACGTTTAGACGAACAACTACCGCGCTTTTTTAAAACCTTGCCCCGAACTCCCTATGGAGTTGCTCCTGTACCCGATGCCATCGCTCCCAAATACACTGGCGGGAGGTATATTCCAACTTCCTTTGGTAGTACTCGCCCCGGTTATTATTGGGTGAATACGTATAATTTACCTAGTCGTCCGTTGTACGTTCTTCCCGCCTTATCGGCACATGAAGCGGTTCCAGGACATCATTTACAAATGGCTTTGAATGCCGAATTGCCTGATCGTATTCCTCTGTTCCGTCGCAATTTATACCTCTCGGCTTATGGAGAAGGTTGGGGTTTATACACCGAAGAACTAGCCGACGAAATGGGGATTTACACTACGCCCTATGAGCGCTTTGGCCAGCTCACTTATGCCATGTGGCGCGCCTGCCGTTTAGTGGTCGATACGGGTATCCACGCTTTTGGTTGGTCGAGAGCTGAAGCCGTTGACTTTATGGCGGAGAACACCGCTTTATCCCTGCACGAAGTCAACACCGAGGTAGATCGTTATATTTCATGGCCAGGACAGGCATTATCCTATAAAATTGGGGAATTGAAGATCAAAGCTTTACGGCAAAAAGCAGAAGAGATCTTGGGAGAAAAATTTGATATCCGCGATTTTCATGAGCTCATTTTAAGGGAAGGAACGTTGACGCTCCCACTGATGGAAGCAGAAGTAGAACGCTATATTACACAGAAAAAAAATGAGTAAAAGCAGTCGATTTGAATGTGTAGATGCCCACACTGCAGGGAACCCTGTTCGATTAGTAAAAGGGCCTCGACCCAACTTAAAAGGGAAAAACATGATGGAGAAGCGCCTGCATTTTATTCACGAATACGATTGGATTCGGAAAGGATTAATGTTTGAGCCAAGAGGGCATGATATGATGAGTGGAAGCTTTTATTTTTCCCCGCACCATCCTGAAAACGATGTGGCTATTCTATTTATTGAAACCAGCGGTTGTCTACCTATGTGCGGGCATGGTTTGATTGGAGCAGTAACCATACTATTGGAAGAGCAGTTGGTTAAACCTAAAAACGCTGGCGAAGTTCGTGTAGAAACACCTGCAGGTTTGGTTGTTGTTCACTACACCCAACAGGGCAGTAAAATTGAAGCAGTGCGGTTCACCAACATTCCTTCCTATCTCGCTTATGAAGGACTAAAAATGGACCATCCAGATTTGGGACAACTCACTTTCGATGTCAGTTATGGAGGGAATTTTTATGCGATTGTCGATCCCCAAGAAAACTTTAAGGGGATAGAACATTATGCGGTCGATCAATTGATTACATGGAGCAGAAAACTGAGACAACTAATCAATGAAAAATATCACGTGCAGCATATAACAGACGAACACATAAAGGGTTGTAGCCATGTCTTGTGGACAGGGGCCACCTTATCGAAAACAGCCACAGCTCGGAATGCAGTTTTTTATGGAGATAAAGCGATAGATCGATCGCCCTGTGGTACTGGAACATCGGCTCGGATGGCGCAGTGGTTTGCCAAGGGGAAACTCAAAGAAGGCGATCCCTTTATTCATGAAAGTATCATAGGTTCAGTTTTTAAGGGAAAGGTAGAACAAGTTACTTCCTTAGAAGGTAAGATAGCGATCATTCCTAGCATTGAAGGTACTGCCCGAATAACTGGATATAATTCCATAATTTTAGATGAAAATGATCCTTACATAGGAGGGTTTCAAGTTTTATAAAATGGCAAAAAAAGTAATTGTTGTTGGAGGAGGAATTGTGGGTTTATCGACCGCCTATTTTTTACACCAAGAAGGACACGAAGTAGTAATCATAGATAAAACCTCCATGACGGCTGGAGCTTCTTATGTAAATGCTGGCTATTTGACCCCCAGTCATATTGTTCCGTTAGCCGCTCCCGGTATGATTACCAAAGGGCTGAAGTGGATGTTTGATTCGTCAAGTCCCTTTTACATAAAACCGCGTTTTGATTTAGATTTAATGGATTGGGGATGGAAATTTATGCGCTCCTGCTCTAAGAAACACGTACAACGCTCTTTGAAAGTGATTAAAGACATTAACGTGATGAGTAAGGAATTGTATCACGACTTTGATGCACTGCCTCAGCTTGAATTTCATTTAGAAGCGCGAGGTGTATTGATGGCTTTTCAAACTACAGCGGCAGAAAAGGCAGAAGCTGATGTCTTGCGAGATGCAAAAAAACTTGGGTTAGATGTCGAATTGATCGATCGCAAACAAGTCCATGCACTTCAACCAGAAAGGGACATGCATATTGCAGGAGCTTATTTATATCGTTGTGACGCACATACTACCCCAGGAACTTTTATGGAGCAAATGAAGGCTTATTTGACGAGGGTAGGCGTTCAAATTTGCAAAGAGACGAAGGTGAAAAAGATACTGTATAAAGGAAAGAAAGTAGAATCTGTATTGACGGACAAAGATGTCATTTTTGCTGATGAAGTGGTAATTGCCTCGGGAGCCTGGTCACAGCAATTGTTGAAATCTTTAGGGATTCATCTGCCTCTCCAGGCGGGTAAGGGATATCGTCTCAATGAGGAAAAGCCCACTGGAATTCAGATGCCTGCCATTTTAATGGAGCGAAAAGTGGCTGTAACTCCCATGCAAGGTTTTACTCGCTTTTCTGGAACCATGGAAATTGCAGGAATCAATAAAAATATAAGAAAAAAAAGGGTGGAAGCCATTGCTGCTGCTGCCGCTAGTTATTATCCTGGGCTATCCATTTCCGAAGAAACCAAAGCAGCGGTTCAGTGCGGTTTACGTCCGCTGTCTCCAGACGGATTACCCTTTATTGGCAAGCACTCAGCCTATAACAACCTTACGATTGCTACGGGACATTCCATGATGGGGTGGAGTCTGGGACCCGCAACGGGTAAGTTAATTACAGAACTTATATCGGGTCAAAAAACAAGTTTAGATTTAAGCCCCTTTGCCATTGAACGTAACTATGGCTAAAGTTGTACAGCAATTCCAGCAGAGAGTGCAGGAGCCTTATAAATGACCTTACCCGAGAGGGGAAAAGAACCACTAATATTAATACTCCATTGTTTGGTAAAGCCATAGATGATTTCTCCTCCAAGATTGGTCACTTCTACGTTATTGGCAAAAATACTTCCGTTGTTGTTGATGGCAGATAAACTGCCGTTTTGAAGCGATTGTCTGGTATTGAAACGCCCCAACACAAGAAGTCTTTCTTTGGCGATCTTGGTGCCTGTTTCCAAGCGAAAATGCCATTCGTCAGAATAGTCTTGTGAACGATTGTTTAGCCCAATGGAAGATTTAAAATAGAAGTGTTGTTTTCCAATGGGGAAAGATTTCCCTACATTGAAATGGAGACTTTGATTGAATTCCCCATCACCTGTTTGGTAACTACCGTCACTTCCCCCGGCTTCATCACCGGTAGGGAGCCCCAAGAGTATAGAGGCGGAAAACACCCAATTATTTTTTTTCGATAATTGGTATTCTAAGCTTAAATCAATGTCTCCCAATGAAGCAAAACGTTCTCCTGGCAAAGAGGGTAGGCCAGAGCTAAAGCGTTGCCCATTTTGATAGACTTGAGTGTAGGGGAGGTAGCCAATAAGGGTGAGTTTATTGCTCAAGCCGTAACGTCCATAAAAACTGGTGATAAAATGACCGCGAGTGATATTGGGGTCGGTGATTCCAGTATCGGTAAAATGTTCGTTGGCTTCTAAAAACCACGCACCAATTTTATAATAGCCTTTTCCTTTTTCTTGTGTCCATTGTCCACTAGCATTTATCGCTAGGAGAACAATACTGAGGGTAATGTACTTTTTCATGGGTTAAAAGATTGTTCCTTCTCCTACGGGGACACTGAAAGGTTTGCACCAATAAATGATGTATTTGTAATCGGTTAGTTCGATATGAGGTGGAAGCACATATTCATGGGCGCCATTGAATACGGTTACTGCACTAATCTCCACTGCACCGTTCACTGTTCTTGGGTTGTTTCCAACATAGACATACAAGCCTGGCAAAGAACTAGAAGCGCGATAATTTTCATCTAAGTAGAGGGTGATCTGTGTGCCATCGTGTTCATAACGAAAACCTCCTTCAAGGACATAACCCGAAGTTGAGATAATCTCTCCCTCGTAAAACTGTGGGGCAAGAACGATGCCACTTCCCCTGAGGTGTCATCTGTGGTGGAAGAAGTTGTTTCTGTCGTAGTTGATGTGGTATCGGTTGTTGAAGTTGCGCTATTTGAGGTTGAAGAAGCTGTGTCCGATGTCGATGTAGTTGTTTCTGTTGTAGTTGTTGAGGTAGTTGTTGTTGAAGTTGAAGCGCTACCCGTAGTTGAAGTAGTTGTGTCCGATGTCGATGTGGCCGTATCAGTTGTCGCTGTTGCGGTATTGGTTGTTGATGTTGTAGTGTCTGTTGTAGAACTTACGGTACCCGTAGTATTTGTGTTGGTATCAGAAATTTCTGTTTTTGGTGCCGCTGTTATGTTAAAGCTTATGGTTGTTTTAATAAGATCTCCCTGAAGTCCAGTGGTTTGAACGCTAACGACAGCTTGCCCCTCTGCCAATGCTTTAAAGGTACCATCTTGCGCTATGGTTGCTAAAGCAGGTGGATGTATTTGCCAAATTAAATCAGGGTCATCTACTTTCGTACCAGATTCATCAAAAAAACGGGCTTTAAATTGGTATTGAGATCCTTCGTTTATACTGATGATAGGATTTAATATACGTAGGTTTGGCTCAATGTAGTCGTTGATTAAGTCTTCTCCTACACAGCTAAATAAGAGTAGGAAGTAGACCATTAAAAAGGGTGCTTTTTTCATGAGAAGATAGTTGGGATCTAATCATGTACAAATTCTATGCCCTTTTTAAGTAGACTTTATGCTTTGCTGAGTATTCGAGCGATATCTTTTGCGGTATAGGTCGCAATTAGCGATGCACCTGCACGTTTGAAGGCAATGAGTTGCTCATAGACCACAGCATCATAATCGATCCAGCCTTTGGCTCCTGCTGCCTTCATCATTGCGTATTCTCCACTCACTTGGTAGACCGCAATGGGGGTTTCAATTTGTTCGGCTAAATCACGAATGATGTCGAGATAAGCGATTCCAGGCTTAACCATTACGATATCTGCTCCTTCTTCAATGTCCAATGTTGTTTCGGTAATGGCTTCTTTGCGGTTGTGAAAATCCATTTGATAGGTTTTTTTATCGCCAAATCCTGGAGCGGAATCTAAGGCGTCTCTAAAGGGACCATAAAAGGAAGAGGCATATTTTGCACTGTAACTCAGGATTCCGGTATGGTGAAAGCCCTCGACTTCTAAAAGTTCTCTAATATGCTCAACGCGACCATCCATCATGTCGCTTGGGGCGACAAAATCGGCGCCTGCTTGGGCGTGTGATAGGGCCATTTTGGCCAAAAGCTCTTTGGTGACATCGTTCAATATTTCTCCTTTTTCTACGATGCCATCGTGACCAAAAGATGAATAGGGGTCCAAGGCCACATCGGTCATCACCAGCATTTCTGGGCAGGTTTTTTTAATGGTTTTTATGGCTAATTGCATCAACCCTTTCGGATTTAAGGCTTCGGTTCCTTTGTTGTCTTTTAAAAGATCGGGTACCTTAACAAAGAGTAAAACACTTTTAAGTCCTAATTTCCATAACTCATTTACTTCATCCTCTAAAAAATCTAGACTCATTCGATAATAGTCTGGCATGGAGGGAATTTCTTCTTTTATTTTAGTTCCTTCAACCACAAACAAGGGAACAATTAAGTCGTCAAGACTGAGGTGATTTTCTTGAACTAAGCTTCGTATACTTGCTGAGGTGCGTAATCTTCTGTTGCGTTTTAGTGGATACATGGAAGTGTTTTAATGCTGTTGTTCTTCATCACTGCTTTCTGGGTCAAGTTCTTCAGTGATGTTCTCTATTTCTAAGGGGATTTTGTCCGTGTTTGGCGTATCTATAAAGGCCTTTTCATTCGGCTTTTTCATTGTCCCTTGTGTCATGATAAGCATGGAGGCTAAAATGACCACGAGAAGGACGCGTTCGTCAATTACAGCAGTTACTCCTTCCATGAAAGTCACCTCATTTATTTGTAAAAACAGGAGAATGCTGATGAGCCCTCTTGGGGAGATAAAAACCAAAGGAGAAGGTTTCAATGTAAAGGTTGTTGCTGTAAAATAGACATAGCGTATTCCCCACATAATAGCAAAAATAAGTAATCCGTATAGAAAGGGGTCAATGCTGCTAAATGCGGTTAGATTGATCGAGAAACCAAAGAAAAGAAAGAAAAAGGTTTTGACCAAGAAAGTCGATTCAGCCGTAAGTATGTGGAATTCGTGTAGTCCTTTTTTGGTTTCTTCTAGGTTTAAATTCCGCTTCATAAAAGCAGGTAATAAAGTGTTCACATTGCTCAAGAAAAGGCCGAAAATAAAGATGGTTACAAGAGCTGGTAAATGGAAAAATTTTCCAAAGGCATAGACCAGAACCAACAGGGCTAAAATGAGAAAGAATTTGACGTGATGTTCAATTTTTTGTAATAATTGAAAGAGGCAATAGGTGATGAAAAGCGAGACAACTATTACACCGATGATTTGCATACCTAAGCCCACAATTGATTCTGCACTAACTAGGGGTTGATTAGTGTCGAATTGTCGAATGGCGTAGTTGAAGAGCATGATACCGAGAATGTCTGAAAAGGTAGATTCGTAGACGACAAATTCCTTTTCGCGATCCAAAAGACTTGCACTCGAGGGGATGGCAACTGCACTGCTAATGATGGACAGTGGAATGGCAAAAATTACGGCGGCTTGGTGTGCGATTCCTAGTATATGATGGAAGAGGAGATATATGCCCAAAACGTTAAGCAATAAAATGATTGCCGCTGCAAAGAAACCTTTAAAAATGACGGGAAGTTTTTCTTTTTTAATATCAAGTTCTAAGGCACCTTCCAGTACAATGAGAATCAATCCAATTGTGCCTAGCACCGGAATTAGATTTTCTAAAAAACCAAATTCATTGAAACCGTAGATCGTTGTTCCTGTGCGGACAAGAATTCCGGTGACCATCAATAAAATAACCGCTGGGAACTTTGTTTTTCGAGCTATTATATCGAATAGATAGGAAAAAACAATCAGTAGAGGTAAAACGATTAAAATGGTTAGGGTACTCATTGTTAATTTTTATGGTTTAAGGTAGCAATTCCTAGTTTTACACCCAATTTTTGGGTGATTTTAAAACAGCAATGAGTGCTGCTTCAGGTGAGTTTGCTTCTGGTTGATGGTCGTACCGCCACTGTACTTGTGGGGGTAAACTCATCAGGATACTCTCAATACGTCCGTTGGTTTTTAGGCCAAACAAAGTTCCTTTATCATGGACCAAATTGAATTCAACATAGCGACCTCTTCTAATTTCTTGCCATTCGCGTTGGGCAGCAGTGTAGGGAAGATCTTTGCGTTTATTGATGATGGGAAGATAAGCCTCAAGGAAATGATCTGCTACATCTGTTACAAAGTCAAACCATTGTTCCATTGTTTTTTTTCCGGGTTTAAGGTAGTCAAAAAATAAGCCTCCAACCCCTCTGGCTTCCTTCCGGTGCGCATTCCAAAAATAGTCATCACAACGTTTTTTGTATTGCTGATGAAAAGAGGGGTCGTGACGATCACAAGCCTCCTTACAGCTTTGATGAAAGTGAATGGCATCTTCTTCGACCAGGTAATAGGGGGTAAGGTCGAGCCCTCCTCCAAACCATTGGTCAGCAATATTGCCTTGAGAATCGTATAATTCGAAGTATCGCCAATTGGCATGAACCGTTGGTGCGTTGGGGTTTATGGGGTGTAAAACCAAGCTTAGTCCACAAGCGTAAAAAGAAGCTTCACTGACATTAAAATGCGTTTGCATGGTTTCAGGTAGGGTGCCGTGCACTCCAGAAATGTTAACGCCTCCTTTTTCAAAGACAGCACCGTTTTCAATGACCCGTGTTCTACCTCCTCCACCTTCTGGGCGTTCCCAAATATCCTCTTGGAAACCTGCTTTTCCATCTACTTTTTCAAGGGCTGAGGTGATGGTGTCCTGTAGAGTACAAATATAATTGTAAAACGTAGTTCGCATCTCTTAAGCCTTATATTCTTTGACAGCATCAACAAATGCCTGAGCGTGGGGAACAGGGATATTGGGTAAAATACCATGTCCTAAGTTGACAATATAGCGATCTTTCCCAAAGCCATCAATCATTTTTTTGACCTCACTTTTAATTGTGGGAATGGGTGATAATAAACGCGATGGATCGAAGTTACCCTGTAAGGTAATTTGTCCTCCTGACAAATAGCGTGCATTTCGGGCAGAGCAGGTCCAGTCGACACCGAGTGCACTTGCGCCAGACTTGGCCATTTCGTGTAGAGCGAACCAGCAACCTTTTCCAAAAACAATCACAGGGATGTCGTCTTTTAGGGCGGTAACAATTTGTTGAATATAGGGCCACGAAAAGATATTGTAGTCGTTGGGTGAGAGTAAACCTCCCCAAGAATCAAATAGTTGAACGGCATCGACTCCAGCAGCCACTTTTGCTTTGAGGTAGTCAATGGTGGTATCAGTAATCATCTGTAAGAGTCGATGGGCTAGTTCGGGTTCACTAAAACAAAAAGCCTTTGCTTTATCAAAGTTTTTAGACCCCTGTCCTTGCACTGCATAGCACAAAAGGGTCCAAGGAGAGCCAGCAAATCCAATGAGTGGGACTTCATCGTTTAAGGCCTGTTTTGTCATTTTCACGGCATCAATGACATAGCTCAAAGCTTCTTCGGCATTAGGAACAACGACCTCGTTTAGCGCCGTTGCACTTTGAATGGGTTTGGGAATCCACGGGCCTACCTCTGCTTTCATTTCAACGTCAATATTCATGGCTTGAAGTACGACTAATATATCGCTGAATAAAATGGCCGCATCGGTACCAATTTGCTGATTGGGCATGATGGAGAGTTCTGTAGCTAGTTCAGGCGTTTGACAGCGCGTGAAAAAATCATACTTGGCCTTTAATGTCATGAAATCCGGCAAATAGCGCCCTGCTTGGCGCATCATCCAAACTGGAGGACGGTCAACCGTTTCTCCCTTTAAGGCACGTAAAAATAGATCGTTCTTTATCATACTAGATGAGTAAAATGGTTTTTAACGGCAGCAATCATATGTTCAATGGTTGGTTGCTTAGCGGTAATGATTGTTTCGGTATGTTCTTGTAAGGCCTTGGCGGTGGTTGGTCCAATGGCAAAACAAAGGGCACTGTTTATTGCGTTCTTTTGAAGGTAACTTCGCACACCATTGGGGCTGTAAAACAAAATTGCGTCAAATTGGCCCATGGCTTTGGGTTGTGAGGTACTTTTGTAGACCTCTACAACTTCCAGTGGAAGGCCATTTTGGCGAAAGCCTACTTCCAAATGCGGCATTCGTTCGGTTCCTGTGAAAAACAAAAATGGCTCATTTTGTTCCAATTTGAGTAAAAAAGAGGTTAAATCTGCTGAATTTTGCATCAATTTGGTCACTTTTTGCCCATTTTCCTCTAAAAGTGATTTCGTCTTTTCTCCTACACAATAACATTCTTTTGCCGAAAGTTGCTGTTGGTTTAGAACAGCTTTTACGGCATTTTGGGAGGTGAAGATCAAAGCTTTATTTTCTGTATTCGCGGTGAAAGCAATGGGTTTACAGTCAATAAAATCCCATTCTGTATAACTCAATTCACTGTGAATGAGTCTATTTTTTTGATTCAAATCTAGGACTTTGGTCGATAAGAGACGGAGATTACTCATGTGTTTGATTTGAATTCATTCATCAAACTTGCTCCTCCCTGCGCTAAAAGCATTTTGGCTAATTCCTCCCCTTTATTTTGGTATTCTTTTACCGAAAAACTGGCCGAAACTTCTTCTTTCTTCGCTCCATTTAGGGTGTACAGCCCTCCAGAAAAAGCAATTGTTTTTCCATTGAATTGGGCAAGGGCTCCTATTGGAGCAGAACAACCACCTTCCAAACTACGTAAGAAATCACGTTCAATATGGGTGCAGTATTCTGTTTCTTGGTCGTTGAGTGGTGCAATCAATTGGTGTATTTCTTTATCCTCTTCTCTAGCAACGACCATTAATGCGCCCTGAGCAGGGGCAGGGAGAAGGTTTGTCAGGACTTCAATTTCTTCATTTCGAATCGCCAAACGCTCCATGGCAGCTTCGGCAAAAATGGCACCGTCCCACTCAGAACGATGTAGTTTTTCTAATCGGGTTTGAATATTTCCACGCAAGGGAACAATTGTATCGTTGGGAAACAAACCAAGCCATTGCGCTTTTCTTCGGAGGCTTCCGGTTGCTATAGTACGCGTTTCTTTATTCTTCGCTTCCTTGTTTTTCCACACCATGATGTCACTTACGGGACCACGTTCTAGGACAGCAGTTTGTACGATTCCTTTGGGTAAAAGCGTAGGAACATCTTTCATGCTGTGAATGGCGATATCAATGGTTTTATTCAGCAAAGCCATGTCCAAGGTTTTGGTGAAGATTCCTGTAATACCCATGCTGTAAAGGGGCTGACTTAGGTCTAAATCACCTTGACTCTTTACGGGAACCAGTGTGGAGTCGATACCCAGCGTTTTGAGTTTTTTTTGCAAGGTATTGGCTTGCCAAAGCGCCAAAGCACTATCTCGAGTACCAATAAGCAATGGGCTATTCATGGTGAGAGGGCTCGAGTTGGAATACATCCTGAAAAATAGCAAGCGTATCGCTTGCTTTGGTTGGATTTTCTTTTAGGTAATTGGCCAATTGACCAGTAATTTTTTGAATCATTTGATCAGAAACAAGAGTGGCTTCCTCCGATACAATTTGTTTGCGTTGACGGGCTTTAATGTCGGCGCTTTGTTGGGCGGTAAGTTTTGCTTTCAGTGCACGGAGGGTAGGGGCATATTGGCGATCATGTAACCATTGCAGAAATTCACTTTCAATCTCATTTAATATCGCTTCGGCTTGTGGAAGGTGTTTCTTTCGCTCTTTCAAGGTTTTATTGGTGATTTGTGATAGGGTGTCGAGATTGACAACGGTAACATTAGCTAATGACTTTACATTTTCATGAACATTGCTGGGGATCGATAAATCCAAGATAAGCAAAGGTTTATCGGTGTGAATGATGTCTTTCCCAACCGTTGGGAGTTGAGCTCCAGTGGCTACAATCATTACGTCTGCCGCACGAATTTCGGCAGGCAAGTCTCCGTATTCTTTCACCAAAACATTGAATTTTCCTGCTACGCTTTTTGCCTTTTCATGGGTGCGGTTGATTAAAACAATATGGTCATTGGTGGTGTGCTTGATCAGGTTTTCACAGGTGTTTCGGCCTATTTTTCCTGTACCGAAGAGTAAGATGTTCTTGTTGGAGATATCTTCAATGTGTCGAATGATGTATTGAACAGAGGCGAAGGAAACAGATGTCGCTCCAGTAGAAATTTTTGTTTCGGTTTTAATGCGTTTACTGGCTTGAATGACAGCATTGACCAAGCGCTCAAAAAAACCATTGGCTAAACCAAGTCTTTTGGAACGATAAAAGCCTTGTTTTAGTTGTCAGATGATTTCAAAATCACCAAGAATTTGTGAATCTAAGCCAGTACGTACGCAAAAGACATGGTGAATTGCAGCTTCGTTGTCTAACTGATAACCCAGCGCATCGAAGACTGTGCGTTCTCCACCCGAGTGTCTACAAAGCAATTCGATTAGTTCATTTGGCTGAGCTGTGTAAGCGTAGATTTCAGTCCGGTTACATGTTGTGTTGATTAAGATTTCCTCAATACCCAATGCCTTCGCTTCTTGTAATAAGCCATTACACTGCTCGTTGCTAAGGCTAAACTTTCCTCGCGTCACCAGATCGGCTGTTTTGTAGCTAATCCCAATGGCATAAAAATGTTTGGAGGAGCTATCCACTTTCATCATCAATTCTAAATCTTCCACAAAAATAGCTGAGCAGTCGGAAAAAAAATAACGCTAAAAGTAGATAAAGTAACGCCAAGCGATTTATTTTAATTAAATTCATACTTAATAAGCTCAATTAAGCAATATATAACCACTATTAAGATTCGTTCTAAACAACAAAAAAGGATAGAAAATGCAAAAAAATAACGATAAAAGTTTAACAAGTGCAAGTCAAGTTGAAGATGGGTTTATGGTCCTTCGATTTCAAAATGATACTGCAACCGAACTACGTGAATCGTATGAGGTTAGCAGCGATTTTATCCAGTTTCATTTTTGTATGAAAGGACGTGGAAATTTTGTTTTTAACCAAGGGAGCTATGTTTTTCCGGTTGAGGAAGAAAACAATGTTTTGTTGTTTAATCCCCAACAAGACCTCCCTATTAACTTAAAACTAGCGCCCCATAGTTGGATCATAAGTGTAATTATATCCATTAAAAAATTCCATAGCCTTTTCTCCCAAGACGCCGATCATATTTCTTTTTTGAGTCCTGAGAATAGTTCAAAGAAATATTATGATACCGCGACGATTTCTCCAAGTATGGCAGTGGTTTTAAGCCAAATTTTAAATGCAAACGTGCACAAAAGCATGCAATCACTTTATTTAAAAGGAAAGGTCTACGAATTATTGAGTTTATATTTTAATAAAAACGAAGATGCCGATAGCGAGCAATGTCCCTTTTTGGTTGATGAGGATAATGTGCGAAAAATCCGCAAAGCAAAAGAAATCATTTTAGCGCAGATGGTTGAACCACCATCGTTACAAGAACTATCAGAAGAAATTGATTTAAGTCTGAGTAAATTGAAGGAGGGCTTTAAGCAACTGTATGGCGAAACAGTATATGGATATCTGTTAACACATAAAATGGAAGAAGCCAGAAGAATGCTTGAGTCGGGGAAATATAATGTTAATGAAGTTGGCTTAAAAATTGGTTATTCAACTTCTAGCCACTTTATTGCGGCTTTCAAAAAGAAATATAACACAACCCCAAAAAAATACCTGCTATCGTTATCTTCGTAAAAAAATTGTCGGTTGAATATTCAACCAAAAAAAAAAAGAAAAAACATGAAAGGAGTATTATTGGTCAACTTGGGATCACCCGATAGTCCCAACCCCCTGATGTAAAAAAATACTTGGGCGAGTTTTTGATGGACGAGAGAGTCATTGATTTCCCCAAGTTGTTAAGAACTATTTTGGTTAAGGGAATTATTCTAAACACGCGGCCAAAAAAATCGGCAAAGGCTTACAAGAAAATTTGGTGGGAAGAAGGCTCTCCGCTTATTGTTTTGTCAGAACGCTTGCATCAAAAAGTGCAAGAAAAGGTGAGTGTGCCAGCAAGTTTAGCCATGCGCTATGGAAAGCCATCGATTAAAACAGGCCTTCAAGAATTGGCCGATAAAGGAGTGACAGATGTTTTGATTATTCCGCTTTATCCACAGTTTGCCATGGCAACTACCGAAACAATTTTGGTTTTGGCTGAAACGTTAAGGCAACAGTTTTTTCCGCAAATGTCATTCACTTCTATGCCGCCATTTTACAAGCATCCAGACTATGTCCGTGTGTTGTCCAATTCCATTCAAGACTACTTAAAAGACAAAGAATGGGAGCACCTGTTGTTTTCGTATCACGGAATTCCTAAGCGTCATATTCGCAAATCTGATATTACAAAATCTCATTGTAATATGGATGGGAAATGCTGTCAGACAGATTCTCCTGCGCATGAATTTTGTTATAGTCATCAATGCTATGAAACCACAAAGCAAGTAGCGGCGTATCTGGAATTGAAAGAAGGAACCTATTCAACCTCTTTTCAATCGCGCTTGGGTGCAGATCCATGGTTGCAACCTTATACCGACAAAACCATTGAAGCTTTTGCTAAAAACGGCACCAAAAAAATGGCCGTTGTAACCCCTGCTTTTGTTTCCGATTGCTTAGAAACTCTAGAGGAAATTGGGATGGAAGCAGTTGAAGACTTTGAAGATAACGGCGGGGAGCACTTACACGTGGTTCCTTGTATAAATGATCGTGAAGAATGGATTAAAGTAATGAGTCGTTGGATTGATGAGTGGGCCTTAACCCCTGTGGAGGTCTAATGGCAGATCGGGCGATAAATATGGGGACAGATCCAATTGGGAAACTCTTGATTCGTCAAGCGGTTCCCGCTTCGATCGGAATTTTGGTCATGTCCCTCAATATATTGATCGACACCATATTTGTTGGCCAATGGATAGGTGCCAACGCCATAGCCGCAATCAATGTTGTGCTTCCCGTTTCTTTTTTTATTGCCGCATTGGGAATGTCCATTGGTATGGGTGGAGGTTCAATTATTTCTAGGGCATTGGGAAGTAAACAAACCTCCAAAGCAAATAAGGTTTTTGGAAATCAAATTACCTTGACTCTGGTCTTTACCCTTGGCTTTATGCTTTTGGGGTTGTTGTTTATGGAGCAAATCATTCCTTTATTTGGAGGAAAGGGTGCCCTCTATCCTTTGGCGAAAACCTATTACATCATTGTGGTTATTGGCGTTCCCGTTTTGGGCTTTTGTATGATGGGGAATAACACCATCCGTTCAGAGGGGAAACCAAGAAATGCTATGTACGCCATGGTGCTTCCCTCAATATCTAATTTATTTTTAGATTATTTGTTTATCTATGAATTTGGCTGGGGGATGGAAGGTGCCGCATGGGCTACAACGCTCTCTTACGTTATTTGTGGTACATATATCCTTTACTTTTTCCTTTCAAAACAATCAGACTTAAGCCTCAAATGGACCGATTTAATCCTCGATTTAAACGTAATTAAAGAAATTGGAAGCCTCGGCTTTGTAACACTTTCGCGCCAGGCTGTTGTTAGTTTTACGGTTTTATTGGTCAACAATATTTTATTCACCTTAGACGGGGGAAAGCATGGTAGCGGTCTATGCCATCATCAGTAGAATGTTGATGTTTGCCCTTTTTCCTATTTTGGGGATAACCCAAGGCTTTGTCCCCATCGCAGGATTTAATTACGGAGCCAATCATAAAGAGCGGGTGGTAGTGGTGATAAAAAAAGCCATACTATATGCTACAGCACTAGCGAGCCTTGTTTTTTGTATGATTGTCTTTTTTGCAGAAAATATTGCCGCAGTTTTCACCAAAGACCTATTGGTTGTCAGCACAACTGCAGAAGTGCTTACATGGGTTTTTTTAAGTACACCAATTATTGGGGTGCAGCTTATTGGGTCGGCCTATTTTCAGGCCATTGGAAAAGCAGTACCTGCACTTCTATTGACCCTTACACGACAGGGTTTCTTTTTTATTCCGCTCTTACTTATCCTTCCAGACTATTATGGTAGTTTTGGAGTCTGGATCTCTTTTCCCATTGCAGAATTGACTGCCACACTGGTGACAGCTTTCTTTCTTCACAGAGAAGTGAAAAAATATATTGCAACAACCTAGGCACTATGCCCCTTGCTTTTTGTATTTTAGTTTCAACTTAAATTAACTTTTCTTGTGGACGCGTATTACAATTACATCAAAGCCTTGCATTTAATCTTTGTAATTACATGGTTTGCTGGCCTGTTCTACATACCTCGCTTGTTTATTTACCATATTGAAGCCAAAACCAAAGGAAGTCCAGATCGTGAAATTTTAGGAACTCAATTCAAGCTGATGGCTCGACGATTGTGGTATATTATCACTTGGCCCTCGGCTATACTAGCAACAACTTTTGCCCTCATGTTATTGTATATTATTCCTTCTTGGTTGGAGCAAAACTGGATGACCATCAAATTATTTTTTGTGGGACTTTTATTTTTGTATCATCTTAAAACCCATCAAATTTTTAAGGCCTTCCAACGCGATGAAATTAATTACTCCGCTCTTTTTATGCGGGTGTGGAACGAAGGGGCAACACTACTGTTGTTTGCCATTGTTTTTTTAGTCATTTTAAAAAGTAGTTTTCACTGGATTTTTGGGGTTTTATCGATACTCGGTTTAGGGGTTTTACTCATGTTAGGCATAAAGCTATATCAGCGTGTTCGAAAAGATTAAGTCATGAAGAATAGGAAAATATCATTGCGGACACGAATTTTTTTCTCGATGATCGTGCTCACTATTTTCTCACTCTTACTTATTTTAATTGCCTCCTATATTCAATACGAAAACCAAAGTGACGACTATAATCTTCGTCGACTCCTTCGAAAAGAAACACAGGTTAAAGAACATCTGAATTATTTAATGCGTAGGGACACGAGTTTTCATCGAATTAAAGCCCACAAAGAACGAAGTCAGCTAGATTTTTCCTCTATAGCAACAATTCACAAGGTAGAATATGCGCTGTATTCCTTAACGGGTGAACCGCTCTTTTTTTCCTACGTTGACGGAATTCAAGGGCATCAATTAGCATCTTCTATTTTAACCGAATTATTTGCAAGTGAACGTCAACGGATTAGACAGCTTAACGAAGCTGAGAGAGGGAAATTTCAATCTTCTTACAGTGTATTAAAAGATGATTTAGATCAGCCTTATGTAATTTTGTATTTCCCTTATTTTGAGGACGTTTCGTTTAGTACAACCGAATTAAATACGTTTTTAACACGGGTATTTCAAATTTCCCTCTTGATGATGGTGATTACCTTTGCTTTTGCTTTTTTGTTGTCAGGGTTTATCACTCAACCCATTGCGTCTTTGCGGAAAAAAATTGATCAAACGGGTTTGTTGAAAGGGAATGAACGTATTTCTTTGAACAATGCAAGCAAAGAAATTGACAGTCTCGTTAATTCCTATAACAGTATGCTAGACGCATTGGAGACCAGCGCAGAAAAATTGGCTAGGAGTGAACGTGAACAAGCATGGCAAGAAATGGCCAAGCAAGTGGCACATGAAATTAAAAATCCATTGACTCCCATGCGTTTAACCATTCAAAGTTTTCAGCAGCGTTTCGATCCATCCGATGAAAAAGTTTAGAAAAACTGAATGATTTTTCAAAAATTTTGATTGAGCAAATCGATACAATGAGTAAAGTTGCCAATGCTTTTTCAGACTTTGCTACTCTTCCAGAGCCCAAGGTGGTTGAAGAAGATATCGTTGAGATTACAAGTTTGGCTACCGAGATTTTTGAAAGTTCAAACATTAAATTCATCACATCTTCCAAATCACTGCTATGGCCCATAGATCGAACCCAGTGGATTCGAGTACTCACCAATTTAATTCAAAACGCAATACAAGCCGTTCCGCAGGGGCGCGAACCAAAAATAGAAGTTCGATTAACTCACCAAAAGCATCAATTAAATATTCAAATAATGGATAATGGTTCAGGAATCTCCTCTGAAGATTTTCATCGTATTTTTGAGCCAAAATTTACGACTAAAACAGGGGGAATGGGTCTCGGTTTAGCCATTGTTAAAAACATTATCGACTCTTTTAATGGATCAATAGATTTCACTTCTTCCATGACAAAAGGGACAACATTTTCCATAAAACTAATCAACCCTAGCCATGACATATGAGCACTTATTAATCGAAAAACAGGACAACATCGCCTGGATCAGTATTAATCGCCCGACAAAGTTAAATGCACTGAATAGTAGTGTTTTAGAAGAGTTGCATCAGCTTTTTACCACGTTAAAAGCAGATCAAGAAGTAAGGGTTATTGTTTTAACGGGAAGTGGAGAGAAGGCATTTGTTGCAGGTGCTGATATCGCTGAATTTGCCGAATTTAACGCCGCTGAAGGGAAATCTTTGTCTAAGAAGGGACAAGATCAGGTGTTCGATTTTATTGCGAATATGACCAAACCCGTCATTGCAGCCATCAATGGATTTGCCTTGGGAGGAGGTTTGGAGTTGGCCCTAGCTTGTCATCTTCGTATTGCATCAAAAAATGCTAGAGTGGGACTGCCAGAAACTTCTTTGGGGGTGATCCCGGGCTATGGAGGAACCCAGCGACTGGCTCAATTAATCGGCCGTGGACGTGCTACAGAACTCATTTTGACCTGCCGTATGATGGGCGCAGAAGAAGCGCTACAAACAGGTTTGGTTTCTCGCATCACCTCACAAGAAGAACTGTTGTCAACAGCTGCTGAGATAGGTGGGAAGATCATGAATAATTCTTCGAATGCTATTGCGCATGCGTTGCAATCTATTGCAGCAGGTTATGAAGAAGGTGTGTATGGTTTTGACGCCGAGATGATGCATTTTGGCGCTTGTTTTGGCCATCCGGAGTTTAAAGAAGGGACAAATGCATTTTTGGAGAAACGAAAAGCTAAGTATTAATTCCCTTTCGAACAATAGCTTCCACTTCATCAATCACTTCTTCAACCGATCGCCCTTGAGGATCAACAGCTGTGTTGACATCTAGACTAATTTTCACGCCCAAAGGCATAGGGAAGTAATTCCATCGGACTAATTTCCACGAGTTATTAATGCTTATGGGGATCAGTAGCGCATCAGGAATTTCTTTTAAGATCATTTGTAACCCACCCCGTTGAAAAGCTTTTGGTTGTCCATTCCTTGTTCGCGTCCCCTCCGGAAATATGGCAATGGACCAACCGTTTGTATAGACCTTACGGCAAAATTGTTTGATCGCGTTGAGTGAAGCTGCGGAGTCCTTACGATCAATCAACACATTGCCTCCGTTACGTAAATGATAGGAAATGCTTGGAAGCCCTTTACCCAACTCTTTTTTGGCTACAAACTTAGGTCGATGACGTCTTAAGAACCAGATGATAGGCGGAATATCATAGGTGCTCTGATGATTTGCCACAAAAATGAGGGTACGATCTTTTGGAAAAGTATGAGGATTGTTGAATCGAATTCGTGTTCCTAGAAGTCCAAGGCAACCGATAAGCCACAAATTCAGCGAGCTAACAACCCTGCTTTGTACCGAAATTCCGAATAATGTAAAACAAATAACTTGTAAGGGGTGAAAAAGCAAAAGAATGCTTCCAAAAACAAGGTAGTAAATAGACGAAAATAGGTAAGAAAGGGATTTTATCATACCTGTAAAGATAGACGATAAACGTAGTTTGGTTTAGCAGTGCTCGTTGAAAGCTTGTCTCAGGTTTTCAGCGATCAAATCTGCCGGGCGACCTTCAATATGATGGCGCTCTAACATATGAACCAGTTCACCATTTTTAAATAAAGCCATAGAAGGAGAAGAAGGAGGAAAGGGAACCATCATGCTTCTCGCTGCATCGGTTGCCTCTCGGTCAACGCCCGCAAAAACAGTTGCTAAGGTAGTAGGCACTTTTTCATTATCCAGTGAAAAACGTACGCCTGGGCGCGCGTTTGCTGCTGCACATCCGCAGACCGAATTAACGACAACTAAGGTTGTTCCTTCAGCATTAATCACTTCTTCTACTCTTTTAATATCATTTATTTGCTCAAAACCAACGGCGGTCAATTCATCACGCATGGGTTGTACTAATTCTGCTGGATACATATTTTATATTTTTGCTGCCACAAAGATAACGAGTTTTCTCATTTTTTAGCAGCTGTTATGCTCAATTTAAAGTTAAAGTTATCTTTGTTCAACCAAATATATTTCGATGCTTAAGTGGATCACAGCAATTTTAGGCTATACATATTTTCGTTTTGGGGGAGCCATTTTGGGGTATTTCCTTGGCAGTATATTGGAACAGCTGTTCAACCCCAACAAAAGGAGTGCTTTTGGGAGCATTCAATTTGAGCGCATGCAAGCGGATCAAGTTCAATTAAACCTTTTGTCTTTGGCGGCTATTGTAATTAAAGCGGATGGAAAAGTAGACCAGCGCGAACTGCAATTTGTTCGAAACTATTTTATTGCAAATTATGGAAAGGAATATGCCTCTGCCATTTTTGCAAAGTTCAATACTGAAATAAAAAAAGAACAGCAAAACCTTAATGAATTAACTCGTTTATTTGTTCAAGGCGCTCGCTATGAAACCCGTTTGCAAATTCTTCACTTCCTCTATGGTATTGCCAACGCAGATGGTCACATTGCTGAGGTTGAAGTACAGAAAATTCTACAAATTGCTCAGGCCTTGCAATTGCGTTTTGCAGATATTGAAAGCATCAAAGCGATGTTTGTCAAGTCAGCAGACAATGCCTATAAAATCCTCGAAATTCATCCGACAGCGACAGATGCTGAAGTGAAAAAAAGCCTATCGCGAAATGGCCAAAAAATTTCACCCCGATAAAATTCAGTCTAACGACCCAGCATTGAAAAAAGGGGCACAAGAAAAGTTTCAACAAGTACAAGCCGCCTATGAGGCCATTCAAAAAGAACGCGCTAACTAATGGATACACTAAGCTTTTATTTTTCGCTAGGATTTCAACACGTTACAGACCTTAATGGGTTAGATCATTTCTATTTTATTATCGCATTGGCATTACCCTTTGGTTTTCGAGAAATAAAAAAATTAGTCTGGTGGGTTACTCTTTTTACTCTTGGGCATAGTCTTTCATTGATTGGGAATTATTACGTCAACCTTACTTTTTCAGCCTATTGGATTGAATTGCTCATACCCATTACCATAGCGTTAAGTTGCTTGCCCATCGTATTACAGAAATCCCCAAAAACAAGCTGGTATGCCAGTGGGCTAACCCTTGTCTTTGGAATTATTCACGGTTTTGGCTTTGGGCGTTATTTTGGGATGATGGTTGCGCCAGAGGAAGCAGGAACAAGTCTTTTGTCTTTTGCACTTGGCGTGGAAGCTGCTCAACTTTGTATTGTTTTGTGTGTCTTGTGCCTTAATTTAATATTCATTACCAAGCCAAAATGGTTGCGTATTTGGCAAACAATCGTAGGCATAGCTATTTTATTGATGGCACTTGTTATGATAGTTGAGCGAATCTAATTATCTTCCCTACCTACTTTATTTATTATGCAACACATAGCTTCTTCTTTTCGCTTGCCCAATGGCGCAGTTTTAAAAAATCGGATTGCTAAATCGGCCATGAGTGAAAATATAGGCACGTACAACAATGCGCCTACGCAAACCCTCATTAACGTGTATTCTGTCTGGGCCAAAGGCGACCCAGGATTATTGATTACAGGAAATGTGATGGTAGATTCTCGTGCTTTGGGAGAACCAAAAAATGTGGTTGTTGAAGATTATACCCATTTTGATTTACTCCAGCAATGGGCTAAAACGGTTGACGGGACTGGTGTACATTTATGGCCGCAACTCAACCACCCCGGAAGGCAGGCTTTTGCATCTATAAACAAAGAAGTAGTGGCCCCGTCTGCTGTTCCCTTAAAAATGGGTGGCGCTTCAAGTATGTTTAAAACAGCTACTCCCTTAACAGAGGAAGATATGGGATATCATTAAACGCTTTGGGAATGCTGCAAGGATCATGAAAGAGGCGGGTTTTACGGGTTGTCAAATTCATGGGGCGCATGGCTACTTGGTGAGTCAGTTTTTGTCTCCCATTAGTAATACCAGAACAGACCAATGGGGCGGACCATTGGAAAACAGAGCCCGTTTTGTTTTAGAAGTATACCGTGAGATTCGTTCACAGGTAGGGACCGATTACCCCGTGGGAATAAAAATTAATTCCACTGATTTTCAGCGCGGTGGATTTACTGAGGAAGAGTCCATGGAGGTCGTGCAGATTTTATCCAGTGAAGGGATTGATTTGATAGAAATATCGGGGGGAACCTATGAAAAACCCGCCATGGTAAAAGGGAACCGTAAACAAAGTACCATTGAGCGTGAAGCTTATTTTTTGGATTATATCGAAAAAGCAAGACGTATTACCGATAAACCGCTTTTATTAACAGGAGGCTTTCGTTCGGTGCAGGTTATGGAGGATGCCTTGGCGGGAGGAAAGCTCGATGTTATTGGTCTTGCACGTCCGTTTTGCCTCTATCCAAACTTGGCTAAAAATATTTTTGAGGGTAGCGTAGCGCGATTTGAAGCACCTGTACCAAGGATTGGAATTGCGTTTTTGGATAAGATGGGGGAGTAGAATTGCCTTGGTACGAACTTCAAATTCAACGCTTAGGAAAAGGGAAACAGCCCAAACCTAAATTAGCCGGAATATGGGCGTTTATTTTCACTTTAAAAGGACTGTTTATCAAGTCCTTCCGAAAAAACTAATGGTTTAACGTTTTTTCTAACCTGTATTGAAATCTTCAAAAAGGCAATGATTTAAATTTACACCTGTAAAGCAATGTGGAATTTTTGTCCAGAAATACAACATGCAACGTAGTTTGTTCTTTGAACAAAAAAAATTCTTTGACTTGATTATAATCAATACCTTCGTAACTCGATGAACAAACAAGCTCAATACGATCGCGCTTATCTTGAAATGGCTCATACATGGGGACAATTATCCTACTGTGAACGAAAGAAAGTGGGGGCTCTAATTGTTAAGGATCGGATGATTATTTCCGATGGATACAATGGCACACCTTCGGGTTTTGAAAATATTTGCGAAGATGAATTGCATTATACCAAGTGGTATGTTTTGCATGCAGAAGCCAATGCTATTTTAAAAGTAGCTTCTTCCACCCAGTCCTGCAAAGGTGCAACGCTTTACATTACTCTTTCTCCTTGTAAGGAGTGCTCAAAACTAATTCATCAATCAGGGATAAAAAGAGTGGTTTTTGCTACGGCCTATAAGGACCTTTCAGGAGTCGATTTCCTGAAAAAAGCGGGGGTTGTTGTGGAACATTTCCCACTTCAAAAAATGAATAAATGAGACGCTACAATCTTTTTTTGTGGGTTATAGTACTCCTCTCAATGGCTTTGGGCTTTCTGATTGGAACCAATCAACAGTTGGTTCAAAACATAACTAGGGGGCAACAAAGCGGTAGTCAAAAGCTCCAACAGTTCTTACGTTATTTAGATCACTATTATGTCGACCAAATAGACACCGATAGTTTAGCGACAGAGGTGATACAAGATTTAATCCAAAAATTAGATCCGCACTCTTTTTACATCCCCAAGGAAGAATTGGTGCGCATGGCTGAAAATATGCAGGGGAATTTTGTGGGTATTGGGGTTAGTTTTTTTATGGAGAGAGATACGGTCAGTGTTGTACGTGTGATTCCAGACGGACCTAGTAAACGCGCTGGACTTTTGGCAGGTGACCGAATTCTGATCGCCAATCAAGACACCCTATATGGTCGCCAGTTAACAAGCGAAGCAATTGTGGAACAATTAAGGGGAGAAGAAGAAAGTCTGGTTCATCTTAGTGTCTACCGACCAACAACCCAAGAATATGTTGAGGTTCCTTTACGGCGGGGAGCCGTTCCAATCACTTCAGTTGTTCATTATATGTTAAAAGAAAGCATTGGCTACATAAAAATCAATCGGTTTTCAGAGACAACCAACAGCGAGTTTCAGCGTGCTGTGGTTGATTTGAAAAAACAAGGAATGACTCAAATGGTGCTAGATTTGCGTAATAATCCCGGTGGTTACCTTGAGGCAGCCGAACAAATCTCGGATACTTTCTTGGCTGAAGGACAATCGATAGTTATGGTGGAAAGTAATCAAGGAGAACAAAAAATCACCTATAGCACAGCTGGCGGTGCTTTCGAAAAAGGGCAGGTTTATGTTTTGATCAACGGTGAATCTGCCTCGGCAAGTGAAGTTGTCGCAGGGGCATTGCAAGACAATGATCGAGCTTGGATTTTGGGGCAACGCAGTTTTGGAAAAGGCTTGGTTCAACAGCAAATGCCCCTTGGCAGTCAAGAAGCTATTCGGCTTACTACTGCACGTTATTATACACCCACAGGGCGTTCTATCCAGCGTCCATTTGATCAGGGTAAGAAAGCGTATTACCAAGAAATCAATAAACGATATGAAACGGGCGAGCTTGCCGATGTTTCAAAGGTTCCACAAAATGACTCCCTAGCTTTCTTGACCCCTAAAGGACGAAAGGTTTATGGAGGGGGTGGGATTGTGCCCGACATTTATTTGACAACCAATACCAACCCAGAAGATGATTGGAATGATTATCTTCTTCGCTCTAACCTAATCAATCATTTTGTCTTTAAGGAATTAGATATGCGTCGCGAAGCGTTTAAGTCAATCGACCGCACTGATTTTATTACACAGCCTCTCCAGAAAAAAGACCGTTGGCTTGATGCGTTGAAAAAATATTTGAAAGAACAATCTGTCCCTGTAAATCTTGAAGATACCACCTTGGCCGTTACTGCCATACATTCCTACCTAGGCTTGCAATTGTTTGATGAAGCTACGCAATTGGAAATACTTCACAAAGAAGACCGTTTTGTTAAGGCTGCTCTAGACGAATTGGCTAAAAAGCCCCTAAATTAATTTAGAATTTCTTTCCCTTTTGCTGGGCAGTTATCTTCAGCGAAAGTAGTAAAATCCAAAGCAACAATAAAGCAGAACCAGATGCGAGGATTCCGATGATAGCAACTAAACTATCGCCCTCAGTTGGCGCATCCCAATCGATTAAAGTAAGGTTAAAAGCCATCATTCCTAGGGCAAGAATCATCATAATACGCAAGAAAATTTTCATAGAATAGGGATTAAAAAATTTGTTGAATGTTGGTGGTAAAGAGCTTTACAGCAATGGCCAAAAGGACCACTCCAAATATTTTTCGAATAATATTAATACCAGAACGGCCGAGTAAATTTTCAATTCGTTGAGACGATTTTAGAATAATGTAGACAATAATGATGTTGATCACAATAGCAATAATGATATTGATTACATGGTATTCTGCCCGCAATGAAAGTAGAGAGGTTAGCGTACCGGCACCCGCAATCATAGGAAATGCCAAAGGAACAATAGAGGCAGTTTCCGGCTCATCGTCTTTATATAAACTGATTCCCAAAACCATTTCAATGGCAAGGAAGAAAATAATGAAAGAACCAGCTACGGCAAAAGAATTGGAATCAATTACGATGAGTTTTAGTATCTCTTCTCCCACAAATAAAAAGGCGATCATGATGACGGCGGAAACAATAGAGGCCTTTTCGGATTGGATATGCCCTACCTTCGCTCTTAGACTAATAACAAGTGGAATGTTTCCAATAATATCAATCACGGCAAAAAGAACCATTCCTGCCGTAAATACTTCTTTAATGTCAAAATTCATCATCTTTGATTTAGAGTGTAAAAGTACTTTAATTCTAGATGATTTGTCTTTTTTGATCACAAATTATACTTTAGAAGAACTATCTTCGCAATGTGATTCAACTGGAAAAAACATTAATTTCGGAAGACCTTTTGGCGAAAGATTTCGTGTGTAATATTCAGCAGTGCAAAGGTGCCTGTTGTGTTGAGGGAGAAGCAGGTGCTCCTTTGGAAGAGGCAGAGCTGGTTGAAATAGATAAACATTTTGATGCAATTAAACCCTATTTAAATGCGAAGGGATTAGCTGAAATTGAAAAGCAAGGCCGTTATGTTAAGGGCTGGGACGGTGAATGGGAAACGCCTATAATTGACGGAAAAGAATGTGTTTACACCCTTTTTGATGCCCAAGGAAAGGCCTCCTGTGGCATAGAAAAAGCCTATTTAGAGGGCAAAATTGATTGGAAAAAACCCATTTCTTGTCACCTATATCCAGTTCGAGTTCAGCAATATTCTGAATTCTCTGCAGTAAACTACCACCAGTGGCAAATTTGTGATACAGCTTGTTCTTTGGGAGCGGAATTGAAGGTACCTGTTTATCAATTTGTCAAAGAAGCCTTGATTCGAAAATTTGGCGAAAGATGGTTTACATCTCTTGAACAACTGGCCAACGAAAAACAGCACTAGCGCTTCCAGTATTTACGGGGCTTAACAAACGAATTTATTTACAAAGGGCTGATTTTAAGCAAACTAATAAAGATGTTTTTTTCGTCTTTTTGCTTCAAAAAAGGGCATTTTGTTAAAAACTAAGGGGCATTGTGAATAAGTATGGCTTTCTTTTCTGGCTACAATTTTGAACCTTTGTTAGAAACAAAAATACACTCAGAAACTAAAATTAAATGACGATATGGCAGCTGTAGAACCGATACTTCAAGAAAACAAAAATCGCTTTGTAATTTTTCCAATTGAACACCATGACATTTGGGAATGGTACAAAAAAATGGAGGCAAGTTTCTGGACAGCTGAGGAAATCGATTTGCATCAAGATTTAACCGATTGGAATGATAAACTCTCCAATGATGAAAAATATTTCATCAAGAATATCTTAGCTTTTTTTGCTGCTTCTGACGGTATTGTCAACGAAAATCTTGCAGAGAACTTTGTCAACGAAGTTCAGTATTCTGAAGCTAAATTTTTCTATGGATTTCAAATCATGATGGAAAATATTCACTCAGAAACTTACTCGTTGTTGATCGATACCTATGTGAAAGATGAGGTAGAAAAAAACAAACTCTTCCAAGCGATTGAAGTTTTTCCAGCCATACGAAAGAAAGCAGATTGGGCCCTAAAATGGATCGAATCAGATTCGTTTGCTGAGCGTTTAATTGCTTTTGCTGCCGTAGAAGGAATTTTCTTTTCGGGCGCATTTTGTTCTATATATTGGTTGAAAAAACGTGGCCTAATGCCCGGTTTAACCTTTTCAAACGAGTTGATATCGCGTGATGAGGGAGTGCACTGTGACTTCGCTGTTCATTTACACAATAACCATTTAATCAATAAAGTACCTACCGAACGTATCCAAGAAATTATTTTGGATGCGTTGAACATTGAGCGTGAATTTGTTACAGAATCTTTACCTGTAAGCTTAATTGGAATGAACGCTAAATTGATGACACAATACCTAGAGTTTGTGACCGACCGATTGTTAAGTGAGTTGAATTGTCCCAAACAATTCAACGTAACCAACCCATTTGATTTCATGGACATGATTTCTTTACAAGGAAAAACTAACTTCTTTGAAAAGCGTGTTTCTGAATATCAAAAAGCCGGCGTATTGAACGCTGAAGACCAAGAGACTAAAATTAGTTTCGACGCCGATTTCTAGAGAGAATCATTCATTTTAAATTGAGCTTCGCGTAAAGCGTCGGCTCATTGTATAATTATAAAATACTAAGCGCATGTATGTAGTCAAAAGAGACGGGCGTAAAGAACCCGTAATGTTCGATAAAATTACCGCAAGGATCAAAAAACTTTGCTATGATCTCAATCCATTGGTTGATCCCGTTCGCGTTGCCATGCGCGTTATCGAAGGCTTATACGACGGAGTGACTACCTCCGAACTCGATAACTTAGCCTCCGAAATTGCAGCAACGATGACTACTTCACATCCGGACTATGCTCAACTAGCTGCCCGGGTATCGGTTTCCAACTTACACCAAAACACCAAAAAGTCGTTCTTTGAAACAATGACCGATTTGTATACCTATGTCAATCCGCGTACTGGGAAAAGCGCTCCTTTGTTATCTGATGAGGTATATGAAGTAATCAAAAAAAATAAAGACACTCTTGATTCAAGCATAATCTACAACCGTGATTTTGGCTACGACTTCTTCGGCTTTAAAACCCTAGAGCGTTCCTATCTGCTAAAACTCAATGGTGTAATTGTAGAACGTCCACAACACATGCTGATGCGTGTTTCGGTAGGGATACACATGGATGATATTGAGGCCGTACTCGACACCTACGAACTAATGTCTAAGCGTTATTTTACACATGCAACCCCTACCTTGTTTAATTCTGGAACACCTAAACCACAGATGTCTTCTTGTTTCCTTTTGGCCATGCAAGATGATAGTATCGATGGAATATATGATACCCTAAAGCAAACGGCAAAGATCTCCCAATCTGCAGGAGGAATTGGATTGTCTATTCACAATGTTCGTGCAACAGGGTCTTATATCTCTGGTACGAATGGAACCTCCAATGGTATCGTTCCTATGTTACGCGTATACAATGATACTGCTCGTTACGTAGATCAGGGGGTGGAAAACGTAAAGGTTCCTTTGCGATTTACATTGAAACTTGGCATGCGGATATTTTCGATTTCCTTGACCTTAAAAAGAATCACGGGAAAGAAGAAATGCGTGCGCGAGACTTATTCTACGCAATGTGGACTTCTGACCTTTTCATGAAACGGGTAGAAAGCGATGCCGAATGGACGCTGATGTGTCCAAACGAATGTCCAGGGTTATACGATTGCCATGGGGAAGAGTTTGAGCAACTTTACACCAGCTATGAGAAACAAGGAAAAGGCCGTAAAACCATACGTGCAAGAGAATTATGGGAGAAAATTCTAGAATCTCAAATTGAGACGGGAACTCCATACATGTTGTATAAGGATTCTGCGAATCGCAAATCCAACCAAAAGAACTTGGGAACCATTCGTTCCTCGAACTTATGTACCGAGATTATGGAGTATACTTCTCCAGATGAGGTTGCGGTATGTAATTTGGCTTCCATTGCGTTGCCTATGTTCATTAAGGACGGCGCTTTTGATCACGACGAATTATTCCGTGTGACCAAGCGTGTAACAAAAAACCTAAACCGTGTCATCGACCGTAATTATTACCCCGTGCCTGAAGCGGAAAACTCAAATATGCGCCACCGTCCGGTAGGTCTAGGTGTACAAGGTTTGGCGGATACGTTTATTAAACTGCGTTTGCCCTTTACCTCTGACCCAGCCAAAGAGTTGAATCAAGATATATTTGAAACCCTTTACTTTGCCGCATTAACGGCCTCTATGGAAGAAGCTGAAAAAGACGGTCCCTATTCTTCGTATAAAGGCTCTCCCATTTCAAAGGGTGAATTCCAACACAATATGTGGGGTATAAAAGATAACGAATTAAGTGGACGTTGGGATTGGGCTGGTTTGCGTAAGCAAATTAAAAAGCACGGAGTACGCAATTCCCTCCTAGTGGCACCAATGCCTACCGCA
Organism: Flavobacteriaceae bacterium; assembly: GCA_038143735.1. Taxonomy (GTDB): domain Bacteria; phylum Bacteroidota; class Bacteroidia; order Flavobacteriales; family Flavobacteriaceae; genus Arcticimaribacter. The sequence continues at coordinate 67,507 of JAYQML010000001.1, forward strand.
TCTACTTCTCAAATTTTGGGGAATAACGAATGTTTTGAACCGTATACTTCCAATATTTACACCCGACGTGTGTTATCCGGGGAATTTATCGTAGTGAACAAACATCTTCTTGAAGACCTTGTAGACCTCGGTTTATGGACAGAAGAAATGAAGCAAGATCTAATGCGTGCCAACGGATCTATACAACACATAGAAGGTATTCCAACCGATATTAAAGAGCTGTATAAAACCGTCTGGGAACTAAGCATGAAAGATATTATCGACATGTCTAGACAGCGAGGATATTTTATTGACCAGTCACAGTCACTGAACCTTTTCATGGAAGGAGCGACCATGGCTAAGCTTACTTCCATGCATTTCTATGCGTGGAAATCTGGCTTGAAAACGGGAATGTACTATCTGCGGACCAAGTCAGCAGTGGATGCAATTAAGTTTACCTTAACCAACAAAGAGAAAGCTACGACCCCTAAAGTCGAGGCTCCTACAGCAGCATCAGTTAGCGCACCAGCCAAAGCAAAGTCCAAACCAGCTCCAGTTGCTGTTGAACCGCTAACCCCTGAAGAATTAAAAACCATGCTAGAGCAATCTCGTGAGAGTGAAGACGATGATTGTTTAATGTGCGGTTCTTAGATTTAGATATACTTTCGTAAAGCCCCCATTTATGGGGGTTTTTTTTATGGGCATTCGCCCAATGTTAAGAAAACGTTACGTAAAATTTGTTTGAATGTTAAATTAATGTTACCTTAGCATTATCAAACGATAAAAAAGTAATTATGAAAGCACAAATAATCTTAATCGTATCTCTTTTATGTACTGTTGGATATGCACAATCAACTTCAGGGATTGATGCATCAGAAGAAAAAACCATTAGTGTTCAGAAAGAGGGTAAACTCGTTAAAGTAACGTCTTTTCATGAAAATGGAACCCTTGCACAAGAAGGGTACTTAAAAAACAATAAACTCCATGGTAAATGGGCAAGCTATGCAGCTAATGGAGACAAGTTAGCAATGGCTAATTATAATAAAGGAAAGAAGGAAGGAACCTGGCTACATTGGACAAACAAAGGTCTTGTTGAGGTCGAATATAAATCCAATAGACTAGTTCACAAGATAAAATGGGCTGAAGCTTCTTTAGTCGTTGATGCGAATTAACCCGTTTAATTTATTTCTCTTACTTTCTTAATATTCAAATAAAACGTTTCGATTAAATCAATTTGATGCTGCATAAGATCTTTTGATTTCAATAAAATATTGAAGTATAAAGTAGTGTTTTTAGAGCTGCTTTCAGCATTCCAAGTGCGAAGAATTTGCGCATCAATTTTTTCCTTAAGTGTTTCTGAAATTAAATTTTTCTTTTCTAGCACTGCTTGTAATTTAATCAATGAGTTATCTTCGAAAGCATTGATTGATCCTTGCAAGATAAATTCAATCAGTTCCGAAATATCTTTCAAATCACGAATTTGACTTAGTTTTAGTTTACTGTGATTATTATTTACATGCGCATGACTTATCTCTACCAAATAACCAATGTCTTTCGCAATGTCCTGCATATATCCTAGACTGTCGATATAAAATGTAGCAGCAGGGAGGCTTGCATCTTCAATGTTCTTGATAAAGAAAAATATATTGTTCCTTAAATCAATGATTGATTCATCCAAGCGATTGGCATTCTTTTTTGCCTTTTGGAGGCGCTTTACACTATCCGTGGATAAGCCATCAATCAACAAGCTGTATGTTCTGTTGACACCAATTGCCACTTGAGTGATGTTTTCATCTGCTTCTTTGATAACTTCAATAAACGAGTGGCTGTCTGCTTTTAGATTAATCTTTTCTTGGGGATTTAGTTGACTTTCTTTGCGATGATTCAGGAAATTTTTTCCGATCACAATCAATACCAAAAAGAAAATGGAAGCAATAGCAAATGTTCCACCCAAATGAAAGAGGTAAAGAATGACTCCTGAAACGGTAAAAGCACTAATTGCTGTAAAAAACCATCCTCCTATAACATTCAGTACCCCTGCTACCCGATATACGGCACTATCGCGTCCCCAAGCTTTATCTGATAGCGAAGTCCCCATAGCCACCATAAAAGTAACATATGTAGTTGAGAGTGGAAGCTTTAGCGAAGTAGCAGCGGAAATTAAGACAGCTGCAACAACAAGATTAATACTTGCACGAAGCATATCAAAAGAAGGGGCATTGTTTGTCCAATCTTCTTTTTCTTCTACAGGGATAAGCTTGAATCGATGATCAATATTTTTTTTTGTTGCCGTTGAAAGTGATGCGCTTATTTTATCTCCTATCCAATTAAATATACGAACAAGAAAACGAGAAAAAGCATTGGGTTTAAATCGCTCTTTCGTTTCGTATTGATTGGATAGGTCCAAAGAAGTACGTACCACTTTTTTTGCTTTGGAAGAAAACCACAATGTGAGAATCATGATTAATCCAGAACCTAGTAAGAATATTGTAGGTGTTGGGACCTTAGCTTCAAGTACATTCATGCTGTAGAGATCTGCTGAAATTCCAGAACTTACCCAGGCCTCGTAGGATTGGAAAGCAGCGATAGGAACACCAATAAAATTAACTAGATCATTTCCAGCAAATGCAAGGGCTAGTGCAAATGTTCCAACCCCTATGATGATTTTAAAGATGTTAATTTTCAGTATTTTTATCAACAGATAAGAGGCGATAAACCATATTCCAACATTAATCAAATTGACTAAAACTATTTCATCATTTAAGAAGGATTTAATGGTAGCGCCCCCAAAATAGTATAAGAATTAGATGCAAAGGCTGTTCCTTTGATTCCTTTTATCAAAATAAAATTGGAAAGAGCAGCCATAGAAATTCCGCCGAAAAGACTTCTTTTCCAAATGCTATTATCTGCAAGATAAAAGGTTAACAGGTAGCGAGAGAACCATTGGACCAATGCACCAATAGAAAAAGCAACCACAACGGAGAGTAATATTCCAAAGACAATTTGTGTTGCTTTTGTAGTATTGATATAGTTTCCTAATTCAGAAAGTCCCGCATCTGACGCCATAATTTTTATTATGGCCATTACTATGGCAGCACCCAATAATTCAAACACTATTGAAACTGTGGTTGAAGTGGGCATACCCAGCGTATTGAAAAAGTCTAGCAATAGAATGTCGGTGATCATCACCGCCATAAAAATGAAGATAATTTCTTCGAAATAAAAAGCGCTTGGATTAAAGATGCCTTTCCGGGCAACTTCCATCATACCACTCGAGGATATTGCTCCGAGGGCAATCCCCAAGCTAGCCAAAATCATGATATTTCTAAATGATATAGCCTTAGATCCTATTGCTGAATTTAAAAAATTCACGGCGTCATTACTCACCCCAACGACCAAGTCACCAATAGCCAATAGAGCTAATAAAATGACAATGTATAAATATAGATTTTCCATGATCAACTAAATGTAAAACTACATTTTTTGTTGTATTGGAACACTAAGAATTGTTTTTTAAAAATTATGACTGTATCCAATAGAAAAAGATCGTCCCAAATCACGAACAGAAAAAATCTGATTTTCACTACCGAAAGATCTAAACTCACTTAATTCATTATCGTTTAGGAGGTTTTTAATTTTAAAATTGATACTGCTTCTTTTCTCTTCTCCAAATTTATAGGAACTTGTAATGTTAAGGCTATTGAATGGATTAGTATATACATCAGGAACCTCACCAATCCCAACCACTTGTAGCGTAGGTCCCTGTGTGTTAAAAAATACACCTGCTTCAATTCCTTTGTCAATATCTCTGTAGTTTATTCCCGTATTGATTAGATAGGGAGATTGTCCTTGTAAATCGCGATAGTCTTTAATTTCTTCTCCATCTCGGGCATTTGCTGATCTTGATTCAAATTCTCCACCTTCGCTTAAGTCAAACTTTTGACGTGATTGTGCGATTGTCCCATTGAAGTTAAAATTCCAACGAGAAAGAGGTGCAAAGATATTCCCTAGATTTTTTCTAAACTCTATCTCTAGTCCCATTACGATCGCACTACCCACATTTCTTGGCTGAAAGTTATCAGGAGCGGACGCACTATATGTAACCAATTCGATAGGATTATCAAGGTTTTTGAAAAATCCACTTAATGCAAAAATTTCACCTGCTTCCCCAAAGCGCTCAAAACGTAAATCAAAGTTGTTGATGTAGGATGGTTTTAAATTAATGTTCCCGATAAAAAATCGATTGGTGATGGGATCAAAAATTTGTGCAATAGACGCTTCTTTAAAGGAAGGTCGTGCTACAGTATTTGAATAGGAAGAACGAATATTTACCTTATCATTGATGCTGTAGATTAGGTTAACAGAGGGGAAAAGATCCAATTCACTAATGATTTCTACATTAGATAATTGTTCGTTGTTCTGGTTAACTCCCGTATACAATTGTGTGTAATTTTCCAGACGTAATCCAATAATGGTTCTTAGTTTCTCTGTAATCAACATTTCATTGGAAAGATAAGCAGCGAAGTTTCTTTGGGTACTTTCAAATTGATCAGCATCACCAGAGCCTCGCGTAATGTATGTTCCTTGATTGGTTTGTGGTGTCCAGAGATAATCGGGGAAAACAAAAGATCTGCATTTCCATCGGTGTACTCGAATTGACTTGGACGTCTTACTTTTACCAAGAAACTTTCAATGAAGAATTCTCTGTTTTTGTTGGAGTAATAAAGACCAGCTTTGGCCTTAGCATCTCTATTAAAGAGGGAAAATTTGTATTCCGCATCAACTTTTCCAACATAACTCACTTCGTTTAGATCTCTCCAAATACGCATGGGATCGCCAGACTCACTGGGTTCTATTTTGAATCCACCATCATCTACCCTGAAAGGCGTTACGCGTATGTCTTTATCTTTATTGATGTTTAAACTAGGAGATAGCTTCCACTCAACGGTTAAGTCTCCATCGTTGATGTAGTGTTTCCCAGATAAAAGCAAGTTGGTCACAGACTTTTGGTTGTAGTCGAGTATATCTTTCACTAGGGTATTAGAAGAATAGATAAAGTTCGATTCTCTAAATTTTGCCCCAGAGGAAGTGCCGTTTTGTAGGTGCAACAGATTGATTTTATACTTTGCTGTTGCTCCTTTTAAACTAGCGCCAACTAGCGCGCTTAGAAGAACAGATTCTTGCCCAAGGGTCCCGAATTGTGTTCTGCTGGTTAACAAATCAAAATCACTGGTATCATTGGTGTTTTTGATATAAGAGTTTGATTGAAAATCTTCATACAAGCGGTAATCTTTGGAATAAGAAACAGATCCAATTACACCCAATGTTTTGCTTCCTAAGTCAAATTGATTTCCATAGTTAATTGATGCACTAAAGTCAGCATAATTATTTGTTTGTTGGGCGGCCAAGTCAGGGCTAAACGCGCTTGAGATTGTATTTAAAAAAGGGTTTCCTTGATTTGTTCGTGGGATAGTTAGCGAACGAGCTAAAGGCATAGAACGTTGTCCGTTGTCAAACCCTAAATGATCGGTTTTAGAGGGTGATTGATTTAAGTAGTTACTGTTAAAGTGCATATCAGGATTGAATTCTCCTGAGATGGAAAAGGACAATGTTTTTTGAGAAGGGATGTTTTTGGTTACAATATCTACAATACCTCCGGTAAAATCTGCCGGTAACTCAGCTGAGGCAGATTTTAAAACGATGACATTGTCAATTACACCTGTTGGAAAAATATCCATTTGAATGGTATTTCTGTCCGGATCAAGACCAGGAATATCTACACCATTTAAAATAGATTTTGTGTAGCGATCTCCTAATCCTCTTACATAGATGTATTTTCCTCCCTGAACCGATACCCCCGGAACATTTTTTATAGCGTTAGCCAAATTACTGGCGCCAATTTTTTTGAAGTTCTGTGCCGAAATCCCATCCAAAAGATTGGCTGACTTTTTTTGAATGGCCAATACTGATTGTTCAGTATTTCGTAAAGATTCAACCGTAACAATCACTTCGTCTATCTGTTGTGCAAGTGTGCCAAGACTAAGGTTGACCTCAGAAACTTCGCTTGATTTTACTTCAATATCAGCGACTTTTACCGTTTCATATCCTACAAAAGAAAAAATCAGAGTATAAGTGCCTGGAGCAACCTCTAATCGGTATATTCCATCAAAATCGGTCGTAATTCCCTCAGTTGTTCCTTCAATCATGACATTGGCAAAGGGAAGAGGCTCTTGAAAGTCTTTGTCGTTGACAATTCCAGAGATAATCCCTGTTTGACTATAAGAAAATGAAAAAAATAGTAGGAGTAGGAAAAGGAGCTTGCTTGGATAGGAATGTTTGTACATCAGATAAATAATTTTTTGCAAAAGTAGATAAAACACTTACCACACAGAGCAGTAAGTGTTTTATTAAAAGGTTAACTAAACTTTATTAGAAATCTAGCACGCCCGTATCAAAAGCAAGCGTCCATCTTAGTAAAGAAGTATCTGCTCCAACATTTTGACTTTTTGTTGCTACAGAATTGTTTTCTGTTTGTAATCTAGTTTCTTGTGTGCCAATTTCAGTAGAAGTAGGTGCTGCGTTAGGATCACGATCATCTGCTGTGTTGTTGGCATCAAACGTTCCATTGGAATCGGATGTGGCAGATGGGCTTACAGACCACTTGATGGCAAAGATACTTGTGTACGCTTTTCCGATATCATTTTTGAATTCATTTCCAGAAAAAACAATAGAACCATTTCGGTAGTTATCGTATAGAGTAGGGTTATTCGATACCTTGTCTCCAACTTCTTTGGAGGATCCAGAAGTAACGGATAAATACTTTGTGCCATCTCCATCAATTTCTACATCTGCGTCTGTACCAAAGTTGAAGAAATAAGAGTTGTTTACTGCTCCTTCTGCATTTGATCTCCAGTCCACCATCTCTCTTCCCGAGGCGGCTATTCCTGGACCTTTAAATGTGGCATTAGAAATTGTAAATTGATTTCTACTTGCAGGAGTTAATGCAGCTCCTTCACGTCCATCTATTTCCAAAGCATGATCAGATTCATCTCCTGCGATATAAACTATATTAGAGATATTCCCGCTGTAGGCTTGATCAATATCGTAGGCATCATCTCCTTGCGACCAAACAACCGCATTACTTAGGTTTACATTACCACCGAAAAACTCAATTCCATCATCTTGGTTAGCATAGACTTCTATATGAGAGATCGTGGTGCCAGCACCTACACCACCAAGGGTAAGACCGTTAATTTCATTTCCAGCTCCAATATTGGTTCCGCCATGGCGAATAGAAACATAACGTAAAATCCCTGAATCATCAGCATCGTCGGTACCTCCGTAAAGGCCAAAAGTATCTTCGGCAGGAATTCCTTCAATTTGTAATTCTGTAACATCATTTTTAAATGAACATTTGGCATTACCAAGGATTATAATACCTCCCCAGAGTGCTACATCAGCAGCGCTTAAGTTTGGTGAACCATTAGGATAGGTTTGGTCCGCAAGGATAGCATCGTCCTCGGAAGTAAATATAATAGGATCACTAGACGTTCCTATAGCTTGAATTCTACCCCCGGGCAACAATCAATGCAGAAGCATCCTCCACATCATTACTCGCTAGCCCTTTAATTACCGTTCCAGCTTCTATTGTAAGCACTGCACCAGCATCAACGACTACTTTGTTATCTAAAAAATGGATTGACTCGTTTGACCAAGTTTCATTTTCAGTAATAATACCAGTGTGCGTTATGGAAACTTCTGCTCCAGGATTTGTAGGCGCATCAGATCCGGTATTTTGTGGATCTTCGGTTAAAAGAGGTGTATCATCGATACAAGAAGCGAATGATCCGACAAGTAGAATAAAAGAAAGTAGCGTAATAATTTTAGTTTTCATTTTTCTAAGTTTTAGTTTATCCAAAACTACCACTACAGAACAATGTTTTTTTTAGGTTAATGTTAAATTGTAGCACTTTAATTTTAACTTACTTCTACCTCTAGCTTAAATCAATGTTATGAAAGTTTCACCTTCTTAACATAGGCTTAATGTAGTTCAAGGCTGAATCTTTTGTTATATTTATACAAAAAATAAAATGCATTGGGAGCAACTCCTTTCTCTTCAACGTTTCGGTGACACAACCAAGCGAATTCGCAAAGAGCAAGATGAAATTCGTTTAGGGTTTGAAGTAGATTACGATCGAATTGTTTTCTCTTCTTATTTTAGATCATTACAAGACAAAACCCAGGTAATTCCATTCTCAAAAACAGACTTTGTCCATACGCGTTTGACCCATAGTTTAGAGGTCTCTGTTGTTGCGCGAAGCCTAGGACGCTTAGCTGGGAAAGAAGTATTGAAGCGTCATCCACACTTACAAGAAGTTCATGGTTATCAGCCCAACGATTTTGGCGCTATTGTAGCCGCAGCAGCCCTAGCGCATGATATTGGAAATCCACCCTTTGGGCACAGTGGCGAAAAGGCCATTGGTCATTATTTTGAATCGGGAGAAGGAAAACAATTTCAAGCGCAACTAACAGCAGCTGAATACGAAGACCTTTGCCGTTTTGAAGGAAATGCCAATGGATTTAAACTTCTAACAGAGTCCATGGAAGGAACTCCGGGCGGACTTCGAATTAGCTACGCGACCCTTGGGGCTTACATGAAATATCCCAAAGGTTCCTTACCCCGCAAACCTAGTGACCACGTAGCGGACAAGAAATTTGGTTATTTTCAATCCGAAAAAGCTTTCTTTACCGAATTAGCAAGTGAATTGGAATTGACCAATGGAGATTCCAACAACCGACATCCACTCGCTTTCTTGGTAGAAGCAGCCGATGATATTTGTTATACTATTATAGATTTCGAAGACGGCATTAATTTAGGATGGATTTCTGAAGATTTTGCCCTCGAATATCTCATCAACTTAGTTAAGGATAGCATGGATACCGAAAAGTATGCTTCTTTACAATACACTGCTCAACGTATGAGTTACCTCCGTTCTTTGGCCATTAATAGCCTCATTCTAGATGCTGTACACATGTTTTTGACGCATGAAGAAGAAATTCTTGCGGGAACATTTGCTCACGCTTTGTTGGACAAAAGTAAGTACAAAGCACAAATGGATGACATTATAGCCATTAGTGTTGATAAAGTATATCGATCGGATGAAGTTTTACAAAAAGAAATCGTGGGATATAAGGTTATCACCACCCTACTATCCGCTTTTTGTACGGCCGCGGTGAATAAACTAAACGTGAGCACAACAGCTTATGATGAATTGATCCTTCGCTTGGTGCCCAAAGGCACTCCTTTGGTTGCAGAGAATCTATACAAAACGGTACTGAATGCCAGTTGTTTTGTGGCAAGCTTATCTGACGGGAAAGCCATGGAACTTGCAAAAAAAATGAATTAATATGTTTAGTCTACGTTGGGTTTTCATGATTGCCTTTTTCGGCCTAATTCAGTGGTATGCTTTTCAGGCAGTAAAGACCATCGGATTCAACAAATGGATGCTTTCAATTTATAGTTTGACCATTGCCATTATATTTGGAAATTTCATTTATCAAAGTTTTTACTATTCTCGCGCAACAGGGTTTACACCAAATTTTAGCACGGCCATGGGAATGTTTTTGGCGCTCTTTATTTTTCAATTTATTTTAATTCTCTTTTTGGCTTTTGAGGATTTGATACGTCTCCCACAAGGGATTTATCACTATTTTACTGAAAATGGCGAGGAGAACTATCTGCCCAGCCGGAGAAAATTCATTTCTCAATTGGCGTTTACAATTGGAGCAATCCCCTTTGCTTCTTTATTGTTGGGAATGATCCGCGGGAAGTATAATTATAAGGTGCTGCATTATGCCCTTGAATTTGACGATTTGCCAGAAGCTTTTGAGGGCTTTACTCTTACACAAATTTCTGATATTCATAGTGGAAGTTTTGACAATGCTGACAAAGTACAATATGGGGTTGATTTAATCAATGCGCAACAATCGGATGTTATTTTATTTACTGGAGACATGGTCAATAACAAAGCAGAGGAATTGTTTCCATGGAAAGAAACGTTTGCTCAACTGAGGGCTCCTATGGGTAAATTTTCAATTTTGGGGAATCACGATTATGGAGATTATACCGAATGGTCCTCTAAAGAAGAAAAAGAGCAAAACCTGAAAACCTTGATTGAAACCCAAGAGGAAATGGGTTTTTCCGTGCTACTAAACGAAACGCATTTTTTGGAAAAAGAGGGGCAACGCCTGGCTTTCGTTGGCGTAGAAAATTGGGGTAAAGGTGGATTTAAAAAAGCTGGTGACTTGGATAAGGCTGTTCAGCAAGTGAACAAAGATGATTTTAAGATTTTATTGTCTCATGATCCGTCCCATTGGGAAGAAAAGGTTTTACCGCATCCATATCCTTTCCAATTAACCCTAAGTGGACATACACATGGAATGCAATTTGGTATTGAGATTCCAGGCTGGTTCAAGTGGAGCCCAGTAAAATGGCGTTATAAGCAATGGGCGGGCTTATACACAGAACAGCAACAGTGGATTAATGTCAATAGAGGCTTTGGTTTTCTAGGCTATCCTGGTCGAGTAGGAATTTGGCCAGAGATAACCAAAATTACCTTAAAACGCTCATCAAAAGAAGTTTAAAGAAAATACCCTAACTTTATACCAATTCAAATTACTTAAACGTACGACAGATGTCTAAATTTGGTGAACTAGTTGATGGAAGTGCTCCGCTTCTTTTGGTTTTTTTTAACGAGCTAGAAGAGTTAACAGAGGAATTTCATCCAACCCTACGCGATGTTGCCGCCGCTATGGGAGATCAAGGAAAGGTAATCAAGATTGAGGTCACTAAAAACCCTAAACTTGTTGATGCCCTTCGGGTAAAAGTTATTCCAACCCTAATGATCTACAAACTGGGCGAAATGGTATGGCGCCAAAGTGGTGAACAAGATGCCAACACACTCATTAGTCTTATGAATGACTATGTAAACTAGTCTTCGAGTAGACGATCGAAAATAGCCAAGCTTTTCATGCTCGTATATACTCTGTTTTCTAAACGGTCTCGTTCTTCATCCGTGTCATATAAATTAACATATAACAACACCCTACGGTAACCATTTAGTTCTTCCATAATACGATCGTACAATTCTTCTTGCCGCTCAGGAGAGAAACGCGCCAGCAGTGCCAAACGCTCATCGTATACCGCAGCAATTTTTTCTACCAATGCACGGGCTTTCTCTGTTTCACCACCTATGTAGAGACCTTCAACAAAGTCTTCTAGCGCAGTGTAGTAGTCATATTCTCCGTATAAGAAAGAAAATGCACTACTGCTTGCACGAAACTGCTCGATGTATTCAGCTAATTTTTCTTCGTCTTTGTTGTCCAGAACTGCCTCTACTAAAGCACGGTATCGTTCTACTTCCGTAAGGATTTCCTCGCCCAATTCGTATTGTAAATTGAGTGAAAGGCTAGTGTAATAATTTAACTGACTTTTATGTTTAGCCGCAACCTTTTCAAAAACCTGTCGCGCTTTTTCTTTTTGATCAATCCGGTAATAGCTATCTACAAAAGGGGTAAGCAAGCTATAATAGCCAAAAAAGTCGATGGGCATTTTTTCAATGGCTAAATCCAATATCTCTTCGGCTTTTTTGTTTTTCCCCTCGTTTATGAGTACTTCGGCCAAGCGGACCATATTACTGCGGTACGAAATACTGTTTTTCGTGTTTCTGGATCGTGGTAAATCGTTGGACTTTGGGAATTTCCCCATTCCCATTCTTTGACAATTTCATACATTAAGTCACTGTCAACACGTCCCATTACATAGGGATTTACTGGATTTAAGGGTGTTTTTATGGGGACCAGTTTGTAAACCAAGCCCTCTAATTGTAGGTATTCTTTCATCCACATATACTCACTGGGATCATAACTTCCACCGGTGAAGTAAATTGGTCTTTTCCAATCGTTATTGGCCAATATATCTAGCATCAGAAGTTTGTTTTTGTACAAGCCTCCTTCGGGTAAGTCAATGTCTATGTAAGGAACAATTTTATCGCGGTCTTTTTCAGCAACGACTCCACTTTGAATTACATTTTCTACATTAACGGGCACACGAATCTTGTTTGTGGGATAGAAGACCATTTCTTGTGTGCCTTTCGGGTAAGCTCTAGGGTCACCACCAGATTGTTCAATTAGGCTTTTGTATTTTGTCCGTGGGTTATCGCTTGCCACCCAATTCATAAAGTCTTTGATGTCCCAACGGAGGGAGTCAACAAGGGGTTCGTATTTGATGTAATCGCGGATACCATAGGCGTACAAGTTATGGGTCAACTGCGAGGGAATAGGGTCGCTATCATAGGTCTTGCGTTTCATTTGATCAATGTACCAATCGGTGGCCAATAAGCTGGTGTTGATTGGTCTTACATCGGTTCGATACCCTTCAATATCTTGTGCGTACCAAAGCGCAAAAGTATCATTATCGCCAATAGTGAAAATCATGGCCCCTACGTCTTTTTGAATAGAAGTGAGGTAGGATTTAGCAACCGACTGCGCAGTGTAACGGTCCGACCGGTCGTGGTCATCCCAATTTTGATATCCCATCAACAGTGGCACGAAGATCAAACTAGCTAGTATGGCAATGGGTTGCGCCAAGCTGTTGTTCCATTTTTTTTGAACTCAAGCCCCAAATAGTAAGCTCCTAAACCAATCCAAATTGAAAAGACATAGAATGACCCCACTAGGGCATAATCTCGTTCACGCGGTTCAAAAGGTCTTTCGTTGAGGTAAACTTTAAGGGCTAGTCCGGTAAACAGAAAGAACAGAAGTAGCACCCAAAAACGTTTTTTGTCTTGTTGGTAGAGAAAAATAACGCCCATCAACCCAAGAATTAAAGGCAAGAAAAAATAGGTGTTGCGGGCTTTGTTATTTTTTGCATCCTCACTTATTTCAGCTTGATTTCCCAAACGAAGTTCGTCTATAAATGAGATGCCGCTTAACCAATTACCGTGCAAGATGTCGTAGTTTCCTTGAATGTCGTCTTGTCTTCCAGCAAAATTCCACATGAAATAGCGCACGTACATATAGTTGACTTGGTAGTTGAAAAAGTAGTGCAGGTTAGAAAAAAATGAGGGCTTTTCAATGTCTATATACCGCGCCATCTTTTTGTAAAAATTGTGGTACTCTTCTCCAGACAACTCTCCTTCTGCTTCTAGTTGCCTAAATTCTGCTACTCTTCTACCCAATTCTTCACTTCCACGGTATTCGGGACGTATCGAAAATTCTAGAGGTTGGGTGAAATTAATGTAGTTTTCAGCATGTTCTGCACTCCACAGTCGAGGCAAAAACCCCTTGTGTTTACTATTCGCGTTTATACGCGCATTCTCCCATTGATTGACAATGACGTAGCGTCCTGTTTTTTCGTTTCGTTCATATTTGGGTTTATCGTCTATGTAGGGGTCTAGCTCATCTTGTCCGGCATACATGTCTGAAAACATAGGGCCATAAAACAATTTCGTTTCTGGGTACTGTTCTAGGTTATAGTAGGCCAAAAGCTGCCGCGCATCTGAAGGAGAATTCTCATTGATCACCGTATTCGCATTGGCACGAATGGGAAGCATGATCCAAGAGGAAAACCAAGTAATACAAAAAGAATACAGAGAATGCTAGTATTAAGGTTAACGTAATTTTTTTGACGGGTGTACTTTAGTGTAAAATAAAAGAAAACCACAAAGAGTATGCCCGTAATGATGGTTCCGCTATTAAAAGGAAGATTCATTTGATTGACAAAAAAGACTTCCATTTTACTAAATAAAGCAAGGGTTGAGGGTAACAATAATTTAAAAATGAATAGAAGAATGGCAACAGACACCAAATTGGCTTTGATGAAGTTTTTTAGGGTAACCTGTTTGGTATTTTTAAAGAAGTACAACATCCCAATGGCTGGTATGGTAAGCAGTCCCATAAAATGCACACCAAAAGATAGTCCAATAACAAAGGCAATGAGCAACAACCAACGATCACCGTGAGGGGTATTCATGTCATTCTCCCAACGTAGGGCAAGCCAAAACAGGGCGGACAAAATACAAGTTGCCATTGCGTAGACTTCAGCTTCAACTGCATTGAACCAAAAACTATCGGAGAAGCAAAAAGCCAAAGCACCTACAGCAGCACTGCCAAAGAAAGTAATTGCTTCTCTTGGAGTTTCAATGGACTTAAAGGAGGGTAGTTTTCGCAAAATTAAGGTTAAACTCAAATACAGGAAGACAATGGTAAACGCACTACTAAATACAGACATTAAGTTTACCATCAAGGCAACTTTTTCAGGACTGGTGGCAAAAAGAGCGAAGAATGCTCCCATCATTTGAAAAAATGGCGCACCCGGTGGGTGACCTACTTGCAATTTTGCTGAGGTAGCAATGTATTCTCCTGCATCCCAAAAAACTAGCAGTAGGCTCAACAGTTAGGCCAAAAGTGATCAGTGCGATGCTAAAGAGAGCTCCCGCACAAATACGATTCCAAAAAATGAGTTGTTTGGTTGTCATAATAAAACCTTAATGCAGACGAAAATACGTATTCTCATTGGAATTTTCTGAGGTTTTAACAAAACCTGTGCAGCAACCCTTAGATTTTTTCAAATAACCCTAGGGCTTTGTTTTTTTGTACTTCATTCCACTTAAAAAATTGCCCTTGCATTGTGATATACACATCGGGGGAGAGGGTTTGCGAGAAAGCAAGTGCACAGCCTAAATTAAAAAAACCATCGGAAGAACTTCCAAAGGCATAGGGTATCATTGCACCTGTTAATAGGATAAAACAATTTTTTTCGAGATTTAATTTAGCCAAACGTTTTGCAGTGTCTACCATGGTGTCTGTTCCGTGGGTTATGACAATGGATTTAGACGCCGTCGCAATACAGGCATGCTCGATTTGTTGAAGGTCATTCTCTGTAAATGCTAGACTATCTTTTAGTAGTAATGGAGTGATGTGAATGGGAAGTTTACATCTGCTGCGCTCTAACATTTTCGGAATATGGGTACGCTCAAAAAATAATTTACCATTGATGTGATCATAGGTTTTGTCAAAGGTTCCTCCAGTAACGATTAACTTAATCATAGGAATAGGTTTAAGTATATTGATGCAATATAAAATTTCATTGATTTAATTTAGTACAAATAAAAACTTTAATTAAATTTGCACCGCAATTGGCCCATGGTGTAACTGGCAACACGTCTGATTTTGGTTCAGAAGAGTCTAGGTTCGAGCCCTAGTGGGCCAACGAAACCATGCCAGATTACTCTCCTACACGCGATTATATCGATTTGGAGTCCGAATTGGTAGAACAATTTATTTTGGCCAAAGACAGCTCTGTGATTGAGCTACCGGAAGGACATTTCTTGTTTTCTCAATCCTTAAGTTTAGACAATAAAAGTCACTTAACTATTCGAGGTCAAGGAATGGATAAAACGGTTCTGTCGTTTAAGGGTCAGACTTCTGGCGCTGAAGGAATAAAAATAACCAATAGTAGAAACATAGTCTTAGAAGACTTTTCCATCGAAGATGCTGTTGGGGATAATTTAAAAATCAGTGATACCGATTCGGTGGTGATGCGTCGCATTCGTTCTGCATGGACGGGTGAAGTTTCGGTTCAAAATGGTGCGTATGCATTGTACCCAGTTTTAAGTTCCAATGTTTTGATTGAAGAATGCGAGGCCATCGGTTCTTCAGATGCGGGGATATACGTTGGGCAGTCAGAAAATGTGATTATTCGCAACAACAAAGCATATTATAATGTAGCAGGAATTGAAAGTGAGAATAGTACAAATGTCGAAATTTACGGGAATGAAGCCTTTGAAAACACGAGCGGATTATTAATTTTCAACCTACCAGAATTAACCCTTTACGGTTCCAATATCAATGCATATAATAACAAGATTTACAACAATAACCTTACTAATTTTGCTGTCAAAGGATCCATTGTTAGTGCGGTGCCCAAGGGTACAGGAGTCGTTATAATGGCCACCAAAGATGTTCAATTTCACAACAATAGTGTTGAAGACCACAAAACAGTCAACCTTTGTGTAGTGAGTTATGAGATTTTCGCAGCGAGTGAAGATGCGCAAGCAGAAGAATCGGTTGCTGAGGAGGCGCAAGCGAGGGGCTTACGTCCGATAGAGAACGATTTTGCTGAGGACGAAAATTACAATCCCTACCCTGGTCGTGTTAGCGTTCATGACAATAACTTTAGTAATGCAAATTTGCTTCCCACCTTTAGTAACGACTTTGGCCTGCTTTGGCTGTTTAAAAACAAAGCTGCCATTCCAGATATTGCTTACGATGGTATTTTGGCGCCCAATGGATCCTTGCAAGACGATGAACATAAACTTTGTCTCCAGAACAACGGAAACGCTTCTTTTGTTTACCTCGATGCAGCAAATGATTTCGAGGGTTTTACAAGAGATTCTATGCCGTTTGATTGTGAATTAAATGACCAATAAAAAACCAATTAACTTCGGGAAATTTCCTCTTTTAGCTATTGTAGTGATAGCGATGTACGGATGTAGTCAAAAAGAAGACAAGCGGGAAGCTCCCCTTGCCCGTAAAGCTAAGATTGCGCTAAAAAGCAAAACCGTTGATTCGGATGCTTTGAAAAAACTTTCTGACTATGGTTTTTTTGAGGGTGAGCTAGCCAAATTACAACCGAGTAGTCAGGTTTATCCCTATGCGATTAATACACCCCTTTTTTCTAATTATGCTCAAAAAGAACGATTCATTTATCTGCCCAATGGGAAACAGATGGATTTTAACCCCAATGGACCACTTGATTTTGAGGATGGTGCCGTATTGATTAAGAATTTTTATTACCCTAAGGACCAACGAAACCCAACTGCTGGACGACGTATTATTGAAACCCGTCTTTTGATCAAGGAAAACGAAACATGGACTCCTCTTAATTATCTCTGGGATGAGGCACAAACCGAAGCAACCATAAATTATGTCGGAAATAAAACAACCGTAAATTGGATCAACAAAGAGGACAAGTCAAAGGAGGTAGACTATGTTGTTCCAAACCTTAATCAATGCAAGAATTGTCATAATGCTGACAATGAAATTGTGCCCATTGGAGTAACAGCAGCCCAACTCAATCAACGCTATCAGTCCCTTCAGGAGAGCATTAATCAATTGGATTATTTTAAGGAAGTTGGAGTTTTAAAGGGGATGTCGTCTGCTAAGAGCCAAGATAAAATGCCTGTTTGGAATGACGTATTATCAGGCTCTTTAGAAGAAAGAGCCAAAGCGTATTTAGATGCCAATTGTGCTCATTGTCATTCACCCAAGGGAAGTGCTAAGAATTCGGGACTTTACCTCAATTATCATGAAAAAGACCAGCGAAAAAGAGGAGTGTATAAACCCCCTATCGCTGCTGGAAAAGGTTCAGGTGACCATCAATATGGAATTGTTCCTGGAAAGCCGGGTGAATCTATTTTTATGTATCGTATAAAAAGTAATGATCCTGCAATTCGAATGCCCGAAATTGGCCGCTCGGTAGTGCATCAGGAAGGAGTAGATTTACTTGACCAGTACATTAAGGGGCTTGTACAGAAATAGTTATAACTACTTTTGTACATTGAATAAAGGTTATTTTTATGAAAAAACTACTCTTTCTATATTGCTTGCTTATTACTGTAGCTTGCGCAGGAGAAGAACCTCTATACAATGAAGAGACGAATGTCCCTGCAAATTATTCATATTTCTTTACAATGATTGTTGGACAAGGCGGTATCGTATCGTGTCTACCAACAGGATTACCTTATTCAGGATGTAGATATAGAATTGAATCTATGGACGGAATATCTATCAAAGTTAATAAAGGAAGTTCAGCCACACTTAAAGCCACACCTAATGATGGATATTCATTTTCAGGATGGTCTAATGGGTCAAATGATTTATCGATTATTGTACACTTTGATTCTGACATTACCCTTAGAGCTTCTTTTTCTCAAATAGAACCAGAAGACTAAATTTATACTACTTCTAAGCACCTTTTATTCGTAAGAAGAAAGGATATACAAATCGATAGATTACAATTCCATATTCTCAACGATAACTTGTCCTAAGTTCCAAGAAGGAATGTAGTAGGTGTAATTGGTAAAATCAAGAATTTCTGTAAAAATTAGTTCTTGTAAAACCGTAGAGTTTCCTGTAATTATGGTTAATGAAAAAGAACCCTTTTCATCACGTTTATACAAGGTGTTACGAACAAGCTCTAGGGCTGGTTTGTGGCGTAAGCCGTGTAAGTCAATTTCGTCGGGTTGCGGTTTGCGTTTGGCCATTGTACTTTTGATTGTTTACAAAAATAAGAACCCCCTGCTAGCTTTTGAGAGCTAAAGGGGGAAATTATTAACCAAAATCATCAACTAATACATGAAAATTATAGTTCAAATATAGTTTAGACAAATGCTAAAGGCTGTTAAAGCCCTTATAATGTTTTCCCAAGGAAGCGTTAAAGCCCACTGTAGAGTTGGTAACTGAGAAATAAGTTTAGTACAAAATAGAAAAAAGCAGGAAAGGATTGGATGAAATTATCCCGGATTTTTATTCGGACGCCAAAACCAAGAAGCATTAGAAGAGCTAATCCACTGGTACTTAGGCATTGAAGCTCTGGCCACCAAAAACCAATGCCTATTCCTACACTTCCGAGCAATTGTAACACTCCAGTGAGTAGTCTAAATTGAGGTAAGCCAAAGCGAATGAATTCAGCGTTTAAATGTGCACTAACAAAGCATCCTATTCCAAAAAACAGAAAAGAAATTGCGGAGAAAAGTAGCAGAAAATCAAGCATCCTTTATGGCGTAGTTACATAATTCCTCCAGGGGATATAGTCAAGCGTTTTCTGATGAGTGGGTTCTAGCTTGATATTTGGCGCAACGCCAGCCCTGTAGGCCTCCATCCAACGCGATACACAAAGGCACCAAAAATTACCGGGTACTAATCCTTGAAAATTATAGTGTGGCAAGGGACGGGTCAAATCATTTCCTTTAGCTTTTGAAAACGCCAAAAATTCAGCCGTAACCAAAGCGCAAACAGTATGTGTTCCAGCATCAAAAGGGCCAGTGTCGCAGCAGCCATTTCGGTAAGCGCCTGTCATGGGATTTGTTCCACAAACAAGTAATGGTTCTCCAAAACATTCAACGAAGCTTCTTTCATTTAGGGCAAGTTAATCAAATCCTTGCACTCCTTGCACAGTAGTGTATTTTAAGGTAAAACGTTTATCGGGATGAATGATTTTATAGGCCGTTTGCACAGCTAGTGTTGCTTCATGAAAACCACACAAAATAAGCTTTAATTTTCCAGGATAAGTATTGACATCTCCTACAGCAAAAACCCCCGGGACATTGGTTTGATAATCTAAGGTATTATCAACTTTAATGGCGTTCTTTTCAATTTCTAATCCCCAATTAGCGATGGGGCCTAATTTTGGGGAAAGACCAAATAGTGGCAGCCAAGTATCTACTTCGACACGTTTGTTTTCCTGTCCCTTTTGTTTTATTTCAATCGATTCTAATGTTTTGTCCCCTTTGAGATCAACTACTTCGGCGTGGGTATAAAACTCAATTTTCCCCTCTTTTTCGAGTTGGTAAGCTTTTTCAACAGAGTCTTTGTGTGCACGAAAAGAATCTGATCGGTGAACTAGTCCAACAGGAGTGTTGTTCTTTTCAGCAAAATAAATGGCCCAGTCCAGCGCAGAATCTCCTCCTCCAGAGATGAATATTTTCTTGCCTAAAAAGTTTTTAGGCTCTTTTATCATATATTCGACACCATTTTTTTCAAAATGCGGCAGAGAATCAATTTTAGGTTTTCTGGGTTCAAAACTTCCCAAACCACCTGCAATCATGACCACGGGTGCGTGGTGTTTAGTGCCTTCACTCGTAGTTACAATAAAGCTTCCGTCTTCTTGTTTGTCAATTGTTTCTGCGCGTTCCCCTAGGGTAAACCCTGGTTTAAACGGTGCGGCTTGTTCCATTAAACGATCGATCAACTCTCCTGCTAAAACAGAAGGGTAACCCGGAATATCATAGATGGGTTTTTTGGGGTATATTTCAGTTAATTGCCCACCTGCTTGAGGGATAGCATCGATGAGATGACACTTTAGCTTCATTAATCCAGCTTCAAAAATAGCAAATAGCCCAACCGGTCCTGCTCCAATAATAATAATGTCTGTTTTTATCATTTTTTTTCTTCTAGTAGTAATTTTGTTCGTTCATTCATTTCAATGACTTTTTCCTCGAAATCCGCTTTTAGCGTCGTTCTGTATTCCCGTAGCGTATTTAATAAGTCATCTATTTCATCGGGCAATAATTCTTCTAAAAATTGACGGATTCTTTTGGCCATGGTGGGAGATTTTCCGTTGGTAGAAATCCCTATTTTTAAATTTCCTTTGGTTACTATACCGCCCATATAGAAGTCACAAAGGTCGGGAGTATCAGCAACATTTACTAATATTCCTCTACGATTACACGCTTTTTGTACTTTTTTGTTGATGGCGGGTACATCTGTCGTTGCGATAACGATGTTTTTTTTTCGTAAATCCCATAAGCGAAACTTACGCAAAATGACTTTTACGTCTTTTCTTTCTATAAATTTCTTTGTTTCTGGACGAAAAAAAGGTGCCACTAGGGTTACCCTTGCATTGGGGCTAGACTTAAAAAGGAATTCCATTTTTTCGAGTGCCACATAACCCCCTCCAACAATTAGAAATTCTAATTTATGGGCTTTTAGGAAAATAGGGTATAGCTCATTTAATTCACGCATTGGACAGATTTTAAATTTTTGTATTGCGTTAGTTGATCGGTCACTGCATGGCCAAAGATAATATTTGCGGGATTACCAATTTTTTGTTCCACCACTTGTTCAGTGATGTTTTCGAGTGAACCAATAATCACTCTTTCCGCAGATGTGGTGCCGTTTTCAATAATGGCAACAGGATAATCAGCCGGTTTATAGCGACGAAACTCAGCAATGATTTCTGCTAAAAAACGTATGCCCATAAGGACAATAACAGTAGCTTTTGATTGAGCGGCTATGGCGATGTCTGAAGAAATTCTCCCATCATGGGTATGTCCTGTCTTGACCAATACACTTTCATAGGTAGCTCTTTTGGTCAATGGAATTTGATGTTGAGCGGCAATTCCTACAAAGGAAGATATCCCAGGAATAACTTGTGTTGGTATACCAAATAGTTGGGCAACGGTTAATTCTTCTGCTGCACGACCAAAGATCAACGGGTCACCCCCTTTTAGTCGAACCACTTTTTTTTCCTTCAGTGCATAGTCAACCAATAGTTGGTTGATTTCTCGTTGGGTTTTTTTTGCAAACCCACGTCGTTTCCCAACAAATACTTTTTTTGCATCACTATTGTGCTCCAAGAGCAAAGGATTGATCAGCGCATCATAGAGAATGACGTCTGCATTTCGAATTGCGTTTAATCCTTTAATGGTGAGTAATTCTGGATCACCCGGGCCTGCACCCACCAAACTAATTTCTCCTTTATTGTAGCTGTTCATTCCGTTTGTTTTTAATCCAAGCAATGCTGGTTTGGGTTGTTTCAATAAATTCTACTGCGAAGTTACGGCTGGCTTTTTGTGAAGTAAATTCTTGAACACTCTCCTTAAAACTGTGTTTAAACGCTTCTTCGAACTGTGGGAAGTGAGTGTCGAAGCTATCGATGATAGAGGCATGACTGTTGGTTTTTGCCGGCACTGAAGTCAATAATGCTTTGGCCGCACGTATACGTCCATTGTAAGCATGCTAAATGGCATCACTAAAACGATTTTCTTCCAATGCGGTCAATGCCAGCTGTAGGCTTCTTCAGCTTCGAAGATTAGGGTTTGTACCAGATCAATGGTTACTCCAGCACATTCTCCAATCCCAATGGCTTTTTCGTATTTAACTTCATTCCCCCAATCGACAAAATCTTTTGGACTAAGCTGGTCCGTCTCGCTATAATGTTTTAGACTTTGATAGAAGTAATCCTTTGTTTTTCTGTCATAGTAGCCAAAAAAGTCTTCACTTAATGTTTTATTTTGTTCAAAATCAGTTAAGATCCATCGAAGTACATCGGGTGTTTTTTTGGCGGGAACTTTCAATACTTTATCGGCAAAGCGCCCTTCACCATTTCCTAGTACTCCTCCACCCAGTAATATTTGTGTAGCAGGAGCAATATTTCCATTGGCTTTAAGCGTCATTCCCTGGAACCCTATGTGGGCTAAGGTGTGTTGACCACAGGCGTTCATACATCCGCTAATGCGAATTTTAAGGTCGTGTTTTTCAATAAACTGATTAAACTCAGTTTCAATTACCTTTTGCAATTCGTTGGCTAATCCATAGCTACTAGCAATTCCTAGATTACAGGTATCCGTACCCGGGCAAGCAACGATATCGTTTGTTTTTTTCAAATCCAATACGATCAAAACCGATCTTTTTTAGCGTCTGGTAAAGAAACGGAAGGTGCTCTTCTTTAACGTCGCGCAAAAGAACACTTTGAGTGATCGTAAAGCGATTGTCATTACGGGTAAATTGTTCTATGATATCCGCCAAAATACGGGCTTTTTCAGAAGAAATATCTCCTGTTTTCACGGGGATTCCTACGCTATAATAGCCTGCTTGCTTTTGGCCTAGGGTGTTGACTTTTTTCCATCGCTCATAGGATGCATCTACTTTCGCCTCTTTACCTTCGTTGCTGAAGAGTGGAATAGACAACGTACGTTCTACTGGATCAATCGGATGGGATTGATTCAATAGGGTCTCTTTTTCTTTCTCAACAAGTGCAAGAAATGCCTCTAGTCCTAGGTCTTTTACTAAGAACTTTAATCGGGCTTTGTTTCGTTTATTGCGCTCTCCAAGACGATCGAAAAGACGAATGATCGCTTCACTATAAGGAATGATTTGATCTGCTGGTATAAACGAAAATAGTTTTTGTGAAGGCATGGGTTGTGATCCAATTCCACCTCCTAGCATAAGTTGAAAACCTCTTTGTTTGTTTTCTTCCTTGGGAATAAATCCAAGATCGTGAATAAAGGTCAATGCGTCATCTTCTTCACTACTAGAAAAGGCTACCTTAATTTTTCGTCCCATATCTTGACAGATGGGGTTGCGAAGAAAGTAGCTAAAAAATGCTTCCGCGTAAGGGGTCACATCAAAAACTTCGTTAGCGTCAATTCCAGCCATGGCCGATGCAGTAACATTGCGCACGGTATTTCCACAAGCCTCTCGTAGGGTGATATTATCTTGCTCTAGCGCTGCCCAAAGTGCAGGAGTTCGATCGAGTTCTACATAGTGCAATTGAATGTCTTGACGGGTAGTAATGTGTAAATTTCCACTTCCGTATTCGTCAGAAACACTGGCAATTCGTCGCAATTGGTTTGCCGTAAAACGCCCCATAGGGATTTTAATACGAACCATTTGCACTCCCTGTTGTCGTTGTCCATAAACACCGCGCGCTAGGCGAAGACTTCGAAACTTTTCTTCATCGATTGTGTTGTTGTTGAAAGCGTAAATCTTTTTCTCTAAGTCAAGAATATCTTGCTCAACAAGTGGGTCCTCTAATTCAGTTCTAAAACTTTTCATATACTTTGAATAAAGCCTATCCCGGCTGTGTTATTGGTTAATGGATCAATTAGGATGAATGTTCCTAAGGGTTTATTTTGCTCAAAGGTGAGTCCTAAAATGGGTTGTGCTAGTTGAATGTCTACTGTTCCAATGTCATTTAAGCCTAAGCTCTCTGCTGGAATACTCTCTTTTTTAGCGAGTCGCTTTTTTCAACGACTTGTCTTACCTTACATTGTGTTTTTTGCGCTCCAATTTGAATCCAGTATTTACTTCCTGCCACAAGTCCATTGGTTTGCATCCAACAAACACTTGCGCGTATGGCTTTGGTTTGTGATACAGCTGACTCGACACCTATGATCGAATTTCCTCTTGAGATATCGATTTCTTTGTCGAGCAAAAGGGTAGCATTTTCTCCCTCGCTGATGGCGTCAATGTCCTTTCCGTATTTTTCGATTTTTTTGATTTGGGCTTTTAGGCCAGTTGGGAAAACTTCAATTTGATCACCAAGTTTGAATTGACCACTGCGTACTTTTCCGGCAAATCCGCGATAATCGTGGTATTCTTCTAATTGGGGGCGAATAACATACTGTACTTGAAGAATGTTTTCGGCATGAATCGTATCGTTGACCGGTAATTCATGAATTAAATCTAGTAAAGAAGGACCTTGATAGTAGGGTGTGTTTTTACTTACATCAACAATATTGTCCCCATTTAAAGCAGATAAGGGAATGTAATGCACGGACTTTGGCTGGGTGTGCGTTTGCGCGATCAAGGCTTTAATGGAAGCGATGATCTCTTCAAATCGTTCTTGATTGTATTCTACTAAATCAATTTTGTTGACGGCAAAAATAATTTTTTCAATCCCCATCATTTGCGTAATGGAGTAGTGGCGTTGCGTTTGTTCAATTACCCCTTTTCGAGCATCGAGTAAAATAAGGGCAACTTCGGCATTGGATGCTCCTGTTACCATGTTGCGGGTGTATTCAACATGCCCAGGTGAATCGGCAATGATGAAGCGGCGTTGTGGGGTGTTGAAGTAAATATGGGAAACATCAATGGTAATTCCCTGTTCACGTTCTGTGAGCAAACCATCGGTAGCCAAAGAAAAGTCGGTATGTGCTAGCCCTTTAGCTTTACTTTTTTCTTCAATATGATCGAGTTGATCGTCTTTTAGCGATTTTGTTTCGTAGAGTAAGCGACCAATAAGGGTGCTTTTTCCGTCGTCTACACTTCCTGCGGTAGCAATGCGTAATAATTCCATCTTAATTTTTAAAAGTAGCCTACTTTTTTGCGTTCTTCCATTGCTCCTTCAGAGCGTTTATCGTCCATTCTAGCGCCGCGTTCAGAATAAGTTGATGCAGCAATTTCATCGATAATTACATCTAGAGTTGAAGCAGTTGAAACGACTGCAGCTGTACAACTCATGTCACCAACTGTTCTGAAACGGACACTTTTTGTTTCGACCTCTTCTGCTGGAACAGGGTGGAAGTCACAAACGGGCATCCATTGTCCTTCGCGTTGATAGACGGGTCGTTTGTGAGCGAAATAAATGCTGGGGATCTCTAAATTCTCCTGACGGATGTATTCCCAAACATCCAATTCGGTCCAGTTGCTTATGGGAAATGCACGAACATTTTCTCCGGCATTTATGGCGCCATTGAGGAGATCAAAAAGCTCTGGACGTTGCATTTTTTCATTCCACTGTCCAAAATCATCTCTTACAGAAAACACCCGCTCTTTTGCCCTTGCTTTTTCCTCGTCACGACGTGCTCCTCCAATACAGGCATCGAGTTTTAGTTTTTCAATGGTGTCTAGTAGTGTTGTTGTTTGCAGGCTGTTTCTACTGTTAAATTTCCCTGTTTCCTCCTTTACTTTCCCTTGATCAATACTTTCTTGTACATGACCTATATGTAATTGTACCCCATAGCGTTCCACAAGGGTGTCTCTTAAAGAAAGCGTTTCTGGAAAATTATGCCCAGTATCTATATGAACTAGGGGGAAAGGTATCTTTGCGGGTAAAAAGGCTTTCGCGCAAAGGTGAAGCAACACAATTGAATCTTTCCCGCCCGAGAATAATAGTGCTGGTCGATCAAATTGACTGGCAACTTCTCGAATGATATAAATCGCTTCCTCTTCTAAGGTTTTTAATATGTTCATGAATTTTGGGTATTAGGTAAATGAAGACCACATTCTTTTTTGCTTTCTTCCCACCACCATCTTCCAGATCTGGCGTCCTCACCATCTTTTACAGCTCTTGTACAAGGAGCACATCCAATACTTGGAAAGCCTTTTTGATGTAAGCTATTCTGTGGAATTTTTTTAAGGGTTAGATAGCGTTCTACTTCCTCCTTGCTCCAATGGATTAATGGATTGAATTTGATGAGACCAAACGAATTGTCATATTCAAAAAGTTCTAATTCTTTTCTAAAATGACTTTGTTCTCCCCTTAGTCCGGTCACCCAAACATCGACTCCTTTTAATGCGCGCTGAAGTGGATCCACTTTTCTGATCTTACAGCATTCTTTTCTATTTTCAATGGATTCGTAGAAACTATACGGTCCTTTTTTTGATAAGAGCGCTTCCACTTTATCTTGGTTGGGGTAGTAGGGGATAATTGTTCTATTGTATTTGTTGAGTGTATCGTGATAGACTTGATAGGTTTCTTCAAACAGACGACCCGTATCCAAGGTAAACACTTTTATCGGATGATTATTACTGAATATAGCGTCGATAATTACTTGGTCTTCAAGTCCAAAAGAAGTTGAAAAGGCGATATTTCCCAAGTTTAATTTTAACAGCGCGGTAAACGCTCCGTTTAATGTTTTGTTGACAAATTCCTTATTTAGGTTTGAGATGTAATCATTTTCCATAACATTAATTTTTTCCCCATTTAATTTTGTTCCAGCTGCGTTCGTGAAAAAATATAATATCATTTTACTCACTAACTCAATGCCACCAATAGATAGGGCATGATTGATTGTGCCTGTGATGATGTAAGCAATCAAAATGGTATCCAATGTGCCAATGACGCGCCAAGAGAAGGTTTTTGCAAGGCTTCGCTTAATTCCATCGTCTTTGGGCATGCTGTTTTTTTTTAAAATTAGACTTGAGATCATTTTATGATAAATAAAACCTATAGGTTAAGTAGGTTAATTAAAATAATAAATGGGCAAATCTAACTAGACTTGCCCTTAATTGTATTTATTTAAAGGATTGTTTTAAGTCTGCTTTTAAATCTTCAATATCTTCTAATCCAACAGAAAGGCGAACTAAATCTTGGGTTACCCCAGTTTCCTTTTGTGATGCTTCATTTAATTGCTGATGCGTAGTGCTTGCTGGGTGGATTATCAAAGATTTAGCATCTCCAATATTCGCGAGTAAAGAGAAGATCTTTGTTTCATCGGCAACTTTTTTTGCAGCGTCAAATCCTCCTTTCAAACCAAAGGTTACAATACCGCTTTGCCCTTTTGGAAGATAATCCTTGGCTAAATCATTGTATTTACTTGATGTTAGTCCCGGATAGTTTACCCATGCCACTTCATCTTGTGCCTCTAGCCATGTAGCGATTTCTAAGGCCGCTTTGGAATGTTGCTGCATACGCACACTTAAGGTTTCGAGCCCTTGAATGATTTGAAAACCATTGAATGGACTTAGGGCTGCACCAAAGTCTCGGAGTCCTTCAATGCGTACTTTAGCAATAAAGGCTGCTGCACCTAATGCCTCATGATACACAAGTCCATGGTAACCTGGCGAAGGCTCAGTGAATTCTGGGAATAAACCATTCCCATAATCAAAAGTTCCTGCATCTACGATCACTCCCCCCATGGTGGTGCCATTTCCATTGATAAACTTGGTCAACGAGTGGATGACAATATTCGCTCCGTGTTCAATAGGATTTAACAGAGCTGGGGTGGCTACTGTATTGTCTACCACAAAGGGTACTTTCGCCGATTTTGCTTCTGATGAAATAGCTTTTAAATCTAAAACGTCCAGCTTAGGATTTCCCAAAGACTCTGCAAAAAAGGCACGGGTGTTTTCTTGAACGGCTTTTCCAAAGTTTGTCGGATCATCTGGGTCAACAAAAGTAGTTGTTATCCCCAAACGTGGAAGGGTAACGCTTAAAAGATTGTACGTTCCTCCATACAAACTATTTGAAGCTACAATGTGATCTCCGGCTTTTAACAAAACCATTAAAGCAGTAGCAATGGCTGAAGTTCCAGAAGCTGTAGATACAGCGGCGATTCCTCCTTCTAATGCTGCAAGACGTTGCTCGAGTACGTCGTTTGTAGGATTGTTTAATCGTGTATAAATGTATCCTGGCTCTGCAAGAGAAAACAAATTTGCCGCATGATCGGCATCATTGAACACATAGGCCGTAGATTGGTAAATGGGTACAGCTCTAGTGCCCTGTGTATTGTTTACATCGTGCCCAGCATGTAGGCTTTTCGTTTCAAAATTTAAGTTTTCCATTATTTATTTTTAAGCAGCAAAAATAGCATAAGAAAATAAAAAAAGCAAACAAAACCTATAAACTTTATAGGGATTACAGATTTTGCTTTATTTCTCGCTATCTTTGAAAAAATATTTTCGAAGTTATGATTTCTAAAAAGTGCAAATATGCGATAAAAGCACTCCTTTATCTGGCCGACAACCAATCTGAGGGGCGTTCAATTTTTTCAACCGAAATTGCAGAAAAGGAAAATATTCCTCAAAAATTCCTAGAGACCATTCTTAGAGAGTTGCGTAATTTTCAATTACTTCAAAGTAAAAGAGGAAAAACGGGGGGTATAAATTACTCAAAAAGCCTGATGAAATTAGGCTTACCGATTTAATGCGCATGATGGATGGTCCAATTGCTATGTTACCTTGTGTATCACTAAATTATTATGCCTCATGTGAAGAATGCGATGAGAGCAATTGCACAATTAAGCCAGTATTTGAAATAGTTCGTGACAAAACCTTAGCAATTTTGGGTAACACCACGATCGAAATGATGCGAAATAAAAACTAAACTGTACTGTCTTTCCATTTCCCCAAAGAAAAGTAATAAGCACTCATCAGTGTTAAAGCAACTTCTGAAACAACAATTGCCAACAAAACGCCAAAAGGGCCCCAGTTAAAATAAATTGCAGTTAAATAGGCCAATGGTATTTGAAACAACCAAAAACAAAAGAATTAATTTTTGTTGGGGTTTGTGTATCTCCCGCTCCATTAAACGCTTGAATCATGACCATACCAAAAGCATAAAAAACATAGCCAGAAGCAAAAATTTGTAAGCTAAGTATTCCGATTTCTACTACTGCGGGATTGTGGGTAAACACCCCTATAATCTCTTTGGCCCAGAACCAAAAGATAAATGATAAGGTTCCCATAAAGACCGCATTATACTTACTGGTTTTCCAGACCGCCTTTTTCGCTCGCTCAGGTAACTTCGCCCCTAGGCTTTGTCCAACGAGTGTAGCAGCAGCATTGCTCAGCCCCCACGCAGGCATCAAACTAAACATCATGATTCTAATCGCAATGGTATAGCCTGCCAGTACTTCACTACCAAATTCTGACATGATTCGCATCAGGAAAACCCAGCTACTAGTGCCGATGAGAAATTGTCCAATGCCACCCCACGAAATCCGAAAAAGGGTAGCGATAATTTTCCATTGGAGTTTTAAATGCCTGAGTCCCAATTGTATTTTGCTTTTTCCCAACCAAAGTAAAAGAAGCTGTAAAACAACGGCAGTTCCCCGCCCTATTGTTGTTGCAACTGCGGCGCCTTTTACACCCATTTCAGGAAAAGGACCTATTCCAAAGATGAACATAGGATCCAATATAATATTCAGCCCATTCGAAAAAATCAAAACCCACATTGCATAGGAAGCATTTCCAGCTCCACGGAATACAGCATTGATTAAAAATAATAGGACAATGGTAATATTTCCGCCGATCAAAATTTGGGTGTACTGATAACCTTCTTCGATTACTTCAGGACTAGCCTTCATTAAACCCAGAATATCTTTGGCAAAATAAATTCCTCCCCAACTAAAAAAGACGCTCACCAGCACACCAACATAGATCACTTGCATTACAGATTTTTTGGCTCCCTCAACATCGCCCTCTCCAATTCGACGAGCAACAATTGCAGTTGCTGCCATGCTAATTCCCACAGCTACAGCATAAATCAGTGTAATTACGGACTCGGTTAGTCCAATGGTGGCGACAGCATTGGTGCTAACTTTTGAAACAAAATAGATGTCGACTAAAGCAAAAATAGACTCCATTAGCATTTCAAAAACCATTGGAATGGCCAAAAGGAATATAGCTTTGCTAAGCTTACCTTGGGTATAGTCATATTCTTCCCCTTAAAGGCTTCTTTGAGTAATGTGAACCACTTATTTTGGGATAGAAGAGATTTCATGGCAGGGGCTATGGGATGTAAATGACTTAAAACAAATTCGGCGCTACAAGTATAATAATTTTTTTACAAGCCGCTGATATAGCTTCCGAGTGCGTCTTTAAATTGAAAGCCTTCGATGGTTCTATATTTATTCAAACGTTTGTTCGCCTCCAATCCCCAAAGTAAAAACTCCATCATAAAATGTTTGTCTTCAACGGTACAATCGGGCTGATATTTGGCAATAATATTTTTGATATCAGGGATGTTTTCTAGTGTATCTTGGTACAATCCATTGTCAAGCGTGTCTTCTAAAAAAGAGTTCATTATCGCTAAAAAACCAACCCAATAAGTTATCATAAGGGCCAACTTCATCTTGTTTCTCTAGCTTTTTTATTTCAGGGAAGTATGTGGGGAACAGGGTTTTACAGGATTGTGATATTAAGTGATACGAAATCTGTTCGGCGCCTTCTTGTTCTCCCTCATAGACCAACTCAACTTTTCCATTGATGGCCGGAATAATTCCTAAAAAGTCGGCCATACGGATGCAGGTGTTTTCTTCCCCATTCATAAGCATTCTTCTTTCGGCAGTACTGATGAGGTTTTCAAAAGCAGTTATACTCATGCGGGCACTTACGCCGCTTTTGGCATCTACATATTCGCTTTTTCGGGCTTCAAAACCAATTTGTTCCAAAACATCGCGCGCCAATTCAGGGATGTGAATTTTGGTTGAAAGGGTTTGTTCGGTCTTAACCTCTTGTTGCGTAATGGCTTTGGCTATATCACGCGTTTGCGGATAATGGGTAAGGATTTGAGAACCAATACGGTCTTTCAGAGGGGTGACAATGCTTCCTCTATTGGTGTAATCCTCTGGGTTTGCTGTAAAGATGATTTGTGTTTCTATGGGCAAGCGCAGTTTAAACCCTCGGATCTGAATTTCTTTTTCTTGAAGAATAGAAAACAAGGCCACTTGAATACGGGCTTGTAAGTCGGGTAATTCATTCAATACAAAAATACAGCGATGTGCCCGAGGAATCATGCCAAAGTGAATAACGCGCTCATCGGCATACGACAACTTTAAGTTGGCAGCCTTGATGGGGTCTACGTCACCAATTAAGTCAGCAACAGTAACATCGGGCGTGGCTAGTTTTTCAAAAAAACGATCTTCTCTGTGCAGCCAAACAATAGGTGTATCATCTCCTTTGTGGGCAATGATTTCTTTGGCTTCACGACTAATGGGCGCTAAGGGGTCGTCGTTTATTTCAGAACCTTCCACTACAGGAACCCACTCATCTAAAAGCTGTGTCATCTGTCTTGCTAAACGGGTTTTTGCTTGCCCTCTTAAGCCCAGGAGATTGATGTTATGCCCCGAGAGAATAGCACGTTCCACATCAGGAATAACGGTGTTTTCATAGCCAATTAATCCGCTAAAAGTGGGTTGTCCGTTTTTAAGTCTTGCCCTAAGGTTAAACGCAAGTTCATCTTGTATGCTTTTAGAGGTGTAGTCTGTTTTTTTTAATGCTCCTAGGGTAGTAATTGAAGGTGAATTCATTGTTTTTTCTTTATTCTAAGCGTTTTTTTCTATTCTTTTCATAATCTTCAAATATCATTTCTCCCAATCCTTTTAGACCAGTAAAAAAGGCTTTTCCACGATTGGCTTCTGTAAAGGTTCGAATGAATTGTTGAAGATAAGGATCTTGTGCAATCATAAAAGTGGTGATGGGGATGTGTAATTTTTTGGCTTGTCTGGCCATGTTATAGCATTTCTCAACGATGGTATCATCGAGGCCAACACTGTTTTTATAGTAGCTCCCGTCGGCTAATTTTAAGCAACTGGGTTTTCCATCTGTGATCATAAAAATTTGCTTGTTGCTATTTTTCTTTCTCCGCAACAGGTCCATGGCCAATTGAAGTCCTGCCACCGTATTGGTGTGATAGGGTCCTACTTCTAGGTAAGGAACTTCTTTAAGCGAAATGGGCCAAGCATCATTTCCAAATACCAAAATGTCTAACGTGTCTTTCGGATAGCGGGTGGTAATGAGTTCGGCCAAAGCCATAGCAACTTTTTTAGCTGGGGTTATGCGGTCTTCCCCGTAGAGAATCATGCTATGGCTAATGTCAATCATCAAGACTGTACTCATTTGTGTTTTAAAAAAGCTGTCTTCTACCACCAAATCATCGTGTTGTAAAGTAAAATCATTCCCTATGGAGCGTACTTGTGCATTTTTTATGCTTTGGGTCATGTCAATTTTTTCCAAAGCATCACCAAACTGGTACGCTTTAAATTCCCCTGTGTTGTCCACTCCTTGCCCTACTTTTTTGGTTTTGTGATTGCCGCTTCCCGATCGTTTTAATTTCCCAAAGATTTGCTTGAGGGCATGTTCACGCAATAATTTTTCAGTCTTGGGCGTGAGCGCCATTCCATCTCCTTTCCTCCAGCGCCATTACCTTTGGGTTGGATAAAAGATTTTTTGAGTAAATCTTCGATAAAATCATCGATGGTATAGTCTTCGTCGGTCAATTGATAATCCACATCTAGCTCGCGCAACCAGTCAATAGCCTCGTCAAAGTCGCCTGAGGTATGGGTAATGAGTTCCTTAAAGATTTCAAACAAACGTTCAAAAGGCGTTTGCGCTTTCGCACGGTGTTTCGTAAACCGAATTCCAAGGGAAGTGATTTGGTATTTCATAGCCCTTAAAAGTAAGGAATATTTTAGAATCCCTTAAAGAGTAAAAGGAATATAAAACACCAAATTATTTGACAAAAGCAGATTAAAAGTCAACGACTAATCGTCCGGTAATTGTGCGGCCAATTCTGGGAAAACTAGGCAAAGCTCTAAATTTATTGTTCAGGACATTGATTCCGGCAAGTTCAAAGCTTACATTCTCATTGATCGTAAAACCCAAGGTGACATCAAATAATGATTTCTCGTCAACAGCTCCCGGAAAGGTTGCATTGTTAGAGGTAAAACTTTGGTCCCATTGGTAATTTATTGTCCCGTAAAAAATACTTTTTGTATCGTAGTCAACACCAAAACGTACTTTGTTGTTGGGGAAGCTTCTTCCATCAGGATTGTCTGGATCCAGTCGGAACCAAGTGTAATTTCCCCGTGTGGTAAGCTTGTCTGTTAGAAAGAATTTAAAGTTAAATTCTGCTCCCCAGTCTTCGCTGATTACACTGGGGTCATTGGAAAGGTAGCCTTGGGTTAATCGGGTGTATCCTGTGCCTGTGTTTTCAACGGTTGGAATGATTCCGTGAAAAGGCAAACCTGCTTCGGCTAATGCGGCGATAAACCCATCTCCACCACTATTGTAGGCGCCCTCAATGGCTGTGCTAAGGGCTTGGGCGGTGGCTGCTGCCGTTGCAGCATCCAATCCTAATCCAACAAGGCCTTGGGTTAAGGCAGGTTCAACATTTGCTCGTACCCCTTGTCCGAGACTTGCCCCAAGATTTTGAATATTGGCTAAAGGAGAGATTTGTTGAAAAGAAGCTCCCCCTTGACGTCGGTAATGATAAACATCAACCCCAAAAGAAAAGCGATCGCCCACAACCCCTTTGTAACCAATTTCATAGGAATCAAGGAAAGACAACAGATTTCCTGTACCGCCTTTAGCTTCAAAAGGTTGACCGCTAAAGTCGATTGTTGCAACGGGCGCAAACCCCTGAGGTATAATGGCTGGATTGGTCAGTACCGATTGGATCAAAGGAAGTAAAGGCGCAAGGGATGGATCAGCTCCTAGCGCAGCCGATAAACCTGTAACAACATCTGCAGTTACAGCAGCAAAGGCAGCAGCCAACGGAAAGCCAGCAGAAAGGGGGGTGTTGGGAACACCAGGGATAAGCCAATCAATATTGGGATCTGCGCCAAAGGTATAGGGGTTTTTAGCCCCTAGTACCCAAACATCAAATCCAGCTGCATCAATTGTTTGGACGGGCAAATCAAAATAAATATCAGAAGCAGCAATAGGATTAGCCGCTCTGTTGTAAGACAAGCGAATGTTGTGACGATCACTGGGCTTGTATACAAAAGCGGCTCTTGGAGAAAAGGTACGTTCGTCAGTAAAATTATAACCATCATAGCGTCCTGCAAGAAACAAGTCTAATTTTGGACCGAACTTCAGTTTTGTTTGCGCATAAGCCCCTAAAATATTGTAGTCGTCATCATTTTCGTGACGTCCATAGACGTGATTTTGTGTATTGGCGGTGGTGTTCCTATAATCCACACCAACAGACCATTCTGAGTCTAAAAATTGGCTAAAATCAAAGCTGTATTGTAGCTGTGCTTCACGGTGGCTGCGTTCGAGCGGTGTAATGAACCCAGTACGGTTAAGGTAACTGGGGCGGCTGTCGCTTCCACCATCATTTTTGATAAAGTAGGATTGGGCAAACCAGCCTTTATAATTGAAACGCGCTTGTCCCCAATACTCATTCGACTGTGCCTGTCCTTCCCCTAAATCATTGTAATAAATGGCATTTCCAGCATTCCATCCTCCTGATGTAACTAATTCCATGCCATTTTTTGGACGAAAATAAAAGTAGGCACTGGCAGCACTGGTCCAGTAATCTTCATTCTGACGTTGGGAATATTGAAGAGTGTGGTTCCGGGTGAGCTGGTGTCTGTAGTTCCTTCTTGCGTAATATTAGCCCGTCGAATAGCTGTCTTGAAACCGTCTAAGATGGCTTGATCTTCCGGGTCATTTGGGTTTAACGTAAAATCTTTTCCTTCTTGATAGCGGAAGTTGTACTTATAACCAAAGGTTTCTTTTTCGTTTTTACCCGCATGTCGGACCCCAATTTTTTTAGTAGCCCTGTTTCCATAAATGAGTTCTACCGTTGTTCCGGGATGTTTAAAAGGATCTTTTGAGATAAAATGGATGACCCCAGTGGTTACATCAGGTCCATACAAGGCAGAACCTGGCCCAAGAACAACCTCCACACGTTCTAGGTCAATGGTGTTTAAAGGTGAATTTTGTGAGTCAAAAAACTCTAGTCCGGGGGAGATGAGGGATCGGTAATCTAACATCGGAAAAACATTGGTGGAAAAAATGCCGCTTGCGCCACGTAATGACACCTTAATGCGTTGTCCTGTTTGTTGTTGAAGCTCAACTCCGGGAGAATTTATCAGTGCTCGAATAGGAGCAATGGCCCCTCCAGATTTGGAAACTTGGGCCGCTGAAATGACCGAAACAGCTGCAGGAGCTTCCTGTAATTTTTCTGCTTTTCTCGAAGCAGAGACGATGATTTCGTCAAAACGATTTCCAAAGTTAAGGCGAAAGCTTTGCTCCTCAAAAGACGTGTAGGAATACGTCAGGGTTTCGAAACCCACAAAAGAAATTTCGAGTTCAATGGGAAGTGGTGCCTCTGTTTGTAGGGAGAAACGTCCCTCTTCATCAGAAACGGTTCCGTTAGACGTTCCTTTTATGATAATTGAGGCGCCATAGAGCGGACTACCCTCTTCGTCAAGCACGGTGCCTGAAAGAGTGTTTTGCGCAAAAGTGAAAAAGGATAGAACAAAAGTAATAATGGGTAGCACAAGGGCTTTCAAAGAAAAATTCATTTTTAATAAGATTTAGGTTACTCAAAAATGAAAAAAACATACAGATTAACCAAAAAATCAGGTAAATAACGTATATTTGCATCACATTCTGAACAAAACGTATGGGAGACTTAAGGTCTTCTTTTTTTTAAATGAGTTTTAAAGAACAGGTAGAACAACTGGTAAAAGCAGCGTTGGATGAAAATCCAACCCTCTTTTTGATAGACCTAACCATAGGGGGAGATAATACTATTCGTATTCTTTTGGACGGGGACGAAGGAGTTTCCCTCCAGACTTGTATGGAGATCAGTAGAAAAGTTGAACACAATCTCGATAGAGAAGAAAATGACTTTTCGTTAGAGGTAAGTTCATGTGGCGTTGGTTCACCCTTGACCTTAGCGCGACAATTTAAAAAGAATGTAGATCGGAAACTTGAGGTAATCGATAACGAGGATATCGTGGTGCAAGGCACTCTAATTTCCGCTACCGATGATGCTTTTACACTGGAATGGAAGGCACGCGAACCCAAACCTGTAGGAAAAGGAAAAGTGACTGTAACAAAAACAAGAGAATTTAAACATGGCAGTTTTAAAAACGCCAAAGTAATCGTATCTATTTAAGTATATAATTATGGAGAATTTAGCATTAATTGATTCATTTTCAGAATTTAAAGACGAAAAGCTAATTGATCGAGTAACCCTCATGGTTATCTTGGAAGAAGTTTTTCGAAATACATTGAAGCGCAAGTTTGGATCGGATGAAAACTTTGATATTATCATTAATCCAGACAAAGGAGATTTAGAGATTTGGCGAAACAGAGTTGTGGTTGCCGATGGGGAGATAGAAGACCCGAACCAAGAAATTGAACTTTCTGAAGCCCACAAAATCGAACCTGACTTTGAGGTTGGAGAAGACGTTTCTGAAGAAGTTAAATTAATTGATCTTGGACGTCGATCTATTTTGTCTTTACGCCAAAATCTTGTGGCCAAAATCCATGTGCACGATTCCACCAATATCTTTAAGCAATTTAAAGAACTTGAGGGAGAATTATACACCGCTGAGGTTCATCACATCCGAAGTCGTGAGGTCATTTTATTGGATGATGATGGGAATGAATTAATTCTTCCAAAAGATCGTCAAATTGGCGCAGACTTCTACCGCAAAGGAGACAATGTTCGCGGAATTATTGAATCGGTTGAATTGCGTGGAAACAAGCCTAGAATTGTTTTTTCCAGAACATCACCTAAGTTCTTAGAAAAACTTTTTGAGCAAGAAATTCCAGAAGTATTTGATGGTTTGATTAATATTAAAAATGCTGTACGAATTCCTGGAGACAAGGCTAAAGTAGCCGTAGATTCTTATGATGACAGAATTGACCCCGTAGGTGCTTGTGTTGGAATGAAGGGTTCTCGTATTCACGGCATTGTTCGTGAGTTAGGAAATGAAAATATTGATGTAATAAATTATACCACGAACCAACAACTATACATCACTCGTGCACTCTCGCCAGCTAAAGTCAATTCATTAAAGATTGATGAAGAAAATAAACGTGTGCAGGTTTTCTTGAATCCTGAAGAGGTTTCAAAAGCCATTGGGCGAGGAGGAAACAACATTCGATTAGCCGGACAATTAACGGGCTTTGAAATTGATGTGTACCGCGAAGGAATGGAAGAAGATGTCGAGCTGACAGAATTCTCTGATGAGATCGAAGGCTGGGTAATTGAAGAATTCAAAAAAGTAGGATTAGATACCGCCAAAAGTGTGTTAGAATTAGATTTGAAAGAGCTAATTAAACGTACCGATTTGGAAGATGAAACCATCGAAGAAGTCGTTAAAATATTGAAAGAAGAGTTTGAAGAATAGTAAAAGCGTTTATTTTTTCTATTTTTGATACCGCATAAACAAATCTATGTCAGACCAACCAACATTGCGCTTAAACAAAGTTTTACGTGAGCTAAACATCTCGCTAGATAGAGCTGTTGAGCATTTATCGCAAATGGGCCATGAAATTGAAGCCCGTCCAACCACGAAAATTACGCAAGAAGTGTACACGATTTTATCGGATGAATTCCAAACCGACAAGTCGAAAAAAGACGCTTCTACGGAGATTAGTGAAGAGAAGCGAAAAGAAAAAGAAAATCTTCGCGTACAACAAGAAAAGTTGGAGCAAGAAAAACTAGAGCGAGAAAAAGCTCGGCAAGAAGTTGTTGTTGCTCGTACTGCAATAAAAAAGCCCAAGGCTGTTGGTAAAATTGATTTAACTCCGAAAAAGCCACAAGTAGCAAAAGCTGCTCCACAAGATAAGGAAGAAGAAAAATTAGCCCCTAAACCTTCAAAAGCTGAGGTAAAAAAAGAAGCTGAGGTAGAGGTAAAAACGGCTGAATCTGCTCCTGCAAAAGAAGAAACTAAAGCGGAGACTACTCCTCCTACTGTAGATGTAGTGCCGGAAAAACCTGCAGAAACAGCTACCGATCAACCGAATGAAAAAACAGCAACTCCTGCAGCAGCAGAAGCGGCAACAGGAGAGGGAGAAAAGTTGACGACCAAGTATGCTAAGTTAACTGGTCCCAAGAAAACAGGGCAAACGATTGATCTTGGTGCTTTCAAACAAAAAGAAAAAAGCGTTGAAGATGCCCGTAAAAAGCGCCGTAAGCGTATAAGTAAAGACATTGGAGCTAAGCCAAAATCTGGTGGTGCAAATGCTGGCCGAAACTCAGGCTCCAATTCGCGCAATCGTCCGCAGCAAGTTGCTAAGGTTGAGCCCACCGAAGAAGAAGTACAAAAGCAAATTCGTGAAACCTTAGAAAAGCTTCAAGGGAAATCCAATAAATCCAAAGGAGCGAAATATCGCCGAGACAAGCGTGTTCAGCATCGTCAAAAAACAGAAGAAGAATTAGCACAACAAGAAGCTGAAAGCAAGGTGTTAAAAGTAACCGAATTTATTACGGTTGGTGAGATCGCTACGTTGATGGAAATTGGTGGAACAGAAATTATCTCGACCTGTATGAGTTTGGGAATCATGGTTACCATGAACCAACGACTCGATGCAGAAACCCTCAGTATTGTTGCAGATGAATTTGGCTTTCAAGTGGAATTTGTGAAAAGTGATCTTGAGGATACCTTCGAAGATGAAGAAGTAGAAAGCGATGAAGATTTACAAGCTAGAGCGCCAATTGTAACTGTAATGGGACATGTTGATCATGGTAAAACCTCATTATTGGATTACATCCGTGAAGAAAATGTAATTGCAGGGGAGTCCGGAGGAATCACCCAGCACATTGGCGCATATTCAGTTAGCCTAAAAACAGGCCAAAAAATCACCTTTTTAGACACCCCTGGTCACGAGGCATTTACCGCCATGCGAGCACGTGGTGCGCAGGTAACAGACATTGCTATTATCGTTATTGCCGCAGATGACAATATTATGCCGCAAACAAAAGAAGCCATCAGTCATGCCCAAGCTGCAGGTGTACCCATTGTTTTTGCGATTAACAAAGTAGACCGACAAACGGCCAACCCAGAAAAAATTAAAGAAGGTCTTGCCTCCATGAATTTAATGGTTGAGGACTGGGGAGGTAAAATTCAATCACAAGATATTTCAGCACTTAAGGGTACTGGTGTTCAAGAGCTACTTGAAAAGGTATTGCTAGAAGCCGAGTTACTTGAGTTAAAAGCCAACCCCAACCGAAAATCTAAAGGAACAGTTGTTGAAGCCTACTTGGATAAGGGGCGTGGATATGTTTCTACCATTTTGGTTCAAACCGGAACGCTAAAAATTGGAGATTATATACTTGCTGGGAAACACAGTGGTAAAATCAAAGCCATGTTCGATGAACGCGGAAATGATGTTTCAGAAGCACCTCCATCTACCCCAATATCTATTCTAGGGCTTGACGGGGCACCACAAGCTGGAGATAATTTCAACGTCTTAGAAGATGAACGCGAAGCCAAACAGATTGCTGCTAAGCGAACGCAATTGTTACGTGAACAGAATGTACGTACACAGCGCCATATTACCTTAGATGAAATTGGTCGTCGAATAGCTCTTGGTGACTTCCAAGAGTTAAATATTATTCTCAAAGGAGATGTAGATGGATCTGTTGAAGCATTGACAGATTCCCTTCAAAAACTTTCGACCGAAGAAATTCAAGTAAATATTATCCATAAAGGAGTTGGGGCAATAACAGAATCTGACGTGTTGTTGGCTTCTGCCTCTGACGCAATTGTTATTGGATTCAATGTTCGTCCAATGGGGAATGCACGTGTAGTTGCTGAGAAAGAAGAGATTGACATCCGATCTTATTCGATCATTTATGATGCCATTAACGAAGTAAAAGATGCCATGGAAGGAATGCTTTCTCCAGAAATGAGAGAAGAAATTTCTGGTACGGCTGAAATTCGCGAAACCTACAAAATTTCTAAAGTTGGAACCATTGCAGGTTGTATGGTGCTAACGGGGAAAATATACCGTAATAGTGGTGTGAGAGTCATCCGCGAAGGGATTGTGGTTCATACGGGCACGCTATCTTCTTTAAAACGTTTCAAAGACGATGTTAAAGAAGTAGCTAAAGGCTATGATTGTGGATTACAAATCAAGAACTACAACGATATCAAGAATGAAGATATTGTTGAATTCTTCCAAGAAGTAGCCGTTAAGAAAACCTTATAAGTTATTGGGTTCCAGCAAGAAAGCTGATGGATATTCTTTACGAATTTCTTCAAGTTTTTGGCTGGCTAAATTGAGGTCCTTAAACCGACCGACCCGTACTTTGTAGTTAGGGGTTTCAAAACTCAATTCAGCTTCCCATTCAGGATAATTTATTTTAAAAGCCGCTAGAATTCGCTCGGCGGCTGTGTTGTTACCGTAGTATAGCTGAATGGCATAATACTGTGCATTAAAAACCATTTTGTTGACTTCTTTTTTTTGAGTAATCAATCTTTCTACCGCTGCTGACGTAGTTATATTGCTAACGTTCTCTTGGGCGAAAACTGTTGAACCTGTTCCTGTGCTTAGGAAAATATAAATAAGGGAAAATTGTATGTATTGCTTCATGTTACAAAGTAATGAAATTTTACGTTTAATTATTTTTCTTCAACAAAATTAGCAGCTTATTTAGACTGAGTACAAATTAGAGAAATGCAAATAAGAACCTTTTTCAGAACGGGGGCTATGTCTTATTTTTGTACTGGATTTTAGCCATCAAATTGATGACCTACATTAATATTTTATACATAGCATGAGGAAGATTAGCTTTGACGCTGTAGCAAGAGTGAAAAGTGTCGTTTTAGCGTTAGCTATCATGATGTCATTTACCGTAAATGCACAGGACGCCGACCCAATCGCAGGAAAGAAACTATTCAATGCCAATTGTGCAGCTTGTCATAAGCTCAATAAAAAAGCTGTAGGTCCTGCGCTAAAGGGTGTTTCGGCCAAGTATGACAAAGAGTGGTTGTATAGCTGGATCAAAAATAGTTCGGCAATGATAAAATCTGGTGACGCGCAAGCTGTTGCCATTTGGGAAGAATACAACAAAACAGCCATGACCGCTTTTCCTTTGTTGTCAAACACCGATATTGATAATATTCTTGCTTACACAGATTACACTCCTCCTGCACCAGCTGTACCTGCTGCCACTGCAGCGCCAGCCGCAACACAAGACACTTTTTCAAATGATATTATCCTTGGCGCCTTAGCGTTGGTTTTTGCGATTTTGGTGGTAATGTTGATTTTGGTCAATAGAACACTCCAAAAAATTGCAGCAGCACAAGGGGTAGAATTAGCCCCCAAGGTAGAAAAGCCAGTGCGCCGACCCTTGTGGCAAGCTTTTGCACAAAACCAATTCTTGGTGCTGGTTTCTGTGGTATTTTTGCTCTTATCAAGCGCATACTTTGCCTATGGATACTTAATGCAGGTTGGAGTAGATCAAGGCTATATGCCCGTCCAGCCCATCCATTACTCACACAAAATACATGCTGGAGCCAACCAGATTGAGTGTAAATATTGCCATTCTTCAGCGCGCGTGTCTAAGCATTCTGGAATTCCTTCGTTGAACGTTTGTATGAACTGTCATCAAAACATTGCAGAGTACAACGGTGAGGAAGATTTAGAGAACGGTTACACCAAAGACTTCTACACCAAAGAGATTAAAAAATTATACGCTGCAGTAGGTTGGGATGAAGAAAACCAACAATACACAGGAAAAACAGAGCCAGTGAAGTGGGTGCGCATTCACAACCTTCCAGACTTTGTTTACTTTAACCATGCCCAACACGTTCAGGTAGGTCAAATAGAGTGTCAAACTTGTCACGGGCCAGTTGAAGAGATGGAAGTTATGTACCAATATTCTCCGCTAACCATGGGATGGTGTATCAATTGTCACCGAGAGACTAATGTGAAGGTTGAGAACAACGAGTACTATACAAAAATACACGAGTCACTCTCCAAGAAATATGGAGTAGAAAAACTCACGGTCGCCCAAATGGGAGGTTTAGAGTGTGGAAAGTGTCACTATTAATTACGAGCTTAAACAGAAGAATGTCTTATGGCAGCAAATAAAACCTATTGGAAAAATGCAGAGCAACTTAAGGAGGATTCTCCTTTGGTTGATCAGCTAGAGCAAAAAGAATTTGCCGAGTACGTTCCAGTAAACGAATTTTTAGAAGATAAAGCATCTCTAGAAGATAGTAGTACATCACGTCGTGATTTTTTAAAGTATGTTGGGTTTTCCACCGCAGCAGCTTCATTAGCTGCCTGTGAGGGTCCAGTAATCAAGTCTGTACCCTATGTTGTTCAGCCAGAGCAAATTCGTCCAGGAGTTGCCAACTATTATGCTACAGCAATTGCAGATGGATTTGACTATGGAAGTATTTTAATCAAAACGCGCGAAGGGCGCCCGATTAAAGTAGAGAACAATCCTGATGCTCCTACCCTAGGTGGAGCCAATGCACGTGTTCATGCTTCAGTATTATCGATGTACGATACCCAACGTTTGCAGGGTCCAAAAGGAAATGGAGAAGATATTAGCTGGGATGATTTACACCTCCAAGTAGGGGCTAAATTAAATGCCTTGTCTGCTACAGGCAAAGAAGTTGTCCTGCTTACCCAAACATTTGCGAGTCCAACCACAGCAAAAATCATTGCTGCATTTTCGGCGAAATATCCAAATGTCAAGCATGTGAACTTTGATACGGTATCTTCATCCGATGCAGTCGATGCCTTTGAAGAAGCTTATGGTGTTCGTGGATTAGCAGATTATGATTTTAGTAAAGCCAAAACAATTGTTTCGATAGGTGCAGATATATTAGGCGATTGGCAAGGGGCGGATATGATTCTGGTTACTCCAAGTCGCGTGTGCCAAACAAGCACCACGGAAAAGCGACCATGTCGAAGCATTTCCAGTTTGAAGCCAACATGACCCTAAGTGGAGCAGCAGCAGACCATCGTGTGCCTGCAACTCCAGCTGAACAAAAAAATATTTTAGCGCATATCTATGCTGCATTAATGGGAACGACAGTTTCCGGATCGTTAAGTGCTGCCCACCAAGGCAAAGTAAGCGCTGCCGTTGCTGCAATCAAAGCAGCAGGAGATAAGGCAGTTGTTGTATCTGGGATTCAAGACAAAGGAGCGCAAGCACTGGTTCTTGCCATCAACAATGCATTGGGAAGTGTAGTAATGGATGCCAACAGCCCTCGCTTGACACGTCAAGAAAAAGGCACAGAAGTAAAAGCTGTGATCGAAGGGGTTGTTGCCGGAACCCTAGGTGGCCTTATCACCGTAGGAATTAACCCAGTCTTTACACTCCCTGAAGGTAAAGCATTTGCTGAGGGAATCAAGAAACTTGATCTTTCTGTCGCTTTCTCCATGAAAGAAGACGAAACAGCCTCAGCTGCACAATACATTGCTGCTACTCCTCACTATTTAGAAGCTTGGGGAGATTATGAGTTTAAAGCAGGACATTTTGCCTTGGCACAGCCCACCATTCGTCCGTTGTTTGACACCCTCCAATTCCAAGATGCTTTATTGAAGTGGACGGGAAGTAATGAAAGCTATTACGATGCAATTCAGTCCAATTGGTCTGCTTCTATCCTCGGTGAAAGCTCATGGAATAGCGTTTTACATGATGGTTATTTCAGTGCTGAAGAATCAACTAATTCTACCTATTCATCAAGCGATTTATCTTCTGCAGTAACAGCCCTTGCAACGGCCAAAGCAGATGGAATGGAATTGA
The DNA here is from genome assembly GCA_038143735.1 of Flavobacteriaceae bacterium. Lineage (GTDB taxonomy): Bacteria > Bacteroidota > Bacteroidia > Flavobacteriales > Flavobacteriaceae > Arcticimaribacter. The sequence continues at coordinate 111,236 of JAYQML010000001.1, forward strand.
CACTCTATACCAAAACTGGAATGGGTGACGGTCAACAAGCCAACAACCCATGGTTGCAAGAATTTCCAGATCCAATCACCCGTATAACCTGGGATAACTATTTAACCATTTCTGCAGCAGATGCTAAATCCCTAGGCTTGAAGAATGTGAACGTAGCTAATGGAGCATTAAATGGAAGTTATGCCAAAGTAACGGTTGGTAATACAAGCTTAACAGTTCCTGTTGTTATTCAGCCAGGACAGGCCAAAGGATCAGTAGGTTTGGCTCTAGGATATGGAGAGCGAAAGGGGCTTCAAGACGAAATGCAAGTAGGGGTAAATGCTTATGCTTTCTACAACAATGCAAATAATGTTCAGGCAGTTACTGTAAGTTTAGCCGATGGATACCACGAGTTTGCTTGTACACAATTGCACAATACCCTAATGGGACGTGGTGATATCGTAAAAGAAACTACACTAGAGGTATTTAACACCAAAGATAAATCTTATTGGAATGCAGTACCTGTGGTTTCCAAAAACCACATAGAACAAGAAGTTACTTCTCCAGAAGTGGATATGTGGCAAAGTTTTGATCGTTCAATAGGCCATCATTTTAACTTATCTATAGATTTAAACGCTTGTACAGGATGTGGTGCTTGTGTAATTGCATGTCATGCAGAAAACAATGTACCAGTTGTGGGGAAAACAGAGGTAAGACGTTCCCGCGATATGCACTGGTTGCGTATTGACCGCTATTATTCTTCTGACGAAACATTTGAAGGAGATCTATCGACCAAAGAAAACATCTCAGGAGTTGGCGATTCGCTAACCACCTTTGGAAAAATGGAGCAAGCGTCCGAAAATCCTCAGGTAACTTTCCAACCAGTAATGTGTCAGCACTGTAACCATGCACCCTGTGAAACAGTTTGTCCAGTAGCAGCATCATCACACGGTCGTCAGGGACAAAACCACATGGCTTACAACCGATGTGTAGGAACGCGCTATTGTGCTAACAACTGCCCCTATAAAGTACGTCGATTTAACTGGTTCTTGTACAACAAAAACGATGAGTTTGATTACCATATGAACAATGACCTTGGTCGAATGGTATTGAATCCAGATGTAGTTGTTCGTTCTAGAGGAGTGATGGAAAAATGTTCGATGTGTATTCAAAAAACGCAAAAGACCATTTTAGACGCCAAACTAGATGGCCGCGAAATTGTTGATGGGGAATTCCAAACGGCTTGTTCTGCTGCATGTAGCAATGGCGCAATGACCTTTGGTGACATCAATGACAAGGAAAGTAAAGTGGCCGAATTAAAAGCAAATGACCGAATGTACCACTTGTTGGAGCATGTTGGAACAAAACCCAATGTGATGTATCAAGCAAAAGTGAGAAACGTATAATATAACAAGATAAAGCAATCGCATATGGCCTCGCATTACGAAGCACCGATTCGAAAACCTTTAGTTACTGGAGATAAATCCTATCATGATGTTACTATTGATGTAGCAGCACCAGTAGAGGGAAAAGCCAACCACCAATGGTGGATTGTTTTTGGAATCGCATTAACCGCTTTCCTTTGGGGAGTTGGTTGTATTATTTACACCATTTCAACGGGTATTGGGACATGGGGTCTCAACAAAACTGTTGGTTGGGCATGGGACATTACTAACTTTGTTTGGTGGGTAGGAATTGGACACGCAGGAACTTTGATCTCTGCTGTACTTCTTTTATTCCGTCAAAAGTGGCGTATGGCCATCAACCGTTCTGCAGAAGCAATGACTATTTTTTCTGTGATTCAAGCAGGATTGTTCCCCATTATTCACATGGGACGCCCTTGGTTGGCTTACTGGGTACTTCCTATTCCAAACGGTTTTGGATCCCTATGGGTAAACTTTAACTCTCCATTACTTTGGGATGTTTTTGCCATTTCAACCTATTTATCGGTATCACTTGTGTTTTGGTGGACAGGTCTCTTACCTGACTTTGCCATGATTCGTGATCGTGCCGTGCGACCTTTCCAAAAGAAAATTTATTCTTTGTTGAGTTTTGGATGGTCAGGTAGAGCAAAAGATTGGCAACGTTTTGAAGAAGTATCGTTGGTATTGGCCGGATTGGCTACACCACTTGTACTCTCTGTTCACACCATTGTATCTTTCGACTTTGCCACTTCGGTTATACCAGGATGGCACACCACTATTTTCCCCCCTTACTTTGTAGCTGGAGCAATCTTCTCAGGTTTTGCCATGGTAAATACGTTATTGATTATCATGCGAAAAGTATCGCATTTAGAAGACTACATAACCGTGCAGCACATTGAGTTGATGAATATTGTCATCATGATTACAGGATCGATTGTTGGGGTCGCCTATATTACCGAGCTCTTTATTGCTTGGTACTCAGGGGTTGAATACGAACAATATGCCTTCCTTAACCGAGCGACAGGACCTTACTGGTGGGCCTATTGGGCAATGATGACCTGTAATGTATTCTCTCCACAGTTTATGTGGTCCAAAAACTTCGAACGAGTATCATGTTCTCCTTCATTATTTCTATTGTTGTAAATATTGGAATGTGGTTTGAGCGTTTTGTAATCATTGTGACTTCGCTACACCGTGACTACCTTCCATCATCATGGACGATGTTCTCACCTACTTTTGTTGACATTGGAATATTTATCGGAACCATAGGTTTCTTCTTTGTTCTTTTCTTGCTATATGCACGTACATTCCCAGTAATTGCACAAGCAGAAGTAAAAACAATACTAAAATCTTCGGGCGAGAACTATAAAAAATTAAGAGACGGAAATGAGTAATCAAGTAATACATGCTTTATACGACGACGATGACACGCTATTGAGCGCTGTTAAAGAGGTGCGCGCAGAAAAGCATCACATCGAGGAAATTTACACGCCTTTTCCAGTTCACGGACTAGACAAAGCCATGGGCTTAGCAGAAACGCGAATCGCTATTATGGCCTTCATCTATGGATGCATTGGTTTTAGCGTTGCGATTACCATGATTAATTTTATCATGATTACTGACTGGCCACAAAACATTGGAGGGAAACCAAGTTTTACCTTTTTGGAAAACCTGCCAGCCTTTGTACCGGTTATTTTTGAAATGACCGTTTTCTTTGCTGCGCACTTAATGGTTATTACCTTTTACTTGCGTAGTCGTTTATGGCCTTTTAAAGCAGCTGAAAACCCAAACCCATTAACTACAGACGACAAGTTCTTGATGGAAGTTGCTTTGCATGGAAATGAAAAGGAGTTAACAGCCTTATTACAAAAAACGGGAGCGATCGAAATCACTGTCCCAGAAAATACGGAAGAATAATGAAGCAACTATTAGCATTTTTATTTAGTATCGTGGTGGCACTAGGATTGGGGTCTTGTCAAGATCCATCCAAGCCAAATTATCAATACTTCCCAAATATGTACGAACCAGTAGGCTATGAAGCCTATGCTGATTCTGATGCATTTGCCAACGGAATTGAAGCACAATTACCTGCAGAGGGTTCTATTGCGCGTGGTTGGGAACCCTATGGTTATCTTGACACAAACGAAGGCTACGAAGCGGCTAAGGTAGAATTGAATTCTCCCATTGTGCACAATGACGCAAATCTTGCCAACGGGAAAGAATTGTATGGAATCTACTGTGCGGTGTGTCATGGGAAAAAGGGTGATGGACAAGGAATTTTGATGACACGTGAAAAGTTTTTAGGGGTACCTAGTTATGCAGATCGTGTAATCACAGAAGGGAGCATTTACCACGTATTGATGTATGGTAAGAACGCCATGGGATCTCACGCAGGTCAAGTAAATGCAACAGAGCGCTGGCAAATTGCACAGCATGTTATGGAACTAAGAAGTTCGCTTCTCAAATAATATTAAAGGTATATGTATACGTTCTCAAATAAACTCAGAAATTTAGCCTTTGCATTCATGGCTGTAGGTTTTGCAGGTTTGGTCTATGGCTTTCTAGCCGCTCCAAAAACAGTAGAAGAAGCCAAAGCGATGGTCGCTACAGAACATCACGGAGGTGAACACGGAGCAACAACCAATGAGCACGCCTCTTCTACCAACCATGCATCAGAAGAACATACAACTGACGCACATTCTACAGAAGCACATGGGGAAGAACACGATGCATCGCACGATGAACATCTTTTACATCAACTACAAAACAAGCCATGGGCTGCTTTGTATGTAGCTGCCTTTTTCTTTTTTATGATTTCTCTTGGTGTATTGGCCTTTTACGCTATTCAACGGGCAGCACAAGCAGGGTGGTCTCCCGTACTTTACAGAGTAATGGAAGGAATCACGGCCTATTTATTGCCTGGGGGAATCACGGTAATCGTTATCCTAATGCTATCGGGAATGCACTTCAACCACCTGTTCATTTGGATGGATCCTGAAGTAGTAGCACATGATAAATTGATTGCGGGTAAAACGGCCTTTTTGAACGTACCTTTCTTTTTAGGAAGAGCTGTATTTTTCTTAGCTGGCTGGACTTTTTACCGCTTTATTTCACGTAAGTATTCTCTTGCACAGGACGAGGCTGGAGACAATAGCAACCATGTGAAAAACTTCCGTTGGTCGGCTGGTTTCCTCGTATTCTACATCGTTACAGAATCCATCATGTCTTGGGATTGGATTATGTCTATTGATCCTCACTGGTTTAGTACACTCTTTGGATGGTATGTTTTCGCCAGTATGTTTGTCACAGGGATCACCGTAATCGCTTTGGTGACGATCTATCTAAAATCGAAAGGATATTTAGAATTTGTGAACGATTCACACATCCATGATTTAGGAAAATTCATGTTTGGTGTTAGTGTATTTTGGACCTATCTGTGGTTCTCACAATTCATGCTAATTTGGTATTCCAACATTCCTGAAGAGGTAACGTATTTCATTACACGGATTGAAGACTACAACATCACTTTCTTTGGTATGATAGCGATGAATTTCTTGTTCCCGCTGTTGATCCTTATGAACAGTGATTATAAACGTACAAACTATTTTATCATCATGGCAGGGATTGTCATTGTATTAGGACATTACCTCGATGTGTTCAACATGATTATGCCTTCTGCTGTAGGTGATCAGTGGTTTATTGGAATTCCAGAAGTGGGAGGATTTTTATTCTTCTTAGGGTTATTCCTATTTATAGTATTTACAGAATTAACGAAAGCACCACTTTTGGCCAAAGGAGATCCTTACATGGGCGAGAGCGAACGTTTTCATTATTAAAATATAATTAGAAAGAGATAGATGACGGCTTTACTAACCCTTACGGTACTTGTTTTAATTGGAATTTCCATTTGGCAAATTTCGAAGATGTTTGATTTGTCCCAAACCGAACGCAACACCACACAGGTTGCTAACGATAAAGACAACAACACCCAAGGAAAATTAATGTTTGCCTTTTTGGTTTTCATTTATTTACTAACCCTTTATTCGTTCTACGCCTGGGGCGATGTATTGTTGCCTGAGGCAGCTTCTGAACACGGGAGTCAATACGATAACCTGATGTGGATTTCGTTTGCATTGATCTTTTTTGTGCAAACAGTTACCCAAGCACTGTTGCATTACTTCTCCTACAAATATCGTGGTGAGAAAGGAAAAAAAGCACTCTTTTATGCCGACAACGATGCATTAGAAGCCATCTGGACCATCATTCCAGTGATTACCCTAGCAGGATTAATTTTATACGGTTTGTATACTTGGACCTCTATCATGACGGTCGAAGAAAACGATGAAGCACTTGTGGTTGAACTATACGCTCAACAGTTTAACTGGAAGGCACGCTATTCTGGTGAAGATGGTGTTCTTGGAGATGCAAATGTTCGTTTTTTACAAGATTTTGACGGAAAGAATCAAGTAGGTATTGACGCAACTGATCCTAACGGTTTAGACGACGTAGTCGTTCAAGAATTGCACTTACCTGTAGGACGTGAAGTTATTTTCAAAATGCGTTCGCAAGACGTGTTACACTCTGCTTACATGCCTCACTTTAGAGCACAGATGAACTGTGTCCCAGGGATGATTACTGAGTTTGCTTTTACGCCCATCACCACAACTGAGGAGATGCGTCAAAATCCAGACATGATTGCGAAAGTCAAAAAGATCAATAAAATAAGAGTAGAAAAAGCAAAGATTTGGTTGCCAATGGAGAGGAAGCGTTAGAGCCATATGTTTTCGATTACTTATTACTATGTAATAAAATATGTGGTGCTTCTCACTACAATATGCAAATGAAAATAGTTGTAGAAACGCCAGAGGAGTACGAGCAATGGATCGCTCAACAACCCACCTTTGCACAAGTCATTCAATAAACACTAAAAAAAATAGATATGTCAACAGTAGCAGCGCAAGTACACGAAGAGGATCACGGGCATCATCACAAGGAAACATTCATGACGAAGTACATCTTTAGTCAGGATCACAAAATGATTGCTAAGCAGTACCTCATTTCTGGTTTGTTTATGGGAATCATTGGAATCGCAATGTCCTTATTGTTTCGAATTCAATTGGCATGGCCCGAGCAGTCTTTCGCCATTTTTGATGTTCTTTTAGGAAAATGGGCTCCAGAAGGAGTAATGGATCCAAACGTCTATTTAGCTTTGGTAACCATTCACGGAACCATCATGGTCTTTTTTGTATTGACCGCTGGGTCTTTCAGGTACCTTCAGTAATCTTACTTATTCCATTACAAATTGGTGCCCGAGATATGGCGTCTGGATTGCTGAACATGATTTCTTTTTGGCTATTTTTCTTATCGTCAACCATCATGGTTGCTTCCCTTTTGTGGAGGCAGGACCTGCCGCAGCTGGGTGGACTATTTACCCACCACTTTCTGCATTGCCACAAGCACAACCAGGTTCTGGTCTTGGAATGACACTTTGGTTAGTGTCTATGGCGATATTTATCGCTTCTTCATTATTGGGATCGTTGAACTATATCGTAACCGTAATTAATCTTCGTACAAAAGGAATGTCAATGTCTCGTTTACCCTTGACAATTTGGGCGTTCTTCGTTACAGCGATCATTGGTGTTGTTTCTTTCCCTGTTCTTTTATCGGCAGCATTGTTGTTGATTATGGACAGAAGCTTTGGGACATCTTTCTTTTTGTCAGACATATTTATTCAAGGAGAGGTATTGCATTATCAGGGAGGATCTCCGGTTTTGTACGAGCACCTTTTCTGGTTCTTAGGTCACCCAGAAGTATACATTGTATTGCTTCCTGCCCTTGGAATTACTTCAGAGATCATTGCGACCAATTCGCGTAAACCAATTTTTGGTTACCGTGCCATGGTTGCCTCTATTTTAGCCATTGCTTTTTTATCTACCATCGTGTGGGGTCACCACATGTTTATCTCAGGAATGAATCCATTCTTAGGATCAGTATTTACTTTCACAACCTTATTGATTGCAATTCCATCAGCGGTTAAAGCATTTAACTACATCACCACTTTGTGGAAAGGGAATTTACAGTTGAACCCAGCCATGTTATTCTCAATTGGCTTGGTTTCCACTTTTATTTCTGGTGGGTTAACGGGAATTATTTTAGGAGATAGTACGCTAGACATTAATGTGCACGATACCTATTTCGTTGTTGCTCACTTCCACTTGGTAATGGGTATTTCGGCTCTTTACGGTTTGTTTGCAGGGGTCTATCACTGGTTCCCAAAAATGTTTGGAAAGATGATGAACAAAAACCTTGGTTATGTTCACTTCTGGGTAACGGCAGTTTGTGCTTATGGCGTTTTCTTCCCAATGCACTTTATTGGAATGGCAGGTCTTCCAAGACGCTATTACACCAATACCAACTTCCCTTATTTTGACGATATCGCAGACATCAACGTTGTAATTTCTCTTTTTGCTTTCACTGCTGGAGCAGCACAGTTGGTCTTTTTATACAACTTCATCCACAGTATTTTTTATGGAAAAGCTGCCGAGCAAAATCCATGGAAATCGAATACAATGGAATGGACAGCTCCCGTAGAGCACATGCATGGAAACTGGCCAGGTGCTATTCCAGAAGTTCACCGTTGGGCGTATGACTATTCTAAGCCTGGACAAGAAGAAGACTGGGTTTCTCAAATCGTTCCATTAAAAGAAGGGGAAGAAGAGTTACAGCACTAAGCTTTGCTAGAATTAATACACGAAAGAGGCCTTTGGGCCTCTTTTTTTATTCTGTTCTGTTATATTTGTTAAATGAATGAAAATCTTGATCCTACGAACGATCACTTCTCTCCAGAAGAGCAAGACATAGATCGTGCACTTCGCCCGCTAAGTTTTGATGATTTTGCTGGACAAGACACCATTCTTGAAAACTTAAAAATATTTGTTGCTGCGGCGAATCAGCGAGAGGAAGCCTTAGATCATACCCTCTTTCATGGCCCTCCAGGTTTAGGTAAAACGACCCTAGCACATATTTTAGCCAACGAGCTCAATGTAGGCATAAAAATGACCTCAGGGCCTGTGTTGGACAAGCCTGGAGACCTTGCAGGTCTCTTGACCAACCTAGAACCAAGAGATATTTTATTCATCGACGAAATCCATCGATTAAGCCCAATAGTAGAAGAATATTTATACTCTGCTATGGAGGACTATAAGATTGATATTATGATTGAATCTGGGCCAAATGCACGCACGGTTCAGATCACTTTAAACCCATTTACCCTGGTCGGGGCAACCACCCGCTCTGGCCTGCTAACTGCTCCTATGCGAGCACGTTTTGGCATCAGTAGTCGCTTACAATATTACTCCACCGAGTTATTGTCTACCATTGTTGAGCGGAGTTCCGCCATCTTAAACGTTCCAATCAAACACAACGCTTCCATAGAAATTGCTGGCCGAAGTAGAGGAACACCCCGGATCGCCAACGGTTTATTGCGTCGTATTCGAGATTTTGCCCAAATAAAAGGAAATGGGGAAATTGATTTACCCATCACTCAGTTCGGTCTAAATGCTTTACAGGTTGATGCCCATGGTTTGGATGAAATGGACAATAAAATTCTGACCACGCTGATCGATAAATTTAAAGGGGGACCTGTAGGAATTACTACTTTAGCCACAGCTGTTTCTGAAAACGGAGAAACCATAGAAGAAGTCTATGAACCTTTTCTCATACAACAGGGATTTATTGTTCGTACCCCGCGTGGCCGAGAAGTCACGGAGTTGGCGTATAAGCATCTAGGGAGGATAAAAGGAAATCAAGGAGGATTATTTTAGTTAAAGTTCTGCCATGACGACTGATAATCGCAAACAGTATTCTGCACTGATAAAACGAGAAGCTAAAGCGCTGGGCTTTTTATCTTGTGGTATTGCCAAAGCAGATTTTTTACATGATGAGGCACCTAAGTTAGCAAAGTGGCTAAAGCAAGGGCGTCATGGTGAGATGTCTTATATGGAAAGGCATTTCGACAAACGCCTTGACCCAAGAATACTTGTTCCTGGGGCAAAGAGCATTGTTTCCTTATTATTGAATTACCATACGGAAGAAAAGCAGTCAGATCCAAACGCACCTAAAATTTCTAGCTATGCCTTTGGCCAAGATTATCATGGGGTAATTAAAACTAAGTTGACTCAGTTGATGCAACGCTTAAGGGATCAAATTGGGGAAATTGATGGTCGGGTGTTTGTCGATTCTGCACCTGTAATGGATAAGGCCTGGGCACAACGTGCTGGTTTGGGTTGGATAGGGAAAAACACCAACTTGATTGCAAAGCAAGTAGGTTCTTTTTTCTTTATCGCAGAACTGATCATTGATTTGGACCTCGAATACGATCTCCCCGTAGCAGATCATTGTGGGAGCTGCACAGCCTGTATTGATGCCTGTCCTACCGAGGCACTAACCGCACCCTACCAAATCGATGGGAGTAAATGTATCTCCTATGCCACCATAGAATTAAAAGACGCCATCCCAAATACATTCAAAGGGAAAATGGATGGATGGATGTTTGGTTGCGATATTTGCCAAACGGTATGTCCCTGGAATCGATTTGCAGTTCCCCATCAAGAACCTGCCTTTCAGCCCAAAGATGCATTGTTGGAATTAAACGACACTGAAAGGGCAGAATTAACCGAGGAGACGTTTAAAAAAGTATTCAAAAAAAGTGCTGTAAAGCGAACTAAATTCAATGGTTTAAAACGAAACATTCGTTTCTTAAATGGAGCCTAGTTTATGTTGACTGTCGAATTATTAGGTTCGTTTCCACTTCAATTTTTTCATAGACTATGGCTTCCCCTTTTTTCATTAATTGATGTTCTCGATAAAACATTTGAAACGCTTTTTCACCCATTTTAACACCTGGCTGATTCACTGTACTAAGGGTGGGAGAAATCAAATTTGAAATTCTCCAATTGCTAAAGCCCATCACCGCAATTTGATCAGGTATGGCAACATTGTTTTCATTCAAACATTTGATTGCTCCCACCGCAGGCATGTCAGCTACCGCAAAGATGGCGTCTATTTCTGGATGCTTCGCTAAAATTTCTTGGGTATAGCCGTACCCTTCCTCATTGGAAATTTGATCACAGGTAAACACCCATTCTCGCCTATATTCTAGTCCATATTGTTCAAGCGCTTTTCGATAACCCAAGAAGCGATCGATGGAATTTTGAGGAAGTAAGGGTCCACGCAAGTGCGCTATATTTTTCTTCCCTTGTTGAATTAAATGTTCTACCGCAATGAAGGCAGCCTTTTGATCATTGATAATAACACTTGAACAAGGGCTTAATTTGGAGTATTTATCAAAAAAAATGAGCGGAATTTTTTGCTCAATGATCGCATCGATGTGTTTGGTATCGTGGGTAGAATCTGCAATAGACAATAGAATTCCATCCACATTTTGTTGCAATAAACGGTTGATTTGTTTTTTCTCGAGCTCATAAGATTCATCAGAGCTCAACACAATTACCATATAATCTTGTTCTTCTGCCGCCTTCATGATTCCTCTAAGGACATTGCTAAAGAAGTAGTGATTTAGCCGTGGAATAACAACTCCAATTAGTTTAGATTCTTGCGTACGTAAAAAAGCAGCATGGGCATTTGGAGTGAAATTCACTTTTTTAGCATACGCCTTTACGCGTTCTTTGGTGTTCTTATTTACGTCAGGGTAGTCTTTTAAGGCTTTGGAGACCGTTGTGATAGATAAATTCAGTGCTGTTGCTATGTCTTTTAGGGTTAGGTTTTTCATGCGATAAGTTTTATTAGGCTATTCCTCAATAAAAGTTCTAATTAGGGTCAAGGTTTTTTCATTTATCGATAGAATTTAAAAGATAAGTTTTAGTTATTTGAGACAACGCAAAACTCTTTAGACAAAGTTAGCAATAAAACTTCACCCTTCTTTAATAGCTTCAACTCCGTAATTCAGTTTTTGTTTTTTTTGGAATCCATGGTTTAGTCTGCCAAGACTTCCTACATTTGTTATAAGCACAAATTCATGAGCAAAGAAAACAACAGAAGGGAAGCATTAATTTATCATGCGAAACCAAGACCAGGAAAGATAGAAGTCGTCCCAACCAAAAACTATAGTACCCAACGCGATCTGGCTTTAGCCTATTCTCCCGGGGTAGCAGAACCTTGTTTGGAGATAGATAAGGAGGTTGAGAATGTTTACAAATACACCAACAAGGGAAATCTTGTTGCAGTAATCTCTAACGGAACAGCCGTTCTAGGATTAGGCGATATAGGGCCAGAAGCATCCAAACCAGTGATGGAAGGGAAAGGCTTACTCTTCAAGATATTTGCAGGGATTGATGTGTTTGATATTGAGGTTGATACCAAAAATCCGGAAGAATTTATTACGGCAGTAAAAGCAATTGCCCCCACTTTTGGGGGGATTAACTTGGAAGACATCAAAGCTCCCGAAGCTTTTGAGATTGAACGAAGGTTGAAAGAAGAATTGGATATTCCTGTAATGCACGACGATCAGCACGGTACGGCCATTATTTCTTGTGCTGCTTTGCTCAATGCCTTAGAATTGTCAGAAAAGAAAATTGAAGAGGTACGCATTGTGATCTCTGGAGCAGGTGCGGCAGCAGTTTCTTGCACCCGCCTGTACAAAGCCTTTGGTGCGAAAAGTGAAAATATTGTCATGACTGACTCCAAAGGGGTTATTCGAAAAGACCGGGCGAATCTTACCCCCGAAAAAGCTGAATTTGCTACAGCGCTCGATCTTCATTCACTGGAGGATGCAATGAAAAATGCGGACGTCTTCATTGGCCTTTCAATGGCAAATATTGTTACTCCAGCGATGCTAACCTCCATGAATGCCAAGCCTATTGTTTTTGCCATGGCCAATCCAGATCCAGAAATCGCCTATGATTTGGCTTGTGCAACCCGCAATGATATTCTGATGGCCACGGGTCGATCTGACCACCCGAATCAAGTAAACAATGTTTTAGGCTTTCCTTTTATTTTTCGTGGTGCGCTCGACGTACGCGCCACCACCATCAATGAAGCCATGAAAATGGCGGCAGTTGAAGCTTTAGCAGAGCTAACCAAGAAACCCGTTCCAGAACAAGTAAACCTTGCGTATAACGAGACTCGTTTAACTTTTGGGCGCGAATATATTATTCCGAAGCCTTTTGATCCACGACTCATTGTTGAAGTACCTATGGCGGTAGCCAAAGCAGCCATGGAGTCTGGCGTGGCCAAAGAACCCATCGAAGACTGGGATCGCTATAGAGAAGAACTCTCCGCTAGAACGGGTGGTGATGAAAAAACACTGCGGGTGTTACATCATCGTGCTAAACAAAACCCCAAAAGAATTGTTTTTGCAGAAGCCGACCAGTTAGATGTATTAAAAGCAGCCCAGATAGTCAAAGAAGAAGGAATTGGCGAGCCCATTCTTTTAGGGCGAAAAGAGGTGATCAACGACCTAATGAAATCAATTGATTTTGATGATGAAGTAGAAATTCTCGATCCAAAAAGTAATGAAGAGCGACAGATTAAGAACCACTACGCTGAGCTCTATTGGAAAGACCAAAAACGGAGAGGAGTTACAGAATACGAGGCCAAATCTGTCTTAAGAGAGCGAAATTTCTTTGCTTCTATGATGGTAAAAACAGGAGATGCAGATGCCATGCTTTCGGGCTATTCACGAAACTATGCTTCGGTGGTAAAACCCATCATGAGCATCATCGGAAAAGCGAAAGGAGTAACCCGTATTGCTGCCACAAATTTAATGTTAACAGAGCGCGGTCCATTGTTCTTATCAGATACCTCGATCAATATAGATCCATCGGCAAAGGAGCTGGCAAAAATCGCTCACATGAATGCGCAAGTAGTTAAACTATTTGGTTTTACGCCTGTTACTGCCATGCTTTCGTATGCGAATTTTGGTGCGGCAAACCATCCGGGTGCCAAAAAAGTGTCAGAAGCTGTGGCTTATTTGCATCGCTATTATCCAGATATGGACATTGATGGACCTTTACAGTCTGATTTTGCGCTAAACAAAGAAATGTTGGCGGAGAAATTCCCTTTTTCAGATTTGGTTAAGAAAAAAGTAAACACCTTAATTTTTCCTAACTTAGAATCTGCTAACATCGCCTACAAATTCCTTAAAGAATTAAATGGAGCACAGTCGGTAGGGCCAATTTTATTGGGTTTAAGTAAGGCAGTTCATGTTTTACAATTAGGTGCTAGCGTTGACGAAATGGTGAATATGGCTGCATTGGCAGTGGTTGATGCACAACAAAAAGAAAAAAATGATTACTCAATTACACGGCCGATTAATCGAAAAATTTCCCACTCATGTTGTCATAGATTGTCAGGGAGTAGGATATGAAGTTCATATTTCATTGCATACTTTTGGGCAATTGGGTGAGGAAGAAAATATCCGTTTATACACTCACTTACAGGTTCGCGAAGATGCCCATACACTCTTTGGATTCTTTCAGCCTATGGAGCGTAGTATTTTTCGCTTATTAATCTCCATTTCTGGAATCGGCGCAAGCATTGCTCGAACGATGCTTTCTTCCATGACTCCAGCTGAAATTCAACATGCCATTGTACATGATGACTTAGCCGCCATCAAGGCCGTTAAGGGTATTGGATTGAAAACAGCCCAGAGAGTATTAATAGAACTTAAAGATAAAATACAGCAAGTAGCTGGAATGGATGAAATATCAACCATTAAAAACAATACTATCAAAGAAGAAACGTTATCAGCATTAGAGGTTCTTGGTTACCCTAGAAGGCAGGCCGAGAAAGTTATTGATAACATCATTCAAAGCGCTCCAGAGAGCAGTGTAGAAATGCTCATTAAGCAGGCTTTGAATAAACTTTAAAATCTTTGGTAAAAAGAAGAAAAGCGTATTACTCTGATGTTCGCTTTTATCTACTGTTTCTGGCCTTTATAGTGACAGGAACGTTGAAAAGCTACTCCCAAATCCAAGAAAGCACAACCTTGGGGAGGATAGCTTTACCCGATGTGGAAAGTATTATTTCTCTCTATGATTTTGATCCAGAACAGAATCTTTACATTTTTTCGGCATCCATAGGTGACTATCCGCTTGGGATACCATTGGTTTTGACGCCCAAAGAATTTGAAAAACGTGTTTTGAAGGAACAGATGAACACTTACTTTCAGGATAAGTTGAGTGCCATCGCCCAAAACAAAACGAAAGCAGATGAAGCCCAAAAAGATCTGCTCCCAGAATTGTATGTAAATTCAAAATTCTTCTCGTCTATTTTTGGAAGCAATGCCATCGACGTTCAGCCACAGGGTTCCATTGGAATTGATCTTGGTGTCCAGTATCAAAAAACAGATAATCCTAGTTTTTCTCCTAGGAACCGAAGAAATTTTAGCTTCGATTTCGAACAGCGCATTAACTTAAGCTTATTGGGGACCATTGGAGAACGACTTCAGATTACAGCAAATTATGATACTGAGTCAACTTTTGATTTTCAAAACTTGGTTAAACTTCAGTTCAATCCTCCCAAGTTAAATGAGCTTAGTGATTATCTCCCTACTTCAATCAAAGATGATGTTGAGAGTCTCAAAGCAAAAGGCGAAAGAATTCAAAATCGATTTAATGAAGCTAAATCCATCGTAAATGAGGCGAGGAGTACGGTAGAAAATGTGAAGGGTAAGTTAGAATCGTTAAAAGATCAAGCCAATAATCTTCAGGGAACGGTTGGAAATTATAAAAATAAAATCAATGATTTTCTTGACAAACCTGCTTCCGAAGACGCCATTTTGCAAAATATCGACATCGGGAATATCAACATGCCCCTCAATAGCACACTCATTGCTGGTGCACAAAGCCTAATGGGGGTAAAGGCAGAATTGAAATTTGGACGGACCAACATTACTGGAGTTTTTGCAGAACAAAGGTCTCAGCCTCAATCGGTCATTGCGCAAGGGGGTGGAACCTTACAAGAATTTTCTGTTTTTGCGTTGGACTATGAAGCAGATCGTCATTTTTTCTTGGCGCATTATTTCCGCGATAATTATGATCGGTTTTTACAAACCTATCCATACATTAATTCGCCAATACAAATCACACGAGTTGAGGTGTGGATAACCAATCGCCAGTCCCAAACCAATAATATTCGAAACATAATTGCCTTGCAAGATTTAGGGGAATCTGATCCCCAGCGAGCGCGCTTAGATGAGTTGAATGGTGGTTTTTTCAATCAGTCATTACCAAATGGAATTCCGGCCAACGAGGCCAATAAATTAGATCCCGAGCAAATCAATGCAGGTTCATTTCTCAATGATAGAATTCGGGATATCGGAACCGTACCTCAAGGATTTGGCCCCCTCAACGGGCAAGTAAGAGAAGGGTTTGATTATGCTGTGTTGGAAAGTGCACGGAAACTCGAACCATCGGAATATACCTTACACCCACAGTTAGGATATGTCTCGTTAAATCAGCGTTTGAGTAATGATGAAATATTGGGTGTAGCCTTTCAATTTACCTTCAATGGACAGGTGTATCAAGTAGGAGAATTTGCCAATGGAGGAATTGCAGGTACCGCTGTAGATGCTACGCAAAGTCAATCAGTGCCTCAGGTAGAAACCAATAATTTGATCGTTAAATTATTAAAAAGTAGTATTACAGATGTTCGTCAGCCTGTTTGGGATTTAATGATGAAGAATATTTATAATACGGGGGCGTTTCAATTGGAGCAAGAGGATTTTCGATTGAATATATTGTATTCCGATCCATCTCCCATTAATTACCTGACGCCCGTAGATACCTCAATTTGGCCAGAGGAACTGGTTAATTCAATTTTGTTGCGTTCATTGCGTTTAGACCGATTAAATATTTACAACGATCCCGAACCAGAGGGAGATGGGTTTTTCGATTTTGTGCCCGGCATAACCGTAGATCCTCAATATGGCCGAATTATTTTCCCCACGGTTGAGCCCTTCGGCGAGAGCTTATTTGAGCTTTTAGAGGACGAACGTTCTGGAACAGAAGATTATGATAACGAATTGACCTATAATGCAAATCAAGCCAAATATGTCTTCCGAGACATGTATGCGCTTACCCAAGCCGCTGCGTTGGAAGCAACAGAGCAAAACAAGTTTCAATTAAAAGGGAGATATAAATCTGCTGGGGGAGATGGAATTGCCATTGGAGCCTTTAATGTGCCAAGAGGGTCTGTACAGGTTACTGCAGGTGGAAGAGTGCTTCGCGAGGGGATAGACTATACCGTAAATTATCAAATTGGACGAGTGAAAATTCTTGACCCAGGTTTGCAGGCCTCCAATATTCCCATTCAAATTTCTACTGAGAACAATACATTTTTTGGCCAACAAAACAAACGTTTTTCGGGAGTGGATGTCGTTCATCAATTCAACGAAAAAGTAGTCATTGGGGGAACGCTTATTAACCTGAGTGAAAATCCTTTGACACAGAAAGCCAATTATGGAACCGAACCGGTAAACAATACAATGATTGGATTCAATACCAATTTCTCTACAGAAGTTCCTTTCCTCACCAGGTTAATCAATAAGTTGCCAACCATAGAAACTACCGCACCTTCACAAATTTCTTTCCGTGGTGAAATTGCGAGTCTAATTGCTGGAGATCCTCGCAACACCCAACTACAGGGAGAAACAAATGTTTATCTAGACGATTTTGAAGGAGCGCAAACCAATATTGATGTGAAGGGAGCCTTTGCCTGGAAACTCGCTTCTATTCCGTTTGAGGGTTACGAAGGGGTTGATGCTGGAAATGATAATTTGGCTGCTGGGCATTACCGCGCAAAACTTGCATGGTACACGGTCGATCCAGTATTTTATTCCACGCAACTTCGTCCCTCAGGAATTGATAATTCTTCAATCTCTTTAAATACGACCCGACGAATTTTTATCAACGAAATTTTTCCTGAACAAGACTTAGTTCAAGGTCAATCAACCATCCAGACAACATTAGATTTAGCTTACTTCCCACAAGAGAGGTCCCTACAATAATCAATCGGCGAGCGAATTTGGACGACAACCCAGCGAAAATTGGGGAGGAATTATGCGTTCGATTAATGCCACTAACTTTGAACAATCCAATGTAGAATTCATAGAATTTTGGGTGCTAGATACATTCAACGAAGTGCAGTCGCAAGACGATGAATTGGGGGATTTGGTTTTCCATTTAGGAAATATTTCAGAAGACATTTTGAGAGATGGAAGAAAACAATATGAAAATGGGTTGCCGGGACTTCAGCCAACAGCGGTTCAAAGTACAAACTGGGGGCGTACTCCTTCTTCCCAGTCTTTGTTATACGCGTTCAATACTGTAGAAGAAGATCGACAGCGACAAGATGTGGGGCTAGATGGACTCAACGATGAGGAAGAACGCTTAGTATACACCAACGGTCCTGTAAATGACCCTGCCGGAGACAACTATTCTTATTTCTTACAAGGTCAAGGGGTGTTATTGACCGATATAAAAACTTTAATGGAACCGATGGTAATTCTCCCATTGCATTTTCCGATACGAATCGTGGAAGTACTGCTGAACCTGATACAGAAGATGTCAATCGGGATCAAACCATGAATACCATCGACAGTTATTTCGAGTACAAAATTCCTATCCGAAAAGGGATGACCGTAGGAAATCATCCTTTTGTAACAGACGTGCGGGAGAATGTGACCGTTGATCTTCCCAATGGTCAAAACCTAACGACTCGCTGGATTCAGTTTAAGGTGCCCATCGATAAGAGTTATTACCAAGGAACAAGCTTTGCTCCTTATTTTAATAATATTAATGGGATTCAAGATTTACGGTCTATTCGCTTTATGCGAATGCTTTTAAATGGTTTTGATCAGCCCATTGTCTTTCGGTTTGGAACCTTGGATTTGGTTCGGGGCGATTGGAGGAGGTACAATCGTTCTTTAAATGAACAGATCAGTGCTTCAAACAATACAACAGTTGATATTAGTACGGTCAACATTTTAGAGAATGAAAATAGGATTCCGGTCAATTATGTTTTACCTCCCGAAATTCAGCGCGAACAGATCAATAACAACAACACCATTGTTCGCCAAAACGAGCAATCGTTGGCTTTCAGGGTTTTTAACCTGCAACCCATGGATGCTCGCGGAATATACAAAGGTGTAGATGTTGATTTACGTCAATACGAAAAACTTAAAATGTATTTGCATGCGGAGTCGATTCAGGGTCAAACACCTTTACCAGGTTCGGGAACCAATGATGAATTTGATAGAAGGCTAGTTGCATTTATACGTTTAGGGACAGACTATCAAGACAATTATTATCAAATTGAGGTTCCATTGAAACCTACAGAATTTATTGAAAATTCTGCTAACCGTTTAAGTGCCGAGGAAGTTTGGCAACCCGATTTTAATTCCATTGATGTCCCCATTGAATTATTGTCGAAAATGAAATCTGTCTTTTTGGGGAACCCCTCCTCTAATTCGGCCAACTACTATGATGAAGAGCTAAACAGAGTGGAAGAATTTACTCCTGTAAGTGACTTAGCTGGCGACAAAAAGTACCGATTATCGATTAAGGGGAATCCCTCATTAGGGTCGATTAAAACAATGATGATTGGGGTAAAAAATCCATCAACACAATTGGGCGATGTGCTTACAGGCGAGGTTTGGTTCAACGAATTAAGGATTGCAGGGATTGATAGTGAAGGCGGTTGGGCTGCCATTGCGGCCTTAGATGCGAATATTGCTGACTTTGCAAATATTAGTGCTAGCGGTCGCTATTCTACCGTTGGTTTTGGTAGCATAGATCAATCCCCCAACCAACGAAGCCGAGAGGAACTTTTACAATATGATCTTGTTTCAACCGTAAATGCTGGCCAACTATTGCCCCAAAAATGGAGTGTACAATTACCCTTAAATTATAGTTTTGGCGAGACACAAATTACACCGGAGTATGATCCATTTTACCAAGATCTTCGTCTCGATGATCGTCTCAGTGCAGCAGAAAATGCGGAGAAAAGAAAAGAAATTAAAGAACAGGCCATAGATTACACCAAGCGTAAAAGCATTAGCCTTATTGGAGTGCGAAAATTAGGTAGTCCAAGTAAGCCACGTTTCTACAACATAGAAAACTTTGATTTTTCCTATGCATTCAATCAGTTGACACACCATGATTATGAAATTGAAAATCAATCGAATACAACTCTTCGTTTGGGAGCAAATTATGGACATACCTTTAAGCCGTTTGAAATTAATCCTTTCAAAAAGATAAAAGGATTGAGTAAAAAACAATATTTACGCTGGTTGAGAGAGATAAATCTTAATCCTGTACCATCGAATGTATCCATAAGCACCAACATCAATCGCTTGTTCAACAATCAGCGGTTTAGGGAGGTTTACTTGGAGGGCGTAGACGCAGCGCAGCAATTGAGTTTACCTGATTTACAGCAACGTAATTTCTTGTTCGATTGGACCTATTCGTTGAACCATAATCTTACCCGTTCCCTGAGGTTGAATTTTACTGCTTCAAGCAATAATATTATTAAAAACTACATAGAAGATACCCCAGAAGGAAGTCAACGGGTGGATAAGGCCAGAGGCATTTGGGATGGATTATGGGATTTAGGAGACCCAAATCGCCATTTCCAAACCCTTAATTTAACGTATAAATTGCCCTTTAATTATTTGCCTTTTTTAAGCTTTATTGATGCCAATTACACGTACACAGGTGATTTTAGTTGGCAAAGAGGTTCTGATGTTTTGGCTGAAGTTACCCACGAAAATGGTGCGGTCTTAGGCATTGTTAATACGGTTCAAAATAACAATACAAAAAGTTTAAACGGTTCCATATCGACCGATCGCTTATACCGTATTTTAGGGTTAAGTAGGAAACGATCCACGCAACAACGTGCGCTTCCTCGACGAACTTTGCCCCAAGATTCTACTGCAGCCAAAAAGCCAAAGCGGAAGCGAAAAGCACTTTCTCAGATGGTTGATTTACTCACGATTCTGAAACGAGTACAATTTTCTTATGCTGAGAGTAACGGAAAGGTGTTGCCCGGATATCTTCCTTCAGTTGGCCTGGTGGGAACACTTCAACCCACACCTGGATTTACGTTTGGAAGCCAAGCCGATGTTCGTTTTGAAGCCGCAAAACAAGGATGGTTAACAGATTTCCCTAATTTTAATCAGCCTTTTACGCAAGTACACAACAGCCAATTAAACATAACAGGACAATTAGATTTTGGTAAAGGTCTGTTGATTGATTTAACAGCCGAGCGAAATTATTCAGAAAATGGTACAGAAAACTTTCAGGTTGAAAACCAAGAATATGTTGCTCTAAACACAAATCAATTTGGGAATTTCGGAATTTCTACCCTCCTAATAAAAACCGCTTTCAAACGATCTAAAGGAGAAGCAAGTCCGTATTTTGACGACTTCAGAAGAAATCGTTTAATCGTTGCACAACGCTTGGCTAACCAACGCCAATCGACAGGTACAGGAGTGGACCAAGAAGGCTATCCTTTGGGGTATAGCAAGAGTCAACAAGATGTAGTTATTCCTGCTTTCCTCGCTGCTTATTCTGGAACCAATGCTTCAAAAATAGCATTAGATCCAATTCAAAAAACACCGCTACCCAATTGGAATTTAAAGTATACAGGGTTAATGAATGTCAAATCAATAAAGAAAATTTTTAATCGTTTTTCGTTGACACATGCCTACCGATCGAGTTATACCATCAACCAATTCCAAACCAATCTTGATTTTGATCCAAATTTTTTAGACCAAAAAGATGGCGCAGGAAATTTTGTTTCAGAGAAACTCTATGGAAACTTAAATTTAGTCGAACAATTCAACCCCTTACTTCGCGTCGATGTTGAGCTCAAAAACTCATTTAAGTTCTTGGCGGAATTGAAAACAGACCGCGCCTTGTCTTTGAGTTTGGACAATAATTTGTTGACCGAATCTAGTGGAGAAGAATACATTGTAGGAATGGGCTATCGCATTAAAGACCTCCCTTTGAGAACCTCCATCGGAGGGAGAAGGCGAACCCTAAAAGGGGATTTAAACATTAAAGCTGATTTGTCTTATCGAAACAACATTACTGTTTTGAGGAATTTAGAAATAGACAATAACCAAGTGACAGCAGGCCAAACCTTATGGTCCATAAAGGTTACCGCCGATTACGCCCTGTCGCGTAACCTTACAGGCTTGTTTTTCTACGATCATAACTTCTCTAAATTTGCGATATCTACTGCCTTCCCGCAAACCAGCATCCGTTCAGGAATAACGATCCGTTATAATTTTGGAAATTAAACGATAGCTATTTCAGTTAAAAAATTATATTTGCCTCAAGTTAAACTAATAAGCTATGAACGTACCAGATAACTTACGCTACACCAAAGATCACGAATGGGTTTCGATGGATGGGAATATTGCTACTGTAGGGATTACAGACTTCGCTCAAGGAGAGTTGGGAGATATCGTATATGTTGAAGTAGAAACCCTAGACGAAAACATTGATGCTGAAGAAGTTTTTGGCACCGTTGAAGCGGTCAAAACAGTTTCCGATTTGTTTATGCCTGTCAAAGGAACCATAGTGGCATTTAACGATGATTTGACCGATGCTCCAGAGGCAGTCAATGATGATCCTTATGGGTCGGGTTGGATGATTAAAATCGAATTGGACAACCCTAATGATGTTAACGACCTCCTCGATGCTGCCGGCTACAAAGCATTGATTAGTGCCTAAATACACCTTGTCGGTTATTGCCCTAATGATTGGACTTGCCATAGTGCTTTTATCTGTGGTACCCTTGTCCATGCCTCCGCTCAATACCGATGTGTTCGACACCGATAAAATCGCTCATTTTTTAGCCTATTTTGTTTTTTCTACCTGCCTTGGCTTAGCCCTTGGTTTGGATTGGCGTATTAAGAAGGTAAAATGTATTGTGTTCGTGTCGGCTTTTTCTTTTGGCATGTTTCTTGAATTAATTCAAGGGTACCTCTTATTGCACAGAACTTTCGACCTGTTTGATTTGGTTGCAAATTTTGTCGGAATTTGCACTTTTGTTTTTTCAGGAAAAACCATTGAAAAAATTGTGGTCAAAAGCGGTATTTTTATAAATTAGCTTTCTAAACTTTGAGTAATGCAATTAAAAAAGAATCCCAAAGCCGATTTAACCAAAAATAGCAGCTTATATTTTGCTATTGGTCTAGCGGTTGTTTTGTTCATTTCGTGGCAAGCCATAGAATGGAAAACCTATGAAAAGTCTGGTTATGGATATGAAGCACTTAACGTTGACGACGAAGACGATGAGGAAGTGCCAATAACGGAACAATTAAAAACCCCTCCGCCTCCACCACCTCCACCGCCAGCACCTGAAGTGCTAGAAGTAGTGGAAGATGAAGAAGAAGTGGAAGAAACAATCATCGAATCTACCGAAACAGATCAAGAAGAGATTGTTGAGGTAGAGGACATTGAGGTAGAAGACGACTTTGAAGATGTTGACGTTCCCTTTGCTGTAATTGAGGACGTGCCAATCTATCCAGGTTGTGAAAAGGTAGCCAAGTCTAAAAGAAGAGAGTGTTTCCAGGAAAAAATTAACAAGCACATTCGCAAAAATTTCCGTTACCCAGAGATTGCACAAGAAATGGGTATCCAGGGACGTGTGTATGTAAACTTTGTTATCTCTAAAGATGGAAGTATCACGAATGTTCGTATGCGCGGTCCAGATAAAAACTTAGAGAAAGAAGCAGCTCGTATTATCTCAAAACTGCCTAAGTATGACACCAGGAAAACAACGCGGAAGACCCGTACGTGTTCCGTTTAGTATTCCCATTACTTTCCGTTTACAATAAAGTAGAATTACATCAAATGACCACCCGAACGAAAGTTCGGGTTTTTTTGTGCTCAAAAAGAGAAAGAAATGAGGGAATATCAAGAAGCGTACGTTATCTTTGCACTCGGAAGAAAGAATGATTATGTCTGCGGATATCGGAAATGTACCCACCACTTCATGGCTGAGTGATTTTAAAGAAATCACCAAAATGCGACTGGCATTAAGTGTAGTGTTTTCTTCTCTAGCGGGGTATTTATTGGCAGCAAACGATATCAACTATTATGATATCGTATTACTATCCTTTGGAGGCTATTGTATGGTAGGGGCTTCCAATGCTTTTAATCAGGTGTTAGAAAAGGACCTAGATGCGTTAATGCAACGAACAAAAAACAGGCCCTTGCCAACCGGTAGAATGCAGCCTTCATTAGCATTGACCATTGCCATAAGTATGACGCTAGTAGGAATAGCTGCATTGTATTTGTTGAACTGGCGGACAGCCCTTTTTGCCTGTGTCTCCATATTTCTCTATGTAGCTTTGTATACCCCTTGAAAACCCGAACTCCTTTGGCTGTCTTTGTTGGCGCATTTCCGGGAGCGATCCCGTTTATGTTAGGTTGGGTTGCTTACACCAATCAATTTGGTATAGAACCAGGCGTTTTGTTTATGCTACAATTTTTTTTGGCAATTTCCTCATTTTTGGGCCATCGGCTGGATGTTAGATGAGGACTATAAAAAAGCAGGTTTTAAAATGCTGCCTACGGGAGGGAGAGATCAAGGAACAGTTTTTCAAATTATAGTGTATACACTTTGGATGATCTTAATCTCATTGCTCCCTTTTACCCACTATACTGGGGCATTGCAACTGAGTTTTTATGGTGCAGTTGGTGTTGCAGTTGTTGGAATTTTTATGTTGTATTTTGCAACGGATTTAATGCTTAAAAAAGACAACAAAGCTGCAAGGAGACTGATGCTTAGTAGTGTTGCCTATATCACTGCTGTGCAAGTAATATACGTAATGGATAAATTTTTACTTTATGGATAATAAAAATAGTCGAACCAAAAAGATGATGCTTTGGTTTGGAATGATTAGCATGGCCATGACCTTTGCTGGTTTAACAAGCGCCTATGTTGTAAGTAGCTCGCGTGCAGATTGGCTAGAAGGTTTTGCGCTACCTCAAGTTTTCAGTTTTAGTACCGTGGTTATACTGCTGAGTAGTATTACTTTTTTTTATGCTAAACGAAACCTTCGTCAAAATAAGCTTGCACAATTCAAAGGGATGTTATGGGCCACGTTTATTTTAACCCTAGTATTTGTGAACCTTCAATTTCAGGGGTTCAATGAAATAATCGCATCAGGGTATTATTTTACTGGTGCTGAAAGTTCAATTACAACCTCATTTTTATATGTATTAGTGCTTTTGCACCTTGCCCATGTGTCTGGAGGATTGATTGTTTTATCGGTAGTTTTGGTGAATGCACACAAAAACAACTATTCGCCTGAGCAAACCCTCGGGGTAGAATTGGCAGAATTGTTCTGGCATTTCCTTGATTTTCTATGGTTATATTTGTTCCTCTTTGTAACAATTTATCAGTAAAAACATTTAAATTTGTAACATTAAAATTTGACAATTTTTATGGAAGCAGCAGCAACCAACCCCAATGAAGAAACCAACGTTTGGGGTGGAGGGAATAGACCCCTAAACGCGAGTTATGGTAAAATGATGATGTGGTTTTTCATTGTCTCTGACGCACTAACCTTTACTGGTTTTTTGGTAGCCTATGGATTTTCTCGCTTCAAAAACATTGACACATGGCCCATCGCCGACGAAGTATTCACTCACTTCCCTTTCCTGCACGGAACGGATGCTCCGATGTATTATGTAGCATTGATGACCTTTATTTTGATCTTTTCTTCAGTAACCATGGTATTGGCTGTTGATGCAGGGCATCACATGAACAAAGCCAAAGTAACATTCTATATGTTACTCACCATTATTGGAGGAGCTATTTTTGTAGGATCACAGGCCTGGGAATGGAAAAACTTTATCAAAGGAGAGTATGGTGCACTCGAAACACGGGGTGGCCAAATCCTTCAGTTTGTTGATGGTGATACAGGCAAACGTGTTGCTCTAGAAGCTTTCGCTTCAACCATAGCAAACGATAGAACAACACACGAAAGTAGTAATGGTATTTGGTTTGTAGGAGAATCTTCTTTACCAACCTACTCACTTGAAGAAGTTAAAGCTGGTTTTGCCGCAAACGAAAACTTGGTGATCAGAGGTGAGAAATTAAATGATAAAGGCCAAAAAATTGTTCTTTCTCGTGAAGCATCTTTGGTAAAAATAAATGATGCAGTGGATGTCGTTGAGGGTGCCAATTTAATTCACAACGAATATGGTAACCGTTTGTTTGCAGACTTCTTTTTCTTTATTACTGGTTTCCACGGATTCCACGTGTTTTCTGGAGTCGTTATCAACATTATCATCTTCTTCAACGTAATACGCGGTACCTACGAAGAAAGAGGGCACTACGAAATGGTTGAAAAAGTAGGACTATATTGGCACTTTGTCGATCTAGTTTGGGTATTTGTATTCACCTTTTTCTATTTGGTATAACAATAAATTACAGCACACATGGCACACGCAGAACAAAAACTAGCCATTTTTAGAGGACTCTTAAAATTCAAATCCAATGTACAGAAGATTTGGGGTGTTCTCATATTTTTATCGATCGTAACAACTATAGAGGTTGCTTTGGGAATTGTTAAGCCCGAAAGCCTCATGCAAATGTTCTTGGGAATGAAGATCCTAAATTGGATTTTCATCATTTTAACCATCGTTAAAGCTTACTACATTGCTTGGGACTTCATGCATATTCGCGATGAGAAAGGTTCTTTCAAAGGATCAATTGTACTTCCCTTGGTTATTTTAATTCCTTATTTAGCCTTTATTCTTTTGGTTGAAGCAGATTATATTTTTGAAGTAATGAATGCAGGCTTTGTGAGTTGGAATTTTTAACCTATGTCAGCGAGCAATAAAGCGTTAAAGAAATTTTTGGTTTTGGGAATTCTTTTTGTATTTCCATTAGTGATTTACTTGTTTTTTGCTTCTGGGGTGAACAATTTTGCTCATTTACCAATACTGACGGAAGAAGTCAGTGATATAACCGAATGGACTAGCCTAAGCGGAAAGCCCCAGCAATTCAATGGGAATATCTCTGTTGTGGGTTTTTGGGGGAGTGATCTTAAGCTGCGCAAGGGAGATGCGTTCAATCTCAATCAAAAAATTTACAAGCGCTTTTATCAGTTTGACGATTTTCAGTTTGTCATGGTAGTAGAAAATGGACAACAAGAAGCGATTAATCAAATCCTAGTTGAATTACAAGCTGGTGCAGCCACCGATCTGTCGAAATGGAGATTTGTTTTTGGTTCCCAAGCTGAAATTCAAACCCTTTTTGATAGCTTTCAAACCGATGTTTCATTAAACGCTAAAAAAAGCACTTCGACCGTTTTTATTGTCGATCGAGCTAATAAGTTACGCGGTAGAGATGACGATGAAGAAGTAGGTACACTTTACGGATATAACACCACCTCTGTAGCTGAGTTAAATAAAAAAATGACCGATGATGTTAAAGTTATTTTGGCAGAATACCGTTTGGCGCTCAAAAAGAACAATAGCAATCGCTCTAAATAACCGTTCAACGTTTTCCGTCGGTTTCAAATGCATTAATTTCATCCCATGAAAAAAACACTTCCATCGGTCTAGTTGCTGTTTTGGTTATTTTCGGGTACCTGTTTATCCCAAAAATAATCAAGCGTTTAGTGGAGGATCGAACCATTACAAGTAATCGTTCGATAAAACCAGGACATACGTCCTTGGACTTTATCCAACTTAATGGAGAGCCAAAAAAGGTGCCAGAATTTTTGATGTTAAACCAAGACAGCTTGTACATTTCAAATGAAGACTACCTTGGAAAAGTATATGTCGTAGAATTCTTTTTTAGTCGTTGTCCTTCTATTTGCCCTATCATGAACAAAAACATGAAGATTCTTTATGATCAATTTGGGGATCATCCCGATTTTGGCATAGCTTCTTTCACCATAGACCCAGACTACGACACCCCTTCTACGTTAAAAAAATATGCAGCGGGTTATGTAGATAAATCGTCTAGTTGGAATTTTTTGACAGCTAAAAAGGAAACAATTTATGATCTAGCCAATACAGGATTCAATATCTTTGCCTCCATCAATCCTGCTGTAGCAGGAGGATTTGAACATCAAGGTTATTTTGCATTGATCGACAAAAACGGCTATATTCGCTCGAGACGAGATGATTTTGGCAATCCAATTGTTTATTATATGGGCATTGACCAAGAAGAGGAAGAAGAACAAGGTGTTGACCAATTGCTGGTTGATATTGAGAAATTAATGAATGAAAATTAAATTATGCAAAACGCATCCCTAAAAAATAATGATCTTAAGTACAAGAAATGGATAATTGCTGTATCCGTTTTAATACCACTTGTTGTCGCAATTTTATTTCGTATCCGTTTAGAGGGTGTACAGCCACTGACTTTCTTACCCCCAATCTATGCAGCAATAAATGGATACACCACGATCATTCTTTTGATTGCCCTTTGGGCGATAAAAAACAGAAAAATAACCCTTCATGAGCAACTGATGAAAACGGCCATTGGTTTGTCGCTAGCTTTCTTGGTGATGTATGTGGCATATCATTTAACTTCCGAGCCTACACCGTTTGGTGGGGAAGGATGGGTGAAAACAGTTTATTATTTTATTTTAATTTCACACATTCTGTTATCTATTTCAATCATTCCTTTGGTACTAATCTCCTATGTTAGAGCAACCTCTCAGCAATTTACTTCCCACAGAAAAATAGCAAGAATCACCTTCCCAATATGGTTGTATATTACGATTACAGGTGTGGTGATTTACTTAATGATCTCTCCTTATTACGCCTAAATGAAGAAGAATCTCTTTTTGTTTATAGCGCTAATGCTTTCAACTAGCCTGTTCCCTGAAACACTAGAAGCTCAGTGCTCCATGTGTCGCGCAGTGCTCGAATCGGAAGAAGGGCAAGCCACGGCAAAGGGGATCAACGACGGTATTGTTTACCTCATGGCAATGCCCTACATACTTGTTGCTGGAGTTGGATTTGTCGTCTACAGAATGATGTATAAATAAAAAAAGGAAAATCTGTAACATTTTACGAATTACACCGTCTTATGGGTAAGTGTAAAATGCTAATACCGGCAGATGATTCAAATTAAAGATTTACATAAGTCCTATAAAATGGGAAGCTCTTCGCTTCATGTTTTAAAAGGAATCAATTTAAACGTTGAAGATGGAGAGCTTGTCGCCATTATGGGGTCTTCAGGATCGGGAAAATCAACCCTGCTCAACATTATTGGAATGCTTGATTTACTCGACGAAGGAAGTTATGAATTGGATAAAGTTCTCATCAAAGATTTGGATGAAACAAAGGCGGCCAAGTACAGAAACAAATTCTTAGGATTTATTTTTCAATCCTTTAATTTGATCAATTACAAAACAGCCCTAGAGAATGTTTCTTTACCCTTGTATTATCAGGGAATGAAACGTTCTGAACGACAAGAAAAAGCGTTAAAGTATTTAGAAAGTGTGGGTCTCTATGATTGGGCAACACACCTTCCCAGTGAACTATCTGGGGGCAAAAGCAGCGTGTTGCTATTGCTCGCGCTATGGCTTCTGAACCAAAACTATTGCTTGCAGATGAGCCAACAGGTGCACTTGATACTCAAACATCGTATGAAGTGATGGATCTGATTCAAAAAATCAATCAAGAAGGGAAAACAATTCTTGTTGTTACCCACGAAGAAGACATTGCCCAAATGTGTAAGCGAATTATTCGTCTTAAAGATGGTGTAATTGTTGAAGACACGAAGGTGAAACAAGTTATCGCAGCGCAATATGTTTAATCAAGACCGTTGGCAAGAAATTTTTGAAACCATTCGAAAGAATAAATTACGTACGTTTCTTTCCGGATTTACGGTTGCATTAGGCATCTTTATTTTTATTATCCTTTTTGGTTTTGGGAATGGATTAAAAAACTCTTTCAAAGAATTCTTTTTAGACGACGCCACCAATACAATGTTTCTTTTTGCGGGGGAGAACTTCTGAGCCCTATAAAGGCTTTAAGGCAAATCGACGTATCGAATTTAAAAACGATGACCTAACAGACATCAAAGATAACTTTCCCTTTTTTCTCGAATACATCACCCCACGAATTTCACGAAGGGCTTCTGTGCGTTACAAAAACGAATTTGACAATTACACCACCCGTGGCGTAGGGCCAGATCATCAATATGCGGAGAAAACCATTATGATGAAAGGGCGGTATGTCAACGAATTGGATGTGAAAAATAAAAGCAAGCATGCAGTGATCGGTCGCTTGGTAGCTCGCGATTTATTTAAGCAAGAAGATCCGATTGGAAAATTCATTGACGTTGGGAACAGTGTGTTTAGAGTAGTGGGTGTTTTTCAAGACGACGGTGGTGACAACGAAGAACGCTTTATTTACATCCCTTACACAACACGGCAGTCATTAGAAAAAGGGAACGATAAAATTGATCAAATCATTGTGGCTTTTCGTCCAGAACTTGGACATAAAGGATCGCTCGCTTTTGAGCGTCAACTTCGGATGGTTTTAAAAGAAAAAAAGGATATAGCTCCTAAAGATCCCAACGGTATTTTTATTCGAAATATTGCCGATAACCTCAAACAAAATCAACAATTTGCTAATGTACTTCAGCTCATTGTCACCTTCGTTGGTTTGGGAACCCTAATTGCTGGTATTATAGGGATATCAAATATTATGGTTTTCGTGGTTAAAGAACGCACTAAAGAATTGGGTGTTCGTAAAGCGTTGGGAGCTACCCCAAAATCTGTTATTCAAATGATCTTGCAAGAATCTATTTTTATCACGACTATTTCTGGATATGTTGGAATGGCATTGGGTGTATTTATACTAAAAAATATTAATGAAACACTGGAAGATTATTTTATTAAAAACCCTTATATCGATATTTCAACCGCCTTATTTGCGACCTTAATTTTGATCATTTTTGGCGGAATTGCTGGTTATATTCCAGCCAAACGCGCAGCAAGCATTAAACCCATTGTAGCCCTAAGAGATGAATAGTTTAAAAATCATATTTGATCGCGATACTTGGCAAGAAATTTTTGGTTCTATCCAAAAAAACAAGGTTCGAACCATAATCACCGTTATAGGTGTTTTGTGGGGGATATTTATATATATTGCTCTTTCGGGTTCTGCCAAGGGGTTGGACAATGGCTTTGAACGCGAGTTTGAAAACATTGCCATGAATTCAATGTTTGTCTGGGCGCAAAGCACCAGTTTGCCTTATGATGGATTTAAAACAGGACGCAACCCACAATTAAAATTGGCCGATGCGAATACACTTCGCAACAATATTCCCGAAATTCAATTTATTGCACCAAGAAATGCACGTGGCATTTTTGATGGATCTTCTGGCTCTCAAATTGTTCGCGGAGCTAAATCGGGAACCTACAATATATATGGTGACTTTCCTGAATACACTAAAATTGCGACCAAGAAAATATTTACACCCGGTCGTTTCATTAACCAGTCTGACATAGATCAAGCGCGAAAAGTATGCGTGATCGGCGAACGAACGCAGAAAGAATTATTTGCCATTGACGAAGATCCCGTTGGGAAGTTTGTGCGTTTCGACTATATATATTTTCAAGTTATTGGTGTCCACAAGTATGTTCCTGGTGGCGGATTTGAAAGTGATGGAGATGTGTTTATCCCTTTTGCTACGTTTAAAAAATTATACAATACAGGTGAAAATGTAGAGTGGTTTACCATTGCTGCCTTCGATGATACCGATGTAGTTCAAGTGGAGAAAGACGTCAAGCAAACCCTTAAGCGCATTCATAGAGTTGATCCGGAAGATGAGAGTGCTTTCGGTTCTTTTAATCTGGGTGAAATTTTCAATCGTATTATGGGCTTTGCTCAAGGAATGACCTTTCTTTCATTAGTCGTTGGAATTGCGACCATCATCGCCGGAGTTATTGGTATTGGAAATATTTTATTGATTTCTGTAAAAGAACGCACCAAAGAGTTGGGTGTGAGACGTGCCTTGGGAGCTACACCTTCCGAAGTTCGCATGCAAATTATATTAGAATCTGTTTTCTTGACTGTAATAGCGGGAATTTTTGGAATTATGCTGGGTGCTTTTGTACTTGCAGGGATTAATGCTGGAACCGCAAACTTAGAAGACTTTCCATATACTAATCCAACAGTTCCGATACCCTTTGTGCTTGGGGCTTTGGGTATCATGGTTACCCTAGGAACACTCATTGGCCTTATACCTGCCCAACGTGCAGTGAGTATTAAACCCATTGACGCATTAAGAGAAGAATAAAAATTAAATTAAAAAAACAGAAGATACGTTATGAATAAATTTGTCCGTTATACACTCATTTTACTTGTTTTATTCGGTGTGCTATTTGCTGCAGCATTTTTCATCAAATCCAACAGTAAAGCCACCATTAGCTTTGAAACTAAAACAGCTTTTATTACTTCCATTGAAAAGAAAACGGTTGCTACGGGGAAAGTAATTCCGGAAGACGAAGTGGAAGTTAAACCTCAAGTGCAAGGAATACTTCAATCTCTTTTTGTAGAGGAAGGAGACTTTGTAAATGAGGGTGATTTACTCGCTAAAATTAAGGTCGTTGCCGATGAAGGCCAGCTCAATAGCGCCAAAGGTCGATTGGCTACCGCCAAGATAGTCCTAAAAAATGCCGAAGTAGAATATAATCGTAGTAAGTCTTTATATCAAAAAGAGATCATTTCTCAGCAAGAATTTCAGACTGCAGACTTGACATACAGTCGTGCAAAGCAAGATTTGGCCAATGCCCAAAGCGATTTTGAGATCATCAAATTGGGTTCTGCAGGCGGCTCAGCTTCTGCAAACACCAATGTTCGTGCAACCGTAGCAGGAACAGTACTTGAATTGCCGGTGAAAGAAGGAGATCAAGTAATTGAAAGCAACTCTTTTAATGCTGGGACCACCATTGCAATTATTGCCGACCTAAACAAAATGATTTTTGAAGGCAAGGTCGATGAAGCCGAGGTGGGGAAATTATCCATTGGAATGCCTCTGAGTGTAAGTCTGGGCGCAATTCAAGACAAAGAGTTTGAGGCAAAGTTGAAATTTATTGCTCCCAAAGGAAATGAAGAACAAGGAGCTGTTCAATTTAAAATTGAAGGGGATGTAACCTTGGATAGTGATTTCTTTGTAAGAGCAGGATATTCTGCCAACGCATCACTTGTACTTGAGCGCAAAGACAGTATTCTTGCTTTGCCAGAGGCTCTACTTCAATTTGACAAAAATACAGAGCAAGCTTATGTAGAAGTCCAATTAGATGAACAGAAATTTGAGCGCAGAGACATCGAAATTGGAATATCCGATGGAATGAACGTAGAAATCATTTCTGGAATTACGATTGAAGACAAGATCAAGGTATGGAATAAAACGGAAGCCAAGAAACTAGGTGAAGATGAAACTTCTGATGACAATGAATAAGCCAAAGATGAATAAAACAACCCAAAGTTTAACGATTATACTATCGCTTTTCTCCGCAATTCTATTTGGGCAAACCAAACAATGGACACTGGAAGAATGTGTTGAATTGGCCTTGGAAAAGAACATTACCATTAAACAAAATGAGTTGGACTACGCCAATGCCCAAATTGACAAACAAGCTGCTATAGCCGGATTTTTTCCAAGAGTGAATTCGAACCTTAGTCACTCGTGGAATATTGGTCTCAACCAAAATATTACCACAGGTCTATTGGAGAATTTGACCACCCAATTCTCTTCAGCTGGCGTAAATTTGGGGATTGATATTTACAGAGGAAAACAAAATTTCAATCAATTGCATAGAGCAAATTTGACACTTTTGGCCAGGCAGTATCAGCTTGCAGACATTAGTAATGATATTGCCTTACTTGTCGCCAATAGTTTTTTACAAATTATGTTTAATCGTGAAATTTTATCGGTACAACAAGAGCAATTGAATGTCTCTAAATCGGAACTTGAACGCACCACTGAACTGATCTCAGCTGGGGTTTTGGTTGCAAGAGATGTTTTTGAACTTGAGGCCACCATAGCTGCGCAAGAACAAGCTGTTGTGCAAGCCGAAAACAGTCTGCGTTTGGCGAAGATCAATTTGGCTCAGTTACTTCTAATCACGGATTATGAGAACTTTGATATATCGTTTGAAGAATTAGATGTTCCTTTTTCCCAGGTAATGGGAGAAAATCCGAAGAATATTTACGAAAAAGCACTGACCATTCGAGATGACATTAAATTAGCTGTCACCAATGTAGAAATAGCAGAAACGAACTTAGCCTTAGCCAAAGGAACATTACAACCTTCATTGAGTGCTTTTTACGGCTATAGCACCCGTTTGTCTTATTCCGATCGAACTGAAGGAACCGGTGAGTTCACAAATTTTCCTATCGGTTTTGTAGCAAGTAATGGGAATGAAGTGTATGCTACTCGCGAAAATAGAAGAGTAGTTGGACCCTTGCCCATTGCTGATCAATTGGGAATAAACGATGGACACAATTTTGGTCTTCAATTGAATATTCCAATTTTTAATGGACTCTCTGCCAAAAGCAATGTAAAACGATCTAAGGTTAATCTGGAGCGATCTAAAAATAGTTTAGAACAGCAGCAACTAGATTTAGAATCAACGGTAAATCAGGCTTATAACGACGCCAAGGGAGCTTACACTTTTTATCAAGCAGCAAAAAAAACAACCCAAGCGCGTAGGGATGCTTTTTTAGATGCTCAGGGCAGGTACGAAGCAGGTGTAATGAATTCGTTCAACTATACCCAAATAAAACAGCGCTATGATGCAGCTGTATCTGACGAGGTTCGTGCGAAATATGATTATATTTTTAAATTAAAGGTGGTTGAGTTTTATTTTGGTGTTCCGCTTTCATTTTAATGAACAGAACCGTTCAAGACTAGCCACTCTTTTTGTATTTTGCGATACGGAACAGTATCGACTAGTTCTTCTCAAGAATGAATAATTATCACTTACTCATAGAAACAGCAACTACAAATTGCTCTGTTGCTATTGCCAACAATGGTAAATTGCTTTATTGCAAGGAAAGTAATGCTACCCATTTTCGTCACAGTGATTACTTGCATGTATTCATCCAAACGGCTATGCAAGAAGTCGGTTTATCTTTTTCAGCCCTTACTGCAGTGGGGGTAAGCATGGGCCCGGGTTCATATACTGGTCTCCGCATCGGTGTATCTTCGGCAAAAGGAATATGCTATGCCAACGACCTCCCTTTAATTGCTGTAAATACCCTTGAAGTACTTGCCCGGCGTTATACTCCAAATGAAGGAGAAATTCTACTTCCCATGATTGATGCTAGACGAATGGAGGTATTTACCATGGCACTCGATGCGCAATACGATACCCTTCGAGCGACAGCAGCAGTTATTATTTCTGAGGAAACTCGTACAACTTTACCAAAAGGGAAGAAAGTGCTTTTTGGTTCTGGTGCAGAAAAATGTAAATCATATCTCAAGGGGGAGGATTATTTATTTGTGGACGATATTGAGGTACCATCTGCAAAAAACATGGCAGCTCTAGTAGCGGAGAAATACGCAGCGAAACAATTCGAAGATGTTGCGTATTTTGAGCCTTTCTATTTGAAAGACTTTCATACAAATGCCCCTAAAGTTAAGTGAGGCCGAGCCCTTTTTTGGCTTCATCTATATGCTTGAAGGGAACATTGCAATGATTGTTTTCACAAACATAAATAAGGGTTTCTTTTGGACTGTAGCGATTTAACAACAATGGCAAATTACTCGGTAGCTGACTGGCTGCCCAATGCGTATTTTCTAGTGGGGATTGTTGCAGTATTTTCATCCAATCAAAAGCATGGGGTCCAACGATGACAATTTCACGTTGTTTTTTTTGTGCATTAAGAGCGAGACGAAGCCAATAACTATAAGCTCTTGGGTAATTACACAATTCAGTTGTTATCGTTGACAGCATTTTTTTTGCATGTTTTCCCCATTCTGGGCGACCCATATGAACGCTAGAACGCAATAAGTTTTCTGCCATCATCGCATTGGAGGAAGGAATTACATTATCATTGATCTCTCTTGTTTCGATCAATAGTTTTTCTTTGGTAGAAAAAATAAATAAGGAAGACTCGGCGTCAAGAAAGTGATTAAAACAGTAGTCGATAAAGTGCTCAACGTGTTTCAAATAACTTGGGTCAAAGAAGCATTCATATGCATCGAGATAATAGCGGATTATTGCACTGTAGTCTTCTAGAAAACCCTGGACAACCGTTCCCCCTTGTTTGTTCTATCGATAGAGTCCTCCCTCTGGCGAATGAAGGTTTTGCAAAATATAATCTATATTTTTTTTTACGAGTTGAAGATAGTCTTCATTTCCAAATGCACGGTAAGTCTGGAGTAGTCCACTACCAATTAGGGCATTCCATGAACAGATGATTTTATCGTCTAAGCGCGGTTTGGATCTTTTGTTTCTTATTTCAACCAAACGTTTTTCCCATGAGGCGACTTGCATGTTGAAGTCATCGGTTAGTCCATGGGTGTTTTTATAGTCTTCTATTGCTTTTTTACGAAAGAATACATAATTGCCTTTTTCCCAGTATCCGTCTTCATTTACACCAAAATAGGTTTGAAAGTGTTGCTGCTCAAGAAGACCTAATTCGTTGAGTTCCTCCTTGGTCCAAACATAAAAAGCACCTTCTACTAAATTCCCATTACTGTCTAAACTATCGGCATCAAGTGAGGCGTAAAAGCCACCGTTACCGTTATGGAGCTCTTTTTGCAGAAAATCTACTGTTTTTTCCACCACCTCTTTGTACAATTGCGAGGGTTGATTTCGATAAGCCTTACTATAACTATAAATCAGTTGACCATTATCATAGCCCATTTTTTCAAAATGCGGGATATGCCATCGTTCGTCTACTGAATAGCGAGAAAATCCACCACCAAGAACGTCAAATATGCCTCCTAAGGCCATTTTATCTAAACTTAGACGAAGGTGTTGATTTAAATGATCGGAAGCGGCATAGAGGTCCAAAAGCGTGGGCATCATAAATTTTGGTGCACCCAGCATTCCCCCTCTTTGCTCATCTCGTTTTTGATAAATACTGTTTACAGCATTCGCTATGTCGTTTGGGGTTATTGTCTTTTCTTCCTTGTATTTTTCCAATTCAAGTTGCTGCATACCTTCACTCAGTTGCGTGGCATTGGCCAAGAGTTTTTCTGGCGTTTCTTTTTGTAATACTACGATTTGACTTAAATAATGCACCCACTGTTCTTTAGGGAAATAGGTGCCTCCCCAAATGGGCCTACCATCGGGGAGAGCAACAATATTAAGCGGCCAACCTCCTTGCCCGGTAAGCAGTTGAAGTGCTTGCATATAAACATGGTCAACATCTGGTCGTTCTTCCCGGTCTACTTTGATGCAGATAAAATGGTCATTCATATGTTTGGCCACAAGGTCATCTTCAAATGATTCCTGTTCCATAACATGGCACCAGTGGCAAGCAGCATAGCCAATGCTAATGATAATTAGGCGGTTGTCTTTTCTTGCTTGAAGAAAATGACTTTCGTCCCAGGGCACCCAATCAACAGGGTTGTTTGCATGCTGACGCAGGTAAGCACTTTGCTCGTTTGCCAGCGCATTGGAATGATGCTTATTAGCCATTTACTGCGCTAACGGTCGATACTTTTCCTGGGAGCATTTCCTTCAGCATGTTTTCAATCCCATTTTTTAGGGTAATGGTAGAGGAGGGGCAACCGCTACAGGCACCTTGAAGGACAACATGAACGGACTTGTCTTCTGTATTGTATGCGTCGAAAAGGATATTTCCTCCGTCTGACGCAACTGCTGGTTTGATGTATTCTTCAATGATTTTCACAATCTCTTGCGAGGTTTCGTCTAAGTCTTCCACAGGGGTTGCGCTGGCTGCAAAACCACTTGCTTTGACTTGATTTTTATTGATAATGGCTTTTCCATCTTCGATGTAGGCACGAATAAATTCGCGAATTTCCATCACGACTTCCTCCCATTCAGTTCCTTCATTTTTATTGATGGAAATGTAATTAGTATCGATAAAAATTTCCTTGATAAAGGGGAAGCTAAATAAATTTTTAGCTAGGGGAGCATTTGCTGTTTCCGCTATTTTTTTAAATTCATAGATAGTATCTACTAGGATTTTGTTGGCAACAAATTTCATGACGCTTGGGTTTGGGGTACTTTCAGCATAAACCGTTACGGGAACCTTCTTTACTTCGCTTTGGGCAGCAATCTGTCCGCCATTGTTTAAATAGTTTTGAATTTCTTGGGCAACTTCATTGATCACATCTGACCAAGCTAAAATATCAAAACGTTCAATGCTTAAGCCACGATCGGTTAGGGTGACCGATTTTACAAATGGCAAATAAAACATTTGTTGAACCAATGGAGCGTCTTTTGCTTCTTCAACAGAATCATAACGGGTTTCGTTGGATATACCCAATGAAACATTCAGGGCAAAAAAAGCATATTTATTGTCTTCTTGTACAGAAGGGGTTACTAGAAAATTACTCATTCTTTTTTACAAAATTACATAAAACTCCATTCCTATGAATGGCTAAATAAGAATCATTTTTTACCTTCCCTTAAAATCAAAATCATGTTAGTAAAATCTGTACGTGGGTTTACTCCAGAATGGGGAAAGGATTGTTTTTTTGCTGAAAATGCAACGATTATTGGTGATGTACAAATGGGTGATGAATGCTCCATATGGTTCCAAGCAGTAGTAAGAGGCGATGTTCATGCTCTTCGAATAGGCAATCGTGTCAATATTCAAGATGGAGCGGTCATTCATGCTACTTACGAAAAGGCAGGAACCACCATTGGGAACAATGTATCCATTGGTCATAATGCTATTGTGCATGGGTGTACAATTCATGACAATGTTTTAATTGGAATGGGTAGTATTGTGATGGATAATTGTGTAATTCATTCCAATAGTATTATTGCCGCAGGCAGTGTTGTTACCCAAAACACTACTGTAGCCTCTGGATCGATATATGCCGGGATCCCTGCACGAAAGATTAAAGATGTTGATCCTTCATTGCAAAAAGGGAGAAATTGAACGTATTGCAAACAATTATATGCTATATGCAAGCTGGTTTAAAGAGGAAGATAGTTGATGGTTTGTTTGACAAACTCCTCTAGGTTGGATCTAGGAGATGAACTAAAGTAACGATGGTTTGCTGGTGAGCTTGAAGTGTCAAATAGATTCTGCGCTGTAAGCACACGTTTTATTTGTTGAGCAACAGCATTACTGTTGTCAATAATTTTGATATGTGAAGGAGTATCTTTTTAATTACAGGAAGCAAGAACGGGTAGTGGGTGCATCCTAAGACCAAGGTATCCATCCCTTCATCGATCATACTATTGAGGTAAGTCTCTAGCAGGGTATAGGTGTCAGTATCGTTGATTTTATTTTTCTCAACACATTCAACTAAACCCGTACCTATTTGTTCAATGAATTTGGTTTTTGAACCATTTTTCAATGAATTTTCATGAAATAATTGACTATTGAGTGTCCCTTTGGTGGCCAAAACCCCAACAACGCCTTTTTTAGAAGTTAAAGCGGCAGGTTTTATGGCTGGTTCTATTCCAACGAAAGGGACAGTAAATTCTTCTCGAAGCTGATTGATTACCTGAGTAGTGGCAGTGTTACAAGCCAAAACAATGAGTTTACAATTAAGCGAGAGAAGTTTTTTTGAAATAATTCTAGCTCGGTCAAGGATTTCGTGGGAAGTTTTTTCTCCATAGGGCGAAAATGCTTCATCAGCCAAATAGCAAATGTCTTCATAAGGCAGAATGGCCGAAACAGCCGGAAGTAAGCTTAATCCTCCTACGCCTGAGTCAAAAAATCCAATGGGTTGTTTCATCTGTAAATAAAAAAAAGTCACTTATTATATATAAGTGACTTTCGTTACTCGTAACATGGATAGATTAAAAGCCTAAGTCAGCTTTAACGTCAGCCATAAGGTCTTTTCCTTTTGCCATGATAACGCTACCGCCTGCTGAAGCATCTAGTACGTAGTCAAAACCTTGCGCCGCAGCCACTTTTTCGATGGAAGCTTTAGCTTTGTCATATAAAGGGCGCATCATTTCAACTTGCTTTTTTTGCAAATCTTGCGCTGCTGTTTCGCGGTATTGATTGATGTTTTGTTGCATGGTCTCTAATTCTTGTTGACGCGCTTGGTTGGTAACATCTGTTTGGTTGGCAGCGTCCGCAGAATAAGATTGCGCTTTTGTTTGAAACTCTTTATACGTATTTTCAATTTCAGTAGTATAGGTTTTTTCCAACTGCTCTAATTGTTTTTGAGCAGCAATTACTTCTGGCATTTCACTAATCAATTTTTGCGTGTCAATGTGCGCTACTTTTGATTGTGCAGAAGCAAATGTCATTGGAGCTGCCATTAAGATGGCAATAATAAGGGTCTTTAGGTGTTTCATTTTACTATTAATTAAATGGAATTAGTTTTTTAGTCGTTGTTCAATTTTAGCTTTACGCTCTTCAATTTGTTTTTTTCTGGCCTTAATTCGCTCTTGTGCATTTAAACGTTGTAATACCAGGGCACTAATATCGTAATTTTTTGCGGAATATAGCATAACCAAGTCAGACGAACGATCAAAGACGAAATCATATTTACGTTCTTGTGCAATTTGACGTACAATTCCGAGTACTTGATCTTGAATTGGTTTGAGTAATTTATTTTTTTGCTGGATGTAAGCACCCTGCGATCCAAAATATTTTGTTTGCAAAGCAACAATCTCGCTTCTAAACAGGGATAATTCGTTTTGTCGGTCTTCAATTAGTTCTGGAGTAAGCAACACCTTTTCGGCTTGTAATTGCTCTTCTCTTCCTTTCAGCTCCATTTTTTTTACAGCGATATCTTCTTTCCAGTCAGTCACATTTTTTTCTAACAAAACACTTGCCGTTTTGTATTCATCTACATTTTGAAGAATTTCATCCATATCGATATAGGCAATGCGGACTCCTCTCTGCGCAAAGTTTATGAACGAGCTACAGAAAAGAAGTAAGGTAAGTATGGAGCGAATTGCGTTCATGAATGAAAGGTTTAAACAAATATACTAAAATTGCTGACCAATGATAAAGTGTGTTTCCCAGCCATTTGGTGTGTTAAGATTGTCATTTGTATTATCAAATCCATAACCAAAATCGATACCTAAAAGTCCAAATGCAGGCATAAAGATGCGAACACCTGCTCCCGCCGAACGTTTTGCATTGAATGGGTTAAAGTTTTTGATTCCATCAAACCCTTGCCCTGATTCTAGAAAACTTAACGCATAAATGGAAGCACTCGGCTTCAATGTGATGGGGTAACGCAATTCTAAGGTGAATTTATTATACACCGTTGATCCGTCTCTACTGGATAAAGATTGGTTGGGGTATCCTCTCAGTGCGACCACTTCTCTTCCGTCTAGGGCAAAATTGTTGGCCATTCCATCTCCACCCAAATAAAATCGTTCAAAGGGGATGTCTCCACGTTCATTGTTATAAGCACCAATGATACCAAAATCTGTCTGCGTTTTTAAAATCAATTTATCAAACAAACGAGTGTACCAAGTTCCGTTGAACTTTAGTTTGTAATATTCTAAGTAGCGAAATCTTTCTTGATCGATTTTACTTTGATCTGCTACGAGTACTCCGTCAGCTCCTCTAGTTTGGTATTCTTCTAAATTTCCAAGGT
The DNA here is from genome assembly GCA_038143735.1 of Flavobacteriaceae bacterium. Lineage (GTDB taxonomy): Bacteria > Bacteroidota > Bacteroidia > Flavobacteriales > Flavobacteriaceae > Arcticimaribacter. The sequence continues at coordinate 152,389 of JAYQML010000001.1, forward strand.
TCTCGTAGTCAACATCATTGAACAGTGAATAGGGTGGGGTAAACTTTGCACTGATAGCAAAATTTGATCCCCCTGTTGGGAAGATGGGATTTGTGAAGGTGTTGTTTCTTGAAAGAGAAATGGTGTAGGATAGGTTGTTCGACACTCCATTACCAAAGGTGAATAGACCAGTAAAATAATTTTTGAGGTTATAATATTGAAAGGTAAATGCTTGTGATAGAGTGAAATAGTCATCTGGCACGCGAAGTCTTTTCGCTAAGCCAACCGTTATACTGCTGATTTCAAAAGACTGGGTTTTGTCTGCTCGCCCGGTTAAAAAATCATATCGAAATTGGTTTGTTCTCGATAATGAGGTAGAGAATTGGACGGGTTGCCTTCCTCCCAACCATGGTTCTGCAAACGTAAAACTATAGGTATTGAAGAACTGGCTCGCTTGTAGACGTAAACTTAATTTTTGTCCATCTCCAGAGGGAACAGGTTTATACGATTCTTTGTCCCAAATATTCCGCATTGAAAAGTTGTTGAAGGATAGCCCCAATGTTCCAATAAAACCACCGCCACCATAACCACCCTGTAGTTCAATTTGACTAGCTCCTGATTCTTGTAAACCAAATTCGATGTCAACAGTCCCAGCATTTGGATCAACATTTTTAAAATCGGGAGAAATCTGTTCAGCGTCAAAAAAGCCTAGTTGACCTAATTCGCGCACCGTTCGAACTACCTTATCTTTGCTGTACAATTCACCAGGTTTTGTGCGTAATTCTCTAAAAATTACATGGTCATTGGTTTTCTCATTTCCAACAACACTAATCTTGTTAAATGATGCTAACTTCCCTTCCGTAATTCGAATTTCAAAATCAATGGTATCTTGTTCTGCGCTTACCTCAACCGCGTTAATGTTGGAAAATAGATATCCATTGTTTTGGTAAAGGTTGGTAATGTCGTTTCCATCCGGTTTTGTATCGTCTGCAATACGTTCTTTTAGGAGTACACCATTGTATGGATCTCCTTTCTTTATTCCAAGAACAATTTCTAACTGACGATCACTGTAGGCACCATTCCCGATGAATTGAATGTCACCGAAATAGTAGCGTCTTCCTTCTTCGAGCTTAAACTTTAAGGAGAGTGAGTTGTCTTCATTAACGATTAAACTGTCATTGATAATTCGCGCATCTCTGTACCCTTTTTCTTTGAAGAAATCAATTAGCTTTTGTTTATCTTCCTCAAAGTCGTCTGGGATGTATTTAGATTTTTTCCAAAAACGGTAAAATGCTTTCTTTTTGGTGTTTTTTAGCTGTTTTGCAAGTGTCCAATCTTTGAATTTTTCGTTTCCCTCAAAATCAATGGATTTAATCTTTACTCGGTTTCCACGATCAATATTTACCAACATATTGAGGACGTTGGTTTGGGTTGAGTCTGGGATTGTTCTCAGCGTAACTTTTGTATTGAGAAAGCCTTCTTTTTTGTATTTGTTGATTAAATAGTTCTTGGTATTTGTCAAGAAACTTTCTGATAATTTTTTTCCCTTTTTCAAGTTCAGTATCTTTTAGAATAGACGGGATCTTCCCTTTTTTTAGACCGTTGATTTTTACTTGGTTTAGGGTGGGGAGTTCTTCGATTTCAATCTCAAGCGTTATGCTGTTCTCTGTAACGTTTGTAGCATAAAAATTGATGTCGGAAAAAAGATCTAGGTTCCATAATTTGTTGATGATGGAACTAACTTTATCGCCAGGTAAGCGCAGGCGTTGTCCACGGCGTAGGCCACTGTAAGAAATAACCGTTTTGGCATTAAAACTTTTCAATCCCTTCACCTCGATTGAATCGATTGTGTATTGTTTTCCAGGGATGAAATCAACTTCTTGCGCGCTGAGAGAAGCCGTATTCATTAAAAAAACCAGGAGGCTTATTGTTACAAATAGCTTATATAAAGGTTTAATTGGTGAGTTGTTCACTTGTTTTTCCAAATCTACGTTCTCGTTTTTGGTAGCTTTCAATTGCAGATTTAAAGTGCTCTTCATTAAAATCTGGCCATAAAACCGATGAAAAATATAATTCTGCATATGCAATTTGCCACAGTAAAAAGTTACTTATTCGTTGTTCACCACTGGTTCGAATTAAAAGATCTACCCCTGGTAAATTTCGCGTGTAAAGATGCTCATTTATAATGGTTTCGTCAACATTTTCGGGGGAAATTATGTTATTTTTAACTTTGCGACTAATTTCCTGCATAGCCTTTGTAAGCTCTTGTCTGGCGCCATAATTTAGTGCAAGGGTTAAAACCATTCCCGTATTAGTTCTTGTCTTTTCGATGGTTTCTTTTAATTCCTTTTCAACTTCAAGCGGTAGCTTGCTAATATCACCAATGCTTCTCAATTGAATATTGTTCGAAAGCATTTTATTGAGTTCGCGTCGCAATGCCTTGATCAATAAGTCCATAAGACTGCTAACTTCTGTTTTGGGTCGATCCCAGTTTTCAGTTGAGAAAGCGTAAAGGGTTAAGTATTCTATACCTAGTTCAGCCGATGTTTCTACTATTTTCCTGACGGCTTGGGTGCCATTTCGATGGCCAAACACACGATTTTTACCTTTGGCTTTTGCCCATCGGCCGTTACCATCCATAATAATGGCGACATGTTTTGGTAAGTTGTTAGTGTCTTTTGTCATCACTTTTCTTTACAATAACAAGGAATTTGGCCAAAGGTATAACTTAATGTGAATCCAGTAAAGACATACCAGTCTTTATTATGGATGCTACCATGTTTTAAGGTGGGATAATTTTCAAATTCTCCAATGGGGTTACTTCCGTCTAAATTATCTGTAAGTGAATAGCGAACTCCGGTTTCTAGGCTTACAATAAATAGAGGGGAGATACTTGCTTTTATGCCTACAATAATAGGTATAGAAAATTGAAGTTCAGTGTCATATTTTTCTATAATAGGATCGGCCACGTTCTCTGTAATGGTAAACAATTGGTGCTGGAAATAATTAACCCCTCCAAAAATATATGGGGTAAACTCTTTTTCATCGTCGTGTAAATCAAATTCAAAAAAGCTCACCTCCATCCCTGCTGAAAACTCAACGATGTTATTATCGATACGAAAAAAGCGATTAAAGCGACTTAAGTCTTGCGCATAATAATCATAACTTTTGAGTGTACTCGAAATAAAACTAGCTCTGATTGCATAACGCGTTGTTACATTCCATTTATAAACCAATCCATAAGCAGGGGAATTAGCCAAAATAGGGAGGTTGACCCAACATCACTAATGGTATTACTTCCTCCAAGAAATAGACCAAGCTCGTGCACCTGCCCTTTTGTTGACCAAAGGTTCACCGAGCAAAAAAGGAGTAAGAATATGCGTTTCATTGAGTTTAGGGTACAAAAATAACCCTGAACAAAAATGGCCAGTGGTTACGTTATTCTAAACTGTTTTTAGTGGAATTTATTGTTCAATTTCGCTTATCTACGCCCCAATAAAGTTTTTCGCGTAAAACACTATAGAAAGCAGTATCATTAAATTGCACCGTAGCAATACTGAACTGAGCTTTTCTAATATAAATAGGGGTACTGTGGGGCAGACTTACAAGGCGAGAATCGAGCGAGAGTAAATGTTGCTCTTCTCGACCAGAAACTTCTAGTTTTATGCTAGAATGATCGGGTAAAACAAGGGGGCGAATATTGAGGTTATGAGGCGCAATGGGAGTCATCACTATGCTTGGTGTTTCAGGCAAAACAATGGGTCCTCCACTACTTAAGTTATAGCCTGTAGAACCAGTGGGGGTTGCAACGATTAAACCATCTGCCCAATAGGTAGTTAAGGAATGGCCTTCAATTTCTGTTTGAATGCTGATTAGAGAGGCAGTATCTTTTCTACTTACACTAATTTCATTCAATGCGTAGGGGAAATCGTTTAAGAGCGATTGTTGTTCTCCAATTTCAACTTCCAAAAGACTACGGTTTATCAGGGTGAATTTTTTCTCCCACAAAAGCTGTAAGCCTTTATTTAAGGACTCTTTTTGTAGGCTGGTTAAAAACCCGAAACGCCCTGTATTAATTCCTAAAATGGGGACATTACTGTCTCGTACGGTTGTTACCGCCTGAAGCATTGAACCATCTCCACCAATACAAATCAAAAAAGAAGTAGTTGAATCGAGTGAGGTGAATAGCGTCAGCTGTTCTTTTAAGGCAATATTTTCAAGGCCATCATGGAGATTTTGATCAATAATAACATTGACCTTTAGTCCCATCAAATGCTCAATTACACCTTCAGCATAGCCCGTTGCAATGGAATTGATAAATGGACAAATGACGGCAATTTGCATGGTTGATATTTTACACAAAAATACAAAATTATCATTCCCTTTCTTTTATCCTGCTTAGAAGTTCATTTTTCATTCCAAATGGTAGGGTAAGGGTAATGAAGTTTGTAATTTTACAAAAAATTATTCATGGCAAAATTAAGTGTCAACATTAACAAAGTAGCGACCTTACGTAACGCGAGAGGGGGAAATGTACCCAATATATTAAAGGTTGCGAAAGATTTACAGCTTTTCGGTGCTGAGGGTATAACGGTTCATCCAAGACCAGATCAACGTCACATTCGTTATTCAGATGCCCGAGAATTATCCGCGGTTGTACAGACAGAATACAACATAGAAGGTAATCCAACTCCGAAATTCGTTGACTTGGTGTTGTCCATTAAACCTACTCAGGTCACCCTTGTTCCAGATGCTGAAGACGCCATTACCTCCAATGCAGGCTGGGATACGATCGCTCATGCGTCTTTTTTAAAGGAAATTATCGCCGGTTTTAAGGCAGAGGGAATTCGGACCTCAATTTTTGTAGATCCTAATCTAGCTATGATTGAAGCGGCTGTTGCTACTGGTACAGATCGCATAGAGTTGTATACAGAAGCCTATGCACATAACTATTCAAACAATAAAGAAGAAGCGATTGCACCCTACCGAGAAGCAGCTGTTTTAGCAAACAAACTAGGGTTAGGGATCAATGCAGGGCATGATTTAAGTTTAGAGAATATTGCTTTTTTTGCCCAAGAAATACCAGGGTTGTTAGAGGTTTCTATTGGCCATGCCCTAATGAGTGAATCCCTCTACCTGGGGTTTGAAACAGTCATTAAGCGCTATTTATCTTCGTTGAAAAAATGAAACAACTCCATGCATTAGTCTTGGGTGAAGGGACCCGCGATTTAATCATTCTACATGGTTTTTTGGGAATGGGCGACAATTGGAAAACCCATGCTAAGCAATGGGTGGACAAAGGATGGCGGGTACACTTAATCGATCAGCGCAATCACGGAAGAAGTTTTTGGAGCAACACCTTTAACTATTCCCTTTTGGCAGAAGACATCCATCAGTATTTTACGCACAATGCACTTGAAAGTGCGACTGTTCTTGGGCACTCCATGGGAGGCAAGGTCGCTATGTTATTTGCCTGCCTTTACCCAGAAAAAGTGAACCAGTTGATTGTTGCGGATATTGCTCCCAAGAGTTATCCTTCCCATCATCAAACCATTTTGAATGGATTAGCTTCCTTAGATTTTTCAACAATCAAAAGCAGGAAAGAAGCGGATGATGCATTGGCCATTCATGTAAAAGATATAGGCACACGTCAATTTTTACTGAAAAATATCTACAGACTTACTCCTTCTCAATTGGGGCTTCGATTAAACATAGCTGTTTTGAAGGATGTAAGCGAACAAATTGGCGAAAACATGAATCAGTCGCATCAATATAACGGAGCAACCCTCTTCTTGAAAGGAGCTACCTCTGGGTACATAGAAGAACAAGATAAATGTACCATTAAACACCATTTTCCAAAGGCTAAAATAGTTACCATTGAGCGTGCTGGCCATTGGTTACACGCAGAAAATCCAAAGGATTTCGCAATGGCAATTGAGGATTGGTGGCAGTTCTAAGATTTCACACTTCTGTGTCAAATTGTGAAAAAAGAAAGGAGTCGAAGGTATTTGACTGAACTAACTTATTTTTGCACAGATGAAAGCAATTAATATACGTTTTGTTGTTCCAGATGACATGGAGGCTGTACTTGGATTAATCCAAGAGCTGGCTGATTTTGAGAAAGAACCAGAGGCGGTAATTCTTACGGCCGATGACCTTCGCCGTGATGCCTTTGGGGATCATCCAAAATTTAGTTGTATTGTTGCAGAAAAGGGAGGCGTCATTGTAGGAATGGCCCTCTTCTACCCCCGCTATTCTACATGGAAAGGGCCAACATTGCATTTAGAAGACCTAATCGTTACACAAGCTGAACGGGGAACGGGAGTTGGAAAAGCTTTGTATACGGCCTTTATTGCTGAAGGTAAAAAACAGCGGGTGGAACGGATTGAATGGGTTGTTTTAGATTGGAACAGCCATGCCGTAGAATTTTATAAAAAGAGCGGCGCCAAGGTCTTGACTGACTGGCAAACCGTACAAATGGATCAAGCGGCAATAGGTCGTTATTTAGCAATTGAGCATGAGAATATTTAAGTTTGGTGGAGAGACAGTAAAAGATGCTGCAAGTATCAAAAATGTAGCTTCAGTACTACAGAAAGAAGGACATAATGATGTTTTGGTTATCGTGTCTGCCATGGGTAAAACAACCAATGCGTTAGAATCGGTAGTAGAGACGTATTTAAACAACCGAGGCCAATTGAGAACAGTTGTCCAAGAATTGGAGCACTTTCATCTGCAAATAATTGAAGAATTATTGGATAGTGACAAAGATGATTTGAAGGGTAAAGTCAAGGCTTTAACACAGGAATTACAGCAGTTTCTCGAGCACAACAAGTCGCCAAACTACAGTTTTATTTATGATCAAACGGTCAGTTTTGGAGAATTGATCTCTACCGACGATCATCGCCTATTATTTAAAATCTATAGGGCTTCCGGCACAGTGGTTAGATGCGCGTAAATGTGTGAAAACCGATAGCTACTACCGCGACGCAAATTTGGATTGGGAAGAGACGCAAAAGCAAATTAAGGCCCAGGTCAATGGTTCAAGCTTGATTATTTCACAAGGGTTTATTGGCAGCGATTCCAATAATTTTACTACCACACTTGGGCGGGAAGGTTCGGACTATTCTGCCGCTATTTTCGCCTATGCTTTAGGGGCGGAATCGGTGACTATTTGGAAAGATGTACCTGGGGTCTTGAACGGTGACCCACGCGAGTTCGACAACACGGAATTACTCCATCAAATCTCCTACAGGGAGGCGATTGAATTAGCTTTTTATGGTGCTTCTGTCATTCACCCTAAAACGCTACAACCTTTGCAGCGTAAAGAAATACCGCTTTATGTTCGTTCATTTTTAAACCCAGCAGGGAAAGGGACTGCCGTGTCAAAAGGAAAGACATTAGACCCTCATATTCCTTGTTACATTATCAAAAAAGAACAAGTGCTGCTCAAGCTTTCATCACTTGATTTTTCCTTCATCGTCGAGGATAATATTGCCCAAATTTTTGGCTTACTGTCTACCTATCAAATGCGGGTAGAGCTGATTCAAAATTCAGCCATTAGTTTTTCCGTTGTTGTGAACAACAAATACAATCGTTTGGAAGAATTGTTGGTAGAACTTAGGGCTAAGTTTAAAGTCACAGTAACCGAAAACGTGAACTTGTTTACCGTGCGTCATTTTGATCAAGCAGCCAAAGAAAAAGTACGAAGTAACGGAGATAAAATATTATTGGAGCAGCGTACAAGAGAGACTTTACAGGTGGTGCTCAAAGTCTAGTTTACAGCAAAATTTACTGTAATCTGTTCTACAATGATCTCGGCCAATTTACGGTGACTTTCCGTGCTCCAACCGGCTACATGGGAGAAAGTAAAACATTATTGGCCTGCAAAAGATAATTGAAATCTGTGGGTAGGGAAGTGTCAAACAAATTTTCGAATGAGCTTTTCTCGTATTCTAGGACATCAAGTGCGGCTCCTTTTACTTTTCTGCTTTTCAAGGCTTCTACTAGGGCTGAGGTGTTTACAGCACTTCCCCTAGCGGTATTGATGAGCCAAAAAGGCTGTTGCATTTTAGTCAAAAAAGCGGCATCAATCATTCCTATCGTTAGGGAGTTTGGGGGTGTGTAAACTCAGTACAGTGGCTTTTTCCTGAAGCTCTTCTAGCGAAACTTGACGCGCAAAGGCGTCTGCTGCTTTGGGTTCAATATCGTAATAGATCACCTCTTTTATGTCAAAGCCTTTGAGTTTTTTGGCGAAGCTTTTGCCCATATTGCCGTAACCAATTATCCCCACCGTTTTTCCCTCGAGTTCTTCTCCACGATGGGTTTCTCTTAGCCATTCTCCCGCTTGAATAGACTCATGGGCTAAGCGAAGTTTGTTTAGCAAACCTAAGAGCATGCCTAGGGCGTGTTCTCCCACAGCGTTTGCATTGCCCAAAGGAGCAGCAAAGAGCGCTATGCCCATTTTTTTAGCGGCCTTTTGATCAATATTTTCAACGCCTGCACCAACACGGGCGATAAATTTTAAGTTGGTTCCTTTTGCTAAAAATGAAGCATCAATTGGAAAACGAGACCGCACCACAAGACCTTCAAACTCTTTTAAGACACTTTCTATTTCGCTTTTGGGTGCGGTGTACGCCCTAGTGTTTTCAAAACCAGCTTGGCCTAATTGCTCAATCAACAAAGGGTGATTTTCGTCTACGTGAAGAATTTTCATGTCTTAGAAACCAAGAATTTGTTTTGCCATAAAGAAGAAAAGAAAAATCCCAAAAATGTCATTTGCTGTAGTGATGAAAGGGCCAGTCGCGATCGCAGGGTCAATTCCGCGTTTATCTAAAACAATGGGCACAAACGTACCAATTAAAGCTGCTACTACAATCACCCCCATCATTGAACCAGCAACAGTGAGACTTAAAATCAATTCTTGACCGGTTAAGTGTCCAAATAGAATTAGAAATATGGCAAGGAAGAAACCATTAATTAGGCTCAATCCTATTTCTTTAAACAGGCGTTGCAGTAGCGATCCTTTTACAACATTATTGGCTAAACCTTGCACAATAATAGCGGAAGATTGAACACCAACATTTCCTGCCATTGCAGCAATAAGTGGAGTATAAAAAAATAAACTTCTCAACTGAGGTTGGTTCATAATGGTTTCAAAATCTTTGAGAATGAAAACACTACCCAATCCACCCAATAAACCTAAAAATAACCAAGGGAGTCGCGCGCGTGTCAACTCTAAAATGGTGTCATCGGCTTCAACATCATTCGAAATACCTGCTGCAAGCTGGTAGTCTTTGTCGGCCTCTTCTTTAATTACGTCAACAATATCATCGATGGTAATACGTCCCAATAGTTCTTTATTCTTATTTACAACAGGAATAGCTTCAAGGTCGTATTTCGACATAATTTTTGCGACTTCTTCCACATCGGTATCGACATAGACAAAGTCTACTTTAGGGATATAGATGTCTTTCACTATGGCCCTCGAATTTGCCGTAAGTAAGTCTTTCAATGAGAGTCTACCCAATAGCTTATTTTTTGCGTTGACCACATAAATAGAATGAACACGGGTAACTTCCTCGGCCTGTTTGCGCATTGCATTTACACATTTTAACACACTAAGGTCTTCATGTACCTTAACCAATTCTTTCGCCATTAATCCACCAGCAGAATTCTCTTCATACTTTAGAAGTTCACGGATGTCTTTTAAGTGATCGGTGTCCTCGATTTGAGAAAGGACTTTTTCTTGCCGTTCTTCTGGCAGTTCAGCAATGATGTCTGCTGCATCGTCGGTATCAAGTTCTTCTAATTCCTCAGCGATTTCTTTGGCAGAAAGACGGCGAAGTATTTTCTCTCTAAAATCTTCATCAACTTCCGCCAACGCATCGGCTGTTTTTTCACTATCGAGAAGTTTAATTAAGTAAATAGCTTCTTCCAGCTCCAATTGCTCAGTGATTTCAGCAATGTCTGCATAGTGTAGCTCGTGCAGCTGTTTTTTGAGTTTCTTGTCCTGCTCCTTTTGGATAAGATCCTTTATTGCTGCTATGAAGTTATCATCAAGTTGAAAGTTGGCCATCTTCAATTTTGTTCGTCAATGCAATGAAATCAGCCCCAGAGAGTTTCTCAGGCCTTAGGTCAAAGATACTATCTTCTGTAAGATCTTTTGTTAGTCCAAGCGTTTTTAAACTATTTCGGATTGTTTTTCGTCGTTGTTGGAAGCTCATTTTGACGATTTTGAAAAGTAGCTTTTCATCACATTCAAGCGAGAAATCGGCCTTCCTTTTCAATGTAATGACCCCCGAATCTACTTTTGGTGGAGGGTTAAAAACCCCCGGAGGTACGGTGAACGCATAGTTGGTCTCATAGAAAAGCTGAGTAAGCACAGATAGAATGCCATATCTTTTTGTTCCGGGTGGTTCGCAAATACGTTGAGCAACTTCTTTTTGGAACATCCCGGAGAAGAAAGGGATTCGTTCCCTGTTTTCAATGGTTTTAAATACAATTTGGGTCGAAATATTGTAGGGGAAGTTACCGATTATGGCAAATTGATCTTCTCCCATGAGGTTATTGATATCCATTTTGAGGAAATCTCCTTCGTGTATATAAATTACCATAGAGGGGTAGGCTGCTTGTAAATAAAGCACTGATTCGGAATCAAGTTCAATGAGAGAAACTTTGTTTTCTCTCCAAGGTAGATATTGGGTAAGTACTCCCATTCCAGGTCCAATTTCTAGGACTTGATTAAAAGTGTCAAAAGTTAATGTTTTTGCAATCTTTTCAGCGATAGAAAGATCGGTCAAAAAATGTTGCCCTAATTTTTTCTTTGGGCGTACCGTATTCATTGCAAAGAAAGGATTTCTTCAAGCTGTGTGCGAAAAGCAAGGATTGAACTGCCAAAACGATTTTGCGCTTCTTGACGGAGTTCATCGGCATTTTCAGTCAGATACTGCTCATATTCTTTAGCCGACAAACAGTGATATTGCGTAGCATAACTCACTCCTCCCTGATCTTGATCAGTAATTACTTTAAATAATTTTGCCTGGGTGAACTTCCCAGTGTTTAAGACAGCTGGAATGTGTTCTTCGCGCATCCAATTCAACCATTCTGTTTCTACAGTAGGCTCTACATGTACAGTAACGTTGTAAATAAACATATTAATCGATTTTTTCGAAACCGGTGTAAGGCACTAAAACTTTTGGAATGATAATTCCATCTGGGGTTTGACAATTTTCAAGTAAGGTGGCCAATACGCGTGGGAGCGCCAGTGAGCTTCCGTTTAGGGTGTGAACATTTTGTTTTTGGCCTTCTTTGTTGCGGTAGCGAAGTTGTAGCCGTTCTGCTTGATAGCTTTCAAAGGTTGAGACAGAGCTTATTTCTAACCATTTTTCTTGTGCAGCAGAATACAACTCAAAATCGTAAGTGAGTGCTGAGGTAAACCCTAGGTCACCACCACATAAACGCAATACTCTGTAGGGTACTTCTAATTCAATTAAAATTTGTTTTACATGCTCCATCATTTCAGTCAAAGCAGTATTTGATCGTTCTTGGGTTTCCAGTCGAACAATTTCAACTTTATCGAACTGGTGTAAACGATTGAGACCACGAACATGTGCCCCATAACTTCCGGCTTCTCTCCTGAAACAAGGGGTATAGCCGGTTATAGCGATAGGCAATTGACTTTCATCTAGTAAAACGCTGCGAAATATATTGGTTAAGGGTACTTCTGCCGTAGGGATTAGATAAAGGTTGTCACCTGTTACATGATACATTTGACCTTCTTTATCGGGTAATTGACCTGTACCGATACCTGATGCTTCGTTCACCAAATGTGGCACTTGTGTTTCTTCATAGCCTGCAGCGGTATTCTTATCTAGGAAGTAGTTGATGAGTGCGCGTTGAAGCCGAGCTCCTTTTCCTTTGTAAACAGGAAAACCTGCACCCGTAATTTTACTTCCTAAGTCAAAATCAATCAGATCATATTTTTTTGCCAGTTCCCAATGAGGGAGTGCTCCGTCCGATAAAATGGGCTTTTCCCCGCCATGTTCAATTTCTTCGTTGTCTTCTTCTGAGACACCAGCTGGAACACTTTCTTGGGGTATATTGGGGACTTGATATCGTAGCTCAAGCAATTCATTCTCGATTTTCTGCATTTGTTCTTGTAGCGATTTCGAGCTTTGTTTTAATTCTCCAGAACGTGCTTTTAACCCTTGTGCCTCTTGCGCTTTTCCTGTTTTGAAAAGCTGACCAATTTCTTTGGCCAGTTGATTGGCCTCTGCTAATTGACTGTCTAGTTCTGTTTGTGTGCTTCGACGGTTTTCATCCAGCTCTAAAATGCGATCAATCAAATCGAGTTGTTTGAAATTGCGTTTTTGTAAACGATCAACCGCAAGGGCTTTGTTATCTCTGAGTTGCTTTAATGGTATCATGTACGTTGTTCTCTAGTGCAAAGATAAAATTTTGGCCATCAAATTTGTGCTATTTCGAGGGAATCAATTCGCGGCAAAATGCTTTGTCTTTAGTTAGCTGTTCTTTTAGTTTCTCTAAAGAGCTAAACTTTTTTTCTGCTCTTATGTGTTGAAGGAACTCAATCCCTAATGTTTCACCATATAGGTTTTCGTGAAAATTAAAAAAATGCACTTCAAGGCTACGTGTTTGCCCTGCTAAAGTTGGTCGAAAGCCAATGTTCATCATTCCAAACAATGTATCGTTTTTTCTAACTGCACGAACAAAATACACCCCATCGGCAGGGAGTAATTTATAGTCCTCTTCTAAGGTAATATTAGCTGTAGGATAGTCAATGGTTCGGCCAATCTCTTCTCCTTGAACGACTGTTCCTGTGAGTCGAAAGGGCCGATCTAAGTATGTATTCGCGGTGAAAACATCTCCTTTACTCAGCGCAGATCTGATTTTTGTTGAACTTACATTGACCGAGTCAATGTCTTTTGCCTCGATTTTATCGATCGAAAAACCGTAAGTTTCACCTGCAGCTACTAAATCGTCTACTGTTGCCTCCCGATTTCTTCCAAAACGATGATCATACCCAATGATGAGATGCCCAGTTTTTAGTGAATTGACCAAGATATCTCGTGTAAATTCATCGGCTGTTTGACGCGAAAATTGTTTGGAAAAAGGGTGTATAATCAACACATCAACGCCTAGCTCGCGAAGTAGCTCTTGTTTTTCTGTCAAGGTGTCAATTAACTGAATTGAAGTGTCCTTTTGCAATACCATTCTAGGGTGAGGGAAAAAAGTTAGTACCACTGACAAGACATTCTTATCTTTGGCACTATTGACTAAGCGCTGAACGATTTCACGATGTCCAACATGAACACCGTCAAAGGTACCAATGGTGAGCGAACAAGCCATTGTAGCCTGGTAGTTTTCAATGTTAGAAATGACCTTCACAAAAAATGATTATATTTAATTTTTATAAAGTAAAATTATACTATTTACTTGAATCCAATGGCCTAAAATTCTGAAACATTTGAGGCGTAATTAACGCAAAATGAAAACCAACCATCTATTCCCTTTCTTCTTTTATGCCATGGTTTATTTGCACAAGATTACTGGGCGATTGAAAAAGATAATACCGTTTTAAACAGCCAATCTGGTGCAACCTCTTCCGCTAAAATAAGGACGGTACAGCTCAACGATCCTCTCATACGTGAAAAATTCAGCTCGATGAATTCTTCCGTTGGAAAAGATTAATCCGTACTTTTTTTTCCTAATGAAAATGGAGTAATGGAATCCTTTTCTATGGTTGAGGTCCCTATTTTTGCGAATGTAAATGCACCAACGAATTCCACAATTAAAGCTTATCGTGGAAAAAGCTTAGACCGAAAAAACACTGCCATTCGAATTACAGTGAGTCCTATTGGCCTCAGTGGAACCATGCGCACCCCTTCAGGATTTTTGTTTTTTCAACCCAACAATAGGTCCATGTCTTCCTATGTGTTCTATCAGCGAAAAGACCTCATTTCTGAAAATGAGCGTGCAGTATTTTGTACTACTGAAAATACACGAACCAAAGCTGAAAAAGAGCTTCCTCTAAGTGGAACAACCGCAAAAAAAAGAACAACAGGGCAATTAAAGACTTATCGTTTTGCTGTTGCAGCCTCAGGTGAGTACACACAATTTTGGGGAGATGATGATGATAGCAATGGAAGTAATGTACAAGATGCTCAAGCTGCAATTGCCAATACGGTAAATAGAATGAATGAGATTTTTGAGGTTGATTTAGGGGTTCGTTTACTTCTGGTTTCTAACACCAATATCATTTATGACGATCCAGAAACAGATCCCTTTTCCGACGAATTAAATAGTGAGGTCCAAGGGATATTGACCAGTGAGGTTGGCGAGGCCAATTACGACAGTGGCCACTTGTTCCACCGTGGAGCTGCCAATGGAAGTGCAGGCAGTGTTGGAAATGTTTGTGAGTCATTTCGAAAAGGGAGTGCTTTTTCATCACATCCATTTACGGTCACCAATGGTAGTACAGGGGGTATTTGACTGACTACTTTGACATCGACTATGTCGCCCATGAAGTTGGACATCAATTTGGCGCATCCCATACCTTTTCACATGTAGTGGAGAGTCTTCAGGTGAATAGTGAACCCGGAAGCGGTTCAACCATTATGTCTTATGCTGGGATTGTTTTCGAGCAGAATTCACAACGTCACAGTGATCCGTATTTTCACTACCACAACATCGTACAAATTAATGCGTATTTAGCGAATAATTCATGTCAAGAAACACAAAATACAACTAATCATATCCCCACTGTTTCAGCAGGAGATGATTTTACAATACCCATTGGAACTGCCTATGAACTCAATGCAGTGGCACAAGATCAAGACGGAGACCAATTGACCTATTGTTGGGAGCAATTGGATTCTGGCAGAGTTCGCGCTGAAGATTTTGGTCCTCAATTAATTGGAGGAAGCATGAACCGCTCTTTGCCTCCCACAACAAGTCCAAGCCGAATGATCCCTCGTTTATCTGCTGTTTTGAGCGGTAATTTAACGGAAACAAATCCTGGACTAAACTCGGGTTGGGAAACCGTTTCGAACGTTGAGCGAAACCTGCGTTGGGGGGTAAGCGTACGCGATAGAAATCAACAGAACCCGAGTAGTGTAGGCTTTGTTGCACAAGACGAAATGATAATTTCAGTTTCAGATGATGCTGGTCCCTTTGTTGTACGTTCTCAAAACAGTACTTCTGTAATTTGGAGAGCAGGAGCAAATGAATTGATCGAATGGGATGTAGCCTTGACCGATAGAGCTCCCATCAATACCCAAACCGTATCAATTTATCTTTCGATTGATGGAGGTCAAAGTTTTCCCCATTTATTGATCGAAAATACATTAAATGACGGAGAAGCATATATTGTTGTTCCTGGAGGTATTTCTAGTACAAATGCACGAATAAAGATTGTGGCCGACGGAAATATTTATTTCGCAGTGAATTCCTCCGATTTTCGGGTGGAAGAACGCTCTTTTGCGTTACCTTTTGTGGAGGTGGTTAAAGAAAATTGCAATACACCAAGTGTTTCATACACAGCGAATTTGACTATTTACGACACTTTTTCTTCCACCGTAAGTTTAAGCGTTGTTGGACTTCCTTCTTCGATAGTACCCTCACTGAATACCACCACAGTTCAAACTCAGGGAACAACAATTACCCTCGATCTGTTAACCGATGGAACAGTGTCTGGCACCTATTCTGCAACATTGGTGGGTCGTTCAGACACGCCCGTTGTGGAGCATCCTTTCTTCATACGCTTTTTGTCGATCCCAGTCCCAACACCTCAAATACAATCACCAGCCGACCAATCAGTTGACCTGCCTACTTTTGTGAATTTTGAATGGGAAAGCAGTGATCAGGCAGATTTTTATCGTTTTGAGTTGAGTAAAACACAAGATTTTTCGAATCCGTTGGTCGATGAATTACTTTTGCAAAATTATTTTAGAATGCAAAATTTGGAGGGTTCAACGACCTACTATTGGCGTGTATATATGCACAATAATTGTGGAATAGGTGAACCAAGTGCTGTTCGTCAATTTTCCACTGCCCCAGTTGTTTGCACAACCCTTAGCGCTTTGGATACACCTATCCCTACTCAAGATGCCACACAAGACGAGGATGGTATTACAGAAGTGCCAATTGCAGTTGTAGATTCCCTAAATATTTTAGACCTCAATGTCAAACTTCGGATGACACACACCTTTGTACGCGATATAGAAATTCAGCTAATCAATCCAGCTGGCGAAGAAGTTTCATTGTTGCGAAACCGTGGAGGGGAGGGCAAAATTTCACCAATACTGTTTTTGATGCTGAAGCAGTAAACGCAATTACTAGCGGCACCCCTCCATTTACGGGGACATTTGTGCCCGAAGAAGATTTAACGCAATTTTATGGTGCGATTGCTCGAGGGATTTGGCGTTTACGAATAATCGATAGTGGACCGGTTGATGTTGGAGAAGTAGAATTAGTTGAATTAAATTTTTGTTTTGATGGCCAACCACAATTAAATGAAGATATCGATCTAATCCCAAGTAATGAGGATAATTGTCCATTGGTAACTAATTCGGATCAACTCGATACAGACAACGACGGTGAAGGTGATTTATGCGATTTAGATGCGCAACAGAACTTCACGATAACAAAGAGTGACGAAACCTGTATTGATCGAAATAACGGAACAATAGCCATCACTTCGGTTGCCCAATTTGATTATGATTTGGAGGTTACGGGTTCAAATGGTTTCCGATTAAATTCGCCATTCCTTAATGATTCAATTTCACTCGATGGCCTTCAAGAAGGGGATTATCTTTTGTGTATTTCGACAGATGAGGTACCCGATTTTGAGCAATGTTATACAGTGACAATATCAGCCCCTGCTCCACTTAGGGTTAGTGCAAATATAAATGCTACTTCATCTAGGGTCACCCTCGATCTTAGTGGAAGCAAAAAATATATAATTGGACTAAATGAAATCGAGTTTGAGGCAAGTAATCTATCCGAGAAGACTTTACCCTTATCCAAAGGCTTGAATGTGATAACAGTAAAAACACCACTTAGTTGTCAAGGAGAGTACAAAGAATTGATTTATGTCGACGAGCCTTCAGTATTATATCCTAATCCAGTTAGTGAAGAGCTATCTATTTTAGTCGGAGGGACTGCACCGAGCGCAGAAATTGTCATTTATGACATACAGGGCAATAAAAGCTATTCCGGGGAATTTCTTTTAGAAGATGCTTCTCGTCAAGTTTTAATCGGTGTAAATCAACTTGCTCAAGGAAGTTACATTCTAAAAGTACATACTGCCATTTCAGAAGAAACCCTAAGATTTATAAAACAATGAAACCATTGAAAAAAGTATACTGCCTATTATTGTTTTTATTTCTAGCAGCCTGTAAAGATCCCATTCCTGCCCCAGAAGCGACTCTTCTTCAATTACCAGAGGCAGATCAAAATTGCTTGTATGTTTCTGTAGATTCTGCTACAGCGAGGGTTTCGTTCAGTTGGGGCGAGGCGTTACATACAGACACCTATACGCTTAAGGTGGTCAATTTGATTAGTCAGGAAGAAATTTCTGTTAGAACAGAACTAACAATAGCTTCTTTAACTTTAGACAGAGGAAACCCGTTTCGTTGGCAAGTAATCAGTTCTTCGAATGCCAGTAATGAGGAGGCTGCAAGTGAGTCGAGGGACTTTTATTTGGAGGGTCTTCAACAATTTAATCATGTTCCTTTTCCTGCTAAGCTCCTTTCTCCACAAATGAATGAACGTATTGATTTGACTGATGGTGAAGTTCTTTTGTCTTGGTCAGGTCTCGATTTGGATAACGATATTGCTGGCTATAGCCTAGCGGTTGGTACAAGCGAGGAGGAGTTAAATGAAGTTGCTACCAATATTCAAACAACTAGTCGTGCTGTTCCACTAGAGACAAACACTGCGTATGTCTGGCAAATTACTACGCGAGATGAGTTGAACAATACGTCCATTTCTCCCTACTTTTACTTTCAAACAAACCCTTAGGGATTATTTTCCATTAAATTGATTCATTGTGTTTTGCGGCCCTTGCGTGGCAAAAGAAAAAATGATTTTTTCAATCATTTCAAAACGCTCGTTTAAAAGTAAGTCCTCGCTAGCAGACCATTTCGCTAAAACAAAATTAATTGTGTCGTAACCTTTTTCTTCTGTGTGGATACCAAATCTAAGACGGGCATAGTTCTGTGTATTCAGTTGCGCTTGAATATCTTTTAATCCATTGTGTCCTCCATCACTTCCTTTTGTCTTTAAACGAAGTGTTCCAAAAGGAAGGTTAAGGTCATCGGTGATGATTAGAATATTTTCCAAAGGAATGTTCTCTTTCAATGCCCAATAACGAATAGCTTTTCCGCTGTTATTCATGAATGTTGAAGGTTTATGAAGATAAATGAGCCTTCCTTTGAAGCGTGTTTTGGCCATTGCTCCGTAGCGCATTTCTTCAAAGCTGAGTTCATTTTTTTCGGCAAATGCATTAAGGGCATCAAAACCGATATTGTGGCGGGTATGGTCATATTCTACACCAATATTCCCCAAGCCAACAATTAAAAATTTCTTCACCTCTCCAGGGTTTGCGTTTGTTGTTTTATTTCCGAAAAGCCATTTTAAGAAAGCCATATCGGTATAAAAATAAAAAAAGCATCTGGTGATTAACCACAGATGCTTTTTTATTCTATCATAATGTTAAATTATTCTGCAGCTTCAGCAGTTTCTTCGCCAGCGGATTCTTCAGTAGCCACTTCTTCTTCTACTTCTGCAATAGATGTTCTAGAGGTCTTCACTTGACATACAACCGTGTTGTCTGGGTGTAGGAAAGAATAGTCCTCAGAAGCAAGTTGCGCAGTGTACAATTTGTTTCCAAGTTTCAATTCAGAAATATCGGCAATAATTACGTCAGGTAAGTTTTTAGGAAGAGCACGAACACGAAGTTTACGTTTGTTCAAAATTAGAGTTCCTCCACTGTTTAAAACACCCGGAGCAGCTCCTTCAATTACCACAGGAATGTTGATCGAAATTTCCTTTCCTTCGTTCAATTGATAAAAGTCGACGTGGAGGATTTTGTCGGTTACAGGGTGAAACTGAATGTCTTGCAAAACTGCATCGTAGGTTCCGTCCTCTGTTTTGATCACCACCGTGTGTGCGTTTGGGGTGTAAACTAATTTGCTGAAATCGAGTTCTTTCGCTGCAAAGTGTATGGGCTCATTTTCGCCATACAAAACACAGGGAACCATTTCAGCATTGCGTAAGGCTTTTGTAGCTTTCTTGCCTACGCTTTCTCTTTTAGATCCGTTAATTGTAATTGATTTCATATTGATTTAATTGATAAAATTTTCGTGAATTGATTTATTAAGGTGTACACTTTTCATGGTAGAACCAAAGAGTTCTGCACAACTCAATACTTTGATTTTTGGGCTTTCGTTTTTTGGTGGAATTGTATCCGTAATGATCAGTTCTTCTAACGCTGAGTTTTCCACACGCTCATAGGCGTTTCCAGATAAAATACCATGGGTACACACTGCACGCACAGAAAGAGCACCGCGTTCAATCATAAGCCCAGCAGCTTTTGTGAGGGTCCCAGCAGTATCTACCATATCGTCTACCAAAACAACATTTTTCCCCTTTACATCACCAATTAATTCCATATGCGAAATTACATTGCCTTTTTGACGTTGTTTGTAGCATATAACTACATCGCTTCCCAAAAACTTTGAATAGGCATAGGCTCTTTTCGATCCTCCCATGTCCGGTGATGCAATGGTTAGGTTTTGTAGGTTTAAACTCTGTATGTAAGGAACAAAGATGGTAGAAGCAAATAGGTGATCAACGGGTTTCTCAAAAAACCCTTGTATTTGGTCTGCATGTAAATCCATTGTAATGATCCGTGTAGCTCCTGCAGCTTCCAAGAGTTTGGCAATCATTTTTGCACCAATTGGAACACGAGGCTTGTCTTTTCTATCTTGACGCGCCCAACCAAAATAAGGCATAACAGCCGTAATGTGCCGAGCAGATGCGCGTTTTGCTGCATCAAGCATCAACAGCATTTCCATCAAATTATCTGAACTTGGATGGGTAGACCCTACGATAAACACTCTTGAACCACGAACAGATTCTTCAAATGAGGGTTGAAATTCTCCATCGCTATAGCGAGAGAACGCAACATTTCCCATAGGTATTCCAAAGTTTTTGCGATCTGTTTCGCTAAGTCCTCACTTTGTGTACAACTAAAAATTTTCGCCTCTGTCATTTTTTCCTAATCCTTTTAGGTTCCATTAATTAGGGATTGCAAATGTAAAAATTTATTTGCCTTTTCTAACTTTAAATGCCAGTTTTTCTAGGTCTTAAAATTTATTTGATTAATTTTGTGCTCCTTTCAGCCTTGGTGGCGGAACTGGTAGACGCGCTGGATTCAAAATCCAGTTTCTTTCGGAAGTGTGGGTTCGATTCCCACCCAAGGTACAAAATGCAATTCTTATCAAGGGTTGCATTTTTTTGTTAAACTAGAACTTTGGTTTCCGTTTTTCGAGAAAGGCCGCTAGCCCTTCTTTTCCCTCGTCTGATTCACGTACAGTAGCAATTACATCTACCGTATAATCAATTACGCCGTCATCAATGGGTTGATTGGCGAGGTTGAGCAAGAGTGCCTTACTAATTTCTAGGGCATTCGGAGCGTTAGTGCTGATTTTGTGTGCAAGGGTATTGATCTTTTCATTAAATGTTTCTTGAGGAAAGAGCCCAGACAAAAATTGACTGTCTACTGCTTGCTGTCCTTGCATGATCTCAGCAGTTAGCATAAAGCGGTGGGCATTGCGCAATCCAATGGCTTTAATAATGTAGGGACCAATGGTTGCGGGGACCATCCCAATTTTTACCTCACTCAAACACACGCTGGTATCTGCTGTGCCAAATGCCATGTCACAGCAACACAGCAAGCCAACTCCTCCTCCAAAAGCAGCGCCATTCACGCGGGCAATAGTGGGTTTAGGGAATTCGTGTAATCGATTCATCAAAAAGGCCATCGCTTGAGCATCTTCTTTATTCTCCTCAAAGGAGTTTTGTCCAATAGACTTCATGTAGTTGATGTCTCCACCTGCAGAGAAGTTTGTCTCAGCTCCGGTGAGCACCAAAACCTTCACCTGTTCATTTTCTGCTGCACTCTCTAATGCAATAGTCATCCGTTCAATTTGTTCTCCATCGAAGGCATTGCGGACTTGGGGTCGATTCATGACCAAATAGAATACTCCTTCTGGTGATAAAAATTGACCTAATTCTTTAGCCGTACTTAGTTCTGTGCAATTGGGTGGGAGGAATTCGTACACGATTATTTTTTTTACGAAGATAACCCAAACTTCTGTTATGCAGAAGTCAAGATAAAATAGATGAGTTCATTTCATTGAATTACTGGGTTAATTCAGAAAGCAACCTTTGAATTAGAATGAAATAGAATAAATCTTCTTAAATTATACGCCATTAGATCAAATAAATCACCATGAAAAATAAACCGATAATTGTACTTCTGTTGTTTGTGTTAGCAAGTATTGGTTGCGCAGAAAAAAATATTGCCCCTAAAATGACTGAAGCAGAAAAAATTCACAAAGCGATTATAACCATCGATACGCACGACGATATCAATGTTGGAAATTTCACTGATGAGGTAAACTACACCCAAAAAACCAATTCCCAAGTAAATCTCCCTAACATGAATGCTGGAGGGCTAGATGTTTCTTGGTTTATTGTTTACACTGGTCAAGACAGGCTCACCTCTGGCGGATTTGCAAAGGCAGCTCAAAATGCAAAAGATAAATTTGATGCGATTCATCGCTTAGTCAGCGACTATGCACCTGACCAAATTGAGTTAGCGCTTACGGCAGCAGATGTAAGGCGAATATGGGAAAGTGGAAAAAAGGTGGCTATGATTGGCATAGAGAATGGCTATCCTGTTGGGACCGATTTATCCAATGTTAAAAAATTCTATCAGCGCGGAGGACGATACATGTCGCTAGCTCACAACGGACATAGTCAATTGTCGGATTCAAACACTGGAGAAAAGGACGGTGTGTTTTTACACAATGGCCTCAGTGAATTAGGAAAGCAGGTGATTGATGAAATGAATTATTATGGAATGATGGTTGACATTTCTCATCCTTCCAAAGAGGCCATTCGTCAAATGGTAGAGCGCTCAAAAGCACCCATTATAGCCTCACACTCTTCTGCTCGTGCCCTTTGCGATCATTCTAGAAATCTAGACGATGAACAATTGGAATGGGTAAAGCAAAGTGGCGGAGTAGTACAAACGGTTGCTTTTAGTTCTTACTTGCATACAGAAAAGCACAATGCCTATCATAGCGGCAAAAGATTCTGTTTTAAAAAAGGTAGGTGAAAAACATGGAATACCTGTTTTGGATAAATATGAAATGCGAGCACTGGACTTTGCTGATTTGCAGATTTATATTGACCAACGGAAAAAATTGTTGACATTGGCTGCTTCTGAATTAGAAAAGTTAAAAAAGTATATCCACCCGTTTCCGTCAGTGATTTTGTTGATCATATTGATTATATTAAAAATAAAATTGGTATCGACCATGTGGGTATAAGTTCTGACTTTGATGGAGGAGGAGGGATAGAAGGTTGGCAAGATGCTTCTGAAACTCTAAACGTCACCAAAGAATTGGTTAAAAGAGGGTATTCACGAGAGGAGATCGAAAAAATTTGGGGTGGAAACTTATTGCGCGTCATGGAAGAAGTAGAAGCCGTTGCACAAAAATTACAAGCAGAATCATAAAAAAACAGTATTTTACAATCCTAAATTTAATTTATGCCTAGCAGTGAACTCCCCAAGAGAAAAAGGGGAAGACCAAGTTTGTCTCAAACACTAGATCTTAATGACATTCTCATTTCAGCTTTAGCTGTTTTTGCAGCAAAAGGATATGAAGGAGCTCAACTCAAAGATGTTGCTCAAAAGGTTGGTGTAACCAATCCGTTGATTAGTTACCGTTTTGAAAACAAAGAAGATCTATGGAAAAAAGCGGTGAGCTTTTTAGGAGAAAAACTTGTCGATCGTTTTGAGCACATTAAAAGCTACTATGTCGATTTGACCGGAACCATGGCTTTGCGTGCTTATACGAGACAATACATTTATTTTTTAGCTGAAAACCCGGCCCTCTATAAAATCATTTTTCAAGAAATGGGTCATGATACTTGGCGTTCTACCTACCTTATTGAGCAATTGTTTACGCCTGTTATATGGTTTGGTGAAAAAAGTATAGAAGAACCCTTAGATACGTTAAAAGAGTTCAAAACAATTCCAAGGGCAAACTTCATTTCAATCATCATTGGTGCTTCGAGTAGTTTTTTTATGCTAGCGCAATTAATGAAAAGTCAATACGGAACCGAAGTTTTCTCTAAAGCGCAAATAGAACAGCACGCTGAAGTAGTCAATAACATTATTTTCAGTCAATTTGAACCATAAAAAAAGCGCCTTTTTTAAGGCGCTTTTTTAGTACAATTGACGGAGGTTTATTTTCCGAAATCATGAATCGATTTTCCTGCCGCGGCTAAATCGCGAAGGCTTTGGGGAACTTCCCAATGCGATCCATAGGCTTCTTTAAAACGGTCACAGTCCGCGATGAAATTATCCATGCCAACATAATCAATGTAAGAAAGGGCACCACCAGTGAAAATAGGGAATCCCCAGCCTAATATAGAACCGATATCTCCATCGGTAGAAGAACGCAATACGCCTTCATCCAAACAACGATAGCTTTCCAGAACCTGACGACTTAGAAGACGTTTACGGATAATTTCTTCCGAAACAGCCTCAACATTTGGTGTAAAAATCTCTTTTAAGCCAGGCCATAGTTTCTTTTGCCCACCTTTTGGATAATCATAGAAACCTGCTCCATCTCGTTTTCCGGTACGGTTATGGTTTTCTACAAGATTTTTCACAATTGCATAAGTGCGTTTTTCGCTTTCTTGTTTTTCTGCTGGGTCACTTTCGAAAATGTGTACCGAAAGGGTTAAAGACACTTCGTCATGAACAGCTAACGGACCAACAGGCATGCCTATTTTAGTGGCAATGCGTTCTAGCATTGGAGCAGGCACTCCTTCTTCGAGTAAAAACATTCCTTCGCTCACAAAAGTGCCAAAGCAACGTGAGGTGAAAAATCCACGACTGTCGTTCACAACAATGGGTACTTTTTTTATGGCAACAGTATAGTCTACTGCTGCAGCAATGGCTTTGCTCTCTGTCTTTTCGCCAACAATAATCTCTACTAGAGGCATTTTATCAACTGGCGAGAAAAAATGAATTCCAATGAAATTCTCTGGACGTTTTGATGATTTTGCCAAAAGGCTGATAGGGATGGTTGAAGTGTTTGATCCGTAGATTTTATCTTCTCCTAGTACAGCTTCGGTTTCTTTGGTTACGCGGTCTTTTAAGTCAACATTTTCAAATACAGCTTCTATAATTAAATCACTTCCTTCGACTGCGTTTGGATCATCTGTAGGGGTAATTTTGGCGAGTAAAGCTTCTTTTTTCTCAGGCGTAGAGCGTTTTTTGGCAATTGCTTTGTCGAGTAAACCAGTAGAATATGATTTTCCTTTTTCAGCTCCTTCTAGACTAACGTCTTTGAGGACAACATCCATTCCAGCTTTGGCAGATACATAGGCTATTCCAGCCCCCATCATTCCAGCACCTAAGATACCAAGTTTATTGATCTCATAGTTAGGTTCATCTTTTGGACGAGCCTTTCCCTTAGCAGCATCTTGAATGGCAAAAAAGCCAGTGCGTATCATGTTCTTTGCTTCTTTAGAACAGGCAGCATGTGTAAAATTACGCGCTTCAACTTCCAATGCTCGATCAATTGGAATTTGTAATCCGTCATGAATTACCTTTACGATTTTCTGTGCAGAAGGGTAGTTCCCATGGGTTAGTTTTCCAACATTTCCAGAGGCCCCTGCCAAGGTTTGAACTCCATTGGGTGTCCACATGCCTCCACCAGGAATTTTGTGGCGTTTGTTGTCCCAGGGTTGAACAGGGTTTGGGGTAGCTAAAATAAAAGCTTTTGCAGCCGCAATCATTTCTTCTTCTGTTTCAACAACAGCATCAATCAAGCCATCTTTTAAGGCCTTTTGTGGGCGTGCTTCAATTCCTTGGAGCAAATACATTAGTGCGGTTTGAATCCCCAAGAGGTAAGGTGCTTTCACGGTTCCTCCTCCACCAGGGAATAAGCCAACTTTGATTTCTGGGAAACCAATTTTAATTTTAGTAGAATTGAGGGCAATTCTGTGGTGACACGCCAAACACAATTCTAAACCTCCTCCAAGGGCAGTACCATTAATGGCCGCAACAAACGGTTTTCCTCCTGTTTCTATAGAACGTAAACCGGTATGAAGGTTGAGTACACTATTGGTAAATGCTTTTTTATCCGAAATGTCTTCCAGCAAAGCGCGTAAATCAGCTCCAGCCATGAAGATGGGCTTCCCTGAAGTAACGATAACACCTTTCACACTTTCATCTGCAATAGCTTGTTGTGCTACTTCAATGTATTGGATGATAAAGGCCTCCGAAAAGAGGTTCGTTGACTCTTCTGTTTGGTTAATGACTAATGTTCCAATCCCCTCGCTATCTACGCTAAAGGACAATAATTTATTTTGAATGGTTTCCATTTTCTTCTATGTCTTAATAATTATACGCGCTCAATGATGGTAGCAATTCCCATTCCTCCTGCGATACATAAGGTGACTAATCCAGTGTTGAGGTCCCTACGTTCTAGTTCGTCCATCAATGTTCCTGTCAACATACAGCCTGTTGCACCTAGTGGGTGGCCCATGGCAATGGCTCCTCCATTAACATTGACGATATCGTGGGAGACGCCCATTTCTTCCATAAATAGCATAGGTATTGCAGAAAAGGCTTCATTCACCTCAATCAAGTCAATGTCACTAATCTTCATTCCAGCTTGCTTTAAGGCTTTGCGCGATGCGGGTGCGGGTCCAGTTAGCATAATGGTAGGATCACTTCCGCTAATGGCGGCAGTGGTCATTTTAAAGCGAGGTTTTAATCCCATTTTCTCTCCAGCTTCTTTGTTTCCAATCAATGAAATCGCTGCACCGTCTACAATAGCAGAAGAGTTTCCAGCATGGTGAACATGGTGAAGGGTTTCTACTTCGGGGTATTTGTCTAGAGCAACATCGTCAAAACCAGCCATGGCGCCCATCATTTGAAAGGCAGGTTGTAGTGAAGCTAAAGCTTCAGCGGTGGTTCCAGGGCGAATATTTTCGTCGGTGGCAAGAATATCCACACCGTTTTGATCTTTTACAGCAATGCGCGATTTGAACAAACCGCTCGCTTCTGCAGCTGAAGCTCTGCGTTGTGACTCGGCAGCAAAAGCATCCGTTGCTTCTCTTGAATAGCCGTATTTTGAGGCAATTAAATCAGCAGAAATTCCTTGTGGTACAAGATTTCCAGGAATCGCCATTGAAGGGTCAATAAACATACCTCCTCCATCAGAACCCATTTGTACGCGGGACATGCTTTCTACTCCACCGGCGACAATTAGGTCGCGAAAGCCAGATTTTATATAGGCTGCTGCCTGGTTCATCGACTCTAATCCCGAACCACAAAAACGATTCAAGGTTACACCACACAAATGATCGCCATAGCCAGAAGCCTGTGCCGCAGATTTGGCAACATTGGCGCCCTGATCCATTACTTGGGCTACACAACCCAAAATCACATCGTTCACTAATGTGGTGTCTAACTGATGTTTTTGTTGAAGTTCAACGAGGGTTTGTCGGGCTAACTCTGCCGGAGTTACGCCTATAAGTGCTCCTTTTTTGCTTCCTTTTCCGCGAACGGTTCGGATGGCGTCATAAATATATGCTTCCATGATGGTTATTTTAATTAACTTTTGTGTTGTTGATTTTAATTAAATTGAGATTCAATTAATTTTAACGTGTAAATCTAGTGTTAAATGACAGATTATCCAAACATTCTTTGTCGGATGATAGGCGTTGTACTGAATGGTTGTGTTTAGGAATTTTTATCCTCCTTTTTTTAGGATCCATTCCCAGCATACGTTCAAAACGATCCGGGATATAATTTTTGTTTACATCTTCTTCATAACCAGCGGTAGTACTAATAACTCCATATATGATGACCCCAACGATGAGCACAACTATGGCAATAATGACGATAACTATTTCATTCATAACTAGTTTGGTTTACTTAAAAGTACAATTTATTTTTAAATGGTTGAAATTATTTATGACAGATTGAAACCGAAATGTAATCATGGGTTTTCCGATGTTCATCGGTAGGGCATGAATCGTAGTACTTTTTGAGTATATTGAACCTAAAATCATTTCAGATGAAACCCACAAATCCATTATTTTTGTTAGTAAGTGTATGTTCAATTCTTTTTTGGGCTGCAAAACTAAGCCATTTCCTAATTTTACGAACAATGCAATTTCGACTGCACACCCGTTGGCCTCAAAAGCAGGTCAACAAATGTACACCCAGGGGGGAATGCCTTTGATGCCGCTGTGGCAGCTGGTTTTACCCTTGCTGTCGTAGAGCCTAGTATGAGTGGACTAGGGGGAAGATTACAGGCCATTTATCAAACAAAAACTGGAGAAATAAATGGTGTAGACGCTTCAACAGAAGTTCCCATGAATTACACACCCTCTTCCGAAAAACATTCGTTTGGTTATCCCACCATCGGAATTCCTGGTGTGGTTGCTGGATTGCTTAAATTGCATCAAGATCAAGGGAGTTTGTCGCTCAGTCAAGTACTTGCACCAGCCATCGAAGCTGCGGAACAAGGCTACGAAATTTTACCCGGTGAGGCACTACGCCAACAAATGGCAGTAGAAAAAGTAAAAACCATTCCGGGTACCGCGCATCATTTTTTGACAGCAGCAGGTGAGGCCCCGGAGGCTGGGGATAGCATTGTGCAAAAAGACCTTGCTGAGGTATTGAAAGCCATTGCTAAAGAAGGTAAAAAAGGGTTTTATGAGGGAGAAGTGGCGCAGAAAATGGTGGACGATATACAAGCAAATGGGGGAATACTTACCTTAGAAGATCTGAAAAACTACAAGGCGCTGCCTTCTCGTGTGCTTCAAGGGAAATACAAGGGGCACGACATTCACAGTTTATACCTTCCTTCCTATGGCGCTATTACCATTCAAATTTTACACATTCTAGATCAATTGACGGGGACTAAATCGGAAGAACAATGGGCGCAGGAAGTAGGGGAGGCGACAAAAATTGCCTATACCTACCGCAAAAAGCAAAAAGATTCGGCTACATTAGCACAAATACTTTCCTATGCGCATGCAACCAAATTGGCGCAACAGATAAGGGAAGGAACGTATGCATTTAAGGCTGATTTCGATCAAAATACGCCCGTTTCTTGGACGGCAAAGCAAGGGCACACCACGCATTTGACCGCTGTAGATCAATGGGGAAATGCAGTCGCTTTGACTCAAACCATTGGACCTAACATGGGATCAAAAGTAGCGACTAAAGGACTTAGGATTTTTGTATGCGGTTACGCTAGGGGGTATTTGGGCGATTATAAACCCGGTGACCGCGCAAATTCTCATATAACACCTACCCTTGTTACCAAAGATGGCGCCTTGGTACTGGCACTAGGTGCAGCAGGGGGAAGTCGGATAGTCACGGCAGTAACCCAAGTAATTAGTCGTTATTTAGGACAAAAACATTCCTTGGATAAAGCCGTTTTTTACCTCGAGTTTATCCTTTTCAAGACAGTTTGTGGGTAGAAGATCATGCTACAGTGAAAGCCATTAATGCAGCCTTAAACCCAGCCGAATACCCCGTAAAATACATCGATGAAATCGCACGTTTTGGACGCGTACATGCCATTGCTAAATCTCCCAAAACCAATGCATGGATCGGTGCTGCAGACCCAGACTGGGAGGGAACAACCGAATATGTTGAAGCCAAAGTGGGGGAGTGATCTTTGCATGATAACAAAGCAAATGATCAAGCTGTTGCTTTAAATACAGCTTATTTCAATAATTAACAAAATACGCTTATTGAAGAGTTAAATCCTAAATGCGTAAATTTGAGGTTATGATACCAGAATACATCGCCTTTCTTTTCGTTTTAGCCTTCTTTTTAATTGTGTTTCTTCAAAGTGGGTTGGACAAGATCATTGATTACAAGGGGAACCTCGCCTTTTTGATGGGCTTGTTCAAAGGCTTTTTTCCACCGCCATTGATTACTTTGGCCTTGATTTCTGTCACAATCTTAGAAGTAATTTCAGGCGTCTTGTGCCTTGTGGGCTTGGTTGATTTTATTTTAAACAGCAATAGTTTCATAGGTTTAGTTGGACTGATTGTTGGGTCACTTGCGCTATTGGTTCTTTTGTTTGGACAGCGGGTCGCCAAAAACTATGAAGGAGCCAAGACCATCACCATCTATTTCATTTTAGCGATGATCGGCATAGTGTTGGCCCAATAGAGGAGAAAAAATTCTTTTTTACAATAGCGCACAAGGTCAATTGCTTAAAATTCGACGTATTTTTAAAACAATATTTTTCGCTATCCTTTACAATCATAAATGGCCAAACTACCCAAAGAGTATCAATTTCTAGATTTATCTGACTACGGTCGCACACCAGGGTATTGGATCGCTAGTAAGCTACAGTTTACCCGTTTAACCGCAATTCATGTAACGACCCTGTTTGTCATAACCGGATTTATCGCCATTGGATTCTTGTTGAACGGATACATGATTTCGGCCGCTCTTTTCTTACTCTTAAAATCTATTTTAGATGCTGCAGATGGGGAATTGGCCCGTTTGAAAAAAACACCATCCTATGTAGGTCGCTATTATGATTCTATCGCTGATCTAGTGCTCAACTTTTGTTTCTTACTTAGCTTTTGGTATGTCACGGATATTTCTATCATCTATATGCTAGTCGCTTTTTTGGCCATTCAACTTCAAGGGACGCTGTACAATTACTATTATGTAATTTTACGCAATTCAGTTCAAGGAGATTCCACCAGTCGTATTTTCGAAAGCTCTACACCAAAAGCCTTCGCAGGGGAAAGTCAAGCCAGCGTAACGTTGTTCTATACTATTTACAATGTGTTGTACATCTGTTTTGATAAGTGCATGTATTACATGGATAAAGACGCAAGCAATAGCCAACCTTTTCCCAAGTGGTTTATGACCCTTATTTCTTTATATGGACTGGGTTTTCAGTTATTGCTGATGGCACTAATGCTTGTTTTTCAGTTACAAGATTTCGTTATCCCGTTCTTTATTGGCTATACGTTTTTAATGCTGGTGTTTATCTTCATTCGAAAACTAATCCTTTAACCGAAACCAAAGAATTAATCATTGACTTTTGAGGTGTCCTTTAAAACCTCCTTTAAGTAGGCTAAGGCCTTAGCGCCATCTGCATCTAATAGCACCCCATTTTTTGTTAGGTCTGCAATTTCCTGGGTGATGACTACATTCCGATTGAGTTGTCCCCGCACTAATTCTTTTTTGCTGCTTTTGTAATTTCTTCCTTGCTTTTGTCTGCATTGAGGATGTCGATTAAGTTGTCGAAATGTTCTGCCTCTTTGTCCAGTCGGCGACAAAGTGCAATGAGTCTTTTGGTGGTTGTGTTCATGTGTCAAAGATATGACCTTTTAGCTGGTTTATCCGCCTTACAGTGCTTTCCCGAAAGAACTTCACCCCAAAGTTCGTTTGCAAATCTTGACTAAACTATTGCCCTATGTTTGTCCTAAATTAGAATCTGTACAGCACGATTTAGGGGAGCCTGCAGAATGGGGGATTTATTAGTTGAATCCAAGGGTTATTAAATTTCTCACTTTTGAATTTTATGTGCCACTTTTCTAATTTATGAATACACACAGGTAATCTCAATGATTACTCATTTGGCTTAACACATAAGTTTATTTTTCAGAATACTTAAACCAGTGATTTGTCAATTCGTAAAACGGAATATTTTATCAGCAATATTTTTCAAGCTATATTCTCTATGAGTTATAAAAACAATCAATATTTTACTTTTTAACTTTTGTAATAATCTTAATAAAAACCTTTCCGTTTCTTTATCCATAGCTGAAGTAGCTTCATCTAAAATCAACAGTTGGGGTTGGTTGAATAAAGCCCGTGCAAAAGCGACCAATTGACGTTGTCCTCCTGAAATGTTGATTCCTTCTTCTCCCAATGGGGTAAGGTAACCCCGGAAATTGAGAAAAATAAACATCAAAACCATATTGCTTAAAAAAAGATTCTAGTTCCTGAGGGTTGATTTGCCTTCCCAATGAAATATTGTCCAATAGCGTCCCATTGAAAATTGCAGGGACTTGCTCCACTATACCAATCTTTTTCCGCCAAGAACGGGTTTTGATGTCCTCTAGTGGTATTTCATTATTGATGAGAATAGTCCCAGACTCTAGAATGTAATGTTTTTGAAGGACAGACCCTAAGGTTGTTTTTCCACAACCGCTCTCACCTACGATGCCTAAAAACTCTCCTTTATTCACCTCCATAGAAACCGATGAAAATAGTGGTTTACGACCTGCAAATCGAAAGGTGGCGTTTTGTATTGAAATGGAAGAAATACTTTTGATTTTCTTTCCTTTTTGGGACTCTTGTTCAGTAGAGGCAAATTCAAACATCCGTTCAAAAGCAATTTTTGCTTCGTTAATCGGTATGGATAAAAGTGCTAAACTGTTAACCGCCGGTAATAAACTTGAAGCAATTCCTATGATAGCAAATAGAACTCCTAAATCCATTTCATCCATCAAAACTACATAGGAAGAATAACTAACGATTGAAATTAAGTAAATTACACCAACGATTCCAGAAGAAATTCCAAGACGAATATTGATATTTCCTAATTTATAAATTTCATTTTGAAATGCCCCATAGATTTGTTGATTGAGATGTTTAAAGAATGGTTCTCGTGTGTAATTTTTTATGGTCGTAATCCCTTGCATGGTAGCAATATAGTTACTTTCATTTAGAGCATAGGCTTTCATTATGCTCCGTTGAGCATTGATTATTTTTTTATTGAAGCGATAAACCAGTAAAAAATAAAATGGAGAAATTAACAAGGCAATTAATCCAGTTTGCCAGTGATAAATAAAAAGAAAAATAAAGGAAATTAAAGTGGTTAATGCATTAATAATTGCTCCTCCAACAACACCTCTAATTACGTTTTGTATCCGTGAAGTATCGTTTAACCGTGCCACCAATTCCCCTATTTTTCGGGTATCAAAAAAAGGTTTCGGTAGTCGAACCAGTGCACCATAGAATGAATCGATAATTCGCACATTGAACGCACGGGTTTGAAAAACTAAAAAATATTCCCGTAAACCCGAAAGCCCAGTTTGAACCAAAAGTATAAGGGTCAAAAGACCAATTCCTCCCACCAGTTTGGGGATTTCTTTGGAGGGTAAAATATCGTCAATTAGCTTTTGAGAAAAAACTGAAAGCGACATGGATAGTACCGCAATGATTATCCCAATAAAGACGCTAAACTGCAATAGTTGTTGGTCTGGTTTAACTAACTTGATAAACCATTTCCGTTTGGCAGCTTTGTCTTCTGTTTGCTTTATAAATGCTTTGTTCGGTTCTAACAACAAGCATTTTTTTGATTTCCATAGAAGCTCCAATTCTTTTTGGGTGTAATGAACAACACCTTGAGCAGGATCACCCACCAAAAAGCTATTTTCATACATCCCGTAGTAAACTACATAATGCTGTAATTGTTCTTCGGTTTCGATATGAAGAATCACAGGAACTGTTTGCTTTTGTAATTCCTCGAGTGTACCCTCTGCACCCTTGGTATCAAAACCCACTTTTTCTGCACATTGATACAAGCCCAAAAGGGTGGTTCCTGTTTTAGTGGTACCCGAAAGTCGCCTTAAGTTCTCCAAAGAAGCTACCCCTCCATGAAATTGAATGATCGAGAGTAAACAAGCCACCCCACAATCCGAAGCATCGTGCTGATGTACAAAGGTTTTTTTAATGTGTTGACGTTGCATCTTTTAGCTGTTTAATAAGGTGATCCATTCGCAACGCTCCTTTATGATTTTTAAAAAGTGTCTTTTCTGGAGTATAGATTAAAAACTGGGGAATGGTGCTAATGTCCCATGCTTGGGCTAAAGTATCTTGTTCATCGTAAAGAAAAATAATGTCCTCTAAATCATACGTTTTTTGAAAATGACGGATGACTTCAGACTCTGAATAAACCCATACAAAGGTGATATTCTCTAACTCTGATTTTAACTGGCTCAATTGTTCTGCTTCTGATTGGCAGTAATGGCATTCATTAAAAAACACGATACAGTCCAGTTGTTTGGAGGAGATCCTTTTCGGTAAACACCCTTCCATCAACACCTTCTAAAGAAAAGGAAGGCATGACTTCTATTTTTTCTTTGGCTGTTTTTTCTCCTGATAGGTTTGCGTAAAATGATAGATTAAAACAATATCAATGAGGATAAACGCAACAATGGCTACAATCTTTATTTTTTGGTTCATTAGCTAAGGTTTAGGGTTAAAAACATGATAAATATCATCCAAATAAATAAGGCTGGACCGTAGCTTGCCAAGACCACCCCAAACCCTTTTTTTGTTTTGGTGGCTTGGTTGATCAACAAAATTATGATGATCCAATACACAACCTCAAACGCATTGAGCAATTGCAACGGATAGAGTGCCCAAAGGGGAATGGTAGAGGTGTCTAGTACACTTTGTAATGAAAAAGGGATGAATTGTTGTAGCTCTTCCAAACTAAAGCTAGTTTGAATAAACACAAACCACAAAATTTTAAAAACTGCGGAAAGAAGAAAGACAAACTCTGCTTGAAGCACGATTTTCCAATATTTTTTATGAGGTAGGCTAACCCCATAAAAAAAGCCTCCTATAGCGAGTATCCATGCCATAATAGTTGTTTTCAAATACAATACAACAGGGGGGAGAACATACTGCACCCAACGCCAACGGGCTTGTGTTGCAAAATAGTCTTCGATTTGTTTTAGGGTCAGTTGCTCTGAGAGATTGTTGTACACCAATTCATTGATCTTCAGAAAATAGGTTCCTGCCTCACTAAATAAGAGGTTAAGGGCAACTAGGCTAAAAAACAAGATAAGGGAGAGGGCTTGGGGGCGCATGGCTTAGGTCTTTAATCGGTTTAAACGAATAAATAGGCGAGTCAAAAAGCGATGTAGGTAATATCGATTTTTAATCCCAGATAGACCAGCATAAGCACCTAAATACATTCTGCGAACGAATTTCTCCTTTTCTTTTGGTAGTGACAAAACTATGTTTCGAAGCAGTAATAAATTTTCCTTTTTCAATAATTTGCTCTTGCGAATGCGGTACATGTATTCATCTAACTCTTGATCGCATTCATTTTTGGAAAGGGAGAAATAATCATTAAAGCTGGTGTATACACAAAAAGTTAAAAAACGAGCTAAATAAAGGGATTGATACTGATGAAAAACGCCTTGATCTTCCAAAAAGGTTTTGATTTGCGTAAAGGCTGTAAATTTATTGTCTATTTTTTGTTTACTGGAACGCCCAGTTACAGACTGAGGATGTTTTCGATAATGATAACCCACAAAAGGAAGAACACTCACTTTTTTGGCATAAAAAAGTAGTGAAGTAGTAAATTCAATATCCTCAAAATAAATGCCTTCGGAAAAACGCAAGTCATGCTTTTCTATCAATGATCGTTTTACAATATACACCCATGGAACTGCTGAAAAACCTTTTCGCCTCAACATCCCTAATTGAAATGGAATTTCTCCTTTAGCTTTGTCTGGCTTTTGAGGCAAGAACACTTTTCTCTTTTTCTTTCCTGTTTGAAAAAGGGAATAGCCCCAAACAAAGACTTCTGTTTTGGGCTTTTTTTTAATAATGTTTAAAAGCTGTTTAAGCGCATCTTTAGCAAAGCAATCATCGGCATCTAAAAACAATACATAATCGCCCTTTGCTTTTTTAAGGGCAAGGTTACGGGCATAGCCTTGCCCTTTGTTCTCTTTTAAATCAATGACTTTTATACGTTGGTCTTGCTGTTGATAGTTTTGTAATACTTCCAAACTACTATCCGTAGAAGCATCATTAACCGCAAGTAGTTCCCAATTCTGTGTTTCTTGCTTACAAACAGAACGAATAGACTCTATTAAATAAGACGAAGCATTAAAGATTGGGGAGATGACGGAAAATCTAACCATTAAAGTGATTTTGTATCAATTAATAAAATCCCCATATCAAAAAGTTTCTTAGATACGGGGATAATAACTTAATCTTAAATCTATTCCTTATTTAAGATGCTTTAGATTTCCCAAAGTAAATCTCATAGAAACAACCAATTGCCAAAAATGAATTAGCTATAATAGCTGAATATTTTGACAAAAAACTTGCTTCTGCAGGAAACTCTGTGGTATCAAATTCGTAAACAGCATAACCCAATAGAAAAAGAGCCACAAACATAATATTAATTAATATCAATTTTCTCTTTCTAATTTTAAAGCTAATTTTCATATTGATAATCAATTAATTTCTAGTCTAAACCTTTTATCTTTTTTACAACAGTCAACATTAAAATTATAATAATAAATGCACTTATTGTACCAAAAAACAATCCTGTATTATCACCTTGTGGAAGCGTAGGAATAATATGAAAAAATCGCTGAACGGCTAGCAATAAAAAACATAATAGGGTACAGCTTAGGGCTAATTTTAAAATTTTCATGAGATTTAAGTTTATGTGACACTAAATCAATCGATTTAGTGTCACAATTATTAATTCTGAAAGAATTAATAGGCTAATGCACAAGCTGCTCCCATGGCAATTAATGTACCCCAACTTCCGATTATTGGAATGTAAGCAAATCCAGAGGTTATAGCCCATAAGCCAGCGCCAGTAGCAGCTGCACCACAAGAGATCCAATCGCCCCCTTCAATAATTTCCATTTGTTGTAAATCAAGTGTTTTCATAAGATTTAAGGTTTTTAATTATACTTACTCTATTTAGGCTTTTCGGTTACCGCCTTTATTTCTGTATGAAAAATTACATAGCTTGAGGGTCATTTTCTCAGACTATTCATCTTGTGACTTTTTTGTCCAATAGTTTATTCCAAACAAACAACTAGACGCTGTGAATATAATACTTATCAAGGATGCTAATTGGAGAAAAATAGGATCACTTTCTGAAAAACCTTTACTAGCTAAAAAATAAGAGTTAACTGCTGCGCCAGTAACTGAGAGGTAAAAAACAATCCAAAGTAACTTAATTCTTGATTTTATTTTCATGGTAGATATTAATTTTAACATGAATATCCTATTGCTGCTCGAAACCAATTGCTGCTTCGGAAACCGCGATCGATTGGGTAATTATATTTAATATTTCCAACAATGACTTGCAATACCAACTTCATAAATAAATGATGGATACCAAGAGAGAGATATTAACAAATTAAAAGGACTTTTGAAACAGGTTAATGGAGTAGTTCCTCCCATTATTTCTTGCATTTTTGATTCACTTATACTTTTCATTTTTTTGTTATTAAGGTTTTTGTTAAATAAGTCATTACTAGTGTATAAACTCCGTTAAAATAAAAAATCAATTCTCCTCCTAATCTGTATTTTGTAAAATTGAGGATATATAAAACAAGGAGTCCAAATGTAAATAATGAAAAATAAATTAAAAGATTTAGTTTATTTCTTGTTGTCATAAAATTTTAAAATTTAATAATCAAAACAGCCGAGACCTGCTGCTGTAGATATAGAAGCTAAGGCTAGCCAAGCCCCTCCCCATGGAATAGTTACAAGACCCAAAATTGTATTGGCTCCAGCCAAGAAGCAGTTTCGCAACAAGCCGCCTCCTTCAATATTTTCCATTTCATTTAAATTAAGTGTTTTCATAAGATTTAAGGTTTTTAATTATACCTACTCTATTTAGGCTTTTCGGTTACCGCCTTTATTTCTGTATGAAAAATTACATAGCTTGAGGGTCATTTTTTGTCCTTTTCTAAAAAATATTTATTGGAAAATTTTGAGTAGCATATTGGGCTTCCCATATCTCTTAAGGTTGCGATCATTCTTTTTGCTGTTCTTTGGCTAATGTCAAATTTTAGTGCAATGTCTTTTATTGTATTGCACCTCTCTTTTTTTATAAGCTCGAGCAGATAATCAAGTCTTTCTTTTTTTGGATATAATCCATAGCGGTTAAGATTTTCATTTGGGATTTGGGCGGATGATTGAAGTATGGCCTCAATAATTTTATTTTTATTGAGTTGATCATTAACAACAAATTTCTCGGAGGGTTGTAGTAGGTCAATTAACCTTAGCTGTAGGTTTTGCATGATTAAAGTTTGGGTTCTTTAAATATACTAAATTTCACTAAACTCAAAACAAAGGAACCAAAAAACCCTCCTTTAAAGGAGGGTTTTGTACTGAGGCGGGAGTTATTGACATCATTTAATTAACTGATTATTAATTAATTATTGTCAAAATTGTGCCATTTTAATGACGTTAATAATATCCTGTTGTAATTTTAATATTAAAAATCTCACTTTAGTTTTTTAGTTCAATTTGCAGTATATTTAAAATCTTAACCTACTTATTATGAATAGACATGATGCATTTAAAATAGATAATTATAAGCGAATTACTCGTTATAGTCTTATCGCTCTTGTATTAGTTGGTGTTTTATTATTTTATTTTTTGTCTCGTTTCAAAATACCCTTTGAGATAACAGATGTTATTGCTTTTTAGCTGCTGGAGTTGCTTTGTTCACGTTAATTAATTTTTCTCGCAATATTGACATCATTCAAAATCATCATTTGAAGTCATTGGAAATAAATAGAAATCAGTATTCTTTTAGTATCATTGCAGAGGGACACAAAGATTATATTGCACGTTCTTTTGAGGTTTTGAGAAGGCTTGATAAACAACATGGGTTAGCTGTAATGACAATAGAAAAATTAATGGATTATTTTGATGAAAATCCAGATGATGAGCGTGAAGTTATACAAGTATTAAATTACTTCGAACATATAAGTTTGTTGATAAAAAAGAAACATGTAGACGAGATTATAATAAAAGATAGTTACCGATCGTTATTTATAAGAACACATAGTTTAACCGAAAAATACATTAAAAAAGTTCAAACCGAAAAGTCTCACACCATTTGGTCTGAATACGAAAAGACAGTAGAAAATTGGAAAAGAAATTAATTTTATATATTGCTATAATTCTAAATCCCTCAAAAATGAAAAACACATTCAATTTATCAAAAGATTTTGGTGGGGTATAACCCAAACAAACCTAAAAAAAGCCACTTCATTAGAAGTGGCTTGGTTTTGTACTCGAGGCGGGACTTGAACCCGCACGCCCCAAAGAGCACAGGATTTTAAGTCCGGCGTGTCTACCAATTCCACCACTCGAGCATTATTCTGAGCGAAAGACGGGATTTGAACCCGCGACCCTCACCTTGGCAAGGTGATGCTCTACCCCTGAGCTACTTTCGCATGGGATGGCAAAGGTAAAACAAATTTTAAATTTTGTCGCCTTTTTTCAAGAATTTACACCTCCTTTTTCCCACTTAACCGTCGCTTTATGCTATTGAGTTTCATGAGGGCTTCTACGGGAGTGAGGGTATCAATGTCTAAGTCAGTAATTTCATCGCGTAATTCTTCTAATAGCGGGTCGTCTAGGTTGATGAAGCTGAGCTGCATTTCGTGCTGATCTTTTTGCAAAGCTTCTTTACGATCTTCTTCTTGATGGCTTTTTTCCAAGAAACCAAGCTTTCGTTCCGCCGTTTTAACCACTTGTGCGGGCATACCGGCCATTTTAGCCACATGAATACCAAAACTATGTGCACTTCCTCCCGGGGTAAGTTTGCGTAAAAACAAGACACTGTCTTTCAATTCTTTTACTGAAACATTGAAGTTTTTAATTCGCTCAAAACGATGTTCCATTTCGTTGAGCTCGTGGTAGTGTGTAGCAAAGAGTGTTTTGGGCTGGGCGGGGTGTTGGTGCAAATATTCAGCGATGGCCCATGCAATGGAGATTCCGTCATAGGTTGAGGTTCCCCGACCAATTTCGTCTAGTAACACTAAACTATTGGTAGTGATGTTATTCAATATGGCCGCCGACTCATTCATTTCTACCATAAAGGTCGATTCACCTAGCGATATATTATCACTTGCGCCTACCCGTGTGAAAATATGATCTACGATCCCCATTTCTACCGCTGTCGCAGGGACAAAACTTCCCATTTGCGCCAGAATGGTTATAAGAGCGGTTTGTCTTAAAAGGGCGGATTTCCCCGACATATTTGGCCCCGTAATCATAATGATTTGTTGTTCTTCACGATTGAGCAATACATCATTTGCAATAAAGGCTTCTCCTGCGGGCAGTTGCTGTTCAATAACAGGGTGTCGCCCCTCACTAATGCGCAATGCGGTCCCCTCGATTAATTGTGGACAGCAATAGTTGTGTTTTTGCGCTAAGAAGGCAAAACCTTGTAGGCAGTCGATTTGGGCTAAAGCAACCGCATTTTGCTTTAACTCGCCTAAGCCTTTTTGAAGAGAAGCAAGTAGTTGCTGATAGAAATTGAGTTCCAATTGTTGGATTTTGTCTTCCGCTCCTAGTATTTTGCTTTCGTATTCTTTGAGCTCTTCGGTGATATACCGCTCTGCATTCACTAGGGTTTGCTTTCGGGTCCATCGATCTGGGACTTTGTCCTTGTGTGTATTGCGCACTTCTATGTAATAACCGAAAACATTATTGAAAGCAATTTTTAGTGAAGGTATGCCCGTGGCTTCTGTTTCGCGTTCCAACATGGCGTCTAGATGTGCTTTTCCGCTTTGGAGGAGTTCCCGTAATTCGTCGAGCTCTGCCGAATAGCCATCAGCAATAAAGTTTCCTTTTGAGGTGGCTACGGGTGCATCTTGTTTTAGGGTTTTGGCAATGGTTTCTCTTAATTGCGTACAAGGCGGAAGCTGTTGTGCCTGCGTCTGGAGTCGTTTCTCCCCACTCGTATGAAGCACTTCTTTGAGGGCTAAGCTTTCTTCCAATGACTGCTGCAATAAAATCAATTCTCTTGGACTAATTTTCTGCGTGGCAATTTTCGCCATTAAGCGTTCGATGTCTCCAATTTTATTTAAGTGGAGACGTAGTTTATCGCTTGTATCTTGATCGTTTAAAAAGGCATGCACTACGGCTTGTCGACCTTCAATGGTATCTTTCGATTTTAAGGGAAAACTTACCCAATGACGAAGTAATCTACCTCCCATAGCGGTAGCTGTGTGATCGATCACATCGATCAAAGCTACTCCTCCAATGGATGTAGAATAGAGTAATTCAAGATTGCGGGCGGTAAAACGGTCAATGCCTACATAGTCATCGCTCGCTATTTTTTGAACCCCATTGATGTGCTCAAGCCGGGTGTGTTGTGTTTCCGACAAATAATGAAGAATCGCTCCGGCACAAATAATTCCTTCGGTATCATTTTCAAGACCAAAACCCTTTAAGTTTTTTGTGTTAAAATGTTGGGTCAAACGCTCTTCTGCAAAGGCGAATTGGAATACCCAATCTTCCTGAAAAAAGGGATTCAATTCTGTGCCAAAATGGTTTTGAAATTGACTTTTTAAGGGTTTGGGGACCAGTACCTCTGCGGGTTGAAATTTTTGAAGTAACTGCTTAATATGGGATAAACTCCCTTGGCTAACCAAGAAATCTCCTGTAGAAATATCTAGAAAGGACACCCCCAATTTTTCTTTCCTGCAACGAGGGCGGCCAAATAGTTGTTTTTTTCTGTTCTAAAACGTCATCGTTGAGCGCAACCCCTGGAGTAACCAATTCGGTTACGCCACGTTTGACGATGGTTTTGGTCATTTTGGGATCTTCTAGTTGATCACAAATGGCGACTCTACAACCGGCCTTAACCAATTTGGGGAGGTAGGTATTAAGGGAATGGTGAGGAAAGCCTGCTAATTCTGTTTCACTGGTACTTCCAGCACCGCGTTTGGTTTGGATAATGCCAAGTATGTTTGCAGCTTTCACCGCATCGGCTCCAAAAGTCTCATAAAAATCACCCACACGAAACAACAACAAAGCATCAGGATACTTGGCCTTGATTTGGTTGTATTGTTTCATTAAGGGGGTTTCTTTCGCTTGTTTGGCCAAAGGATTTTCTTTATTGGTGTACTTGCGAATATAACCCTTATTTTTACAGCATGAAACCCTTACATTAGGATTTGAACCGTATGAAAAATCGAAAATTAAAAAACAGTGAGCTAGGAAGAAAGTCAACTGAAGAGGCCATGCAGGCAGTTAGGACTCCGCTAATAATCATCCTCGACAACATACGAAGCTTGAATAATATTGGTTCGGTTTTTCGTACGGCGGATGCTTTTTTGATTGAGAAAATTTACCTCTGTGGGATTACGGCTACTCCCCCTCACAAAGATATCCATAAAACAGCCTTAGGAGCGATCGATTCTGTGGCCTGGGAGTACCGTGAAAATACGGTTGAGCTTGTAGAAGAACTATTGCAAAAGGGGTTGAGGTATATGCTATTGAACAAGCCGAAGGAGCAACCTACTTAAACGATTATACGCCAGCCTCCAGAACAACAGCTTTTGTGCTTGGAAACGAAGTGAAAGGGGTGCAACAAACTGTTGTTGAGGCCGCAGGAAAAGTGATTGAAATTCCGCAAGAAGGCGCCAAGCATTCGTTGAATATAGCAGTAACTACAGGGATTGTTTGCTGGGATTTTTATCAAAAGTTAATGGCGAAAAAAGGCCAAGAGTAAAGGGTAGAATTCCGCTGGTCGACCGACAAAATCAACCGCTGTTAAGTCAAGGGTTAAGTAGTCAATTGCAGTGGTTTTTTTCCATTCGTTGTACCCCTTGTCAATGGTGCTGAGATAACCCCTTGTAATGCTTTGCTCAAAATCTCTTCCTCTTTGTTGGATGTTTGATAGTGCTTGACTAATCGGCTGTTGTAAGTAAAGAACTAGATCGGGTTGGGGTTGGTTTTGGGTGGCTTGCAGGTAGGCCGTGCGATAAGTGTCAAAATCTGTAGCAACCAAATTTTGCTTGGCAAAAAGCAAACACTTCTCGAGGGTGTAATCGGCAATGACGGGAGAGGGTTTTTCGGAAAAGGAAAAGCTGTTGTATTGCGCAACTCGATCTGTTAAAAAGGCTGTTTCAACCCGAAGAGCAAAGGCTTGTGGATCCTTATAGAAATCGGCTAAATAGGGGTTTTCATAAAAATTCTCCAACAAAAGGCTTCCACCTAAGGCCGTATTAAGTTGATGTGCGAAAGCGGTTTTTCCTACACCAATTACTCCCTCAATGGCAATAAAGTTTCTTTTTTTTGGTAAAGGAAGTGCTTTGGTAAGCCGTGTTATGACTGCGGTGTCTTCACATTTTTCATTTAATTGATCAATGCTAAGCGAGAGCATTGGATGAACAAAATCTGGGGCAATTTCCGCTAGGGGAGTCAAGATAAATTTTCGCAATTCAATTCTGGGATGAGGAATGGTCAGCGTAGTTGAATTTATATTTTGCTCATTGTAAAATAAAATATCCAGATCAATGGTTCTTGCCTGATATCCTTCCGATCGAGATCGTTCTCTTCCCAAAAAAGTTTCAATGGACAAGAGTTCAGTCAAAACCTCTTCGGGCGAAAGGGTAGAATTCAATACCTAAAACAAGCATTATAAAAAGGTGTACTTTCAAACCCCCAGGGGGGGTTTCGTAAACGCTTGAGACACATTGTATGGGACCAATTCGGTATTCAATCATACCTAGAGCGAGTGCTAAAAACGCCCAGCGGTCCCCCATATTACTGCCCAAGGAAAGATAGATCATGTGCTTTTTCTATGCCTCAAAAATACGTAAA
The DNA here is from genome assembly GCA_038143735.1 of Flavobacteriaceae bacterium. Classification (GTDB taxonomy): domain Bacteria; phylum Bacteroidota; class Bacteroidia; order Flavobacteriales; family Flavobacteriaceae; genus Arcticimaribacter. The sequence continues at coordinate 195,332 of JAYQML010000001.1, forward strand.
TCGTTAAGAGCGGGGAAGGGATTCTAGTTTTTTTGAATCATCGTTGCAAGGGAACCGAACTTGGGTAAAGCGTTATTATTTCGTTAAAAATTAAAGGTTTTTTTTCCATTAGAATGATTTACTTTGTAAAAGGAAAGGGAATCGTAATACAGTAGTTAGGAAAATTATCTATTAATAAATTGATTTGTAATTATTTTAACACAAATTATCTGAAGATATTTTAATCATAATTGTAACAAAACAACTTCTTTTTCGCCTAATGAGTGTAATAAATCGTTAAACATGAATTTTTTAAAGAGTTTTCTAGCGTCAATATTAGGTACAGTAGTAGCCTTTATTTTTATTGGAATTGTATTTTTTATGGCCATTGCCGGGATTGCATCCGCTTTTGGGACAGAAGAGGCCTTACCGACAGAGGTAGCCGAAAACAGTGTTTTAACCTTGGATTTAGACCTTCCAGTTATGGATAATGTTGCATCCACACAAGAGCTTGAAAAAGCTTTGGGCTTAGGGGACGATGTCTTAAAATTTAATCATGTCGTTGCAGCTATTGAAAAGGCGGCAAAAGATGATAACATAAAAGGAATTGATTTGCAAAGTCAGTTTCCGTCCATGGGGTGGTCACAGGCTCAGAGCATACGAAAGGCGTTGAGCAAGTTTAAGGCAGAAGGAAAATTCATTTATGCCTTTGGCGACTATTACACCCAAAAGGGATATTATCTCGCCTCGGTTTCCGATTCGATTTATTTACATCCACTTGGCGGAATGGAGTTTAAGGGATTGGCGGCAGAGGTACTTTATTATAAAGATTTTCCAAGAAGAATATGGTTTTAAAATGGAAGTGGTCCGTCACGGAAAATATAAAAGTGCTGTTGAGCCTTACCTAGAGCGCGAGATGAGCGAGGCCAATCGCAGTCAAATAAAGTCGTTGTTAAATTCAGTTTGGGGGACAGTAAGTGAACAGATTGAAACGTCTCGTTCTTTAACAGCTGAACGTCTACAGTCTATTGCGGAAGATTTAACGGCAAACCTTCCAGAAAACGCAAAAAAAGTAGGTCTTATCGATGGTGTCATTTATGAAAGCGATTATAAAATCAAATTAAAAGCTGCCCTTGGTTTAGAAGACGGAGATAAACTTCGAAAAGTAGACTTGAGTCGACTGGCTGGAACAAAGGCATTGTATAAAAAAGGGGTGCGAGAACGTATCGCAGTAATTTATGCGCAGGGACCTATCCTATATGGAGAGGGCTCAGAAAACATCATTGGACAAGACGTCTTCCTTAAAGCGATAGAAGATGCCGTGAAGAATCGTCGGGTAAAAGCCATTGTTTTGCGTATCGATTCCCCTGGAGGAAGTGCCTTGAGTTCCGATATTATTTGGAATGCACTCATGAAAGCGAAAGCGAAAAAACCCTTGGTTGTTTCTATGGGAAATGTGGCTGCCTCTGGAGGCTACTATTTAGCCGCCGCTGGAGATGAAATTTATGCGAATGATTTGACCATAACTGGTTCCATTGGTGTGTTTGCCACACTTCCAAATGCGAAACAATTCACGGAATCTATCGGGATTAATGCCCAACACGTTTTAACCCATAAAAACGCACTTGGTTTTAGCTTGTTTGAGTCACCTTCAGATGATTTTCGTGCAAGTATAAAAGAAGGCATCGAACATGTGTACGACACCTTTAAAGCGCGTGTAGCGGAAGGAAGAGACATGAGCTTAGAAGAAGTAGAAGCGATTGCTCAAGGGCGTGTATGGACAGGGAAACAAGCCTTTGAAAATGGTCTAGTTGATGGACTGGGTGGTTTTGAACAGGCACTTGAGGCGGCAGCTCGCTTAGCTAAACTGGAGGAGTATAACTTAATATCATACCCCATGATAGAGCCAGAGTTTGATGATTTCTTATCTGTAATGGGACCCTTTGGTAGCATTGAAGAGCAGTTGATGGAAAATTATCCTAAGGAGATGCAAGCTTTTTTAACGACCTTAATAAATAAAACAGAGCGACCTAATATTGAAATTCGCTTACCCTATACGGTTGAAATAAAATAGCGCATGACGTCATCTGACAAGGCACTCGCACAAAAAATTTACCTTTATTTGGCGGGACTGTTCATCACCTCTTTGGTGGTGTCCAACCTTATTTTCCAAAAGTTTTTTTACTGGTATCCTGTAGATGCTTCCGTTTTTGGAATTCGCTTGTTCGAACTTTCGGTCGGGATTTTGCCTTATCCAATAACATTTTTAATTACAGACCTAATTTCTGAAATCTATGGACAAAAGCGAGCAAATCAAGTCGTTGTTGCCGGGATTTTTGCTTCATTTTTCTCCATAGGTATTTTGTTATTGGCAGGGATGGTACCAGCAATGTCTTCATCACCTATTGATGACGCAACGTTTTCGGAAGTATTTTCGCTATCTCCTTTGGCTGTTTTGGCTTCGATGATTGCCTATTTGGTTGCTCAGTTCATTGATATTCGTATCTATCATTTTTGGAAGAAATTAACCCAGGGGAAACAGCTGTGGTTACGAAATAATTTTTCCACCTTTGCCTCGCAGATAATCGATTCAACTACCGTTATATTATTGCTGAGTGTGTTTGGTGTTTTGCCCTGGCATTTATTTTGGGGATTAGTTGTGTCGAGCATCTTGTTTAAGTTATTTATTGCAGCAATCGATACTCCCTTTTTGTATTTCTTTGTTGGCCTTTTTAGAAAAAAGTTTTCACTCACAGTTGGAGAAGAAATAGATTTAGATTAACCATGGAAAAAACAACACCCATTCGTATTAATAAATACTTAAGTGAAATTGGTTACTGTTCGCGTAGAGCTGCCGATAAACTAATCGAGGCTGGTCGGATTACCGTCAATGGTAATTCGGTAGAAATGGGAATGAAAGTTACTTCAAACGATACAATTGCGGTAGATGGAATGCCTGTGGATCAAAAAGGAAATGCTCCTGTTTACATTGCCTTCAACAAGCCTGTAGGCATCGTTTGTACTACCGATACGCGAGTCGAAAAAGACAACATCATCGATTTCATTAATTTTCCCACGCGAATTTTCCCCATTGGACGTTTGGATAAACCTTCTGAGGGGCTTATTTTTTGACCAACGATGGTGATATTGTCAATAAGATATTACGAGCGCGTAATCAACATGAAAAAGAATACGTGGTTACGGTGAATAAGCCCATCACCCAGGAATTTATTGATAAAATGGGAAAGGGGGTACCTATTTTAGACACTGTAACTCGCCCCTGTAAAATAAAACAAACCCATAAAAGGAATTTAAAATAATTCTTACCCAAGGGTTGAATCGTCAAATTCGCCGTATGTGTGAATACCTAGACTATCGTGTGGTCACCCTAAAACGTATCCGAATCATGAATGTTCAACTTGATGTGGGGGTGGGAAAATGGCGTAATCTCACCAAGGTAGAGATGGCTGAAATTAACCGCATGGTTGAAGACTCAGCAAAAACCCATGAGTCCTAATTAATGAATAGCTATTTCAATCACTAACCCTTCGTTGGAACGCACGTTAAATACGGTATCGTCTTCAAAGATGAGGTATTGTCCTTTAATGCCTTTTAGCACTCCCGTATAACGTTCGGTTTTAACTAGGTTTAGACTCTTTACTTTTTCTGGGTATCGTTCTACAGGGAAAGGCAATGTAAGTACCTTATCATCCTGAATTATATAGGGCTTTAGTTCTTTAGGTAAAGCATCAATGGCTTTGTTGCGACTTTCCTTCCAGTCAATTGCTGGAGCAGTTTGTAATTGAAGCATTTTACGCCAATTAGTTTTGTCGGAAAAATGTTCTTTCAAAGCGACTTCACCCACGCCAGAAAGATAACGGTTGGGCACTTCTAATAGGGCCAAAGCCTGGTTGGCTCCTTGGTCAATCCACCGGGTAGGAAGTTGTGCCTTTCGAGTAATTCCAACTTTGAGGTGGCTCGATAGGGCTAGATAAACGATGTGTGGCTGAAGTTGTACTTTCTTCTCATAGGCTAAATCTCTATCCTCTATGTTCAAGTGTGCTTTACTAAGTTCTGGTCGCATAATCCAATCCCCGCTTGTGGACTTTCAAAAAAACACTTCTTGCAAAACCCTTGTCTAAAAGTAACCTCTGTTTTTTTACAGTTTAGGCATTCATATCCTTGATGACTGAGCGATATAGATTTATTGATACACTGATTCATGTGGAGAAATTGACCCGAAAGATTTAGGTAATAATTCACCTGTTGATTTATTTCGGTTTGCATTTTTTGAAGTACTCCTATAAACATATCAAAGAAAAAATTAAATTTATGCTAAAGATATATATTCTATGCCTTTCCCCTTATTCAATTCCATAGCTTCTTGGTTTTTAAAAAAACGCATTCATCAAATCGACTTGTTTCTAACCTATTCCAATGAAGTGCAACAGGAAGTCCTTCAAAATCTATTGGGCTTTGCAAAGAAAACCAAGGTTGGCTTAACCCATGATTTTAGTTCAATTCATAGCTATGAAAGCTTTGCTGAACGTGTTCCCATTGTACGTTACGAAGACATTGCCGCCGATATTGATGCTAGTAGAAATGGTGTGCAAAATCTTTTTTGGCCAACACCAATAAAATGGTATGCCAAATCAAGTGGAACGACCAATGCCAAAAGTAAATTCATTCCGATGAGTGTTCAATCGCTAGAAGATTGTCATTACAAAGGAGGAAAAGATATGCTTTCGTTGTATTTCAATAATAATCCTGGGGCACAATTGTTTACAGGAAAAGGACTGCGGATGGCAGGCAGCCACGAAATGTACCAAAATGCGCATAGTTCTTTTGGAGACTTGTCAGCGATCATGACCGAAAACTTACCCTTGTGGGCAGAGATCAACACTACACCAAGTTTAAAGGTTTCTCTGATGGCCGAATGGGAGACTAAATTGAGTGCTATGGTTAAAGAGTGTACGAAGGAAAATGTAACGAGTTTAGTTGGTGTACCCTCTTGGATTTTAGTTTTCTTGCATAAAATAATGGATGAATCTCCCGGCAAAACCTTAACTGAAATTTGGCCAAACTTAGAGGTGTATTTCCATGGTGGAGTAAGTTTTCGACCCTATCGCAATCAGTACGAATCACTTTTTGGAAACCAAAAGTTAAAGTTTTACGAAATATATAACGCTTCTGAGGGCTTTTTTGCCATTCAAGATCAGAATGATTCTGACGAATTGCTACTCATGTTGGATTATGGCATTTTCTATGAATTCATTCCCCTTGGAGAGAGCGACGAAGCAATCATTCCTTTGGAGCAAGTTCAGTTAGGGGTTCAATATGCTCTTGTCATTACGACAAATGCTGGTCTGTGGCGGTATAAAATTGGGGATGTAATTCGCTTCACTAACTTGTCTCCCTACCGTATACAAATTACAGGAAGAACGAAGCATTTCATCAACGCTTTTGGAGAAGAACTAATGGTCGACAATGCTGACAGGGCCATTGAAAATGCGGCCAATCAATGCGGTGTTGAGGTGGTTGATTATACTGCAGCTCCTCTTTTCATGGGAGATCAAGCTAAGGGGAGTCATGAGTGGATGATTGAATTTAGCCAACCTCCGTCAAATATTCAGCAATTTGCGACGATTTTAGATACTGAACTGCAACAGCTAAACTCAGATTACGAAGCCAAAAGATATAAGGATATCACCATGCTTTTTCCCGTGGTTAACATTGCGAAAAAAGGGCTTTTTTATCAATGGTTGGAAACAAAAAACAAACTGGGTGGACAACACAAGGTACCGCGTTTATCCAATGATCGTAATTTTCTAGAAAAATTAATCGAAATGAATACTTAAGAAACGGCTTTTAGTTTAGCGGTATTTGCTTTTTTAAGTTGCGTTTCAGCATATGCTTTTGTTACCTTCAACGCGGTTTCTTCTCCACCGGGCATTTCATACATCGCCTGATTCAGAATGGCTTCGCAGAGTGAACGTAATCCTCGGGCGCCTAAGTTGTATTCCAATGCTTTATCTACAATAAAGTCTAAAGCTCCACTGGTGAATTCTAATGTAATCCCGTCCAATTCAAACAACTTTATGTATTGTTTGGTCAAGGCATTTTTAGGATCGGTTAAAATGGACCGTAGCGTTTCTCTGTCAAGAGGGTGCATATAGGTGAGCACGGGTAAACGACCAATGATCTCTGGAATTAATCCAAAGGACTTAACATCTTTCGGATTAATATATTGCAAAAGATTGTCTTTGTCAACTTCCTCTGTTGTGTTGGCCACTTTATAGCCAATTGCCTGAAGATTGAGGCGTTTGTTTATTTCGCGTTCAATTCCATCAAAGGCACCACCAGCAATAAATAGAATATTTGAAGTGTCCACTTCAATAAATTTTTGATCAGGATGTTTACGCCCTCCTTTGGGTGGAACGTTGACGACAGTTCCTTCCAACAATTTCAATAAAGCTTGTTGTACTCCTTCTCCAGAAACATCTCTGGTAATCGATGGGTTGTCACTTTTACGGGCGATTTTATCGATTTCATCAATAAAGACAATCCCTTTTTGTGCGTTTTCAACATCATAGTCAGCTGCTTGGAGGAGGCGTGTCAAGATGCTTTCTACATCTTCTCCTACATAGCCTGCTTCGGTCAAGATGGTAGCATCTACGATGGCTAAGGGCAATTGAAGCATTTTAGCAATGGTCTGAGCCAACAAGGTTTTTCCAGTACCTGTTTGTCCAACAAGCAAAAGATTACTTTTTTGAATTTCAATTTCCTCGTCAATTTGAGGATTTAAAATACGCTTATAGTGATTGTAAACGGCAACAGACAACACTTTCTTTGCTTCGTTTTGGCCAATGACAAACTGGTCTAAGAAGGCTTTAATTTGTTTGGGTGCTTTTAACTCAAAACTAGCTTTATCCTCGGGCGTGTCAGAACCTTCCTCTTCTACAATTCCATGTGCCTGAGCAATACACCGATCACAGATATGGGCATCTAAGCCTGCGATCAATAAATCGGTTTGCGGTTTGGCTCGACCACAAAAGGAACAGGTTAATTCTTCTTCACTCATGGGACTAGGAGGTTATTTTGTCAATACTTCATCGACCATACCATAGGCTTTGGCCTCTTCAGCTTTCATCCAATAATCTCGATCACTATTCTTGGTAATTTTCTCCATGCTTTGTCCCGAGTGTTTTGAGATGATTTGGTACAATTCGTCTTTGAGTTTTATGATTTCACGTGCCGTAATTTCAATATCCGAGGCCTGACCTTGTGCTCCACCAAGGGGCTGGTGAATCATCACACGAGCGTGGGGAAGTGCTGTGCGTTTGCCCTCTTGACCAGCACACAATAAAACTGCCCCCATAGAAGCCGCCATTCCGGTACAAATTGTTGCAACATCAGGAGTGATGTATTGCATGGTGTCGTAGATGCCAAGTCCTGCATACACACTTCCGCCAGGCGAATTGATATACATTTGGATATCTCTTTTAGCATCAACAGATTGTAAAAACAGTAGTTGTGCTTGAATGATGTTGGCTACCTGATCGTCAATCCCAGTGCCCAAAAACATGACGCGATCCATCATTAAACGAGAAAAAACATCCATTTGTGCAACATTCATTTGACGTTCCTCAATGATGTAGGGGGTCATGCTACTGGTGATCTTATCGTAGTACATGGCGTTAACGCCGTGATGCTTGGTTGCGTATTTTTTAAACTCTTTCCCGTAATTCATTTCAACTTTTTTAATTTAAACTAAAAGTACACAAAATTATTGTGCTGAACCATAAGCCTCTTTTACAAAGGCTTCATAGTTTACTTTCTTTAATTTAAGATTGGCGTTTTCTTTATAGAAATTCAATAATTTTTGACTCATCAATTGATCAGATAAACGCTTGGTTTCTTCTTGATTACTAAAGATACGTGCCACAATATCATCCAATTCTTTGTCTTCAGGGTTTAGTTGGCCATACTGCGCCATTTGTTGCTTGATCATGTCTTTGGCAAAGCTTTGCAATTCTTCAAATTTCACCTGTAAATCATGATTCTTGAATAGGCTCCCTTCAATTAATTGATAACGAATGCCTTTTTCAGATTTATCGTATTCTTCGATAGCTTCCTCTTCGGTTAAGGGCTTTTCTCCGCTATTTTGTAACCAACGAATTAAAAATTCTTTGGGTAAATCAAACTTCGTTGCCTCGATTAACCCCTCGGTCACATCATTGAGTAATTTTTGATCCGTTTGTTGAATAAATTGCTTTTCAATTCCTTCTTTGATCTTTCCTTTTAATTCAGTCACGCTTTTTACGGTTCCTGGTTCATAAAGTTTATCAAATAGTTCTTGATCTAATTCAGCTAAAATACGTTTGTTTGCCTCAGTTACTGTAATGGTAACCTCGGCAGGGATATCTGCTAAAGCGTCAGTTGTTACACCAAGTGCCCGGGCAGTAATGTGGTCTTCTGTAAAAAGCCCTTTTGTTTTGAATGTAATGGGTTCGTTAAGTTTAGCGGCTTTTAGGGCATCCGTATTTTTCTTTCCTTTAAATTGATCAAATTCAATGGTAGGAGTAGTATCAATAGCAGCCTCCTCGTTGGTGACATGCAACGTAAGCTCAACCCCTTTTTCGATGGTGGATTGCGCTTCTAACTTTCCGTATTGTTTTTGCATGTAGGCAACTTGCTCATCAATCATCTTTTTGTCCGCTTCTATTTGAAATTGAGTGATTGCTTTCTTTGTTTTAACTTTTACCTCAAAGTTAGGAGCAAAACCTAATTCAAATTCAAATGAAAGCTTATCAGCTTTCCAGTCAATTTCCTCTTGCATTACCGGTAGGGGGTTGCCTAATAATTCGAGTTTTTCTTCTTGTATGTAGTTGTTGAGACTTTCTTGCAATAGTTTGTTTACCTCCTCTGCAGTAACAGCAGTTTCGTACTGTTTCTTAATCATACCCATGGGAACATGTCCTTTTCTGAACCCTGGTATGTTGGCGTTTTTTTTGTAATCCTTTAAAATGGTATCTACTTTTTCAGTAAAATCAACTTGTTCGATTGAAATGGCAACTTTCGCATTTAGCGCATCGACATCTGTTCTAGTAATTTGCATGGATTTTTTCTCAATAAATTAGGGCGCAAAAATAAGGTTTTAAAATGGTTCTACAAACCTGTGCTAGAGGAGATTTCTTTAAATTGACAGATCTCTATAGAATATGGGAGTTTCTTACGAAATAAAATAGTACATTTGCGCCTTAATTAATAACCCGAGCGTCGGGCACGCTCAAAATTAATATGATATGCCAGTAAAAATTAGATTACAGAGACACGGAAAAAAAGGAAAACCATTTTATTGGGTCGTTGCGGCCGATGCACGTGCAAAACGTGATGGGCGCTACCTTGAGAAAATCGGAACCTACAATCCAAACACTAACCCAGCAACCGTTGATATCAATGTTGAAACCGCTGTGAAATGGTTAGAAAATGGCGCTCAACCAACCGATACTGCAAGAACATTATTGTCTTACCGTGGCGCATTGTTAAAGCATCACTTAAACGGTGGAGTGCGTAAAGGTGCACACACACAAGAAGAGGCAGATGCAAAATTTGACGCCTGGTTAGAAAATAAGGAAAGCCAAATTCAAGCAAAAATAGACGGTTTATCTAAAACCGAAGCTGCTGCACGCAAGAGTGCGTTAGACGCTGAAAAAGCGGTGAACGAAAAGCGTATTGCGGACGCAAAAGCCTTAGAAGAAGAAGCTGCTGCCGCAGAAGCTGCCGCTCAGGCTGAAGAAGCTGCTGCAACAGAAGAAGCTGCTGGAACAGAAGAAGCAGTTGAAGAAGCTGCTGAAGCACCCGCTGCTGAAGAAGCAACTGAAACTCCAGCCGCTGAGGAAGACAAACCTGCCGCTGAATAAATCTATATGAAAAGAGAGGACTGCTTCTATCTTGGAACATTCGTCTCGAAATTCAGTTTTAAAGGAGAGCTTTTAGCCAAGCTAGATACTGATTCTCCTGAAGACTTTATAACATTGGAATCAATCTTTGTCGAAGACAAACAAAGATTGGTTCCTTTTTTTGTTGAAAATGCCTTACTTCAAAAATCAAAACTTCTTCGATTAAAACTCGAAGATGTTGATACTGAAGCAGAGGCTGATCGACTCTTAAAAAAAGACTTGTATCTCCCACTCGCATTACTGCCTAAATTGGAAGGGAACAAATTTTATTACCACGAAATTATAGGTTTTACAATAGGCGAAGAGGGACAAGAAGCCATCGGTAAAATTACACGAGTAATTGATCAAACGGCACAGGCCTTGTTCGAAGTTAAGGGAGCATTTGAAGTGCTTATTCCTATACATGACGACTTTTTGGTTAACGTAGACCGCGAAAATCAACACATTACGGTAAAACTGCCCGAGGATTATTTGGATTTATACCGGTAATGAAATCTTCCTTTTTCCATTTCCAACAATTTTCGATACGTCAAAAAGACAGTGCAATGAAAATTGGAACGGATGGTGTTTTGCTTGGTGCATGGACAAAGCCGCTGATTGACAACACTGCTTTCTTGGATATTGGTACCGGTACAGGGTTAATTGCTTTAATGCTAGCTCAACGGTTTCCTAAGGTGAAAATCGATGCCATTGAGGTAAATGCTGCTGCAGCCTCAGAAGCTAAATTCAACTTCATGAATAGCCCTTGGTCGAATCGATTAGTAGCTTTGGAAAGATCAGTTCAAAATCATGTTTTAAGCTCGGAAAAAAAATACGATCATATTGTTTGTAATCCTCCTTTTTATCAGGGGGCATATACCACTAAGAATAATGCAAGAGACCTAGCCCGTAACAATGCCTACCTCCCTTTTTCAGTGCTGTTTGAGTCCATCAATATGCTTTTAACAGCAAAAGGCAGCTGTTCGCTAATTATTCCATTTACTGCTTTTGAAGATGTAATGATTGAAGCGAGCAATAACCAGCTGTTCTTGCATCATTCAACCAAAGTAAAAGGGAACGAAACGGCTACTTATAAGCGTATATTACTATCTTTTTCTCGGACGCAGAAAGCGCTTGTGGAAGATGAACTATGTTTAGAAATAAGCCGCAATAAGCGCACCCTTGCACATCAAGAATTGGTTAAAGCATTTTATTTGTCCCTACCCTAAAAATCAAAAACAAAACCAAAGGATGGGAAAGGTGTTTGTGTTCTATCCGTGTCAATAACGGTTAACTCCCTTGGTTGAACTTCTGCACCATCTTCAGTTCGCGCCAGTCCATATTCTTGTGGACGAGGAACCGCTTGAGCTAAAAAGTTCTGTATTTCTAAGTAAAAGTTGAACGATAGCCGTCTGAAATTCCATTTTTTGTCAATACGAATATCACCTTGAGAAAAGGCTTCTAGATTTACATCACCCAAACGACTGTAATCCAATACAATTCTAGGATAGGCAGCTAAGCTTGCAGCAACATTGGTCGGGACATAAGGTGTTTCACCTGCATAGCGATACCGCATGGAAATTTCCCAGTTTCGTTTTAGCTTGTATCCTCCTGTAAAGGAGAGTAGGTTTCGACTATCCCAAACGGTAGGAAGTAAAGGGCCGTTTACTTGACTAATTTGGCTGAAAAAATAGGTGTAGGCTAAAACACCGTAGAAGTTTTTGGTCAATTTTTGCTGGAACAAAACCTCTATTCCATGACTTTGGCCTTCTCCTGTGTCAACGATGGGCTCATTCCCTAATACTTCAAATCCTCCTCCTTTGTTGGCAAGAGAAACTTGATCTAAGACTGAAACGGGGTATTGGCTATACTCTTTTAAAAACGCTTCTATAGTGATGCGCGAAGTAGGTGTCCAGTTATATTCTACCCCAAAAACATAATGATCACTTTGCGTATAGCGGTTGTTCTGATTAATGAAATTTCCTGCGACATCTTGAAACCCAAGCATGGTGTAGGTGGGCATTTTAAAATAGCGTCCTAAGGAAGCATTTACCTTCCAGCGTTCATCTTCAGTTAAACGATAACTCGCTGCAATTCTGGGCGATAAATTATCGATTAAGTTTGATCCAGTGGTGAAAGTATCTGCATCTAAGCGAAGTCCAAACGAAAGGGATAGACGGTCGTTTAAGAAGGAACGGCTTGCCTTTCCGAAGAGCCCGTATTTCATGAAATCGATTGAAGTAGCATAATTGAAGTTTTCTAAAAGGGAAAGTGTGGCGTTGGAGTAGTTCGACAACTGTAAGTTAAAGCCGTAGCCAAATTTCCAATCTCCAGCGAACTGAGTGATTTGGGATCTCAATTTAGTTTCTTGTTCAACAGCATCGTTTTCAAAGAGCAATCCACTTTTGTTTTCATTGTCAGCAAAGCGACTGAATAAGTTCTGTAATCGATTGGTGCTTAAACTTGTCAACATACGTCCGTTACCATTTTTGAATTTTCGTATCCATGAAAGACCAAGCGTTGTGGTTCTTTGTTGGATAATAGGTACTTGTTCAATGGTGGCTTGCTGTTCAGCATCAAACTCGTCTGGTGCTACCACAGAAAAATCATCGATGGATCCGAGGCCAACAAAGCTAATGCTATTGTAGGCATCTAGTGTGTGGGTCAATTTCCATTGATAATCCCAGTAATCGGGTCGAATGGGCAAGCCAACGAGTTCAAAAATAAACTGTAAATAACTTCTTCGAGCGGAGAGCATGAGGGTGGTATTCGAACGTTCCTTATCACCCTTAAACAGAGGGGTGTTGATCGTAATCCCCGCTTCACTTGCTCCTACACGTACTTTGGCGGCAAAGTCTTTCGCATTTCCGTCGCGTTGTTCGAAAGCCAATACCCCAGACAGAGGGTTGTCGTATTCTGCGCCAAAGGCAGAAGAAGATAGGGTTACATTTCGAATGAAGTCCACATTGAGCATCCCAACTGGTCCTCCTGCGCTACCTTGCGTGGTGAAATGGTTGATGTTTGGGATTTCGATACCATCCAAGTAATAAACACTTTCGTTTGGGGCTCCACCGCGAATGATGAAATCGTTGCGAAATCCACCAATGGAGGGAGAAATCCCTGGAAGACTTTGCGCTACTTTAGCAATATCGTTATTTCCACCTGGGTAGGTTTCTATTTCAACAGCCGATAGAGATTGGGTTGAAAGGGGGTTTCCTTGGTTGTTCTAAATGAACTTTTTACCACAACAACTTCATCCAAAACTTGGTTATCTTCGTCTAGTTTGAATAATAGATCAGCTGTTCCAACCGACTTGACGATTACATTAAATTTTGTTTCAGCAATGTAACCTAAAAATTTGGCAGTGATGCTGTACGTTTGAGGGGGCACATCTCGAATGCTAAAATACCCCTGAGCATCTGTAATTACGCCTATACTTGTACCTTCAATGAGTATTGTAGCTCCTTCTAGCGGTAGAAGCGTTTTGTTGTCGATTACTTGACCCGTAAGTGTTCCATTGTTTTGGGCATACATTGTCGTAATTACCAAAAGTAGGAAGGTGGTTAAATAGCTTTTAAGCATCTTATTTTCTTACAAAAATAGGCGAGCCAAAGCAATGAAGCAAGATTTTGTTTAACTTTTTTGACATAAAGATTAAACATTAATTCTTTCTCTTTCGTCTTTTCTTCTTGGTGTTGTTAAGCCGTTCGAGTTCTTTTAATTTTTTTTTCTTCTTGTTCAAGTTCATACACTTGTCGTAACCCCTCAATTTCCTCTGTGCTTATGGTTTCTTGATCTGGAGCTTGCAAAGCAATATCTTCAACATTAAAGGCTTGTTTATTGGTTTGATTTCTCATGATTTCTCTTGCAGCATTTAGGTTGTAATACAAGCCAGGATCAATCATTTTATTGGCAACATAATTTTTTTTTTCTTTTTATCCCAGCGAATAAATATAAAACCACCTTGCGTTTTTTCATTGTATTTTACCCGGTAAACACGTGCGTGGTTGGGGAGTGTTTGATATACCTCAATGGTTTCAATAATGTATCCTGCCAAGTCAAGTAAATCTTGCACAAAGAACATTTGTCCTTCCTTGCTTTTGTCATTTAGGGGAAGCAGGTATTCTTCCTCGGTATTCTCTTCCTCGGGCGCATAGAATTGTTCGTCGTTTTGTGCGGTAAGCCCTCCAATACCCAGAATAAAAAAGAGAAAGAATGGTTTAATAGTCACTTGTTTTTTTTGTTTTAAAGTACAAAAAAATGAAGAAAAGTGAAGGAGCATAAAACAATGTTTCAAAAAAGCGTAGCGGTGGATAGGTAAAATAATACCGATTTAATCCAATAAAACTAGCTCCAATACTTATACAAAAAAGGCCAAGACAAAAATATAGAGATGGTTTTGTTTTCCTATTGAAATAGACAACAAAACCAAAAGCACAAGCAAAAGATAGGGACAGTGCATAGATAAAAGTGGGGATAAAAACTTCTCCAAAATGGGGTTGAATAAAGTACATCAAGAGAATAAAGTAAAGGCCATAAATAAAAAATGGAATACCCATTTTTACTTTGTTTATAGCTTCTCGTATAGAAGTATTCAATTCTCTGTACAACGAAAAACTAAATAATATACTAGCCCCCAATAGGCCGTTAAGCCAGAGACGAAATAATTGATATCCGAACTCAAAATCATGATATCACCAACCAGACAAAACAAAAAAGCGAAATAAATCGTTTGATCTTTCCCGTTTGAAAGATAATATAGTGCAATCAAAATGAGCGGTAGAATTGGAGTTAGTATAAGTTCTAAAATTGGCCATTGAAGTGCTTTGGCAATAGCAAGACCACCAGCAGAAAACCAAAAGGTTAACAAAAGTATCCTTTCTAAACTACTTCTATTCATTAGATCCTGTTTTTAGGCGCATACGCGTAAGTGAAATAAAGACAAATTAGCAATTGTGCTAAGATGTAAAGTCCTCGAACTGTAACAGAAATAGCAATATTGTTTTCAATAAATAGTTGATAACAAATTATACTTGCATCCACAAAAAGAAGGAGAATACCAATCAGAAAGCTTAAACGAAATTTGCTTTTGGGTTTTTCCATGTAGAGCAAACTTACAATAAACCCTAGAAAGGCTAAGGTGATTGCATAAGCAAGCATAACAAAATAATAATCACCAAGGTTGGGGCCCAGCAACCAGATAATACCAATAACAAAGGAGGTAAAGATGCTAAGAGGGAAGTAGGTGCTTTTCTTTTTGAATTTTTGCTCTAAGGGTTGGTTCAGCTCATTAAGTATCAAATAGGTAAACAACAATAGTGTTCCCCAAAAACAAATCAAACCTGCGATTGTATAACTAGGGCTTTTTAACATGAATAATAAATTCCCGACCCACGAAATAAAGAGGATAAATAAATAAGCGCTATTTTTTTTCTTTTTGTGTAGATAAAAACCCGCTAATAAAATAACAATAAGGGGTTTTGTGAGCTGTTCTAGCAAAAGTAGGTTGAAGGATAATGCGTAAAGATTTATTCCAGCATTCATGCAAAAAAAGCCAAGCCAAATAAAGGAAAAAATCTTTCTGGAGATTGATTTGATTAACATATCTAAATATACAATAAATATTTTATCGAGATCTACCCAATGACCTACTGATCAAATATTGTGCAGGAATATAGGTGATCATTACCCAATAGGTAAAAAAGACTTCAGAAAAATAAAAAGCATCAAAGGCAATCATACTATCGGACAACACAAAAAGTAAACTGCCTGTGGCAAGATAAGCCGTTGCTTTTGTTTTTACTTCTATCCACAAGAGAACACCTAAAAATCCAGTTATGGATAAAGTAAAAGCATATAGGCTAACCGGAAACAAGAGAACATCTAATTTAGGAAATAAAAGAAAAAGCGTATATCCTAAATAGGTTGCTACCAAAAGCAAGGGTACAAGTGCTTTGCTTTTCGAGAATTGCTGTAAAAGTGTACCGTTTAATTTTGATAAGATCAAGGAGCAATAGAGTAGCTGAGTTACCCAGAATGCAGCGATTCCGCCAATGAAAAAACTAGTCCCTTCAGGAATTAATAACGCATCTCCTATCCATGAGAAAAGCAAGGAGATTATGTATTTTTTTGCGGGTTTACCATCAGAAAAAACCAATGCAATTAAGGCGGGGATAATGAGGAGTTTACTTCCTGCAGCGATACTATCTAGATCGTTTATTTTTGCCCAAATGTTTAGACTGCTGACTAGAATAAAAAGGCCAAAAAGCAGCTGTTTATTTCGCATAACTAGACCAATTTAAACTTTTTTACCACATAAGTAACGACTCCCCAAATGATTAACTCGTTGTCTTCCGTAACTTTTATGGGTGGGTACTTTGGGTTTTCTGCCATAAGGTATACGCATTCGGCTTCTACTTTAAGACGCTTTACGGTAAATTCTCCGTCGATAAAGCACACTGCAATGGCGTTGTCTTGGGGTTCTTTACTTCGATCAATGACCAGCAAATCACCATCGTCTAGGCCTGCACCTTGCATCGACTGACCTGCAACCCGTGCATAAAAAGTGGCTTCTTCGTTTTTGACAACTTCCTGATCAATGCTAATGCGAAGCTCCTTAAAATCATCGGCAGGAGAGGGAAACCCAGCAGATACGCCAGTATTGGCCATGGGGATATGGTGCGTTTGTTCTTCAGCAGGCTTGAAAAAATTAAGTGTTTAGCTGTTTTGTTCATTCCTTTTTTTGGGATTAATGCGAATAACTTCACTTAGTTCTGTTGTAAAACGTGCAGAAAGATGCTCTTGGCGCATTTTCCATGTTCTGTTTAAATCTTGATTGGCCAATTTAATGCGATGAGGACCAAAACGCAAGTGAAGTTTGTCTATTGCTTGCATTAGGGTGTCGTGTTTGTTTTGATTCTTGTGAAAGAGGTTCAATTGCCTTTGGTTTGAGGGACTAAGTCCCATCAAAATGACCCCGGCTTTTTTATAGTCAACACCATCTTTGTAAATATTTTTTAGTCCAAAAGTAGCGTACTTTGCTAGGGTAATGCTAGAATCTGTCGCATAAGGAAGCGTTACTACGCAACTATTGCGGTATTGTTCATTACCCTTTTTGTGTGGATTGCTCCGCACAAAAACCAGTAGGGCTGTACAGCTGCTTTTTTGCTGGCGTAATTTTTCAGCGCAACTAACCGCATAGGTGGCGATGCGTTCTTCTACTTCCCAAAATGTACGAAGGGAAGATTGGAAACTTCGTGTTGTAGCAATCGATTTTTTTGCAGGCTGTGTTTCGTCCAGTTCTATACAAGGAATACCTAAAAGATCTTTTTTTAATCGTAGTTCTAAGACGCTCATGTGTTTTCGGATCCATGTATCCGGAAGGTTCGAAAAAGCGTAGGCGGTTTTTACTCCTTGTTGCTCTAGTCGTTTTGCGTGGCGTCGACCAATGCCCCAAATGTCTTTTGTTTTCGTCCATTTGAGCGCTTTGATACGCTGTTCTTCGGAGTTCATTAGATAGACACCTCCAGTTTTATCGGCATATTTCTTTGCGATTTTGTTGGCGATTTTTGCTAAGGCTTTGCTGGGCGCAATACCGATCGAGACAGGAATGCCAGTCCATTTTTGCACTTGTTTTTTCATGGCTAATCCTTCTGCGTTCAGATCAAAATGATCAAAACCATCGAACAATAAAAAAGCTTCGTCGATACTGTATAGCTCAATATTGGGCGTATAGCTTTCAAGAATTTTCATGACTCGGCTACTCATGTCCCCATAGAGCGGATAATTCGAAGAAAAAACATTAATATTTTCTCGCGCAAAAGTGTCTTTGTATTGAAACGCTGGCGCTCCCATGGGAATGCCCAATGCTTTAGCTTCGTTACTTCGTGCAATTACGCAACCATCGTTATTGGATAAAATAACCACAGGTTTTTTTTCTAGTTGGGGTTGGAATACCCGTTCACAAGAAGCATAAAAGTTGTTACAATCGACCAGTGCATACATAGTTCAAAAGTACATATTTATGTCATCAAGTTGTTGGTGTTTTTTATGGGAATGTGAAGAAAAAGAAGCGTTGCTTTTTTTTCACTCGATGGATTTGTTTTAAAAAACACGATTTCATGCCATAATGAGAAACAAAAAGTAGAATAGCCTCCTATTTCCTTGAATTAAATATTGTAATTTTGTTTTAATAGATTTGACTACATTGAATATAAATGGATAAGTATTCTTTTTTAAACGCTGCGCACACCGGTTATTTTGCGCAATTATACGACCAGTATTTACAACAACCGGATAGTGTAGAGCCAAGCTGGCGTGCCTTTTTTCAAGGTTTTGACTTTGGGATGGAAAACAGCTCGGGTGGTATATCTGACGATGTTTCAATCGAAATACCAGAGCACTTACAACGCGAATTCAAAGTAGTTCAACTCATCGATGCGTATCGTACGCGTGGTCACTTGTTTACCAAAACCAATCCGGTTCGTGATCGCCGTACCTATACTCCTAATTTGGATATAGAGAATTATGGGCTGAGTAAGTCAGATTTGAACGAGGTCTTTAGCGCAGGTGAAACCATGGGGATTGGACCAAGCACACTGGCTAAAATCATAGAACACCTCGAAGAAATTTACTGTGACTCCATAGGGGTGGAGTACATGTATATTCGTGATCCTGAAAAAGTGAACTGGATACAGCAACGTTTAAACATTAATAACAACCATCCTGCTTTTTCTGTAGAGCAAAAGAAACATATCCTCAAGAAACTTAATCAAGCAGTATCGTTTGAAAATTTCTTGCACACTAAATATGTAGGACAAAAGCGCTTTTCCTTAGAAGGTGGAGAGTCTTTGATTCCTGCACTCGACGCAGTGGTTGAAGCTGCGGCAGAGCAAGGAGTGGAAGAATTCGTTATGGGAATGGCCCACCGTGGCCGTTTAAATACCTTGACCAATATTTTTGGGAAATCGAGTCGTGATATTTTTTCCGAATTCGACGGGAAAGACTACGAAGAAGTGGTTTTTGACGGAGATGTAAAATACCACCTTGGTTGGACCTCTAAGCGCAATACAGATACGGGGAAGAAAATCAACATGAATATTGCACCTAACCCCTCTCACCTAGAGACTGTAGGCGCTGTTGTTCAGGGAATTACTCGAGCAAAACTTGAAAAGAATTATCATTTTGACACCAATAAAGTACTGCCCATTATTGTCCATGGTGATGCCGCTATCGCTGGGCAAGGATTGCCCTACGAAATCGTACAGATGTCTCGTTTAAAAGGCTACGGAACTGGAGGTACAGTACACATTGTTGTTAATAATCAAATTGGCTTTACGACCAATTACCTAGACGCGCGTTCGTCTACTTATTGTACCGACGTTGCAAAAGTGACCCTTTCTCCAGTCTTGCACGTTAATGCAGACGACGCAGAAGCAGTGGTTCATGCAACCTTGTTTGCACTCGACTACCGCATGAAATTTGGTCGTGATGTGTTTATAGACCTATTGGGTTACAGAAAATACGGCCATAACGAAGGTGACGAGCCACGCTTTACCCAACCGAAACTTTACAAGGCAATAGCTAAGCACAAAAATCCACGTGATATTTATGCTGATCAATTGATTGCACAAGGAATTGTTAGTCAGGCAGATGTTAAGCAATTGGAAAAGGAGTACAAAGATTCTTTGGAACTCGATTTACAAGACTCGCGAAAAATTGAGAAAACCGAGATCACTCCTTTTATGCAAGACGAATGGAAAGGCTTTGGCCGAGTAGATGAGTCTGAAATGATAAAAGATGTGCCAACGGCTGTCTCGGCTGAAGTATTAACGCAAGTTGCACAAACCATAACAGCATTGCCAGGGGACAAAAAGTTCCTACGAAAGATTCAAAAGCTCATAGGTGATCGAAAGAAAATGTTTTTTGAAAGTGATGCCATGGACTGGGCTATGGGAGAACTCTTGGCTTATGGAAGCCTATTGGTGGAAGGTCATGATGTTCGGATTTCTGGTCAAGACGTAGAACGTGGAACCTTCTCTCATCGACATGCGATTGTTAAAGCAGAGGAGTCTGAGGAAGAAATTATTCTGCTCAATACGATCCAAAAAGATCAGGCACGTTTACGTATCTACAATTCCCTTCTTTCGGAGTATGGTGTTTTAGGCTTTGATTATGGCTATGCCATGGCTAGCCCAAATGCTTTGACCATATGGGAAGCACAGTTTGGAGACTTCTCCAATGGGGCACAAATTATGATTGACCAATACATCTCTGCTGCAGAAGACAAGTGGAAGTTGCAAAATGGAATAGTACTTTTATTACCGCATGGTTATGAAGGACAGGGAGCAGAACATTCTTCAGCACGGATGGAACGTTATTTACAACTTTGTGCAAAAGACAATATGTTTATTGCAAATTGTACTACACCAGCAAATTTATTCCACCTGTTACGCAGACAAGTGAAATCTGAATACCGTAAACCTTTAGTGGTCTTTACACCAAAAAGTTTACTTCGCCATCCAGCGGTTGTGTCTCCCTTGAAAGCGTTCAGCGAAGGCCGATTTGAAACAGTAATTGGCGATGATAAAGTAACACCTAAACAAGCAAAAAAACTTGTTTTTTGCAACGGTAAATTTTATTATGACTTGTTGAAAGAAAGGGAAGAGAGAGGTCTAGATGACATTGCATTGGTTCGAATAGAACAATTGTTTCCCCTTCCTGTAAACAAAATTAAAGCCCAATTAGCCTCCTATAAAAATGTAGAAGATGTTGTTTGGGCGCAAGAAGAACCACGTAATATGGGGGCTTGGTCGCACCTATTATTGCACATGCCAGAGGCAGCGACCTTCCGCCCTGCAACGCGACGTTTTTACGGAACGCCTGCAGCAGGAAGTTCCACCCGTTTTGCCAAACGCCACAAAGAAGTCATTGACTATGTCTTTGATGCTTCAAAAGATAATTTTATTCGTACAAAAAAATAGAGCTAAATTCCCTTCCGATGATATTAGAAATGAAAGTTCCTTCTCCAGGAGAATCGATAACAGAAGTAGAAATCGCCCAATGGCTAGTTGCCGACGGGGACTATGTAGAAAAAGATCAGGCAATTGCCGAGGTTGACTCTGATAAAGCAACCCTTGAGCTTCCTGCTGAAGTTAGTGGTACAATAAGTTTAAAAGCAGAAGAAGGAGACGCCGTTGAGGTTGGACAAGTTGTGTGTCATATTGATACTGACGGACAACCAGCCGAAGGAACTGCTCCTACTTCTACTGAAGAAGAATCAACTCCAATAGCAGAAGAACCCAAAGCAGAAGATAAACCTGCTGCGACTGCTACTTACGCGAGTGGATCTGCTTCTCCAGCAGCCAAGAAAATTTTAGCAGAAAAAGGTATAGAAGCCAAAAGTATTCAAGGTACTGGTCGTGATGGTCGTGTTACCAAACAAGATGCAATAGATGCTGTACCCTCTATGGGAACTGCTCCCGCACACGGTTCACGAGAAACAGGGCGAAAGAAAATGTCTTTATTGCGCAGAAAAGTTGCGGAACGTCTCGTGAGTGCTAAAAATGAAACCGCCATGTTGACGACTTTTAACGAGGCCAATATGAGTCCAATTTTTGCCTTGCGAAATGAGTACAAAGAAGCGTTTAAAGAAAAGCATGGTGTTGGTCTTGGTTTCATGAGCTTCTTTACCAAAGCAGTTGTTCGGGCATTACAAGAATATCCTGATGTAAACTCAATGATTGACGGTGATCATCAAATCAAGTTTGATTACTGTGATATCAGTGTAGCCGTTTCGGGCCCTAAAGGTCTTATGGTACCTGTTGTTCGCAATGCAGAAGGATTGTCTTTCCGCGGAGTAGAAACAGAAATAAAGCGACTGGCCATTCGTGCGCGTGATGGGCAAATTACGGTAGATGAAATGACGGGCGGTACCTTTACCATTTCTAATGGTGGTGTTTTTGGGTCCATGCTTTCTACCCCCATTATCAATCCTCCTCAATCGGGTATTTTAGGCATGCACAATATCATTGAGCGTCCTATTGCTGTAGATGGGAAAGTAGAAATTCATCCGATGATGTATTTGGCTTTGTCCTATGATCACCGAATTGTCGATGGGCGTGAGTCTGTTGGTTTTTTAGTAGCTGTTAAGGAAGCGCTAGAAAACCCCGTTGAAATATTAATGGATAACGAACCTAAAAAAGCGTTGGAGCTTTAAAACCAACTGCTTTCTTTTAAGATAAGGCAAGATTGACCGTAGTCAATACTTGCCTTTTTTTGTGTAAAAAATCAGCACCAATGATACCATCAATTTTCATATCGCCTTGCTCAACAAGGGCTGAGTTAATGGTTTCCATATCAATTAACATGAACGAAATGCTGGCTAATGCCTTGTTAGCGATTCCAAGGTGACTTTTTTGACTTCCCATAGCATTAAGTTTTTCATTTCCTGCGCAGGTTAAAGGGAGTTCATCCCCTCTTGTATAATAGAGAACTTTGTCGCAAGTGTTTTATCCAAACAACTGTTAGAAGCACCGGTGTCAATCAAAAAACACCCTTCTATTCCGTTGAGGAATAATTGACAAACAAGGTGTTTGCTATTGGTAAATCTCAAGGGAATGGTAACGTTGTTGAATGGTTTTTTCATCTACACTAAAGATAAGAAAATAGCGAATGATCAGACGGTAAATCCGTATTTTTGCTTTATGAAAATGATCGATACCCACACCCATTTATATGTTGAGGAATTTGATGCCGATAGAACCGAAGTGATTGAACGTGCCTTAGCCGAAGGAGTAGATACCTTTTACCTACCAGCAATCGATAGTGCTTACACGCAACGAATGCTAACACTTGAACAGGCCTACCCAAACCATATTCGTTTGATGATGGGCTTGCATCCAACCCACGTAAAAGAAAACGTAGCTGAAGAAGTGGCGCACGTGAGAGCGATGCTAGATAGACATAAGTTTTATGCTGTGGGTGAAATAGGTATTGATCTTTATTGGGACAAAACGTTCTTAAAAGAACAACAGGCGGCATTTGACCAGCAAATTAAATGGGCTAAAGAAAAAAAATTACCGATTGTGATTCATTGTCGCGATGCTTTTGATGAAGTATTTGAGGTGTTGGAGGCAAATAAAGGAGAAGATTTATTTGGGATATTTCATTGCTTTACAGGTACACTTGAACAAGCAAAACGAGCAATTGGGTATAATTTAAAGCTTGGGATTGGTGGTGTAGTTACCTTTAAAAATGGAAAAATTGATCAATTTTTGGCGCAATTGCCACTCACATCGCTTGTTTTAGAAACAGATGCACCATATTTGGCCCCTGTTCCGCATAGAGGGAAAAGAAATGAAAGTGCTTATTTGACACTGGTTATTAATAAATTAAGTACCATTTATTCTCTTCCCGTCCAAGAAATAGCAGAGCAAACAACCAAAAATGCTATAGCAGTATTTGAAAGGGAAATTTAAACTGTTTTTTATTCTAAATAATTTCAAGGGGACGTATTTTTTTTGTTATTTCGGGATGAATTAGAGAGGTGGCCGAGCGGTCGAAGGCGCATGCCTGGAAAGCATGTATACGTGCAAACGTATCGAGGGTTCGAATCCCTTCCTCTCTGCAACTAAAAAAGCCCTTAAATTTTAAGGGTTCATTATTGTTTTTTTGTTGGTTGAAAAAAAATTGTTTTTCTTATAAATTGTATGAAAAATTAAACATCAAAATAGTTCGTCATAAATTGAGTGATTCAAATGTAATCTTTATATAAACCATTCAAATGTTGGTCATTGTTTTCATAAATTGTATAAAATTAAACTTCAAAATAGTTCGTCATAAATTGGTGATTCAAATGTAATCAGGTGTTGGAAAAAGCACTATTGGAAGCCAATTAGCAAAAGCCTTAGGAATTCCCTTTTTTGATGGTGATGATTATCATCCTAAAAGCAATATTAAAAAAATGACTAAGGGGCAACCTCTAATCGATGACGACAGATCTAGTTGGTTACAACAACTAAACCATCTCGCATTAGAACAAAACAAGAAGAAGGGCTGTGTTATTGCTTGTTCAGCACTTAAGGAGTGTTATCGTCAAATTTTAAGTAAGGATATTCAGGCTAGTGTAACATGGGTTTTTTTATCAGGTTCTTTTGAGATCGTGAGCGAGAGAATACGCGCACGTAAAAATCACTTTATGGGAGAAGCTCTTTTAAGATCTCAATTTGATACCCTAGAGGAACCTTTAAATGTAATTAAAGTTGACATTCGTCAAACACCCGATGAAATAATTAGCGATGTAATGAAAAATATTTTGGGGAAAGCACAATTTGGCGTTCTAGGACTTGGGGTAATGGGTAAAAGTTTGAGCCGAAATTTAGGGCAAAAGGGGTTTAAATTATCCCTGTTCAATCGGCATCTTGATGCTCTGGAAGAAAAAGTCGCCCAGAAGATGGTAGATCAATACCAAGAACTCGCTTCAGCACTTCCGTTCGATGATTTAGCTGCATTTGTACAATCCATTCAAACCCCAAGAAAGATCATGCTCATGGTCAATGCAGGTAAAACGGTTGATCAGGTAATAGAAGATTTACTCCCTCATTTGTCTCCAAATGATATCTTAATCGATGGAGGTAATTCTAACTATCTTAAAACTAAAGAGCGTTTTGAGTATTTAAAAGACAAGCAAATTCATTTTGTTGGCGCCGGTGTATCGGGGGGAAGAAGGCGCCCTGAAAGGGCCTTGCATAATGCCAGGTGGAGACGAGAAAGTTTATGCTGAAGTCCGCCCTTTTTTGGAAGCAATTGCAGCAAAAGACAAAGATAATCGTGCTTGTTGTGCTTACATAGGCAATGAGGGTAGCGGTCATTTTGTCAAAATGGTTCACAATGGTATTGAGTATGTAGAAATGCAACTTCTGGCCGAGGTCTATACTTTATTGAAGCAGTTGGGGAATGATTTAGACGAAATAGCGGATATTTTATCGTCATGGAAGGAAGTTACCGACAGTTATTTACTCGATATAACCATTGCTATTTTACGAAAAAAAGAAGGATCAGATTGGTTGGTAAATAAGATTTTGGACAAGGCGGGGAACAAGGGTACAGGAAACTGGACCACCATTGCTACGGCACAACTTGGCGTACCAAGTACACTGATTGCATCTTCTTTGTTTGCTCGCTATTCCTCTACCTTTCAGGAAGAGAGAGTTGTCGCGAGTGCACATTTTGAACAACATCAAAAAGAATCCCTAAATGTTACAAAAGAAGAAGTGTTAGAGGCCTATCAATTTGCACGAATCATTAATCATTATCAAGGGTTTAGACTTATTGCAGCAGCCTCCAAGCAGCACAAATGGAACATTAACTTGAGTGAACTTGCGCGGATTTGGACCAATGGTTGTATCATTAAATCGGATTTGATGATTGATTTAGTTGAGCTGTTAAAGGAGCATCAAAATATACTCAATGACACCAGCATAGTTGAGCAACTAAAGTTGCTAAAACCATCGATCAAAAAAGTTATCGCTGAGGCTGTATTGAGTGAATTGCCCATTCCTATTTTGAGTGAGTCAATTCAATTCTTACACAATTTTGCTACGGCAACCTCTGCTGCGAACATTATTCAAGCACAGCGCGATTATTTTGGTGCGCATACCTATCAACGCAAAGACGATGAATCTGGAAAAGCCCACCATACCGATTGGTCTAAACAGTAAAAATTAAAACGCTATAAAATGGATGTAACAGCAGAAAAGAAATCGTTAATAAAGAAAATTATTGGTATTCTACTGAGTTTTGGGCCTGGTATTTTTGCCATAGGGTATACCATTGGGACAGGTAGTGTAACTTCGATGATAGTTGCAGGAAGTAAATTCGGCATGCAATTGTTGTGGGTACTTTTGTTGAGTTGTGTTTTTTCAGGTGTATTGATGTTTGCCTATGGAAACTATGCATTAATTACAAATGAAACTGCACTCTATGGATTCCGGAAACATTTGAAATACGGAAAATTGCTCGCCCTATTAATCATTGTGGGAATTACCTTTGGACAGTGGAATTCTTTAATGGGTATATTGGGCATTTCATCCAATATAATTTATTAAATACTCGCCCTTAATTTTGCGGGACTAGTGCCATTTCAATACGAAATTGTTTTAACCATTGCTATCCTAATCATTGTTACCTTTTACTTGTTGATGCTTGTAGGTAAGTACACTTTCTTTGAAAAAATATTAATCGTATTTGTTTCTCTCATGGGTTTTTCATTCCTCCTTTCCTTATTTTTTGTACAGCCATTGCCCATGGATGTGTTGAATGGATTGATTCCAACCATTCCAAAAGTTACAGGAGGGAAAATGTTGGTCGCAGCCTTTGTGGGGACGACAATGGCTTCGGCTACTTTTTTATCTCGTCCATTGTTTCTCAAGGGAAAAGGTTGGACCATCAAAAATCTAGATCAGCAAAAGAAAGATTCGATTACCGCGGCAGTGTTGATTTTTGTTATAAGCGGTACAATAATGGCTGTCGCAACTGGCGCATTGTATCATCAAGGCAAGGAAGTAACTCATGTATTGGATATGGCCAATACACTAGAACCTGTGGCTGGGAAATGGGCTGTAACGCTGTTCTTCTTTGGCGCATTGAGCGCAGGCTTATCTTCTATTTTTCCTTGTTTGTTGATTGCCCCTTTGCTCTTAGCAGATTATCAATCAGGGACCTTGGACACAAATTCTCTTCAGTTTAGATGCATTACTGCGATTGCTTGTATTGTTGCATTGATTGGACCTGCATTTGGTGCGAATCCCATAGAAATTCAAATTCTATCTCAGGTGTTCAATGTGTT
This sequence comes from Flavobacteriaceae bacterium, assembly GCA_038143735.1. GTDB lineage: Bacteria > Bacteroidota > Bacteroidia > Flavobacteriales > Flavobacteriaceae > Arcticimaribacter. The sequence continues at coordinate 222,098 of JAYQML010000001.1, forward strand.
TGTGCTTCCTGCTGTGGTATTTGGAATCATATTATTGCTTCGTCAAAAGAAGGTAATGAACGGTTACAAAACCAGTACAGCTGTATATCTAGGAATGTACGGTGCGTTATTTTTTTCACTGGTAATATCGTACAATGGTATTTTAGGTTTAATCAATTAATCTGTAGTAAAAACAAGTATAGCATCCACCAAAAACGGTGCATTGTTGAGGTTTCAAGTAAAACATAAAATAATTAACACAGAAAAATACAATAACATGAATAAACTAGCCGGTAAAAATGTTCTCATAACCGCAGGAGCTCAAGGAATAGGTGAGTCAATCACAAAACACTTTATTGAAAGTGGAGCAAATGTTGCAATTCACTATTTTTCGAGTGAAACAATTGCAAACCAATTGGCCGAAGAAGCATTGAAAAAAGGGCAAAAAGCGATTGCAATAGCTGGTGACCTTACGAAAGAAGAAGAAGCAAATGCCTTAGTAGAAAAAACCGTAGAAGCGCTTGGGAGTATAGAAATTCTCATTAATAATACAGGCTCCTTAGTGGCCCGTAAACGATTAGAAGAGATGGAAACTGATTTTTGGCACAAAGTAATGGACATCAACCTTACTTCGATGCTTTTTGTAACCCGCGCAGCAAGACCTCATTTGATAAAAAATGAGCACAGTAGTATAGTAAATTTAGCATCACTTGCTGGTCGCAAAGGCGGACATCCGGGATCACTTGCTTATTCTACTAGTAAGGGTGCTGTACTAACATTTACCCGAGCGCTTGCTTCAGAATTGGGGCCAATGGGAGTAAAGGTTAATGCAGTAGCTCCTGGTCTTATTCTTGGGACCGCATTCCATAACACGCATACGTCAAAAGAATCCGCTGCCGCAACTACAGCATCTATCCCGATTGGCAGAGCAGGAAATGCTGCCGATGTTGCTAGAGCTGTCATTTACCTCGCCTCTGAATATGATGGTTTTATTACAGGTGCTACATTGGACATTAATGGGGGCGTATACAACATGTAAAGAGTTTTTGTTGGATGATTCTTTTGAAGAAGATCTACAACCTCCGTTAAGGCTTTGAAGAAAGCATTTCTTTACGAAGAGAATTATTTTACATTTCCTCGTTGGTCTAAGTTTAAATCATTTCTTTTTTGAAAAACAAATCTCTGTTATGCGTTTGTTTTTAGTCCCAAAATCATTGATGAAAATAAAGTAGACACTCTTCCCACAAATATTATTGTAAATCATATTTTTTTATATCTTTAAGCCTTTAACAATTAAGAACAAAAATTCATCAAAATGAAAAAATTATTCGTTTCCCTTGTAATGAGCATGTTTATGGCAACAACAGCTGCCAATGCCAATACAGTTAATCTAAGCAATCTTACCGTTTCAACGATTGTTCAAGAAGACGAGCAAGCGGATGTAGCTGCAGAGGCTTCATTCACCCAAGAATTGAAAACACGTTTTATCGAAGGAGGCCCAGGATTTATGGGAATCGTTTTAATCTGTTTGATTTTAGGTTTAGCCATAGCCATTGAAAGAATTATCTTTTTAAACCTTGCCTCAACAAACACAAAAAAATTAACCGATGGTGTTGAAGCTGCGCTATCTAGTGGTGGAGTAGAAGCCGCAAAAGAACTATGTCGAAATACCAAAGGACCTGTTGCCTCAATTTTCTATCAAGGACTTGACCGTGTAGACGAAGGTGTCGACAGTGCCGAGAAAGCAGTTGTTGCTTACGGAGGTGTTCAAATGGGGCAACTAGAGAAAAATGTATCTTGGATTTCTTTATTCATCGCCTTGGCGCCAATGCTTGGTTTCATGGGGACAGTTATCGGGATGATTCAAGCCTTTGATAAAATTGAAGCAGCAGGAGATATGCAGCCATCACTAGTAGCAGGAGGGATTAAAGTAGCCCTTTTGACTACAGTATTTGGTCTTGTTGTTGCAATTATTCTTCAGATTTTCTATAACTACATTGTAGCAAAAATCGATGGTATTGTTAACGATATGGAAGATGCTTCCATTACACTAGTTGACATCCTTGTGGCCCACAAGAAGTAAGAACCCTCCATTTAAACAATGTAAATTATGAATTTTCAAAAAATAGTAAAAATCGTCGCCGGTATTTTTGGTGTTCTAGGAGTTGTATTCCTCTCTAAGAATCATGAGCACAGGTGATGAAGAAATAAAAATGGCTGCTTCTATGGGAGACTATGGAACAGTATCGCCATTAATTAGCATTGCACAAACAATCCTTATCATAGCTGTTGCAGCAACCCTTATCTTTTCATTAATGACCTTATTTGGCGATAAAGAAAAGTTGAAAAAGGCCGTAATTTCTGTTGGTTTTCTATTGGTTGTTGTTGGGCTTGCATTTGCGTTATCTAGCGGGGAAGAGACTCCCCTAAAAGATGGAGAAATGCTTTCTGCCTCTGGTGCTCGATGGGTAGAAACAGGAATTCGTGTTTTCTATTTCCTTGCTTCTATTGCAGTAGCTGCTATGGCTTATGCAGGGGCTAAACGTTTAATTAATCGATAAGATATGGCAAAAAGAGCTGCACCTGAAGTAAATGCAGGGTCGATGGCAGACATCGCATTCTTGCTATTGATTTTCTTTTTGGTAACCACTACAATTGAAACCGATTCAGGAATCAACCGTAAGTTGCCTCCTACCGATGAGGTGGTCGATCCTCCCATCATTAAGCAACGTAATATTTTTACGGTGGTGGTGAACAAAGACAATCGTCTCTTGGTGGAAGAAGAGTTAATGGAAATTAGTGAAGTACGTGAAGCGGCGATGGCTTTCCTAGACAATGGTGGTGGAAAAGGTGAAGAAGCCTGCGACTATTGTCAAGGGGAAAGAGATCCTAGTTCCTCTGATAATCCTGTAAAAGCAATTATTTCCTTGAAGAACGATAGAGAAACATCCTACAAGGTGTATATCGCTGTTCAAAATGAGTTGGTTGCTGCCTATAACGATCTTAGAAATCGTGAATTTGCACGTCTTAATCCAATGGCTGGACTAACGTATACAGACGCTCAGAAACGTTACAGTGATCCAAGAACCACGGCTAGTGAGAAGGCAAAATTAAAGCCAATGTTAGACGAAGTTAAGACCATGTATCCGCAAAAGCTCTCCGAAGCTGAGCCAAGTAAAACCAATTAAAACACAACGATATGTCAAAATTTAAAAAGAAAAAAGGAGGTGATTTACCCGCTATATCAACAGCTTCTCTTCCAGACATCGTTTTTATGCTTTTGTTTTTCTTCATGGTAGCAACCGTTATGCGAGACAGTACCTTAATGGTACAAAACTCACTACCAGCTGCTGATCAAATCCAAAAACTAGACAAAAAAGATCGTGTAATGTACATCTATGCAGGAAAACCATCGAGTCGATATTCTGACAAGTATGGTTCTCAAGCACGCATTCAGTTAAATGATAAGTTTGCTGATGTAAGTGATGTAGCTGCTTTTGTTTTAGCGGAACGTGCATCTAAGCGTCAAGAGCTGCAAAATGTGCTTACAACTGCACTAAAAGTAGATGGAGAAACCAATATGGGATTGATTACCGATATTAAGCAGGAATTACGTAAAGTAAATGCGTTAAAGATCAATTACACTACTCGTGTAGGAGATTACACTCAGAACATTAATTAATCTTTTTGTTGAATAAAATAAAAAGCACCCACTAGGGTGCTTTTTTTATCCTTCTTTTTTCAAAATCGTACCTTTATCGTATGAGAATTAAATTTTTCTTCTTTTGTTTTCTTGTGATAAGTCATCTTTATGGACAAGAAAAAGATAGCCTCACTTATAACGAGGATCAATTTTATGTAGATGTGAACTTCATCATACAAACCAATAATGTGCTTCCCTTCAAAGAAAATGGTTTTTCAAGAAGTATACATGCTGGATTTCTTCGAGACTATTCCCTAAATACAAAGGGAAACAAAGCAATAGCAGTTGGCTTAGGCTATGGTTTTCAGCGTTTGGTCAATAATTTAAATGTTCGAGAGAGCGAGGATGGATTAAACTATTCCTTTCCAACCAATGGTTTTTCTTTGCGCAATATGTTTTCTTATCATCAACTTCAATTACCTGTTGAATTGAGGTGGAGAACGTCTACCCTAGACACCTATCGGTTTTGGCGTATTTATTTGGGCTATCGGCTTAGCTATCAATTTCTTCCAACATACAAGCCTTTCTTCGGTCCCTCTTTTAAGATAAACAAACAAATAGAGACTTGGCAACATTCAATTTCTCTCACAGTGGGTTACAATACCTGGAATTTACGTTTTTCCTACGGTTTAACTCCTTTTCTCTCGACAACGGTGGAAACACAAGAAGGAATTCGCCCTAAGATTTACCCTATTCAGCTTGGATTAATTTTCTACCTTTTATAATTCTTTCCGTAATCGGGCTACAGGAAAATGCATTTGTTCTCGATATTTTGCAACTGTTCTACGGGCTACCTTGTATCCCTTGTCGAGTAGTTCTTTTGACAACGCATTGTCTGCAAGTGGTTTTCGTTTGTTTTCCTGTTCAATTAGCGTTCGAAGTATCTTTTTTATTTCAATGGTTGAAACCTCTTCTCCCTCAGCATTGGTCAATGATTCTGAGAAAAATGTTTTCAAAAGTTTTGTACCATAAGGGGTGTCAATATACTTGCTATTAGCTACGCGAGAAATGGTGGAAATATCCATTTGGATTTCTTCGGCAATATCTTTTAAAATCATCGGTTTTAACATTCGATCGTCTCCTGTTAGGAAATAATCGTATTGATGATTTACAATAGCATTTATGGTTAACTGTAAGGTTTGATGACGTTGTTGTATGGCATCGATAAACCATTGGGCAGCATCTAACTTTTGTTTAATGAACTGTACTGCTTCTTTTTGGGATTTTGATTTTGTTGAAGCTTCTTTATACCCTCTCATCATTTCTTGATAAGAAGAGGATACATGTAACTCAGGCGCATTTCTTCGATTAATTACCACATTTACTTCTCCATTTTCTATGGTAAGGATAAAGTCTGGGACAATATGCGTATTTTGAAAAACACCTGACATACTCCCTCCTGGCTTGGGATTTAGTTTTTCAATTTCATCTAGCCCTTGTTTGAGTAGAGCTTCATCTACATCAAACTTATCTTGCATTTTGCTATAATGCTTTTTTGAAAAAAGTTCAAAAGCTTCATTGATGATTTTACTCGCCATAAGGACAGAGATACTTGGTTCTTTTCGCTTTAGTTGAAGTGAGAGACATTCTTGCAAATCACGTGCGCCAACTCCAGGCGGGTCAATTCCTTGAACTTTCTCGATGACTGTTTCAATTTCACTCGCATCTACCATGAGGCTTTGTGTAAAAGCTAGATCATCCATTAAGTCTTCGATTGACCGACGCAAATAGCCACTTTCGTCGATGCTTCCCACGATAAAATCAGCGATTATTTTTTCTTTCTCAGAAAGAATCAGTGACCCTACCTGTGTTGATAGCATTTCATGAAAACTGATACCTCCTGAAACGGGAGTACTTTTTTCTTCATCATCAGCACTGTAGTTGTTGGTATTTAACCGATATGAAGGAATTTCATCATCACTGAGGTAGGCATCGATATCAATATCTTGTGTGTCGATTACCTCTGCATTTTCTTCATACTCGTTCTCATATGCTTCGTCCGCTGTAGCTTCTTCCTTTCCTGTTTCTAGGGCAGGATTTTCCTCCAATTCGTTTTGCAAACGTTGTTCAAAGTCAAGCGTAGGCAGTTGAATCAACTTCATCAACTGAATCTGCTGTGGGGACAGTTTTTGCGAGAGTTTTAGTTGAAGGTTTTGTTTTAACATAATCAGGGGAGTCTTATCTAAAGGTAAGAAAAACTTCTCAAAAAATTAGAAAGAGGCATTTTGCGGAGTGCGCGGGAACGGAATAACATCGCGAATATTTCCCATTCCTGTAGCAAATAGAACCAAACGCTCAAAACCTAATCCAAATCCACTATGTGGCGCTGACCCAAATTTTCTCAAATCGAGGTACCACCAGAGTTCTTCTTCATCGATTCCCATCGCTTTTATTCTTTCTTGTAAAACATCTAAGCGCTCCTCTCTTTGTGAACCTCCTACCATTTCCCCAATTCCTGGGAATAATATATCCATGGCTCGAACAGTTTTGCCATCCTCGTTCATGCGCATATAAAAGGCTTTGATCTTGGCAGGATAATCAAATAAGACAACGGGTGTTTTAAAATGTTTTTCAACCAAGTAGCGCTCGTGTTCGCTTTGCAGATCTGCGCCCCATTCATCTATAAGATACTTGAATTTTTTCTTTTTATTGGGTTTACAGTTGCGAAGTATATCGATGGCTTCAGTATAACTTACCCGTTTGAAATCATTTTCAACAATGAATGTAATTTTTTCTAGCAATCCCATTTCTGATCGTTCTAATTTGGGCTTGCTACTTTCTTCTTTCGCATAGCGTTCATCTAGAAAAGCAAGGTCTTCTTTGCAGTTTTCTAGGGCATATGTCAATACACTTTTGATGAACTTTTCTGCCAAATCCATATTGTCATTTAGATCGAAAAAAGCCATTTCGGGTTCTATCATCCAAAACTCAGCAAGGTGACGTGTGGTGTTAGAATTTTCGGCACGAAAAGTAGGTCCGAAAGTATAAACTTCACCAAGCCCCATCGCATAGGTTTCTGCTTCCAATTGCCCCGATACAGTAAGATGTGTTTCTTTTCCAAAAAAGTCTTGCGATAGATCAACATTTCCATCATCGTCCAAAGGAGGATTGTTAGCGTCTAAGGCACTTACGCGGAACATTTCTCCTGCTCCTTCTGCATCACTTCCCGTAATGATGGGGGTGTTGACATACTGAAACCCCTCTTCACGGAAGAATTTGTGAACACCAAAAGCTAATGCTGCGCGTACACGCATAACTGCGCTAAAGGTGGCAGTCCGAACACGTAAATGGGCTTTCTCGCGAAGAAACTCAAAGCTGTGTTTCTTGGGTTGTATAGGGTAGCTTTCAGGGTCTGCAGTTCCATAAATCAATAGTTCTTCAACTTGAATTTCGGCTGTTTGACCTTTTCCTTGACTTGCGACATAGCGCCCTGATACCTTGAGTGCTGCCCCAGTAGTAATATCTTTGAGTGTAGCTTCATCAAAATCCTCAAAATTCACGACACATTGTAAATTTCCCAAGGTTGATCCATCATTTAATGCAATGAATCGATTGGCGCGAAATGTTCTTACCCATCCTTGAACGGTAACTTGTTGGCCTTCTGGAGCTGTTTTGAGGAGCGCTTTTATTTTTGTTGACATGCTGAAAATTTGATGCAAATATACGCTATCCGCGTCATTATTTAATTTTTCCTTTACTCGCTTTTTTATCACCAACTTGATCAATTATTCGAATTTTTGGTGCTTTTAAGACCTCCTCATTGGCGACAGTGTCTTTGAGAGAAATAAGTAGAGAGGGGAGGAGAACTAAGTTGGCCAACATGGCAAACAATAAGGTCATAGAGATTAAACCACCTAGAGCTACGGTGCCGCCGAAGTTGGAAATCATAAAAACTGAAAATCCAAAGAACAACACAATAGAGGTATAAAACATACTCACCCCTGTTTCGCGTAACGCTGCATAAACAGAGCGCTGAATTTTCCAGTTAGAATCAATCAATTCTTGGCGATATTTTGCTAAGAAGTGAATGGTATCATCAACCGAAATTCCAAAAGCAATACTAAACACCAAGATAGTGGAAGGCTTTAGGGGAACGCCCAAGTAGCCCATCATTCCTGCAGTGATGAGAAGTGGAAGTAGGTTAGGAATCAAAGAAATAATGATCATCTTAAATGAACGGAACATATAGGCCATGAAGAGGGCAATTAAAAAGATAGCGAGTGTTAAGGATAGTACGAGATTTTTTATCAGGTACTTGGTTCCTTTTAAGAAAAGCATTGCTTTACCTGTCAAGCTAACGTTGTAGCGTTCTTGGGGGAAAATCTTCGCAATCTCGCGTTCCAATTCTTTTTCGATTTCTTCCATTCTATCCGTATCAATATCGGTCATGAAAGTGGTCATACGTGCAAATTGGCCAGTTTCGTCTACATAGTTGGTCAATACATTTTCGTTATTACCCGATTGGTTAAAATAGGAAAGAATAAAACTGTTTTCTTGGGCACTTGGGAGGGCATAATACGTTGGGTTACCATTGTAATAAGCTTGTTTTGCATACTTCATAGCATTTACCAAAGAAGTAGGTGAAGACAATTCAGGAATTTCTGCAATACTTTCGTTCAAACGATCCATACGCTTTAGCGTGGATAGTTTTAGTACCCCATCTTTGCGTTTGGTATCAATCAAAATTTCTAGGGGGACGATGCCATCAAATTCCTTGTCGAAAAAGAGAATATCTTTAAAGAAAGCTTGCTTTTTGGGCATATCTTCCAAAATACTTCCCGAGATATCGATGGTGTAAATCCCAATAATGCTAATGATTAATGTAATGACCGAAATGATATATATATTGATGCGCTTATGCCTTACATTGTTTTCCATCCATTTAACAAAACGATCAATGCTTTTGTTGTTCAAATGATTGAGGTGCTTTTTGTTGGGCAAGGGCATAAAGCTATATACAATAGGAATAACAAGAAGGGAAAGTATAAATATTCCAATGACATTGATCGAGGCAACCACACCAAACTCTTTAAGTAATTTACTGTTGGTTAAAATAAAGGTTGCGAAACCAGAAGCAGTGGTTAGGTTGGTCATAAGGGTGGCGTTGCCAATTTTTACAATCACTTGACGTAATGACTTTATCTGATTTCCGTGCTTAGCAACTTCTTGTTGGTATTTGTTGATTAGAAAAATACAATTCGGAATTCCAATAACGATGATCAGTGGTGGAATTAAGGCGGTCAACACAGTGATTTCATAGCCCAATAAACCTAGGGTTCCTAGCGCCCACGAAACGCCAATAAGTACAACAATCATCGAAATGAAGGTGGCACGTATTGAGCGAAAAAACAAAAAGAAAATCAAGGAAGTTATGCCCATTGCAGCAAAAACAAAAAGACCTATTTCGTCCACAATATTTTGTGCATTCAAGGTTCGAATATAGGGCATGCCAGAGCGGTGAATCTTCATCCCGGTTTTTTCTTCGAAGGAATCGATAAGGGGGATGAAGGTATTAAAGACAAAGTCTTTTCTTGTAGCGCTGTTCACCACTTCTTGATTCATGTAGATAGCCATGCGAACTGTCCCCGTATCTTTGTTGAAAAGCAGGTTTTGATAGAAAGGTAGATCTGAAAATAACTTTTGTTTGAATGCTTCCAATGCATTACTGTCCGCAGGAATGGATTCAAGTAAGGGAGTTAGCTCAAATTTTTTCTTTTGTTTATTTTTGACCAGTTCTTTTACATTATCTATCGACAGAACGGCATCGATTTCATCAAAGGCACTTAATTCATTACTTAACTCTTTCCAAGCGGTTAGTTTTTTTGACGAAAAAAATCCAGGATCTTGGGTCGCAATCAACAGCACACTGCCTTCTTCACCAAACACAGATAGAAAATCGTTGTATTGTACGTTTTGAGGGTGCTTATCTGGGAGAAGATTGGCTTCAGTAAAGGTGAATCGCATGTATTGCCATTGCGAAACCCAAAAGGCGGTAACCCCAATCAACATAAAAATGAAAGCAAGTCGATTGCGTAAGATAATACGAGCAATCCCTTCCCAAAAACTCCTGTTATTTTTTCTTTCCATTGTGAGGGTTGCCCTTGAAAACTTTTACACCGTCATGATTTCTTTTTCCTTGGCGGCTAGGATACTGTCTATTTTTTGAATGTAGCTGTCTGTTGAAGATTGTACGTCTATTTCACAGTTTTTTTGTTCGTCCTCCGAAAGGTCACTTTTCTTAATCTCTTGATTGGCTTCTTTACGGGCACTTCGAACACTTACCTTCGCATTCTCAGCTTCTGCTTTTGCCATTTTTGCCAGTTCTCTACGGCGTTCTTCAGTTAAAGGAGGAACATTAATGATAATGCTTTCTCCATTGTTCATGGGGTTGAACCCAATGTTAGCCAACATGATTCCTTTTTCAATTTCTGCTAACATGGCTTTTTCCCATGGCTGTATAGTAAGTGTTCTTCCGTCTGGAGTATTGACATTGGCAACTTGATTAAGGGGGTTTGAGTTCCGTAATAATCAACCATCACACTTTTTAGCATTACTGGGTTGGCTTTGCCAGCACGAATGTTTAGTAATTCGTTTTCTAAATGAGTTATTGCAGCACTCATGCTCTCTTTAGTACTGTCTAAGATAAATTGTAATTCTTCATTCATTGTTAAGCGATTTAATCTACACGTGTACCAATATTTTCTCCTTTAACAACTTTACTCAAGTTTCCTTTGGTGTTCATATCAAATACAATAATGGGTAGTTTGTTTTCTTGGCTGAGTGTGAAAGCTGTTGTATCCATTACTTTCAATCCTCGTTTTAATACTTCCTCAAATGAAAGGGTGTCAAATTTGATGGCTTCTCTATTTTTTTCGGGATCTTCTGTGTAAATTCCATCTACACGCGTTCCTTTTAAGATAACATCTGCATCAATTTCAATTGCGCGTAACACTGCAGCTGAGTCAGTAGTGAAGAAAGGATTTCCTGTTCCGGCACTAAAAATGACAATACGCTTTTTTTCTAAGTGTCGCGTTGCTTTTCTTTTGATGTAAGGTTCTGCAACTGCTTCAATTTTTAATGCAGTTTGTAAGCGGGTAGGAACATCAACATTTTCAAGGGCGCTTTGTAGCGCAAGTCCATTCATTACGGTTGCTAACATGCCCATATAGTCAGCCTGTACGCGATCAACACCGTCGTTAGAGCCAGCCATACCACGAAAAATATTTCCACCACCAATAACAATCGCAATCTCTACTCCCTTGGAATGAAGGAGTTTTATTTCTTCTGCATATTCCTTAATGCGCTTTGGATCAATCCCATAAGCATTTGATCCCATTAAGGCTTCACCGCTTAATTTTAGTAGTATACGATTGTATTTCATAATTGTTCTATTCCCACAAATATAAGCATTAATGGGAGATGATGATTGTACATTTAAGAATCTGTTTTTGTTGAAATATCATTTTTCACCTTGTTTAATTGCGCTTCAAATGCTTCAATCGAAATGGCTTTTTCTAAATGAAATCCCCCTATTCTCTCTCTACATAAATCGGTAAGGTGTGCTCCGCTTTGCACAGCCTTTCCAAAATCGTGCGCCAAGGAACGTATGTAGGTTCCTTTACTGCAACGGGTAACAAATTTAAGCGAAGGAAAATCAGTTGTGTCCAATGATAAACTAGAAATGAGTACTTCTCGACTAGGAATTTCAACGGTTTCTCCGTCTCGTGCATAATTGTATAGTCGTTTCCCGTCTTTTTTTAGTGCAGAAAAAACGGGTGGTTGCTGTTGAATGGTTCCAACAAATTTCTTCCTGGCTTCTTCAATGCGTTTTTTTGTAATGTGTTGAGTTGGGAATTCCTGATCTATTTCCGTTTCAAGATCAAAAGATGGAGTAGTTGCACCCAGTAAAAACCGACCACTATATTCTTTTTCTTGTCCTTGAAAACGGTCTATTTCTTTGGTCATTTTCCCAGAGCATATAATCAATAAGCCTGTGGCCAACGGATCTAAAGTGCCTGCATGTCCTACTTTTATTTTCTTAATACTCAAATGTTTGTCGAATTAACCAGCGCACTTTATTGACCACTTGAAAGGAGGTCCAATGGAGGGGTTTGTTGATTAGAATAACTTGTCCAGCTAAAAAAGCTTCTTTCGTAAAAATCATAGTAAATGTAAAACAATAGCAGTTAATCCTATGAGAAAACAGTAATAGCTAAAATAGGTTAGTTGTGCTTTTTTGACAATAGCAATCATCCATTTACAGGCAATAATTCCGGTGATGAAAGCACCAGTAAACCCAACGAGCATGGGAAAAATGGAATCGTTTATACTTAGGTTTTCTACATCCATTAAGCTTTTAGCCATACTTCCTAAAATTAGTGGGATTACCATAAGAAAGGAAAATCTTGCCGCTTTTTCTTTATCAATACCCAATAAGACAGCTGTGGCAATGGTCGCTCCACTTCGGGATATGCCGGGCAATATGGCGATAGCCTGAAACAACCCAATAATAGCAGCCGATGATGCAGTGATGTTTTTTGCACTTGATTTGGCACGATCTGCGAGGAATAAGAGTCCGCCGGTTAGTAAAAGCATGGCACCCACTAGGAGAATATTTTGATTAAATAGTGAGCTAATCAGTTCTTCTAAAAACAACCCCACCAATGCAGCAGGAATCATTGAGATAAGGATATATAGCGAAAAATAGAATGAAGCATTGGCTTTGAAGCTGAGCAGATCTTTTATGATCTCTCCAATGTCTTTTCGAAAAACAACAAGGGTACTCAGTGCGGTTGCTCCATGCAAAATGATGGTAAACAGAAGACTTTCTTGCGGAAGATTCTCTGCATCAGTTAAGGCTTTGACAAGTTCTAAATGTCCACTGGAAGAAACGGGTAAAAATTCAGTAAGACCTTGAACGATTCCTAAAAGTAAGGCAGTTAATTCACTCATTTTTTATTTCCATTGATCAGAATGGAGTAGGCTGCTAATCCGAAACCAATCAAAACGAGTGTTGGCGATAAACGGATTCGTCTAAAGTTAAATATTTCAGGATTGAAAACGTTTGGATCCTCACTTCCACCTCCTACCATTAAAATAAAACCAAGGGCGATGACTACAATAGCGATCAGCAGCATACGATAGTTACTTGATTGAAACAAAAATTGTTTTTGAGATGAGGGAATTTTTTCATGGAAGATTAATTTACAGCATCGGTGGTTAGATTCAAAAAACGTTGAGTAGCAAAAAAAGTACATGCACCAGTAATGAAAACACCCATAAAAAGCACAAGTCCAAAAATTAGTAGGGGTTCTGTGGGATTATTCAACAGATTTAATTCCGGAAAACGAAGGTTTAATTCATATAACAAGTAACCTAAACCAGCCGAAGCAAGTGCTGCTCCTAAAACACCCAATTGCAGATGTTTCCAGATGAATGGTCGTCGAATAAAACGTTTGGTCGCTCCAACTAGTTGCATTGTTTTAATGATGAGCCTTTTGGAGTAGACTGAGAGGCGAATGGAACTATTAATCAATAAAACAGCAATGAGGATGAATACACCACTTAAACCAATAATTCCTCGGGTGATTTTTTTTATGTTTTCATCCAGAATTTCGAGCAAGGGTTGATCATAAATCACTTCATTAACATAGGATTTTGCTTCAAAATTTTCTTTGAGTTCTGCCAAAAACACAGGGGAAACAAATTCAGAACGAAAGTATACATCTATGGAGCTCAACAGGGGATTATACCCCAAAAATTCCATAAAATCTTCTCCAATATCGTTGGCATGGCTTTCAGCAGCCTCCTCCTTAGAGACAAAACGTGCTCGCTTGGTTTCTTTTCGAAGACTCAAACTCTTTTGAAGTTGCTTAATTTCAATTGGCTTGGCGCTGTCGTTGATGTAAATGGTGAATGCAATCTGCTCTTTAAAATGATCAGCTACTTTTTTTGAATTCAGCAACAACATGCCCAACACACCTACCATAAAGAGCACTAGACTGATGCTAATGACCACAGAAAAGTAGGAAGAAATAAGCCGTCTTTTTTGATAGGAATCTCTAGATTTCATAGGATGCTGGTCTGTGCTTTGACAGTAAAATTACAAAACGCATCCCAAAATGTATTCTTGCCTTGGATAAACTTTTTCCTTTCCCCCATTAACGCTACTTTTGTAGGGATATAAAATTAATTCTCGTGGGTTACAATTTCCAAGAAATAGAGCAAAAATGGCAACAATATTGGGTAGAAAATAAAACCTTTCATGCCTCCAATCTTTCCGATAAACCGAAGTATTATATCCTAGATATGTTCCCTTACCCATCTGGAGCAGGTTTGCATGTTGGACATCCGCTAGGATATATTGCAAGCGATATTTATGCGCGCTACAAGCGTCATAAAGGATACAATGTTCTCCATCCACAAGGCTATGACTCGTTTGGTTTACCCGCCGAACAATATGCTATCCAAACAGGCCAGCACCCAGCGCTCACCACGAAAACAAATATTGCCCGCTATCGCGAACAACTCGACCGACTTGGTTTTCTTTTGACTGGAGTAGAGAAGTGCGCACCTCAGATCCAAACTTTTACCGTTGGACGCAATGGATTTTCCTACAGCTGTTTCATTCTTATTACGATAAGACTGAAGACAAGGCAAAACAAATTACTGAGCTCATGGCTATTTTTGAGCAAGAAGGGAATTTTAATGTTCAGGCAGAATGTGCAACAAACACGGTAAAATTCACAGCAAAAGAATGGAATTCTTTTTCGGAAGAACAACAACAATCAATCCTGTTGGATTACCGTCTGACGTATATTTCGGAAACAGAAGTCAATTGGTGTGCAGCGTTAGGTACTGTTTTGGCCAACGATGAGATTATCAATGGTGTTTCAGAACGAGGGGGTACCCAGTGACCAAAAAGAAAATGAAGCAATGGAGTATGCGTATTGGAGCCTATGCCGAACGTCTCCTACAAGGATTAGAAACCATAGACTGGCCAGAGTCCCTCAAAGAAATGCAGCGCAATTGGATTGGGAAATCTGTCGGGGCATTGGTGCGTTTTCCCGTAGAAAATCATGCAGACACTATAGCGGTTTTTACCACACGGCCCGATACGCTTTTTGGGGTAACTTTTATGACCCTCGCTCCCGAGCTAGATTTAGTACAGAAAATTACAACCCCAGATCAAAAAGAGGCTGTTGATGCTTATATTGAACGTACTACCCAGCGTACCGAACGCGATCGAATGGCAGATGTTAAAACCATTAGTGGAGTCTTTACAGGTGCATACGCCATTCACCCTTTGACAAATGAGCGTATTCCTATTTGGATTGGGGATTATGTATTAGCGGCTTATGGAACAGGCGCTGTAATGGCCGTTCCTTGTGGTGATCAACGTGATTTTGCTTTTGCCAAACATTTTGGTATCCCCATTAAAAATATTTTTGCCGACACCGATATTTCTGAAGAGGCCTACAGCGACAAAAATGCTGGGGTGAAACTACAGGATTCAGGATTTTTAAATGGATTAGAGTACACTGAAGCTATGGCAACAGTGATTGCGCATTTAGAAAAAACCAAGACCGGAGTGGGGACAATCAACTACCGTCTTCGGGATGCCATTTTTAGCCGCCAGCGCTATTGGGGAGAGCCCATTCCCATGTATTACAAAAATGGTCTTCCAGTTCCCTTAAAAGAAAAGCATTTGCCTTTAGAATTGCCAGAAGTAGAAAATTATTTGCCCACAGCAGACGGAGCCCCTCCTTTAGGAAATGCTACCAAATGGGCTTGGGATACCCAAAAAGAAAAAGTGGTCTCCAATGACCTAATTGATGAGAAGAAATCGTTTTCCCACTTGAAATGAACACCATGCCTGGATGGGCAGGAAGCTCTTGGTATTTTTATCGTTACATGGATGCGACTAATGCCAATCGTTTTGTGTCAAAAGAAGCGGTAGCCTACTGGCAAGATGTCGATCTGTATTTGGGTGGAAGCGAACACGCTACTGGTCACCTGTTATATTCGCGCTTTTGGCAAAAGTTTTTATTCGACCGAGGGCATTTACCAGTCGAAGAATATGCCAAAAAATTGATTAATCAAGGAATGATATTGGGCTCTTCGGCTTTTGTATATAGAAGAAAGGGGACACAAGAATATCTATCCAAAGGCTTAATTGATGGTCAGGAAGTAGAGCCTATTCGTGTAGATGTTTCTCTAGTGAATGCCTCTAATGAGCTCGATTGTGAAGCCCTCAAAAAATGGCAGCCACAGTTTCGTGAGGCATCTTTTGTTCTGGAAGATGGCGTGTACAACGTTGGTAGAGAAGTAGAAAAAATGTCCAAGTCAAAATATAATGTAGTTAATCCGGATCAAATATGTGAAGATTTTGGCGCTGATACCCTTCGGATGTACGAAATGTTTTTGGGTCCCATTGAACAGGCAAAGCCATGGAATACCGCAGGTTTGTCAGGGGTGTATTCCTTTCTAAAAAAGACCTGGAAATTGTTTTATCCGGCCAATGAACTTTTGATTAGTGAGAAGCAGCCATCTCCGGAATCACTTAAAACATTGCACCAAACCAATAAAAAAGTTACAGAGGACATCGAAAATTTTTCCTTTAATACTTGTATTAGTGCATTCATGATTTGTGTCAATGAACTCTCTACCCAAAAATGCAATCAGCGGGCAATACTAGAGCCTTTCACTGTACTGTTGTCTCCTTTTGCGCCACATATAGCAGAAGAGCTATGGTCTTTGTTGGGGCATAAAAAATCAATTAGTCAAGTTGATTTCCCAGTTTTTGATGAAAAGTTTTTGGTGGAAAGCACCAAGAACTATCCTATTTCTTTTAATGGGAAGATGCGTTTTACAAGAGAGTTAGCCTTAGATCTCTCAGCCAAAGAAATAGAAAAAATCATCTTAGACGATGAGCAAACCAAAGAGCAATTACAAGGGAGAACACCCAAAAAGGTCATCATTGTACCAGGAAAAATAATCAATATAGTGGGCTAATGTATTTAGATGTTATTGGATTTATTGCTGCCATTTTGACAACCTCTGCCTTTGTGCCTCAGGTCTATAAAATATGGAAACGGAAATCGGGAAAAGATGTCTCTTTAGTCATGTATTTGGTCATGTTGACGGGTGTATGTATGTGGGGATTCTATGGTTTAATGATTAAAAGTCCACCCATTATTGTCGCAAATACCGTTACGGCATTACTTTTGCTTGTAGTAGTTTATTTAAAGTTGAAGTATAAATAAACACAATAGATATGGGAGAATATTATTTAATTATTCTTGCCTTTGGAGCGATAAGTTCGTTGGTGAGTAATCAGTTAAAGCGAAAATTTAAAAAATATTCAGGTGTCATGCTTCGTAATGGATTATCAGGAAAGGAGATTGCTGAGCAAATGCTGATCGATCATGGCATTAGAGATGTTAAGGTAGTATCAACTCCTGGCATGCTAACCGATCATTACAATCCCAGAACAAAGACGGTTAATCTGAGCGAAGGGGTGTATTCTCAACGAAATGCTTCGGCTGCGGCAGTTGCGGCGCATGAGTGCGGTCATGCAGTGCAACACAATATTGGTTATGAATGGCTAACCATGCGATCTACATTAGTTCCGATGGTAAATATCGCTTCGAGCTTTTCGATGTGGATTATTTTTGGTGGGTTGATTCTAGGACAGAGTATTGCTTTAGGTCAAACGATTGCCTTAATTGGAGTTGGCCTATTTGGTATGGGAACATTGTTTAGTTTTATAACACTTCCTGTCGAATACGATGCAAGTAATCGAGCAATTCATTGGCTAAAGCGAAAGAACATGGTTAGTCAACAGGAGTTGGCTGGGGCAGAAGATGCGCTAAAATGGGCAGCAAGAACCTATGTCGTTGCTGCGATTGGATCTTTGGCTACGTTATTGTATTTCTTGTTTAGGGTAGTAGGTAATAGTCGCGACTAAAGTGTGATTTGACGTCCAATTTGTTGGTCGAGGGAAATGAACGTTTCCGTTCGGGAGATTCCTGGAATTTTTTGAATCTGATTGTTGAGTAAATTCATCAGGTGTTCATTGTCTTTGCAAAGAATTTTCACCAAGACACTCCAGTCACCAGTGGTGTAGTGACATTCAATGACCTCATTAATTTTTTTGAGTTGACTTACGGCCGAAGGGTTATTCATTGCCTTATCTAGGTAAATGCCTACAAAAGCCAGTGTTGTATAGCCCAGCTGTCTCGGATTTATGGTGATCTGTGATCCTTCTATAAGCCCAGATTTCTCTAATTTCTTTATTCGCTGGTGAACAGCCGCACCTGAAATTCCTACCAGTTTAGCAAATTGATTTATTGACATTCGAGCATTCTGCATGAGACCATTCAATAAGATTTTATCTATCCCGTCTATTTTTATAATTTCAAGTTTTTTCATTATAATATTTAAAAATATATATCAAAAATACTTAAATGATTTATTTTTATAATATAATATTTAATTATTATCAACTATCTTCGTTAGAAATACAGTGAATGAAATTAGGATTAGCCGCTTTTATTGGTGCTTTATTTATGTTTTTAGGGGTATTGTTGGGTGCTTTAGGAAGTCACGCTTTGCAAGAAAAGTTAAGTCAAGATTCGCTCAGTAGCTTTATGATCTCCATACGGTATATGATGTTTCACGGTTTGGCATTACTCCTGCTTTCTTCTCTTCCCTATCTTTCGATTTCTTCTAAGGAATGGATTGCACTTGCTTTTGTTTCTGGAACTTTGTTGTTTTCTGTGAGTATATTACTTCTCGCTACAAAACAAATTCATGGAATGCCCGTTTCCTTTCTGGGTCCAGTTACGCCTATAGGCGGAGTTCTCTTAATGTTGGGCTGGGGGTATTTGGCAGTAATGTTATTTAAAGCACTTTAATCAGCTTAGTTCAATTCCTTAATGTACTTTTCTATGGCCATTGTCATGGAAGGTGTTTCTTTAGAGGGCGCCTTAATGTCTACCCGAAGTTTAGCATTGTCGGCTGCATTTACAGTGGTATTACCATAGGCGGCAATTCGTGTATTGTTTTGCTTGAATTCAGGAAAGTTTTTGAAGAGCGATTCAATACCTGAGGGACTAAAGAAAACCAAGATGTCATAGTAAACGTCTCGCAAGTCTGTGAGGTCACTAACAACCGTTTTGTATAACTGTGCCCGTTTCCAATTCAATTCTAGCTCATCGAGAAAGTTGGGAATGACAGGTTTCAAAATATCTGAGGAAGGCAGGAGGAAACGGTCGTCTTTAAATTTCTGAAAAGTCGCCTTAAGATCCATCAAGTTTTTTTCACCCACATAAACTTTACGTTTACGATAGACTACATATTTCTGTAAGTAGTAGGCTACTGCTTCAGAAGCACAAAAGTATTTAGTGGTATCAGGCACCTTAAAGCGCATTTCTTCTGCTAAGCGAAAATAATGATCAACTGAATTTCTACTGGTAAGAATAATAGAATCAAAATCATTGAAGTCTATCTTTTGCATCCGAACCTCTTTTGCTTCTACGCCTTCAACATGAATAAAAGGGCGATAATCAATGGTTAGATTGTATTTTTCCTTTAAACGATTGTAGGGAGAGTTCTCAGTATTCGGTTCAGGTTGAGAGACTAAAATTGTTTTCACTTTTTTTGAACTCATGTGTCTTATTTTTTTAAGCCGCCGAATAATAGTATCCATGGACTCAATTTAAGTGTGCAAAGATATAAAATAAAATACAAGCCGCCTCTATTGATTGTGCTAAAGAACTCTTTAATGACCAATAATTGGGTTAGAAGATAGGAAGTCAGCATTAAAACGAGGAATCCGTTAAAGAAAAGATTTGAAAATAGGGGGATATATTGATTAAATACTAAGCCGATGTAGAGGAGAACCGAGAGGCGGAAAATATAGGTGCTATTTCTAAACTGAAACTGGTAAATAAAACCCTCGAGCTGAAGTAGATTGGCTAAAATTAGCTGAAACAAATGCCGAAGAAATATTATGCCAAATGTGCTTAAAAAAACCAAGACAAACGAGGAAAAATTGTAGTCGATGATTCCATAATACCCCAAAATAGACGTTCCAAGGAGAGATATATTCGACAACGAGAAGAAAGCTAAGCAAAAAATAAACCCCTGTTTAAGTAAACTCTTTTCTGCGTAATTATTGAAATGCGTTGACCGGTCAATGAAACGAAAAAATGAAAAAAAAGGTTTGTTCATATCGCCACTTGGTAAAAACAAATAACAAGAAATTGAATCCCAATATAAAGGTAATCCAATCGTCATTTGAATGAGGGATTAACGTCCATTCTTCCATGTTGTAAAGGTATCAAATTAATTTAATCCCACTTGTATTTCAATTTGTCTTTAGCCTTTAATTCACTACTTTTACTAGCGCTATGGAACAATCGCTCATTATCATTCCTACCTATGACGAAAAAGAAAATATTGCTGAGCTGATTGCTGAAATATTTTCAGTTTTACCTGACGTCCATTTGCTTTTTGTTGATGATTCCTCCCCAGACGGAACAGCAGTTTTGATTGGTGAATTTATGGCAAAGTATCCTGAGCAAATTCATCTAGAAGTGCGCAAAAAAAAAGAGGGACTTGGAAAGGCTTACGTACACGGGTTCCGTTGGGCCCTTGCTCGAGAGTATGCCTATGTATTTGAAATGGATGCAGATTTATCCCATCCTGCGACAGCACTCCCGGCTATGTTAAACGGATTGGATAAGGGCGCTGGAGTAGTTATTGGCTCTCGTTATTTGGAGGGGGTTAATGTGGTCAATTGGCCTCTTTTGAGGATCGCCCTTTCAATGATTGCCTCTATATATGTTAGAATAATTTTAGGTTTACCGATTAAAGATGCAACAGCAGGTTTTGTAGGCTATAGTAGAGCTGCCCTAACATCGTTGAATCTAGAAAAGCTAGTATTTGTTGGATATGCTTTTCAAATAGAGATGAAATACAAACTATGGAAAAATGGCTTTAGCCTACAAGAACTTCCAATTATCTTTACGAATCGAAAGAATGGAAAATCGAAAATGGATAAAACCATTATTTGGGAAGCCATATATGGTGTGTTTTACCTTAGAATTAAATCGATATTTAAACGGTTATGAAACAATTGATAAAAAATGCTTTCCTTGTCAATGAGGGGAAAATAGAACAGCAAGACCTCCGTATTCAAGATGGGAAGATTTTAACCATTGCTGCACACCTATCTCCGTTGGACGATGAAGAAGTGATTGAGGCCAACGGGAAGTATTTATTACCGGGGTTAATCGACGATCAGGTTCATTTTCGGGAGCCAGGACTAACACACAAGGCTTGTATTCACTCTGAGTCAAGAGCTGCGGTTGCCGGAGGAATTACCTCCTTTATTGAAATGCCCAATACTGTTCCGCAAACTACAACGGTAGAGAAGTTTGATGAAAAACTTGCGATAGCGAAAGAGAATTCTTTGGCAAATTATTCTTTTATGTTTGGAGGAACGAACGATAATTTTGACGAAATACAGCGTTTAGATACTTCTAAAGTAGCGGGCTTAAAATTGTTTTTAGGGTCCTCCACAGGAAATATGCTTGTGGATGATGAGGCTACCTTGAGCAAAATTTTCGCTAATACTGATTTGGTGATTTCGGTCCATTGCGAAGATGAGCCCACCGTAAAAGCCAACTTAGCTGCACATGTAGCTGAATATGGCGACGATATACCCATCGAGAAACATCCCATTATCCGTAGTCATGAAGCCTGTTATCTTTCCTCTTCGAAAGCCATTGCACTCGCTAAAGAAACCGGTGCACGCTTGCATGTTTTTCATTTGTCAACCGCCAAAGAAACAGCGTTGTTTGACAATACAATTCCTCTAAAAGACAAAAAAATAACCGCAGAAGTGTGTGTACATCACCTTTGGTTTTCTGCTGAAGATTATGCAGAGAAAGGAACCCTCATCAAATGGAATCCAGCGGTTAAAAACGCTTCCGACCGAAGCGCACTGTGGGCAGCCCTCAATGACGATAGGATTGATGTATTGGCAACAGACCATGCCCCCATACCCTTGCTGAAAAAAACAATGTGTATACCAAAGCACCCTCTGGGGGCCCCTTGGTTCAACATGCACTTTTAGCGTTGCTAACTGCTGCCAAACAAGGTAAAATAACCCTTGAAAAATTGGTTGAAAAAGCTTGTCACAATCCAGCGATTTTATTCCAAGTAGCCAAAAGAGGGTATTTACGGGAAGGGTATTGCGCTGATCTTGTTTTGGTAGATTTAGCAGGGACAACTAAAGTGACCAAAGAAGGCTTGTTGTATCAATGTGGTTGGTCTCCTTTTGAAGGAACTACATTTGATGCTGTGATTGATCGAACTTGGGTCAATGGGAAAACAGTTTACCAGAATGGTAAGATTATTGAAGTTGATGCTGCACAACAATTAAGTTTTGAACGATGAAAAAATGCTTTATCATTATTGGATTTTTAATGCTTTCCTGCGATACAAATTCCGCAGTGACCAAGCCTGATGTATTTTTATCTTCTGAGAAAATGGAGAACATATTATATGATTTAACCCTGCTTAAAGCAATTAAGACGTCCTACAATGACCGCGATGGGAAAGCGTTGTTTAACGAGGATTATATTTATCGCAAGTATAATATTGACAGTACTATATTAGCACAAAACCAACAGTATTATGCGCAGAGTCCTAAGGAGTCTATTGTTTTGTATAAGCGTGTTGATCTCCGTCTAAAGAAGGTTAAAGATAGTGTTGACCAGTTACTAAAGAAGCAAGCTGAGTTAAACGACTCAATTGTTGACTAATTCGTCTATATAGGTGTCGATAGATCGATAGTTAAATTGAATACTTGATTGTATTTTACTTCCGTCTATCGTTCTTGTGTCAGCAAGACTTCTTATGAGGGCCCTTGTTAAAAACTTAGGTCGAAGTTTTAATGCACTAAGACAACTTTCAAAAAACCAAACAACATAGAGATAAGCAGGTTTTAGCCTCCATTTAGGCTCCTTTTTCCCAAGGGCCTTTGCGATGTGTGTTATGATATCTTTATACAACCAATTTTCAGCCACTAGGATATACCGTTCGTTTTCAATTGGACTTTCCATTAAACGTACGAGTGCATCAACGACATCTTCAACGGCAACATAACCCGTTTTACCTTCTGGATAAAAGCGTATTCCTTTTTGTATTTGGTTGACTAATTGTTCATAAGGTGTTCGGGGCATTCCCTCTCCCAAAATGACACCTGGATTTACGATAACTACGGGGACACCTTCTTGGGATGCGCGCCAAACTTCAAGTTCAGCACCATACTTCGAATAGGCATAAGGGGTCTTTTCTTCGGTTGGGTTCCAGGGCGTTGTTTCGTCTATTACAGTTGACGCGGTCTCGCTTCCTAAGGCAGCAATTGAGCTTACATAGGCCAACTTTTTAATGTTATTTTCAATGCATAAATTCGCAATGTAAGCCGTGCCTTGTTGGTTGACCTCTTGTAGATAAGCCTGTTTGTGGTAGGCCATGGAGATGTATGCAGCACAATGGTATACCTGTGTAATTCCCTCAAAAGCCATGGTGAGTTCAGGTAAGTTGCATAAATCTGCCTGTCGCCATTCGATTTCATCAAAGAGGGTCTGTTTCCCTTTTGCGATGAAAAAAGCACGAGTGGCCTCTTTTTTTTGTCGCGTCGGTAAAGAGCTACCAGGGGAATTTTTTTTTCCAATAATTTAAGACAAAGATGAGCCCCAACCAATCCTGTCGCTCCTGTAACTAAAATCATGGATTAAAAGTACTGTTTTTTCTGTTTGTCTTTTTCCATTCACGAGAGAAATCTATCTTTGTTGCTTACCAGAAAAACTATGAGAAATACATTCGTTGAAGAACTAGAATGGAGGGGGATGTTGCACGACATTATGCCTGAAACAGAGAATCATTTAAATCTTGCGCCAACGGCAGGCTATATTGGTTTTGATCCTACTGCAGATTCCTTGCACATTGGAAGTTTAGTGCAGATCATGATTTTGATGCATTTTCAGCGCGCAGGTCATCAACCTATTGCCTTGGTTGGTGGTGCTACAGGGATGATTGGCGATCCTTCTGGTAAGTCTGATGAGAGAAACTTATTGGATGGTCCAACCCTTGCGGCTAATGTAGACGGCATAAAAGCACAACTTTCTCGTTTTCTCGATTTTTCTGCCGATCAAAAAATCCTGCCTTGTTGGTGAATAACTTGGATTGGATGAAAGATTATTCCTTGATCGATTTTTCACGCGAGATAGGGAAACACATCACGGTGAATTATATGATGTCGAAAGATTCGGTCAAAAAACGTTTGGGCTCAGAATCGCAGGTGGGAATGTCCTTTACCGAATTCACCTATCAATTATTACAGGGATACGATTTCCTTCATTTGTACAAAAACTTTAATTGTACCCTTCAAATGGGGGGAGCGACCAATGGGGGAACATCACTACTGGAACTGAACTCGTTCGACGAAAAGCAAGTGGAAAAGCCTACGCCATTACCTGTCCCTTGATCACCAAAGCTGATGGCACCAAGTTTGGAAAAACCGAAGGAGGAAACATATGGTTAGACAAAGCCCGTACTTCTCCGTATAAATTTTACCAATATTGGCTCAATGCTTCAGATCAAGATGCAGAGAATTACATTAAAATTTTCACCTTCCTATCAAAAGAGGAAATCGAAACCTTGATCAAAGCGCACCAAGAAACACCCCATTTGCGTTTGTTGCAAAAGCGCATTGCTGAAGAGGTAACCCTTTTGGTGCATTCGAAAGAAGATCTTGAAAACGCACAGCGTGCCTCGCAAATTTTGTTTGGAAAATCTACTTCAGATGATTTACTACAGCTCGATGGTGCCACTTTCTTAGATGTGTTTGAGGGTGTTCCACAAGCACAAATTGACAAAAGCGTTTTGACGGATGGTTTGGACATTATTGCTGCCCTGGCTGGGGAAGGAAAATTGTTAAAGTCTAACGGTGAAGCCAGAAGAGCTCTAAAAGAGAATTCAGTTTCTGTCAATAAAACAAAGGTAAGCGAGGAGAAGAAAATTGATCAAAGCGATTTAATCAATGATCGCTATGTTTTGCTTCAACGTGGGAAAAAGACCTATTTTATTCTAGAATTTATCTAGTAAACCAACAAATTACATCCGCGTATATCGCTGGCATCTAGCCTACCCATTACTTCAAAGCTACCATCAGGAAAAGTTCGGCCGAGATCATCGGTCGCAAGAAACGCACAGGATTCTTGATTGGCCAGGTCGATGATGTTGAGGCGTCCAATTTTCCCCATTGCTGTGGGGGCAAATGGATCATTGGTTTCAAAAGGAGTCACCCGCATCCAATTAGGGCATTCAAAACGTCCGTTGCCCTTGGAATAGGCCTGGGAGAGCAATTCGGTCATGCCATATTCACTATGTATTTCTGTTACACCAAAGCCTTTCTGAAGGGTTTCGTGCAATTCTTCCCGCGTAATTTCCTTCCTTCTTCCTTTCATTCCGCCCGTATCCATGATAATAGTGGAAGACAAATTCAAGGAATATTTTTCTGTAAAATCGAGCAAAGCAAAAGAAACACCCAGGAGGATGGTAGGTGTTTTTTGTTCTTCAAGTTCAACCAGTACCTCATGGAGCTTTGCAAGATCGTCCAGGTAAAAACCGGAGTACTTATTTTGACTTTGTGCAATAAGCGAATTCATCATATAGATAAGCGATGAGCCCTCTCGTTCCATGTAGGAAGGGAGTAGCGCCAAAATCGCCCAATCTTTTGGTTTTCCATAAAACTGCTGAAATGAAGCATTAAAACTTGCTTCATAGTTATTTAGACTAGCCAAATGATGTTGCGCATTGATGCTGGTGGTAGTGCCGCTAGAGGTAAATGTTTTGACGGGCTTTCCTGTAAACGATTGTACGGGATGACGCTTAAAAAATTCTATGGGTAAATAGGGAATGTCTTGGGTTGTTTTTACCTCACTAGGAGCAGTATTGATGAGGTCGCAATAGGAACGATAGACCTTATTGTTGTTGTATTGGTGGTGGAAAGTAGCAATAGCCTCACGTTCAAAATCAGCTTGAGCGGTCATTTTGAGAAATGAAGGCAGTTCCTTTTCCATGGTTCAAAGCTATAAAATTTTCCTCCAGATTAAGGTTCTTTATTCCGTCAGTTTTAACGCAAAGTCATGTTTACGTTTTCTTTGTTGTAAAGAAAAAGCTTACGGCAATTATTTAGTACATTTGAGTAAGAAGAAAACAAGGCTTTATGAAAAAAAATAAAATCAAAATCCTTCTGGTAGACGATGAGCCAGATATTTTAGAGATTCTTGAATTTAATTTAGCCAACGAGGGCTATCAGATTTTCACCGCCAAAAACGGGAAAGAAGCACTGGATGTTGCGGACAAACAGCTTCCGCATTTAATTATTCTAGACGTTATGATGCCAATTATGGATGGGGTAGAAACCTGCGAACGGCTTAGAATGGATGACCGATATAAAGACACACTAATTATGTTTTTGTCTGCACGTGGGGAAGACTACTCACAGGTAGCAGCCTTCGAATCTGGAGCAGACGACTATGTTACAAAGCCGATTAAGCCGAGGATTCTTATTTCTAAAGTAAAGGCGATGTTACGTAGATTTAGCGGAAAAGAAACCACGGAAAATATTGTTATCGGAGATTTAATAATTGACATAGAAAGTTATACGGTTACAAACAAGGGGGAGAAAATTATTTTACCGCGAAAGGAATTCGAACTTCTCGCTCTATTAGCGTCGAAGCCCGGAAAAGTATTTAAGCGCTTAAAAATAATGGAAACCGTTTGGGGGAACGATGTAGTGGTTGGTGACCGAACC
Organism: Flavobacteriaceae bacterium; assembly: GCA_038143735.1. Lineage (GTDB taxonomy): Bacteria > Bacteroidota > Bacteroidia > Flavobacteriales > Flavobacteriaceae > Arcticimaribacter. The sequence continues at coordinate 248,677 of JAYQML010000001.1, forward strand.
ATTGATGTTCATATTCGAAAGTTGCGCGAGAAAATTGGAGAAGAATTCTTTAAAACCGTAAAAGGGGTTGGATATAAGTTTATTATTGAAAAAGAATAAGTAAATGATAAAACGTTATGCTGCAGCGATTCAGTTATCCTTGCTTATTGTAGGCTTATTTAGCCTAATTATGGTCGGTTTTTTTTTCCTTTACACGGGAAGTTTGAGCCTTTTGTCCGAAGTTATTTATTATTCTATCGCATGTCAATTGATGTTGTTTTTTGTTTGTATTTACATTATTCAAAAACATATTGACCGCTTTGTTTATGACAAAGTGGAAGCCATGTACCTAGATTTACTCCCAACAGGAATTCCATTGAATCAAACGTCAGTGCAAAAAGATGTTCGATCGATTACCCAAAGTTTACAACAGTTTGCTAAGGATAGCAAACTTGAAATTCAGTTACTCAAGGATAAAGAAAACTACCGAAAAGAATTCATCGGTAATTTAGCCCATGAATTAAAAACACCGCTTTTTATGGTAGAGAGTTACATCTTTACACTTTTGGAAGGAAAGATTAAAGATAAGAAAACACGAAAAAAATACATACAAAAAGCAGCCAATGGGATAGATCGGTTAAGTTTTATTATTAAAGATTTGGATTTGATTACCCAGTTTGAAACTGGAATTACCTCCCTAGATGTTGTAGAATTTGATTTGGTTCAACTTATCTTTGAAATGATCGATCTGCTCGAGATTAAGGCGGCCGAAAAGAAGATAAATTTGGTGTGCAATCTTCAAAGAGAAACCCCCATTATGGTCATGGCCGATAAGGATCGAATTACTCAAGTGTTTTCCAACTTAGTGGTCAACTCGTTAAAATATGGGGTTGAAAATGGAACGACCGAGATCGAAGTCGAGGAACTGAACAATGAAAAAGTACTACTCCGTATCATTGATAATGGAAAAGGAATTGGAGAGGACCATCTTCCGCGTTTATTTGAACGTTTTTATCGCGTAGAGAAAACCCGCAATAGAAATGAGGGAGGATCTGGACTTGGCTTAGCGATTGTTAAACACATTATTGAGGCGCACAATGAGAAACTATATGTTCAAAGTACTCTCTATGTTGGGTCAGAGTTTTCGTTTACACTAGCATAAGGGTAAGCATAAATTCTTGCCGAAATTTTAAGTAGTTTTATAGCAAAAACACAGCAGTGGGAAGTAAGAATAAACGTAAGCGATTCAATCAAAATCTAACCTTTAAAAATGTGGTTCAACCTACACGTGAAGAAATCACAGAAACTGCTTATGTGTATAAAGGTAAATGGCAAAAAGCTTTTTTAAAAATGATAAGCCGATTGTACTAGAGCTAGGATGTGGAAAAGGAGAATACTCCGTGTATCTCGCCAAAAATTACCCTGAAAAAATTTTTTAGGAATTGACATCAAAGGTGCTCGATTTTGGTTTGGGGCAAAAGAGGCGCTCGAATTAGGTTTGGATAATGTTGGTTTTCTAAGAACCCAAATAGAACTTCTGGATCAAGTCTTTGATGAAAATGAAGTTGATGAAATTTGGATTACCTTTCCTGATCCACAAATTAAATTCAAGCGAACCAAGCATCGTCTCACTAATCCCACTTTTCTAGACCGTTATCAAAAGGTATTAAAACCCGACGGGAAAGTACATTTGAAAACAGATAGTGAGTTTTTACACGGTTATACCCTTGGCATACTGGAAGGTAAAGGCTGGGAGGTTGATTATGCTCACCACGATGTCTATGGAAATGCCTACACGCCCAAACACGTTACCGCCATCCAAACCCATTATGAGCGGATGTTTATGGCCAAGGATAAATTGATTACCTATTTAACATTTCGTTTTCCCCATGGCAAAAAAGGATAAAAACAATTTCTTCCAGAAAGTGTATGCAATTGTGCGTCAAATTCCCGAAGGGAGAATTACCACTTATGGAGCCATCGCTAGGTGTATTGGCTCACCACAAAGTGCTCGAATGGTCGGTTGGGCCATGAATGCCTCTCACAATCAATTAGATGTTCCTGCGCACAGGGTGGTTAATCGAAAAGGACTGTTGACAGGAAAGCATCATTTTGAAGGGACAAATTTGATGCAACAATTGCTCGAGAATGAGGGCGTGGAGGTAATTGAGAATCAAATCCAAAACTTTGATGAAATCTTCTGGGATCCCAGTTCAATCAAAAGCTAAAGCTTTAACGGTCAAACTTTTTTAGTCCATATCTTACCTGTATATTTGTAATTTAGAATCAGTTTAAAAAAGCGAATGAATCTAGTAAAACAAGATATTGAGAAAGCACTGAGCACCATTTCTTCACCTGGTGAAGGAAAAAACCTTATGGAAAGTGGAGCGGTTAAAAACATAGTCGTTTTTGGTGACGAGGTGGTTATTGACCTAGTTCTCAGTAATCCAAGCCTTCAGGCCCGAAAAAAAGTGGAGGTAGAAATTCTTAAATGCATTCATAAAGAAGTACATCCAAAGGCAAAGATTAAAATTAATGTAACTGTAGAAGCACCCAAAAAGGCAGAAACCATCAAAGGTGAACCCATTCCTGGGATTGATAATATTATTGCAATTTCCTCTGGCAAAGGAGGGGTAGGTAAATCTACCGTTACGTCAAACATTGCCGTTACCTTGGATCAAATGGGTTTCCGTGTTGGGATTCTAGATGCAGATATCTATGGCCCTTCTATACCTACCATGTTAGACATGGAAGGGGAGCGCCCCTTATCTGTTAATGTAGATGGGGCTTCTAAAATGGAACCTATCGAAAATTATGGCGTAAAAGTGCTTTCCATTGGATTTTTACCCAACCAGATCAGGCGGTAATTTGGCGAGGCCCAATGGCGGCTAAAGCATTAAACCAAATGATTTTTGATGCGGCTTGGGGAAAACTCGACTTTTTACTTATCGATCTCCCACCAGGAACTGGAGACATTCATTTGAGTATTGTTCAGTCGCTTCCCATAAATGGAGCTGTGGTAGTTTCAACTCCACAGAATGTTGCTTTGGCCGATGCACGCAAGGGGATTGCTATGTTTCAGCAAGAAAATATCAATGTGCCTGTTTTAGGGCTAGTAGAAAATATGGCGTATTTCACACCAGATGAATTGCCCAACAATAAATACTATCTGTTTGGTCAAGCAGGTGCAAAAAACTTAGCAGAAGACAAGGCAGTGCCTTTTTTAGGTGAAGTGGCTATTGTACAAAGCATACGAGAGGCTGGCGATGTCGGTCGACCCGCAGCACTTCAACACAAAACTGTAGTTACACAAGCCTTTGAAGAAATTACACGAAATACCGTTTCAGAATTAATGAAAAGAAACGATCATTTGCCGCCAACACAAGCGGTTAAAATTACCACTATGGCCGGATGTTCGGCGGTGAAACAGCAAAACTAAATTCAATGGAATTAAAAGATAAAGTATTACTCGCTCTCGATGAAATCCGTCCATTTTTAGCGGCAGATGGTGGAGACATAGTACTAGTTGATATTGTGGAAGATAGAATTGTTAAAGTTCAGCTTCAAGGAGCTTGTGCGGGTTGTTCTGTAAATCAAATGACGTTAAAGTCAGGTGTTGAAATGACCATAAAGAAACACGCTCCGCAAATTGAAGAAGTAATTAATCTAGAGAGTTAGACGTTGAGCGATGTAACAATTAAGATTATCGATAGGGAAGGCGAGAAACACGAGCTTCTTGCTCCAACAGACATGGCCATGAATCTTATGGAGGTTTGTAAGGCCTACGAATTACCTGTAGAAGGTACCTGTGGAGGTATGGCTTTGTGTGCTTCTTGCCAATGTTATGTTTTGTCAGATCATGCCTTAAAAGAAAAATCTGACGATGAAGAAGCCATGCTCGCCGAAGCATACAATGTCCTGCCTTCGAGCAGGTTGGGCTGTCAAATTCACATCACTGAAGCCTTGGACGGTTTGGAAATTGAATTGGCTCCAGAAGAAGACTAACTTTTTTATATCTTGTAAAGATTAATCAATTCAATAATGAAAAAGTATTTTTATTTTTTATTTAGCTTAAGTCTAATGAGCTGTCAACAATTCAGTTACCAATACTGCAATTCAATCGCTACCCCCTATAACAAATCAAGACATAGCGGAAGGAGTTTTGTATGAGGTTAACATTCGACAGTTTACCAACGAAGGCACTTTTAACGCCTTTGCCAAGGAACTTCCCAAAGTAAAAGCCCTAGGGGTAAAAATACTCTGGCTTATGCCTACCTTCCCAATTTCAACAACCAAAAGTAAAGGTCCTTTGGGAAGCTATTATGCTGTTTCAGATTACAAAGGAGTTAACCCTGAATACGGTTCCTTAGAAGAGTTGAAATCTTTGGTGAATCAAGCACATGCGCTGGGAATGTATGTCATATTTGATTGGGTTCCTGGTCATACGGGCTGGGACCATGTTTGGATTAAAGATCATCCCGAATTTTATTTAAAAAATGAGGCGGGTGAAATTATTGACCCCATAGATCCCCGTACTGGGGAGTCTTTTGGTTGGACAGATGTTGCCGATTTAGATTATGAAAATGCAGAAATGCGGGCCGCCATGAAAGAAGCCATGTTGTATTGGGTAAGCGAAGTAGATATTGACGGCTATCGTGTGGACCAGGCCTATGCCGTTCCTATGGACTTTTATGAAGATACTTTTGCTGCTTTGCGCGCGATTAAACCCGTTTTTTTGTTGGGAGAAACCGACGCCAATCACCCAGGTGGTTTTGAGCATCTCAAAAACTTTGATGCATCCTATGATTTTCCTGGACATCATTTGACCAAAGCAATTGCTCATGGGCAAAAAACAGTGATAGACTATCAAATGCACCGCGAAAACTTCATCAACAAACACGACCCTTCACATTTTCTATTAAATTTTGTAAGCTCCCACGATGAAAATGCATGGGCAGGGACCGTAAATGAAATCTATGGAGAAGCGAGTCATGCCATGATGGCGCTGAATTATACTGCCCCTGGTTTACCGTTTTTGTATAGTGGAGTAGAATATGATTTGGATAAGCGCCTACTTTTTTTTGAAAAAGACAGCTTTCCTCGAGTGGCAGGAGAGACCTACCATTTGCTGAAGCAATTGGGCGAATTAAAGCAGCAACATCCCGCACTAAATGCGGGAAAAGACGCAGGAGAATACAGACCCATAGAAACCTCTCTGAGCGAAAAGGTATTGGCTTTTGAACGAACAAAAGCAGGTGACACAATCGTTTTTATAGCGAATATGTCCAAGGATCATATTGGTTTTACTTCTCCGTATAATGGTTATTTTAAACGCTACCAAGACAACAAGCCCAAACGCCTTTCATACTCCTACGAGTATCGAATGAAACCCTGGGAATTTTGGATACTAAAAAAATAAAAAATGAATTTTTGTAGACAAGCAAACATATTTACCTGTATGCTGTTGTTATCACTTTTTTCTTGTACATCTACTCCCCAACCCTTGGTAATTGGACACCGTGGTGCAAGGGGGCATGTAGCAGAAAACACAGTTGCCTCTGTACGAAAAGCAATGGATTTAGGGGTAGATGGTATTGAAATTGATATCTTTCGCTGTGCTTCTGGAGAACTTGTGGTTTTTCACGACAAGACCCTTGATAAACTCACCGATGCCACAGGGTATATAGAATCTTTAACGCTTGATTCGATTAATAAAATCACGGTCTTAGGACGCGAACCTATTCCTACACTAACGGAGGTCTTAGACGTAATTAATGGACAGGTCGTTTTAAATATTGAGCTTAAGGGAACTCGGACCGCTGTACCCACAGCAGCCTTGTTAAAAAGCTATTTTGATCAAGGAAAGCTATCCACAAAAGATGTGTTTATATCTAGTTTTGACTGGGATGAACTAGCGTTATTTCGAAAAGCCACCCCGGCAATAAAAATTGCTGTACTTACAGAAGATGATCCGTTGGATGCAATTCCTATAGCATTGGAATTAAACGCATTTGCCATTAATCCTGATTTTAGGAGTTTAACACAAAAAAATGTGTCAAAAATTCAGGAGGAAAATTTAGCGGTCTATCCTTGGACTGTCAACGAGCCTCAAGATATAGAACAGATGAAAGCGCTAGGAGTAGACGCCATTATTACCGATTATCCAGAGCGAATTTATCCACAATAGACGCTTCTACTTTAATTCAGGTAAACGATTCCAAGATTGAGTAAGCTGGCATAGCATACCCATGCCAAATAGGGATAGAGTAAATAAGCTGCTTTTTTCTCAATAATCAAAAACCAATGAATGGTTCGAAAAATTAAAAACAGCAGTAATGCAATAACCAACAATGCGATGACTGGATTTTTTAAGCCAAAAAAGACAATGCTCCAAAGCGCATTAACGATTAACTGAGCAGCAAAATGATACAAGCCAGTTTTTACCCAGCGGTGGTGACTTCCTTTTGACCAGATCCACCCTGCGGCTGAGCCCATTAGAATGTAAAGTATGGTCCATACTGGACCAAATAGCCAATTGGGAGGGGTGAAGAAGGGCTTTTCTAAGCCCGCATACCACACCGGAATGGCTGCTTGAGTAACAAAACCAGAAATCCCTCCTATGCTTAGACAAAGACTGCTGCCAACAATAATCCCAAGAATGATTTTGTTTTTTCGTTTCATGTAAAAAGGTTTCCCAGACAAGATAGTGAATATAATTTGAGTTAATAATGCCACTGAAAATGGTATCTTTGTTTTAACATGAGTAGCATTAAAAATTTTGTTTCCAGTGCATTTCCTCCCACAAAAGGGAAAACCACTTGGACATCTCCATCCAATATAGCTTTAGTGAAATATTGGGGTAAATATGGAGATCAGTTTCCCCAAAATCCTTCCTTGAGTTTTACACTTTCAACGTGTGTTACAACAACTTCGGTTGCTTTTAAGCCAAGAGAAGATAAAAGCGATGATTTTTCTTTTTCATTTTTATTTGAAGGAAAAGAAGAAGCAGCTTTTCACCCCAAAATAGAAACATTTTTTCATCGAATTGTCCAATATTGCCCTTATATCAAGCAACATCATTTAGCGATAAACTCATCCAACTCTTTTCCCCATAGTAGTGGAATAGCCTCTTCAGCTTCTAGTATGAGCGCTTTGGCGCTGGCGATTGTTTCTATAGAAAAAGCATTGAATCCCGAAATTTCTCCAGTTCACTTTAACCAAAAAGCCTCTTTTTTGGCTCGTTTAGGATCGGGTAGTGCAGCAAGAAGTATTGTAGGACCAATGATGTCCTGGGGAGAAACACCCGCTATTGTAGGGAGTTCTCAAGCTTTTGGAACGCAATTAATTAAAGGGATTCATCCAATATTTGAAACATTTCAAGACACTATTCTAATTATTGACAAGGGCCAAAAAAGTGAGCAGCACACTGGGCCATCAATTGATGGAAAATCACCCCTATGCGAATATCCGATTTGCCCAAGCGCATGAACACCTAACAAAATTAGTGGCCATTTTAGCTTCGGGTGAAATGGATGATTTTATTGCTCTAGTAGAATTAGAAGCCCTGACCTTGCATGCTTTGATGATGGCTTCGAACCCCTATTTTGTTTTAATGCAGCCCAATACATTGGCTGTCTTAAATAAGGTCTGGGCTTTTCGTCAAGACACAAAAGTACCCTTGTCGTTTACCTTAGACGCTGGGGCAAATGTTCACCTCTTGTATCCGAAAGAAAACAAAGCCGTTGTTTTAAATTTTATCCAAACCGAGTTAGCTGGTTATTGCCAAGATGGGCAATACATTGAAGATCAAGTTGGTGCTGGGGCTAAAATGTTGTAAGTTTGTACTGTTATGAAAGGTCCACTTTTTTATGCTAAAATTCTACTTTTTGGTGAATATGGAATCATCAAAGATTCTAAAGGACTTTCTATCCCATACAATTTTTATCGTGGAGCGCTTAAGTTGTCTGCCGAAGGTGAATTTATAGACTCCCACAAAAAGCTAGTTGCTTATTGCGACTATTTACGTGAGCTTCCTACGACAACAGTTTGTTTTGATTGGGATAGATTACAATCCGATTTAGATCAAAGAATGTATTTTGACAGTAGCATTCCACAAGGCTATGGTGTGGGAAGTAGTGGAGCTTTAGTCGCTGCAATCTATGACCAATATGCACAAGATAAAATTACTGTTCTAGAAAATTTGACCAAGGAAAAATTGCAACAGCTTAAGCAGATTTTTGCTGCCATGGAATCTTTTTTCCACGGTAAGTCCTCTGGCTTAGATCCTCTGAATAGTTATTTGAGTTTGCCGATATTGATTCATTCCAAAGACAGTATTGAGCCAACCGGAATCCCGTCTCAAAACCCTCAGGGAAAAGGAGCCGTCTTTCTTTTAGATAGTGGAATCGTAGGAGAAACTGCCCCCATGGTATCTATTTTTATGAAAAACATGGAGCAGGAGCCTTTTCGTTTGATGATGAAAGAACAATTCATTCGTTACACCGACCAGTGTGTAGATAATTTTTTAAGCGGTGACTTACGTTCCTTATTCACCAATACAAAAAAATTATCTCAACTTGTGCTGCATAATTTTAAGCCAATGATACCAGAGCAGTTTCATACCATTTGGAATAAGGGTTTAGAAACAAATGAGTATTACCTTAAGTTGTGTGGTTCTGGTGGCGGAGGATATATTTTAGGTTTTACAGAAGATTTTGAAAAGGCTAAAATGTCTTTGAAGGATTATCGACTTGAGGTAGTATATAATTTTTGAAAAGCATGCGGCTTTTCTCCAAATCATTTTTTAATTCTTTCTTCCCTTTGCTGGCTGTATTTGCCTCCACCCGTGGTTATACTATCCTTGTTTTAGTTGTAGCACAGTATTTAAGTGCACGCTATATCCTTGCGCCAGAGCGGTCGTGGGTAGACCATATAACCGATCTAAATTTATTTTTTTAGTTTTAGCCTCTTCTTTTGCCATCGCAGGTGGCTATTTAATCAATAATTTTTATGATGCTGAAAAAGATCGAATTAATCGACCACAGCAGTACCTTTTATATAACTTAATTTCTACCGAAAAGCAGCTTTTATATTATTCTTTTTTCAATGGTCTATGTCTGCTATTAGCATTTTTCGTCAGTAAGAAAGCCTTCTTGTTTTTCTTTGCTTATATCAGTGGAATTTGGTTGTACAGTCATGTGTTAAAGAAAACATTTTGGGCAAGTAATGTCTTTGCGGCGTTTTTGGCCATTAGCCCATTTTTCGTTATGAGCCTCTATTTTAATAACCTTTCGATATGGGTGATGTATCACGCAAGCTTTCTTTTTCTGGTTATTTTAATTCGTGATTTAGTCAAAGATTTGCAAAACTTTAGGGGTGATTGGGTAAGGAAATACAACACTGTTGCAGTTGTTTTTGGGATTAAATTCACCAAAGGGATTGTTACGGCTCTCATCCTCTTGTCCTCTTTCCCAATTTTACAACTTTTGCAAGAAACACAGCAGTTAGGGTGGATGTACTATTATTTTGCTAGCTGCATTCCTTATTTAATAGGAATAGTCGTGCTCTTGTGGAAAGCCAAGGATCAAAAGATGTATCTTTGGCTGCACAATCTATTAAAGTTTTTGATCCTTGCAGGAGTTGGGAGTATCATACTAGTTCGGTACCCAATCTAAACTTCCCAAAGGAATCTCAATAACATTTGATTATAACTTTTCAACTCAACTAGATAAACGTTTAAATGGCCAAAAAAAACACAACACGACTCAATAAATTTGTTGCAAATTCTGGATTGTGCTCTCGTCGAGAAGCAGACATGCACATTTCTTTAGGCACCGTAAAGGTCAATGGAAAAGTAATCACAGAAATGGGATTTCAAGTTGCTCCCGGCGATGATGTTCGTTTTGACGGACAACGTATCACTGCGGATAAACCAACATATGTATTACTGAATAAACCAAAAGGGTTTTTAGCCTCAATTAAGAAAGGTACTTACAAAAAAGATGCGATGGAGTTGGTCGACCGTGCGGCACCTTTCCGCATTGATCCAATTCAAGCGATGGATCGATCTACGACTGGCTTATTGTTGTTTACCAATGACCAAGAGTTGACCGCAAAGTTGCGTGCACCCAAAACGCGTGTCAAGAAAATTTATCAAGTAATCTTAAATAAAAATCTTACCTCAGATTCGATTGAAAAGATAAAAAAGGGAGTTTCTATTGATCGTCATAAGAAATTATTTGTGGAAGAAATTAGCCATGTACGTGGGGAACCAAAGCGGGTAGTGGGTGTGGAAATATACGACCAAACCTACAAGGCAGTAAATCAAATAATGGAATCTCAGGATTATACGATTGAGCAATTGGATTTGGTTACTTATGCTCATTTGACTAAGAAAGACTTGCCAAGAGGGAAATGGAGACATTTAAGCGAGCAAGAAATTAACAACCTAAAAATGTTGAAGTAAAGGTTTCTTTTTGATTAATTCATACCCCAAAGCACCATATACTACACCGTATTCAATTGCAATCAGGAAATAGTTTTCTTGAAAACTAGGGTGTGCATAGGTAACATAACTCAATAAGATTAAAGCGCTCCAAAAAAGGGGAAAGCTAAAGCGGGTGAACAAGGACAAAAATACCAAGTTAATAATGTACCATGGGTGAACTATAGAGGCCATGAAATAATAACAGGAAAGCAACAACAACATCGCAGAAAAAACATCTTTTGCTGTTTTCTTTGCTTTTAACAAGCTGAAAAGTAACACGATCAAAACAACTATCCACGGGGTTATTTCTCCTAACTGGCGTATAATATTGTACCCCTTTATTTCATAGCCTATCCAGCGGAAGATATAGTAGATGCTTCCGTTGAATTCAAAGTTTTTAAACCATAGTTGTAGTGTTGTCAGGTAATTGTTTACGCCAATATCTTTGAAGAACGGCAGAAATAGTATTCCAAGGCTGACCAGACCTCCAGATGCCATTATTGTGTTTCTTTTCCAAGACTGATAGCGAACGAATACAGGAACCAAAAGGAGAGGGATTAATTTTATGCCAATTGAAAAGGCAAAGGCTATACTCGAGAGCCACGGCCTTTTTTTTACATAGAGCCACCAACCAAAGACAAAGAAAAAGAGCATCATCCCTTCCCAATGCAAATTTCCTGTCAGTTCCATTATAACCAGAGGATTTAAAAAGTACCAACCAATACGTTCCTCTGCCAAACCGAATAGCTTAAGTAATTGTTTTCCAAAGTAGAATATCCCAAGATCAGCACCAATAAGTAGCAAACGCATGCTGATAATGGAAGAAAATAAGGAGTTTGGTTCCCATAAGATAGAAACCAAAAACCCAAATTGATTGACTGGAGGATAGTTAGAGTAATGACTTGCGCTTAGTTCTCCCATTTTGTTATACAATTCCTTTGTTAGTTCAGGGGAAAATAAGTGGGGTTGGGTAATCAGTTGGTGAGGCGTAAAAGCATAGGGATTGAGTTCGTTTAAAAGCAACAGTCCATCCCAAATGAAACGGTAGAAATCTTGCGATAACCATGGAATACTAAAAAGTAGAATAACTCGATAGAGGAGACCTTGCCAAAGAATTTGATTGGCCGATGTTTTTTGAAGGCAAAGATGACTTAGTCCAAAAAGACCAAACGAAAGAAGAAGAAATTGAAAACTTTGTTCACGATTTGTGTAATACCCAAGTATTAAATATAAAACACCCATCAATAATGGGAGTAAGTAAAGGCGAAATGGAATTCGCCAAGGCACTAGCCTTGGGTTTTAAAAGAAGTAACGAAGATGAAGCCGAAGCCGAAGAACAAAAGTAAATGAAAAGGGAATAAGCCAAAATCACCATTTTCACCGACAACAAATGCACTGTATAATCCAAAGAGAAAATACAAGCTAAGCAAACCTTCTACAATTGTATTTTTGTGCACCTTGGTTGGGATATATTTATTGTTTTTCCACGAGTCTTTTATGTTTTTGATATTGAACTTTGGTGTACGAACAAAATCACTTCGTTTTCCAATGTGCCCTTCCAAAACCGCCAAGGCATTGTGAAACGAGAAGCCCATGGCTACAGTATAAAAAGTGAAGAAAGTTTTGATGTATTCTAGGAAGTTGGTCAAACTGCTTCCATATTGACGTTTATACAGCTCCCAATAGCAATAAAAGAAAATCATTGTACTTACGATAAAGAGCGATGAGATTTTAAAGAACCAAGCCAAATGACCCCATTCGTTTTTGATATAAAGCATGGGGATGCTCAAAACACCTACAATTAAAACGTTTAAAAACATACTGCTATTGAGCAAATGAAGAACTGAATGTACGCGCGTCGAGAACGGAAGTTCTTTTTTCTGCAATACTTTTTTGATCATTTTTTGATAGTTCTCTGCGCCTCCTTTGTTCCAGCGGAATTGCTGCGAGCGTATAGCACTCATAACAACAGGAAGTTCAGAGGGTGTTTTAACATCTTCTAAATATTTGAACTTCCAATTTTTTAATTGCGCTCTATAACTCAAATCTAAGTCTTCGGTTAAGGTGTCACCCTCCCAATTTCCGGCATCAATAATGGTTTCTTTTCGCCAAATTCCAGCCGTACCATTAAAGTTAATAAAGTGTTCCTCAACGTTTCTACCCACTTGTTCAAGCGTGAAGTGGGCATCTAGTGCAAAGGCTTGAACTTGGGTAAGAATGGAGTAATCGTGATTGATATGTTCCCATCGGGTCTGCACAACGCCAATTTCTGGATGGTCAAATTGAGGAACTGTCTTAAGTAACCAATCTTTTCGTGGTAAAAAATCTGCATCAAAAATTGCAATAAACTCTCCCTTGGCCGTAATTAAACCTTCTTTGAGCGCTCCTGCTTTGAAACCAACACGATTTTCACGTCTAATTTGTTGAATGTCTAAACCACTTTTTTGTAAATCTGCAACCAATTTACGGGTCAGTTGAATCGATTCATCGGTAGAATCGTCTAGTACTTGAATTTCTAAACGCTCTCTTGGGTATTCAATTTTGTTAATGCATTCCAGTAGGCGCTCCATTACGTAAAGCTCATTGAATACTGGAAGCTGAATGGTCACATAAGGAACTTTAGTAATTTCAGATGTATCTAAGTTGGTCAGTTTTGGCTTGTTTTTTTGAGCTCTTTTGTAATTGAATAAAAGATTTAATTGGGCTAAACTGTAGAAAAACACAAGCAGTAAGCATATGGCATATAAACCCATCACCAGAAAGGAGAAGTTTAACAAAAAATATTCCATTTAATAATGCTTATGATAAATAGTGTTTAAAAATCCAGCCAATAATTTTAACTCCTGCAAATATAGTTCCTTTTATTGTTCCAGAAACTTTAGAGACACCAATTCTTTTTTTGTAGGAAACGGGAATTTCTTGGCAGTTAATTTTTTTACGCAATATCTTTAATTGCATTTCGACCGTCCAGCCATAGGTTTTGTCAGACATTTTAAGGGATATGAGCGTCTCCCAACGAATGGCCCTAAATGGACCGAGATCAGTAAAGGTTGACGTGTATAGTCGTCGCATTAAAAAGCAAGCAAGCCAGTTTCCAAAAATTTGTTGAGGAGTCATTGACCCATCTTCCCGCAATGCTTTAACCCTTGCTCCAACCACAAAGTCCACTTCATTTTTTTCTATAGGAGCGATTATTTTCAGTAGCTCATTGGGATAATCGGAATAATCTCCATCAAGAAAAACCACGATGTCGGGCTGTTCTTTTTTTGCGCGGTATACTCAATTCCTTTCAAGCAAGCATAGCCGTATCCCATACGATTTTCTGTTAAAACAGTTGCTCCTGCCTTTTCAGAAACCGCGGCTGTTTTGTCAGTTGAACAATTGTTTACCACAATAATTTCACGGACCAACGAAGGAATTTCTTGAATTACGCTAACAATAGATTTTTCTTCGTTATAGGCGGGAATAATGACAATGACTGATAGTGATGATGATTCCAAATTAATGTATACAATTTAGTTACCTAGTGTATTTCCCAGTGGAAAGTTGGGTAGATGAGTTCTATTGGCGAGAGGACCATTTTCTAATTTCAACACTCCTCTTGGACATACTGCAGAGCAAACACCACAACCAACACATGATGAGCGAACGATATTTTGCCCTTTTTGTGCGTAGGCACGCACGTCAATTCCCATCTCACAATAGGTAGAACAGTTCCCGCATGAAATGCATTGCCCTCCATTGGTCGTAATGCGAAAACGGGATCTAAAACGTTGTACCAAACCAAGATAGGCTGCTAGCGGGCAGCCAAAACGACACCATACGCGATTTCCAAAAATAGGGTAAAGCCCGTTCCAATTACTCCCGCAAAAATTGACCCAATCAAAAAGCCATAGATATTTTGAATCGTCTGGGTTTTGATGCCCAAAACGATACCAGTCCCAGAAAAGTAGGTGTAAAGTGTAAAACCAGTCATGATGATTGAAAACACCAGGACACCATGGACCAGCCAACGTTCTAATTTCCATGCTCCAATAGATTTGTTCGATAGGTGGCGATAGGGGTCTCCTAGTGTTTCGGCTAAACCACCACAACCACACACCCACGAGCAATACCAACGCTTACCAAAGAAATAGACCATTACTGGAACAATGATTAAGGTCAATGCAATTCCCCAAACAAGGATGAATAAGCCAAACCCGCCGCTCGAAATCAAACTATTTAAATTCCAGCTAAAGAAAAAATCATAGTCCAATGGGAATGCATTTTTAAAATCATACCACGGTTTTTCAAAACGAACCAAAATTTCAGGAATCAAAAAGGCAAAGACAATTTGAAAAAATAAAACAGATGTAGTGCGAAGGATCTGGTATTTGTTATTTCTGTACTTGATGTACATACGAATAGCCATTACCATCATCACAACACAATACAAAAACCCGTACAAAAACCATTGGCTTGCTAGATTACCGCTAAGATTTTTGCTAATCGGATCAACGATGTAGGTCCAATTAACAATGTAGTCTGGAAAAAAATACAGTAAAACGTAAAAGACCACCAAAAAAACAAAAACAAACCATCCCAAAAAGCCACGATTGGTACTTGAGTTAAAATAGATAGCATTGTTTTTTATTCCGGGTGGACCTAAAGTAACCACGTTGGGAATGATATAGAGTAGAGAACCAAAAATTCCGAGACCAAAGGTCAACAACCAAAATAGCCCTTTGTGTTCAACAATAGTGCCTGTTCCTGCTTTTTTAGCTACCTCATAGGAGAAACTGTGTGGTTTATCCCAAATGACTTTACCCCATTCTCTTTTTTTTCTGTGCATGGCATTGGCTTCTTCCACAGCTGCTATTATTTTAGAAGAGAATGCAAAAGGCCCTGAGAAGATTTTGTTCACCACATTGTCGTTTAGATTGGCGATAAGCACCTCACTTTTGATTCCTTTTTTCTTGAATGAATCCGTCGAATTTCTGGGAAGTGAGCTGATATTGCCCAAGAAAAATTAAAGCACAAAAAAGAGTGAGTCCCGTCAAGAATAGTACTAATCCAAATTGTTGTAATGTCTTCATTAGTTTGTGATGAGGTTAGTGAAAATTCTCGTCCAATTTTTCTTTTTTAAACGAATGTCGGTATTATATTCTTGATTGAACTTTGCAGCGATTTGAGTGGCATAGGAAGTGAAAAATTCGGGATCAAAATTGCAGTCGTTCAAATGTTCTATCACATGGAAAACACTTCTTTTTTCGTTGAGTATTTGATCAAAAATTTCATGCCGCATTCGTATTCCAAATGTATTTATTCCAATAAATTCGTGAGAATTTTTATTGAATGCAATGGTGATACCAAGGTTCTTTTCTGTGTTTTCCCAGTGAAAATGAGTTTCTGTTTCATCAGGATGCGCAGCAACCAACCCATAGGTTTGGTATTCGATGTCAAAAAATTTAGCACTATTAAACCAATGTCCTGGACGGTAGGCTGTTTTTCCCCTGTTAATGTTTTTGCTAAGGTTTCACCCATCATACGACCAGTGTACCACACCGCTTCTATTGCGCGTCTTCCTTGAATAGGCTCTTGCTGCTCAGCACAGTCTCCAATAGCATATACATCGGTCTGATTTGTTTCTAGGTATTTATTGACTAGTATTCCCCGCTTAGCGGCAATAGTGGTGTTTTTGAGGAAATCAATATTTGGCCGAACTCCAGCAGTTAGTCCAACGAATTGACAGGAGATGGTTTCTCCCTTTTCTGTTAGTACGGCTTTCACTCTTCCATTTTCATCTTCAATGATTTTATTCAGGTTTGTGGCTAATTTCAGGTTAATTCCGTGCGACAAAATATGACGATTAATCATTTCAGAATCCTTTAATGGGAGAACATTGTTCCAAAAGCTTTTTTCTCGTACCAAAAAAGTTACTTTTTTTCCTCGAGCATGTAACATCTCGGCCAATTCAATCCCGATGAGTCCACCTCCAACAATGACAGCTTCTTTAATTGAGGGGCTGAGCGATGTTAGACTTTCCAAATCTTGTTTAGTGTAAAGTCCTTGAACTCCTTTAAGGTTTTCTCCCGGCCAACCAAATTTATTTGGTGTAGAACCTGTTGCTAAAACAAGTTTTGCATAAGAAAGTTTCGTTCCGTTTGAAAGGGTGATTCTTTTTGCTTTTGGATCAATTTCGGTCACTGTCTCTTCCAATAAATCCAGTTTATTTTTCTTCCAAAAATGTTTTTCATAGGGTTGGGTGTGGTCCCATTTCATATGGCCCATGGAGACATACATCAAAGCCGTTCTTGAAAAAAAATACTGACTTTCTTTGGAGATAATAAGAATAGGAACATCGCTTCTTTTGCGAATGTGTCGAGCAGTTGTGATGCCTGCAATTCCATTTCCTATTATGATGATTGGTGATTGGGAAACCATGTGTAATATTTATTCCAATGTAATGTATTTATGTCAGTTAAAAAAAAAGTGTAAATTAGGGTAACCAAATCTTACTTAATACGAGCGTGAATTGCGTTTTAATTACTCGACCTACGCTCTTTTAAGGTTTTAAATCGAATGAGATGAAGAAACCATTATGGACTGCGTTAAAGTTACCACTGAAAACGACTAAAGAAATTGTTTGGGCTGTATTAACAGAACCAAAATATACACGTCAGTACATGTACAATTGCGCATTGAAATGCAATTGGTCAGTTGGAAACGAAGCACAGTGGGTTGAACAACATCCGAACGGAACCAAAACAGTTCATGTACGGGGAGAGCTGTTAGAGTTCACACCCTATAGTAGATTGCGATTTACTATTTTTCATCAAGGCAATGGTTTAAATGGACAATCTTCTGAACTGCGCTTTGTTATCTCACCTCACAACGAAGGGGTACTGCTCACCATAACGCAGGGAGATTTTTCTAACTTTCCTCAGTCAGAAAAGATTCATTTAGAATGTCAAAGCGGTTGGGAATTTGTTCAAAAAGACCTAATTGCTACCTGTTATAAAATCACCTAAATTTTTTAATCACCTAAATCTTAACCTATGTTTTATGTATTTGTCGGAATTACTGCTTTCCTTTCATTGCTTTTTTTACGTCATTATCTCCCCTTTTTAAGGATGCAGATGATCTTTTTTCCATTTTTGGATTTTTCCTGATTTATGTAGTAACTACTGCCCTAATAGGAGTATTAGTCTTTATTCCCTATTATTGGTGGATGTAATATGCGATTGCATCAAAACAAAATGGCGCTTATTTTATAAAGGCAATATAGAATTGACTAAGTTGCTTTGGCGTACAGCCTATGGAGCGCATTAGATGGATGATACCATGAAAAAAGTGTAGTCTCCAAACACCATTTTCATTAAATCGTCGAGCAGAAGTAATGAGTTTTTGCGGTAAAACACAAAAGCTAGTTTGTTTGTAGATACGATCGATCAATTCACCGTCTTCACACACGGAATAATTTTCATTGTATCCGTTTAATTGATTAAAAAGCTCTTTTTCAATGAACAAAGATTGGTCACCCCCTCTGCAAAAAGTGCTGTTAAATCGAGAAGCAAATCCACTCAACCGTAAAGCGATATGAGAGGAGTCAAACGTTACTTGGAAACAACCCGCTTTTTTGCCCTTACTGTTTTTCTTTAGAATATGAAGGTCAAAATTTTTGGGTGGAATACTATCGACATGTATGAAGTAGAGTAAATTAAAATGAGCTGCTTTTGCCCCAGTATTCATTTGTATGGCGCGCCCTTTTTTGCTTTTGATCAGTGTACACTTGTTATGCGAAATAACATATTCATCTCCCCCATCGGTACTTCCTCCATCCACAAAAATCAATTGATTTTCATAGAATGAATGAGCAAAGATTTTTCTAATAAATAGGGGTAATACGCTAGCTTCGTTCAGTATGGGAACAATAATGGATAGTCCCTCATTTTTCGTTGAGTTTCCAGTCATAACTCAGAAAATTCACTTTTGGATTTTCATTGAATGATTGCTCAGCATAGTTACGGATGAAAGCAATGCGTTCTTTTTTATTGCCAAAATCGGAGCCAAACCATTGGAAGATTTTGGATAGTTGAATTTTTTTATCGCTGATTATATTCTTGTTACGATCGTTGATGAAATCGCTAGTTACCTCTTCTAGTTGCCTTTCCATTGTATGTGATTCGAAGGCGATATTAATGAGTTTAGGACAAGAGGCAGAGGCGCAATTGATTGCAAAATGAATCCGAGGCTCGTTCATCTTACGAAGAATTTCGTGTTCGATATGATTTAATGAAATTTCTTTACCCTCTAGCTTAAATCGTTTAAATCGCCATGGAGTAATTAAATTTCGGATGCTTTTTATGGGATAATTGTCGAGAATTAGCTTAATGGTCACCGCATTGTAAGCATTGATGAAATAGGCAAGAGAATCATTTTTAGACCACATTTCAGCAGGAGGGTTTTCTTCCAATGTTTGAATGTAATTGTCCAAATAGGTGGTGTCTTTTTTCCAGCTTTTGTAGTCAACATTTCCGTTTTTATCGACATGTTCTTGTAATGCGGTAGTCCATAGTGCATGCTTGCTTTTTTGTCCAACAGCAGTTACAGCAAAAAGGAACATCAGAATAGTAAGATAGCGTAGGTGCATAGGGGAGAGGATTAGGTGTTAGCAACAACCCCCACCATCGTAGTGAAAAGTAGATTCAATGATGAAGAGGTTGTTTTGATTTGTATTTTTTAATGCGTTGGCTGTTTTGTCGCAGACGGCGAGCGGTTGGTTTTTAAGCAAAATGTGTCCTTTTTTGTCGTCGAAGAAATCTTCGTCTCCAAAATAAATGGCTGCTTTTCCTGTAAAAATACAAGGACCATCTGCAGGCATAGGATCTTTTATGGCACATACCTCAACACTTTCAATATAAATATTCTCTTCTGTTGAATAGTTCTTTGTATCCAATATTCGATAGGGTCGTTTCGCACGTACCTCAATAGTGCCAAATCCTACATCGGTCAAAAGTTTTAGGTAATCATTTAAGGGAATAGAGCCCGAAAGGCATAAAGCACGTAAACGCTCGTCTTCCCTAAGGGTTTCGTTCATGGGTTGTTCACAAATGGGGTCACTCATGACTAGACGTCCGTGGGGTTTTAAGACACGGTACATTTCTTTTAATGCTTTTTTAAGTTCGTCTAATTTAAAAATATTAAACAAGCAGTTTTGAGCAGCAACATCAATGCTTTCATCTTCTACTGGAAGGGCCAATGCATCTCCTTTTTAAGGGTAATAAAGTTTGATTGAAACCAATCGTTTTCTTTTTCGGCAATCACAAAATTTTTCCTTGAGGCTTCAAGCATTTCATCAACGACATCAATTCCAATAACGCCTTCTTTTTGCCTAGAGAAATATGAAAATTGCAGTAATTCCATTCCTCCTCCAACGCCCACGTACAAAATTTTTGGATTGTTGACCAAATCTCGTGGATGCACGGTCGACCCACAACCATAATTCATTTCTTGCATAATCGTAGGGATTGACAAGCCTGAAATTGCCAAATCGGTGTGGTTGTACAACAAAGACCAACATCAGGAGTTAGTGCGGCTTCTTTGTAACATCTTTAGTGACGTCTAAATAGTTCATTAATTTTGGGTTTTTACTAATTCTTTTACCAATGTAATCAAATATTGTTCCGCTTTTTTAGCTGAAGCCATGATATCCTCAATATCGATGGGTGCTAAATTATCTGGATCGCAAACATCCGTTAGAACGGAGAATGCAATGCATTCTAAATCGAGTTGATTGGCCACAATGACTTCTGGGACTGTTGACATTCCCACAGCATCTGCTCCAATCGTTTTTAGGTAGCGATATTCTGCTTTTGTTTCTAGTTGCGGTCCTGTAACGGCAACATAAACCCCTTGGTGTAAGGGAAATTTATGTTTTCGTGCACTGTCCTTAGCCGCTTGCATTAGACGTTGGGAATACGGACTAATCATGTCCACAAAGCGTTGTCCCAGTGATTCAACTCCCTTTTCCGCCAGAGGAGAACCTGGCTGTAAATTGATGTGGTCTTCGATGAGCATGACCTCTCCTTTTTTAAAAGCTAAGTTGATGGCGCCTGCCGCATTGCTAATGACAAGCTGTTGCACTCCTAGAGCGTGCATAAGACGAACAGGGTAGGTGATTTCAAAATAACTGAGTCCCTCATATGCATGGAATCTGCCTTCAAAAATGAGTACTTTTTTGGTTTCAAGACGGCCATAAATTAAGCGCCCCTTTTGAAATTCCATCGTTGGTTTTGGAAAGTGGGGAATGCTACTGTAGGGGATATCTTTTTCAATAGAAACATGATCGACAAGGTCACCAAGACCTGTTCCTAAAATAATTCCGATGGCTCCATCTTCTATTCCGTTCTGTTTTAAAAAGGAATGACTTTGATCGATTTGTTCTTGCTTGTTCATTTCAGGAGTTGCATTAGTTCTGGGTGTTTTGATAGATCATTGTAGGTGTCAATATCGTTTTTTTCTTGTAGTAAAAAAACATCTTCTTCTTTTAAATCATTTAGGGTACTCGATAGTACAGTCGATGTGCCCCACTTTTTTTGTTCAAACACTTTTGGGTTAAAAGCATTTAAGCCCAATAGATAGTACCCTCCATCGGAAGATGGTCCAACGACGGTAGAGTGCATTTTCAATGCCTTAATTGCTTTGTGTATGTCAAAAACATCTAGTGTCCAAAGATCAGTTCCAATCACAATTATTGGTGAATACAGCCGAAAGCCTTCTTCAAAAGCGTTGGCCATGCGTTCTCCCAAGTCATTTCCAGACTGCACTTTTTTTGTGATCAGAGGGCTTTGAAAAATGTCGTTTTTATCGATGTATTCTGAATAATAGAGTTGAATGTCGACATCTATATTGTATAGAACAAGGGCAGTTTTGTTTAACAACGCTTGGTATACCTCTAGGGCTTTCTTTTCTCCAATTGTGGCAGCCAGACGTGTTTTAACTTTTCACTCCTCAGGGTTTTTACAGAATACGAGTATAAGTGGTTTTTTCAAGGAATGAATTTTTAGGCGATACTTCCCTGGCAACTACTTCCTGCTCCGGCCGTACAGCCATAACAATGTTGTGAGAGTTGAATTTCACGTTTTTTAAGAGAAACAGTGTTAAAATCACGAATATGTGAATGCTCGCTAGCAACGTTTAATTCTAGCATTTGATTGAAATCACAGTCATACAAATAGCCTTCCCAACTTACAGAAAGGGTGTTGGTACACATCACATTTTCTGCTGCAGCGGGGTTAAACGCCTCGACCAGTGAATGCATATATTCTTCATAGTTTTCTGAGGCGATTAAATAATCTAGAAAACGACTAATGGGTAAATTGGTGATGGAAAACAATTGATTAAATTCAATACCAAAGTCTTCCATCAATGCTTTTTTTGAAGTCGTTTTCTAGAGCCCTTTGATCACCGGGTAAAAAAGCCCCAGAAGGATTGTATACCAAGTCTAGTTTTAATTCCTCATCGTTTTTGCCATATCCTACTCTATTGAGTTTTTGCAGCGCTTTGATGGACTGATCAAAAACACCCGACCCTCTTTGTCGGTCTGTTTTACCGCGTTTATAAAAGGGGAGAGAAGAAACGACATGTACCTTGTGTTGAGCAAAGAAATCGGGCAAATCATGGTATTTCTTGTTTGCCATAATGATGGTTAAGTTGGAGCGAACAATAATTTCTTTGACTGAAGTCCGTTGTCTAATTTGCGCTACAAACCAACGAAATTCTGGGTGCATTTCTGGAGCACCTCCAGTTAGATCTACCGTTTCAATTTCGTTTGTCTCCATTACAGAAAGGCATTCCTCCATGGTGGTTTGTGTCATCATTTCTTTCCGATCTGGTCCAGCATCAACATGACAATGTGCACAAACCTGATTGCACATATACCCTACATTGATTTGAAGGATGGAAAGCTTTTTAGGTTTTATTTCCGGTATAGAATATTCGTTAAGCTTTTCTTTAAAGGTGGGCAGTTTTCCATTTTGAAAAATACCATTGGATAGAATTTCCAATTGTCTTTGGGTGTTTGAAAGCTCATTTTGTTTCGCTTTAAGTGATTTGGTGGCCATATTACTACATGCTTAGTTGATCGTGACGATTCATCATTTGCACTCCATGCACAAGAACCGCACCACTTTTGATTGCCGCGCCAACATGTACGGCTTCCATCATTTCTTCTTTTTCAATTCCTCGTTGCAATCCATCTTTGGTGTATGCATCGATACAATAAGGGCAATGAACTACATGTGATACCGCCAATGCGATTAAGGATTTTTCTCGGGCAGTTAGTTGCCCTTCCTCAAAAACACTTGAATAATAATCGAAAAACTTGTCACCAAGTTCTTTGTTCCATTCTGTAATGGAGCTAAATTTTTTTAAATCCTCGGGATTGTAATAGTCTTTTTTCATGGCTAGCAATGTTAAAAATTTAAAGTAGATTATCTACAATATTATTTGTTTTTTCTACATTTATCAAAATAACCTACTTAAATCTGCCTCAATAGATGTATAGTATAATAAACTTTACTATATTTATTTCAAACAAGAGACCTCTTGTGTTGGTTTTGCTAACTAATTTATTTGTTTGAAATGCTCTCCGTTACCAGCAATATTGCAATACCACTGTTTGTAAGTAATTTCATTACCATTGCGCTCATTGTATTTTTTGGTCGCGACAGATCCAGGCAACGAACCGCTTATCGCGATCAAATTGCTCGTCTAGAGTCACAATCGCTGAAAGCGCAGATGAATCCCCATTTTATCTACAATACGCTCAATGGAATTCAAAGTGTGCTGATGTTAAAAGGGGAGGAAGTGGCCAATCAATATGTGGGTATTTTTTCTCGAATGCTTCGAAAAACACTTGATATGTCTTCTTCAGATAACATGACCTTGACGGAGGAGATTGATTACATTCAAGGATATATAGCGCTTCAAAATATTCGCTTAGAGCGTCCAATTCGTTTTAGTGTTAGCTTTGGGAATAACTTAAATCCCGATCACTTTTTAATCGCGCCAATGTTGCTTCAGCCTATCGTTGAAAATGCCATTATTCACGGGTTAGTTCATCAAAAGAAAGAGGGTTTGATCGAACTTAAAATAAACCACACAAAAGACTCCTTGCGGTTAATTATTGAAGATAATGGGATGGGTAGAAAAGCAGCAAGTCGATTAAAAAAACAAAATGCTTTGGGGAAAGATGTTCATAAATCTCATGCTACTAAAATCTTGAAAGAGCGCATCGATATTTTGAATTATATCTATAAAACAAAATCTGTCTTTTACCTTGAAGACATAATTGAAAAAGGAACTATTTGTGGAACTAGAGCCGTATTGGTTGTCCCAAAAATCATTGAAAAAAATCAAAATCACACAAATGAAAGTATTTAAAACAGTCTTAGTCGAAGATGAAAAAAATAACCTTGATCTATTGCTTCATTTCATCAAAAAATACTGTAAAAATATTGAGGTTATAGCGTCGTGTACCACCTATGACAGTGCATTGGAGGTACTCAATAAAGAGAAACCTGACTTGGTTTTCTCGATATTGTATTGGATAGGGACACCTCTTTCGATTTACTACAAGAGTTAGATGAGCCAACGTTTCACATAATTTTCACCACAGCCTACGACGAATATGCTATTCGCGCATTCAAATACAATACGGTCGATTATATTTTAAAACCCATTATCATCGAAGAGCTAGTTGCTGCGGTAGAGAAGGTTTCTCTGAAGATCAACGAAAACAGCAATAGTGTGGACATAGATAGGATCAAAAATATTTCTTCGTCCTACCATGGTAAGCATCCTTCCAACTTTATCATGATTTCTGGGATGGATCGTGTCGATTTTATTCATCCGGAAGAGGTTATTTACCTAAAATCAGCAGGTCGATATACAGAGTTTCATCTCAAGGATAAAAAACGAAAAGTGATTTCCTCCAAGCCCATAGGGGTATATGAACACGTTTTGGACCTCACTGTTTTTCACCGAATCCACAATTCGTATATAATTAATTTGGAACATTTGATTAACATCAATAAACGTGCAGGAAACTATTGTGAAATGTCCAACGGAGATTCTTTACCATTATCGAGAAGACGCTATGAAGGTTTGTTGGGGTATATGCGAAACCGGAAATAGATTACTTATTGCATGATTACACGACTAGAGACCCCTTTGATGTTCTCATTCAAATAATGGTCTAAAAAAGTTTTGGAGATATGCTTATAACCAAGCAAGGTGCTATCTTCTACAGCGTTATCTATGAGGTTTTTTTCTAAATAATTGGATAAGAATTTTGATGAAAGCGGAACATAGCTATAATGCCAAGGTTCGTAGAAGAATCCCTTTCTCAGACTGTCCTTTGTGTAGACTAGTTCGAAGCCGTAGTTTCGGGCATTTTTCACCATCCACAGATGTAACTTTTCATAAGCTCCCCCTGGATTAAAAATGCTTTTCCAGTAAGACATCTCCTTTTATCACCGGAACTGCGTTGATAATATCGATATCTGTTCCCCAATGGTGGCGCGAGGTTCCTGGAAGGGTTGAATATTGGATTATTTTTTGCATCGCCTTTTTTGGAGAAAGCCCCTGCTTAAGAAAGCGGCTGTATTTTCGGTTCCAAATTCTTTTTGAGCAGTGTAAGACCGAAAGCTAGAAACTATTTTTATATTTAAACTGTCCTTTTTTGCAGCAGACTGCATTTCAAGAAAAGCTATTTCTACTTGGGGTAATAAGCCTGTTTGGGAGGAAATAATGGCCTCTTTTTTTCCCAATAAAAAAGATTCGTCATAGCGCAAGCTGTCTTGACTAAATCCTAAATAGGCAATTGCTAAAAGGGCTAAAGAAAAAAACTTCGTCATACGTTTATACGTTTAAAGTAACAATAGTGTTGGCCAATCGGAGCAATGTCAAATGCCTCTCCAAACGGCTGGTAGTTTAGGGCTTTGTAAAAAGGAACAGCCTCTGTTCTGGCATTGAGCCATAGTAATGTAGCGTTTCTTGCAGAGAGATGTTGTTCAATACCATCCATTAGCGCCCTTCCAATCTGTCGACCCTGAAAGGCAGTTAAAATGGCACCTCCTCTTATTTGGTAGCTTGATTTACCCAAGAGCTGGGAATGGTTTTTCGCGTAAGCTGAGGCTACACCAACTAAGTCTGTCTTACAAAATGCTCCCAAATGCAAGCTTGTCTCAAGCTCATCACCTTCAAAAACACAGCTATCTAGCGGCCTCCTTTTCGAAGCATTGGGTGCCTAACCAAATGGGTTTGTTCAGCTGAAATAATAGCTAGGTGGATAGCAGGTTTCATGGTGTGAAATTACAGAATTAATTGCTAGAAAGTAGGGTCGTTTGGTCTAAGTAGGGGCGTTTTCATGAGAACAATAGAATTTAATGCAAATTATAGTATATTTGTTGCACTGCGGGAGTAGCTCAGTTGGTAGAGCTTCAGCCTTCCAAGCTGATTGTCGCCGGTTCGAGCCCGGTCTCCCGCTCTTTTTTTCCTTCCTTGCTCTTTTTTAATTAACATCACATTAGCATATAATCAATAGATAATCCTTATTTTTATGTGATGAAAATTTTAGTATCAGGTTTCTTTGCTCTTTGCTTTTTTTGGTTTCGGCCCAAGAAAAACGCATTCCGCTTAAAGGCAAACTTCTCTACAGAAATAGTAACGTAATTGCAGCAAATGTGGTCAACAATACTGCCCTAACAAACACCATAACCAACGGTGAGGGGGAATTTGAGATTTTGGCTCGAGTTGGTGATGAGATTATTTTTTCGTCCATACAGTTTCGGATAAAAACGGTAGAGATTACAGAAGAAATCATAAAGAAAAATCGTTTGGTCGTTGAGGTAAACGAACGGACTACTGCCCTAAACGAAATTGTGGTAGGCCCAGAAAATACCGAAAAATTTCTGGACTTAAAAAAAGGAAGAGTTTACCCGTGTGGACTACATCCAAGACAAGTCATCGCAAATTAGAAATACAATTACTACCCAAGGACAATTGACCAACGGTCTAAACATTGTTAATATTGCCAAGCTACTGGCGAAAGTAGTTAGCGCCAACAAAGATCAAGAAAAAAGAACATTACTCCCTTCAAAGGTTCTTCCATTGATTTTTGAGCAAGATTTTTTTACCGAAGACTTGGCGTTAAAGATCGATGAAGTTGATGGGTTTTTTGAAGAATTAGATCAAACACTTCCTAGTGATCGTTTGTTGAAAAAGGACATGGAGTTTCAGTTGATCGAATATTTATTCCAAGAAAGCGAGAAATACAAGAAAAAATCCGGTGAAAAAGAGGTTCCTTTTGCTGAATGTGCTTTTGTTTTTCGTGCTTTCAAGCTTAAGCGCTCAAAAATATAAATTGTTGGAGGGCAGAGTTAGTCATCCACGTCTCCAAGTTGAAGGAATTCACGTGCTTAATGTAAGCCGTGGAAATGCAGAGATCACTGATGTAAATGGTGTGTTTGAAATATCAGTAGCAGTAGGCGAACGTCTTATTTTTTCTGGGATCCAATTCAAACAGCGCGAATTAGTTATTACCGAAACCATTTTTTCATTGGATGAGGTTACCGTTTATCTCGAGGAATTTGTTAATGAACTTCGAGAAGTTGTCGTGAAACCACATAAACTTAGCGGAAGCCTTTCAAGTGATTTGAGTACAGTACCAAAGCAATTGAATTTTAGTGATGTGGGTATTCCGGGTTTTAAAGGCGAAAGAAAAGAGAAAATAGTCTCAGCAAAAAGCCTTGTGCTAAGCACACTGCTGCTACCCATTTCCGGAGGAATAAATATAGATGCAGCCTATAAACACATTTCAGGCTATTACAAAAAACTTAAAAAACGAAGAAAGTTAGACCGTCAGTTTGAAAGTATTTTCTCAATGATTAAGTTTTATGGAGTGCTCTTTTTTGAGGAAGAGTACGGAATACCCCAAGAAAAAATTTATGATTTTGTGTTGGGTTGCGCCGAAAATTCAAACATTATTGAATGGTACAAAATGGGGTTACATCAAAGAGTAATGGTGCAATTCAAACGCTTTCAAGAAGAACGTTATGCTGAAAACTAAAGCCTTTATATTTCTGATTGTACTTTTCTCCTTTGCGAGCGAAAAAAGCCACGAATACTATTTGAGTACTACCTCAGTAAAATGGGTGCCAGAGAAACAGCAATTGCAATTGATTAGTCGTTTCTTCTTAGAAGATATCGAGGCTTACATGCAAAACAAGCAAAATAAAGAGGTGGTGTTTTTCCCAGATTCTCATCCTGAAGAAACGGATGCGTTTATAGAAGCGTTCTTTCTCAATAATATCCGTTTGGAAATAAATGATTCCATACACGAAATAAATTATCTGGGGAGGGAGTATCAAGATGATCTATTATTGGTATATGCAGAGGTCACAGCGCTTTCTTTTGCCATTACAAAATTTAACCTTAAAAGTACCTTTTTATTGGACTTTATTGAAAGTCAGCAAAATATCATTCACATTAAAACACCTGAAAAGGAGAAAAGTTTTATACTGAGGAATAAAATTAATTCCCTAGAATTCATCCTCAAATAATTTAAAGTATATTTAGGCTCTATAAAATTTCTAAACAATGAAAAAACGTGTTTTAGCCTCAATGACCATTTTTTTTGCCTTTTTTGTTTCTGCACAAGATTCTACACCAATCCAAGGGCATAAAAACAACAACAAATTCAAACAATTAT
This sequence comes from Flavobacteriaceae bacterium, assembly GCA_038143735.1. Taxonomy (GTDB): domain Bacteria; phylum Bacteroidota; class Bacteroidia; order Flavobacteriales; family Flavobacteriaceae; genus Arcticimaribacter. Next base: position 276,897 of record JAYQML010000001.1, read on the forward strand.
ACGAAGAGTTTGCTACTCCAAATCGCTACAGAACGGCAGCTGGGTCTCCTGGAGTTGATTATTATCAACAGCAGGTAGACTACAAGATGGACATCCGTTTAGACGATGCCAACACCAAGCTTTATGGAAGCGAAACTATTACCTACACCAATAATTCTCCTGATGCATTGCCTTACTTATGGGTTCAACTCGACCAAAATATTCGTAATGAGAACGACATGGAGGGAGCCAAAAACCCTTCCACAGCCCCAAAATACAGAGGAGTAAATGCTTTTGTCGATCAGTTTACATCAGAAAAATTTGTCGGAGGGTTTAACATACAGGAAGTAAAAGACGCTAATGGGCAGCCATTGCCTTACACCATTAACCAAACCATGATGCGGGTAGACTTGCCTTCAGCCTTGCAAAGCGGTCAGCAATTTACTTTCTCGATCAAGTGGTGGTATAAAATCAACAACCATGTTACCGATCGTGCACGTTCTGGTTATGAATACTTCGAAGAAGATGATAACCGTGCCTATGTGATTGCTCAGTTCTTTCCTCGTTTAGCGGTTTATAACGAAGTAGAAGGTTGGCAAAACTATCAGTTTTGGGGGAATGGAGAATTTGCCCTTAACTTCGGAAATTATGAGGTGAATATCACCGTCCCAGAAGACCACATTATGGAGGCTACTGGTAGCTTACAAAACCCCAAAGAAGTTCTCAGTAAAACGGAATACAAACGATATAAAAAAGCCCTAAATACCTTCGATAACCCTGTGATTATTGTTTCTCAAGAAGAGGTTGTTGAGAAAGAAAAAGTCAAAGCAACCAAAACAAAAACATGGCGTTTTGTTGCTGAAAATGTACGTGACTTTGGCTTCGCCACATCAAGAAGATTTATCTGGGACATGATGGCCGTGAAAGTAGGGGTGAAAATAAAATCGCTTCTTCTTTGTATCCAAAAGAAGGAAATCCCTTGTGGGAGGAGTATTCGACTCGTGTTGTAGCACACACGCTAGAGGTGTATTCAAAATACACCTTTGATTATCCATATCCCAAAGCAGTGTCTGTACATGCCAAAAACCAAGGGATGGAGTACCCCATGATTTGCTGGAACTATGGTCGCCCCAACCCAGATGGGACTTATTCTGACCGTACAAAGTACGGAATGATCAGTGTAATTATTCATGAAGTTGGACATAACTACTTCCCTATGATTGTTAATTCCGATGAGCGCCAATGGGGATGGATGGATGAAGGTCTAGATACCTTTATGCAGTACCTCACAGAACAAGAATTTCAAGACAACTATCCTTCGCGTAGAGGAGACCCATCTAAGATTGTTCGATATATGTCTGGGAATCAAGACTATATTTCACCAATCATGTCAAATCCAGAAAATGTTTTTCAACTTGGGCCAAATTCTTAAGGTAAACCCGCAACCGCTTTGAACATTCTCCGTGAAACTATTATGGGACACGAGTTATTTGATTTTGCCTTTAAGACCTATGCACAGCGTTGGATGTTTAAACACCCTTCCCCTGAAGATTTTTTCCGTACCATGGAGGATGCCTCGGCTGTAGATTTGGATTGGTTTTGGCGCGGTTGGTTCTATTCAACAGATGTTGTAGACATAGGTGTTAAAGAAGTGAAACGGCACTATGTTTCTCCTACACCAAGTAAAGAAGTAAATGATTTGTTGGCCCGTTATGGTATGACCGCAGATGATTTAAACCCTTCTGTTTTTATGGTAGCTGAAGATAGTGAAGAATTTGACCCAAGCTTGGCCGAAGGAAAACCACAAGATCATTCCGAAGTATTGGCCGATAACCTAGAAGAAGGCCAAGAAATTCCTGCTTTTTTCTATGAGATTGAGTTCGAAAAACCGGGTGGAATTGTGATGCCAATCATTGTAGAATATAGTTATGCCGATGGCACTAGCGAGCGAATTACCTATCCTGTTCAGGTTTGGCGTAAAAATGATGCTTCTGTAAAAAAGCTCATTACATCGAGTAAAGAACTCATAGGGGTTACGATTGATCCAGATGCTGAAACAGCAGACATCGATTTGACCAATAATGCCTGGCCAAAGAAAGAAGCTGATTCTGATTTTGATTCATTTAAAGCTAAAGTACAGGGCTAGAGAAAAATAATACAACATTAAAAAGGCAGTGAATGTTTTCACTGCTTTTTTTTCGTCTATCTTTGAAAAAAATACCACCATGTTATTCATTAGCGGAGCAGAAATTGTATTTATTTTTTTTATTGTTTTGCTCATTTTTGGCGCCGATAAAATTCCTTCTATTGCCCGTGGTTTGGCGAAGGGAATCACCCAAGTAAAACAGGCAACGAATGAGATTAAATCTGAGATTCAAAAATCTGCTGATTTAGACCCAAGCAAGCAAATAGGAGGCGAAATTCATAAAGAAATCAACCAAGTAAAAGAAGATTTCGACAACTTGACAAATTCTGTTAAGCGTAAATTTTAAATTTTCCGACTGAGGGTAAGACCATCCCTAAGGGAAGGAGAACAGTTTCGAGTTCAGGATGATTGGATAAAAGTGTGTTGAATTCTTTCAGCACTCTAGTGTCTTCATCTCTCGGATTAGTCTCTTCCAGTACTTTTCCACTCCATAAAACATTGTCCGATAAAAGTAATCCGCCAGAGCGCAGTTTTGGAAGAACTAATTCCAAATAGTTGAGGTAGTTTTTTTTATCTGCATCAATAAAGATAAGATCATAGGTCTTGTTTAAGCTTGGGATAAGCTTGAGGGCATTTCCAGTGTGTTGATGAATTTGTTTTCCCCAAGGAGATCGGTCAAAAAAGGAACGTTGAAAATCAATCAATTCTTCATTGATGTCTATGGTGTCGATTGCTCCGTCTTTGGGTAAACCCTCTGCCAAGCAAAGCGTAGCGTACCCTGTAAATGTTCCAATTTCTAGTGTGTTTTTTGGAGCAAGAAGTTTTGAAAGTATGCTCAAAAAACGTCCCTGTAATGGACCACTCAACATACGGGGCTGCAATACCTTTAAATGGGTTTCTCTCGTTAATTCTGTCAATAATTTTGGTTCAGTTTGAGAGTGATGTACCACATAATCAAAAAGGGAAGAAGCAATGAATTCCATGGTTTAGATTTTTGGACGAGCGTAGGGGAATCGCTCCAAAAGCGTCGGTAAAGCATAGCCATCTAGCCCGTTTATGGTTACAATCCCTCCTTTGTCTAGTTGAACCCAGCCGTCTTCTAACAGCATATTTTTGTTAACGTATAAATGTTCAATAGCGCCAACAACCAAGCGAGTGTTGTTTTCTTCGATTAAATAATCATTGACATAGGAACAAGCAATTTGTACGGGTGCCTCTTTCACAAAAGGGGCAAAAAAGTCATTTTTGTAATCTTCCGATAAACCGCTTTGATCGAATTCTGAAACCTCTTCAGGGTATTTCGCAGAAGTATGATGTGCCGCTTCGATTTGTTGTTGCGCAATATGATTGATGGTGAATACGCCACTTTCTTTCATGTTTTGGTAGCTGTGTCGGGGAACAGTTGTTGGTCGAAGAATAAAACCCAAAAGTGCAGGATTGCTTCCTAAATGTACCACCGAATTAAATACAGCTAAGTTTGTTTTCCCAGCTTTTGATTTTGTGCCAATTAAATTAGCCGACTTGTAGCCAGAAATGCTATTGATTAAATTATTTTTATAGCGTATTGCTAAAGCATTAATGTTTTCTTTTGAAAAATGCTGCATCTTTTTTGACAAAGATAGGGCTTATTCTTCTGCTGAGCCTTCCTTGAGTAAAATGCTTAAAACTACCGCAAGACCTATTAAAAGCGCACCGATATAAATAAAATGTTTGTATTCCTCCACGCCTTTAAATCGACCATCCAATATAAAGCTGTCCACAAAGCTGATAAAGACACCCAGGAAAAGTATTAAGACAAGACCTTTGTATTTTTGAAATAGTGTACTCACAAGATTTTTATTTGATACCTAAAAGGTACTTTATTTCTTAGAAACCTTCAAACAAGATAACAGCCTATTTTATATCAAAAATAATTTAGAAGTTCAATTTATAACACAGGCCTTGTTTTTAGGACGAATTTAAACACAACTGTAGGGATTTGTAGAAATTTGCTAAACATCAATTAATTCTATAATACAGAAGAATTCTAAACGCTTAATTTTGTAGTTTTGTCAAAATTTAACTAACAGGATTATGGCATTTGACATCGAAATGATCAAAGCAGTTTATGCACGCTTAGAAGACCGTGTAAACGCCGCTAGAAAATTAACAGGAAAACCGTTAACTGCGTCTGAAAAGATACTGTATTCTCACTTATGGGACGTAAAATCTGATCGTCCTTATACAAGAGGAGCAGACTATGTTGATTTTGCGCCAGATAGAATTGCTTGCCAGGATGCCACGGCTCAAATGGCCTTATTACAATTTATGCAGGCTGGGAAACAAAAGGTTGCTGTCCCTACTACTGTACACTGTGACCATTTAATTCAAGCTAAATCTGGAGCCGAAGTTGATTTAAAATCGGCTAACTCTGCCTCTGCAGAGGTTTTTGACTTTTTAGAATCTGTTTCGAATAAATACGGAATCGGATTTTGGAAACCAGGGGCTGGGATTATTCACCATGTTGTTCTTGAAAACTATGCCTTTCCGGGGGGAATGATGATCGGAACAGATTCACATACCGTTAATGCAGGTGGGCTTGGAATGTTGGCCATTGGAGTAGGAGGTGCCGATGCCGTAGATGTGATGGCAGATATGCCTTGGGAATTAAAATTCCCGAAATTAATTGGGGTAAAATTAACTGGAAAATTAAACGGTTGGACTGCGCCAAAAGATGTAATATTAAAAGTAGCGGGTATCCTTACTGTTAAAGGAGGTACTGGTGCAATTATTGAATATTTTGGCGAAGGAGCTGAAGCCATGTCTTGTACGGGTAAAGGGACCATCTGTAACATGGGAGCAGAAGTAGGTGCCACCACGTCTACCTTTGGTTACGACGAATCCATGGAACGCTATTTACGCTCTACTGGTCGTGATGATGTAGCCGATGCAGCCAATGCGGTAAAAGAACATTTAACCGCAGATACAGAAGTATATGCCAACCCAGAACAATATTTTGATCAAGTAATCGAGATTGATTTAAGTTCCTTAAGTCCTCATTTAAATGGTCCATTTACACCAGATCTTGCTACTCCTATCGCTGAGATGTCTAATGTAGCAAAAGAAAACGACTGACCATTACAAGTGGAATGGGGATTAATAGGATCGTGTACAAACTCATCCTATGAAGATTTATCTCGAGCTGCTTCTATTGCAAAACAAGCTGTTGATAAGGGCTTAGTTACTAAAGCAGAATTTGGGATTAACCCTGGATCAGAGCAGGTGCGCTATACCGCAGAAAGAGATGGCCTGTTGAGTGTTTTTGAAGATTTAAACGCAAAAATTTTCACCAATGCTTGTGGACCTTGTATCGGCCAGTGGGCACGTGAAGGAGCCGATAAGCAAGAGAAAAATTCTATTGTGCATTCTTTTAATAGAAACTTTTCTAAACGTGCAGACGGAAACCCTAATACACACGCCTTTGTCGCTTCGCCAGAAATGGTTGCAGCAGTAGCCATTGCAGGTCGTTTAGATTTCAACCCTTTATCAGATAAGTTAATCAATCAAAACGGAGAAGAAGTTAGCTTAGATCCACCTACTGGGATGGAATTACCCCCTAAAGGTTTTGATGTAGAAGACAACGGTTTTCTAGCACCAGTTGAAGATGGTTCTTCTGTCAATGTAGTGGTAAATGAAACCTCAGAGCGCTTACAGTTATTAACCCCTTTCAAACCATGGAACGGAGAAAATTTGACTGGAGCAAAACTCTTGATAAAAGCACACGGTAAATGTACTACAGACCATATCTCTATGGCTGGACCGTGGTTGCGTTTCCGTGGGCATTTAGACAATATTTCAAACAACTGTTTAATTGGTGCGGTCAATGCTTTTAATCAGAAGACTAATTTTGTTAAAAACCAATTGACGGGGGAGTATGGTGGAGTGCCAGATGTACAACGCGAGTACAAAGCGGCAGGAATAGAAACTGTTGTCGTGGGAGACCATAACTACGGAGAAGGTTCCTCTCGTGAACACGCAGCCATGGAGCCACGTTTCTTAGGGGTCAAAGTGGTATTGGTAAAATCATTTGCTCGAATTCATGAAACCAACCTAAAGAAACAAGGAATGTTGGGAATTACTTTTGCCAATGAGGCAGATTATGATTTGATACAAGAAGACGACACCTTTAACTTTGTTGATTTGAAAGATTTCGCTCCCGGGAAACAAATTACCGTTGAGGTGATTCATGCAGATGGTTCTAAAGATACCATTGTAGCAAACCATACCTATAATGCGCAACAAATTGAGTGGTTTAAAGAAGGTTCGGCTTTGAACCTAATCAAGAAAGAAAATGCTGCATAGTGTGTAGCATTAAACCTCGAAAAAACCCCGTTTATCGGGGTTTTTTTATGAATGATTTTCATGTATTTTTATATATATAATAAATAAACTTATTTTTGTTAGATGAAATTATCATTTGGCACCTTTTCATTCCTCTTAATAATTGCCCTTATGGTGGCTTGTACCCCACCTGTTTTTGAACCACCAAGCCAAATTGAAGAAGCACAAAATCCAAATTGGGAAAATACAGGAAATGTAAATGCATCTTTTATTTCGACTTCAAGATCGATTGGCGTGCCAACCAATACAGGGTCTCCATCTTTTGACGTAAGTTTTATCGCAACAGCAAGTAACATTGATAGTCTGGCATGGTTCTTCCCAGGTGGTACAACGAACGACTCTATCAGTGAAGTAACCGAAACGGTTTCTTACGACGCATATGGTCGCTACGATGTAGGCTTAAAGGTATTTAATCTAGAAAGTGAAGACAGTAGCTATTTTGAGAATTTTATTGACATTTTTTATAAAGATGATTTGTTGTTTGGGGGCTCCGATTCGACGACTTGGACGGTGAGTGGTACTGCAGCTGGTAGCACCGTTTTTACACACCCACTCGATAGTGACGGATTACCCTATGATAATTGGGCAACGCTTTCTTTTGCCGAAAACCAATTGGTTAAAGCGTATAAAAATTTTGCTGATTTCCCTACGAATGATCTTGTACTCGAATTTGATTATAAGTTAGAACGTATACCGGTTATTTATATCAATAATTCAGGCTTGTCCGGAACGTCTCCTCTGCCTGCGACCTATGTTGCCCCTGCCGATATCGGCACAACCTCTAACACGCGCGTAGATTCACCGGTTGTGTACCCTAGAAAAAAACGTTTTTCTATTGAATACAATAACATTCCAATTTGGACATCATCCCGTATTGATAGTGAGTTTTATGAGCATGTACGGTTGAATTTACCCTCACTATCTTCCTTTAATATCGCACTGATTAGGGAACCTTTAGTAGTCACAACAAAACAGATTCCTTTTCAACAAGACGCTTCACTGTTAACTTCTCCCTTAACTGCAGGTACGGCTACTTTGTCTACTACACTCGATCCGGCGGGGGATGCCGATAATGATGGCTATAGCAACATGGCTGATGCCTTCCCGGAAAACTCAGCTGAGTACCTCGACACTGATGGAGATGGTTACGGTAATGGATTTGACAACGACGACGACGGAGATGGCTATTTAGATACTACAGAAACATCAAATGGATCTGACCCACTCGATCCTTTCTCCGTCCCAAGCTATGTCGTTGAGCATGTGCAGTATCCTTATGACTTAAACATAAGGAATATGACCATTAAGATGAAAAACAATTAAAGGCTAATTATCCGCTCAGGATTTAGGATATTTTTAGGGTCAAGCGCTCTTTTTAGTGTTCGCATCAAATTGACTTCATTTTCGGTTCTGGAGGTAAAGAGGTACTTCTTTTTGTCTAGCCCAATACCGTGTTCAGCTGAAAGAGATCCTTTATTTCTTTGTAAGCAACCGTAAACGATTGCATTGATTGCGCCGATTATTTCAGCTGAATTTTCTTTTTTCCCAATAATGAAATGAATATTGCCATCGGCCACATGCCCAAATGGAAAGATCTTTTCGACAAAGTCAAGTTGTTCTAATGCCTCAATAGCTAAATCTATTTCTTTTCCAATTACAGGAATGGGTAAGCTGATGTCGAAATGTTGATCGTACTGAGCCAAATCGGCGAGGACTGAAACATCTTCTCGAATTTTCCAAATGCTTTGTAATTCTCGTTCACTTTGCGCCAATACGCCGTCTCCAATAAGGTCTTTTTCAAAGGCTTGGGCAATAAGGTCTTCCAAACGATTGAAGTCTGAAGTCGAATCTCCACCCAGACTCTCTATAAAAACATAATAAGGGAAATTAGCGGGAATTGGTGCGGTAAAATCGGGAGCTGCAATCATGGCTTCGTAGGTGCGTTTCCACATCAGTTCAAAACCTGAAAGTGTTCCTGCTAGCCCTTTTTCCATAAATTTTAGCAGGGCAATTACATTTTCATAATTTTCTACTCCCACTATAGCAGAGGATCGACTTTGCGGTTTTTCTTGTAAACGAAAAACAACTTTTGTTACGATGCCAAGTGTGCCTTCGGCGCCGATGAAGAGTTGTTTTAGGTCGTAGCCAGAATTGTCTTTAATTATTTTCTTCATCGAAGAAATAATGGTTCCATCGGGTAAAACGGCTTCTAATCCAAGCACCATTTGTCGGGTCATACCATAGCGAAAAACGCGTAACCCTCCTGCATTGGTAGAAACCACTCCACCAACTTGTGCAGAACCTTTAGCCCCAAAACTTAGCGGGAGAAAGAGATTTTTATCGTTTGCAGCATTGATGGCATTTTCGAGAATAACCCCGGCTTGAACAGTAATTGTTCTGCTTTTTTCATCGATCTCTTCAATTTGATTCATTTTCTCCAAGGAAACGACCAATTGATTTGCATGGCTTTGCGTGCCCCCCACTAAATTGGTTACACCACCGTGCACTACAACTTCTTGCTTGCGCTGATTGCACAGTTGCATAATGGCAGCTACTTCCTCTGTGCTTTTAGGAAAAACGACTGCAATTGCAGTTAAGGGTATGTCTGTTTTCCAAATATGGGTAAAGCGAATTTTTCTTCCCCGTGGGTAAGTATATTGTTTTCTCCTACAATGGATGTGAGTTCTTGAATCATTGTACATCTTCAGTACATCAAATGTAGCGAATCAAATGGCGTTTTCATACAGTGGAAGACCAAAAGTATTTGCCACTTCCGCATGTACAACTTTCCCATCATAAATAGATAACCCCTTTCTGAGTGACGCATTGTTAGCACAAACCTTTTTCCAGCCTTGTTTTGCTATAAGTTGTACAAAGGGGAGTGTGGAATTATTGAGTGCATTGGTGGAGGTTATGGGCACAGCTCCGGGGATATTAGCTACACAGTAATGAACAATATCATCAATCACATAGGTGGGCTCTTCATGGGTTGTGGGTTGACTGCTTTCGAAGCATCCACCTTGATCTATCGCCACATCGACTAGGACAGTTCCCTTCTCTATATTTTTGAGCATTTCACGGGTGATGATCTTGGGCGCTTTAGCACCTGCAATAAGTACCGCACCAATGATGAGATCACAGTCACCGATGTGTTGTGTGATACTTTCCTGGGAAGAGTAAAGTGGTGTCACATTTTTGGGAAGTATTTCATTTAAGTAGCGAAGACGATCCAAATTAATATCCAGTAAAAGCACCTTTGCGCCCAGTCCGGCAGCCATTTTTGCTGCTTCGGTTCCTACAACACCAGCACCAATGATCATTACTTTAGCTGGCGTAGAACCTGGAACTCCACCCAGAAGCTGACCTTTCCCACCTTGGGGTTTTTCCAAGTGTTTTGCTCCTTGTTGTACGGACATTCTTCCGGCTACTTCAGACATGGGGGTTAGCAAAGGTAAACGCCCCATCTGATCCTCTACCGTTTCATAGGCAATACAAATTGCTTTACTTTCAATCATGGCCTCCGTGAGGGTTTTTGAGGAGGCAAAATGGAAATAAGTAAATACAATTTGTCCCTCACGAATTAATGCATATTCTGGGGTCAAAGGTTCTTTGACCTTTACAATCATCTCTGCATTTGCATAAACTTCTTTGGCAGAATCAACAATGGTTGCGCCTGCAGTGATGAAATCATTATCTGAAATTCCGCTACCTATTCCAGCGTTGGTTTCCAAGATTACACGATGGCCCGCTTTGGTGAGTGCCATTACACTAGCAGTATTTAAGCCGACGCGAAATTCATTATTTTTGATTTCTTTTGGGGTACCTATGATCATGGTTATTTTTTTGAACAAAAATAGACATTATTGTTATATTTAAAACAAAAAAACAACTTGTATTCAGCATCAAGCTAGGTTTTATCCAGTTCATTAAGATTATGAAAGATAGAGAGAAAAAGCCTACCACTTTATTTTCTTGTAGTGGGCTTAATCAGTATAATTTTATAAATTGCACTACTTTTAAAAGACATTCAAGAAGAATATTTTTTTCTTCAGTCTATACAAAAAAGGGTGTTTAGCTCAGTTGGTTTAGAGCGCTACCTTGACAGGGTAGAGGTCATAGGTTCGAATCCTATAACACCTACATTTTTATTGCGCTTCAATTTACCACTTTGTAATAGCGCATTCACCTCTCCTCGTTGAGTAATTTACCCAAATGCACGCTTTTAAACTGAGCCAAATAGTGGTTTTTATCAGCTTAAAGTTAGCAGAATGTTAAGCACATTTCAAAGATTAACAACTTGAAAAATTACAACGTTTTCAGTTAACAAAGGAGTAATTTTTTTCGGTCTTTTTAATCACTTTGATAAAAGTGAATTTTTGGTGAATCAACATAAGTTCAGGTAATAAAAGAGGCTGTATTTTTGTACCGAACAAGTAGCAAAGTTAATCACCCTAAAACACACCCCTCATGAAAACAATTTTAATTTATTTTTTGACCTCATTTTTCACTTTACCAACACCCACATCTAATGGAGATGTAAACGCAGCACAAGTCATTTCAGCTATTGCATCAGATGACTATATGTTTATTGAAAATGCACTTACCCAAAAAACCATTCATCCAAATCAACTTTTTGAGGGAAAAACGATGCTCATCCACGCCGTTATATTGGATAAACCTGAAATGATCAACCTTTTGGTTCGCCGAGGGGCACAACTAAACTACCCGTGCAGTCAAGGTTTAACCCCAATGGAATATGCCGAAAAATTTAAATCCATTTATGCCCAAGCAGAAATCATTGTGATTACTGCTTAGAAACATAATAGATATATACGTTGTTTGATTTTGAAAAGCCCTTCTTCGGAGGGGCTTTTCTTTTGGGTTTGTTTCAATAAGAATTTCTATATTGTTGTCTAATCTATTCCTTATGAAAGCAAATCTATTTACCCTCGTATTATTTTGGTCAGCAACTATTTTTGCCCAAGACCTTTCTCCATCGGATTTTAAAAATACTGCTGCCAGAAATATTGGCCCTGGGGGTATGAGTGGCCGAATCACAACCATCGATGTGGTGAATTCTTCTCCTGATGAAATCTATGTTGGAACAGCATCTGGTGGGGTTTGGAAATCTACTAGTGGTGGAATAGACTGGACGCCAATATTCAATGATCAAAGCACAGCATCTATTGGTGCATTGGCCATTCAGCAATCCAACCCAGATGTAATTTGGGTAGGTACAGGAGAAGGGAATCCTAGAAATAGTCTCAATGGAGGCTATGGAATTTTTAAGTCCCTAGACGGTGGAAAAACATGGATTGCATCAGGTTTAGCTGAAACACGCCATATTCATCGCATCATCATCGATCCAACTCAACCCAACACCGTTTATGTTGCTGCGATTGGTTCACCATGGGGAGAGCACAAAGAACGTGGAATTTATAAGACGACAAACGGAGGAAAATCTTGGAAGAAAATTCTCTACCAAAACCCAAAAACTGGGGCAGCAGATTTGATCATGGATCCTTCCAATCCAAACAAATTAATCGCGGCTATGTGGGAACACAAGCGCGATCCTTGGTTTTTTAAGTCTGGTGGAGAGGGAAGTGGAATTTTCGTTACGCTAGACGGAGGTGCAACTTGGAAAGAAAAAACACACGAAGATGGTTTACCTAAAGGAGAATTAGGACGGATTGGTTTGGCTGTGGCGAAAAACAAACCAAATATTGTTTATGCGCTTGTCGAATCTAAAAAAAATGCACTTTATAAGTCTACCGACGGAGGAGATAAATGGAAAAAGGTAAATGATAAACAGGGGATTGGGAATCGTCCTTTTTATTACTCGGACATTCGTGTTGATCCTGAAAATGAAAATCGCCTATACTCGGTCTTTACCTATGTGAATGTCTCCGAAGATGGCGGAAAAAACTTTTCGCAACTTATGCCTGCTTATGGTGTAAGTAATGGTGTGCATCCCGATCACCACGCATGGTGGATTCATCCAGAAGATGGAGATTTTATGATTGATGGAAACGATGGTGGATTGAACATTACCCGCGACGGTGGAAAATCTTGGCGTTTTGTTGGCAACATTCCGGTAGCACAATTTTATCATATTAGTGTGGACAATGAAATACCCTACAATGTATATGGAGGAATGCAAGACAACGGTTCTTGGAGAGGCCCAGCTTATGTCTGGCGTGTTCAGGGTATTCGTAATTCGTATTGGCAAGAAATTGCGTTTGGAGATGGTTTTGATGTTGTTCCAGACAAGGACAACTCCCGCTATGGTTATGCAATGAGTCAGCAAGGCTATGTGTCTCGTTACGATTGGCAAACAGGAAATAATTACTTGGTTCGTCCAACGCATCCGGATGCTGATACACCTTTGCGTTTCAATTGGAATGCAGCCATTGGACAAGACCCTTTTGATAATAGCACCGTTTATTTTGGAAGTCAGTTTGTCCATAAAAGCACAGATAAAGGCTTAACATGGGAAGTTATTTCACCCGATCTAACGACCAATGACCCGGAAAAGCAAAAACAAAGCGAGAGCGGGGGACTTACCTTAGATGCTACTGGAGCAGAGAACCATTGTACTATTTTGGTGATAGAGCCTTCTCCTGTGGAGAAAGAGATGTTGTGGGCAGCAACAGACGATGGTCGGGTACACTTTACTCAAAATGGTGGAGAAACTTGGAATGAAGTTACCAAAAACGTGAAAGGATTACCAACGGGTAGCTGGATTACCCAAATCAAAGCATCCAATAAGAATAAAGGAGAAGCATTGTTGGTGGCCAATGATTATCGTCGCTACAATTATACTCCCTATGCATACAGAACAACAAATTATGGTAAGAGTTGGCAGCGAATCGTAGACGAGTCGGATGTCCAAAGCTATGCACTTTGTATTGTAGAAGACCCCGAGACAGCTAATCTATTTTTTTTAGGGACCGACGATGGTTTGTATTATTCCATTAATGCTGGGAAGAAATGGCAAAAGATGGATCCAAAGGTATTCCCTACAGTATCTACCAAAGATTTAGTTATCCATCCAAGAGAACACGATTTGGTGATCGGAACCTTTGGTCGTGCTGCATGGATTTTAGATGATATTCGTCCAATCCGAGCCATAGCCCAAGCAAATGGTTTGTTAGAGAAAAAAGTGCACTTATTCGATCCTCCAACTGCTTATATGGCTGCTTATCAGCAACCCACGGGTTCTCGTTTTGGTGCAGATGCGATGTATCATGGTGAAAATAGAAAATATGGAGCAATGTTTACCTACTTCTATTCGCCAGAAGAGCAAGATGAATCAAAGATGGGTATAACCAAAGAAGACAAAAAAGAAGTCAAAGCGGATTCATTGCAATTGCAAATTTTTGATGGAGATCGTTTGATTCGAACCTTAAAACGCAAGGTACCTGAAGAAAAAGGGCTTTATCGTTGGTATTGGAATATGGATGAAAAAGGCGTAAGTCGTCCGAGTAGAAAAATCCGTAAATCAAGTCGTGAGCCTGCTGGCGTTGATGTCAAGCCTGGCTCGTATATGGCTGTTATTAGTCTAGGTGAGCTGTCCAATGCGGTAAAAATAGAGGTAAAATCTGACCCTAGACTAACGGTTTCTCAAGCGGCAATTGATCAAAGCTATGCCGCATCTAAACAATTGGAAAGTTATATGGATACTGCAGCCAAAGCAGTAAAACAATTGGTCACGTCAAAGGATATCTTGAAAGACTACCAAATGAGAATCAAGGAACAAGATTCCGTCAAGTACAAAGACCTATTGAAAGAATGTAAAGATGCTTCCAAGGAAATGGATGCTCTGATTGATCTCTTTTTGGGGAAAGATGATAAGCGACAAGGAATTGTTCGTAACCCAGACAGTACTGTGATGACACGTATCTCTGCGGCACGGCGATATGTTGCCAGTCGTCCACAAGGAATTACTTTTACTGAGGAAACCTTGATGATGCATGCTGAAAACCAAACCAAAGATGCCTTAGCTAAAGTAAATAGCTTTTACAAAGAAACTTGGGAAGTTTTACAAACACAAATTGAAGAACTATCGCTTTCTAGCTTTAAACCCATCAATTATTTTGAATTAAATAAATAATTAAAGTTGTTCGAGGAGTTGCTCAAGGGCAATTCCTCGAGAACCTTTGATCAAAACAGTAGATCCCTTTATGGGGTTTTCTTCAAAATGTTTTTTTGCAGCAAGGGTTGAATTGAAATACCTCCCTTTAGTTCTTTTTCTTATCGAAGAAAATAGCGGCCCAACCAAAATGATTTCATCGAAGTTAGCTACTTCAAGTTGATCGATAATCAACTGGTGTTCCTCCTTCGTAAAGTCTCCTAGTTCAAGCATATCTCCTAAAATCACTGTTTTATGTGCAGCCTTAACCCCAACAAACGCAGTGATTGCTGCTTTCATACTAGATGGGTTTGCATTATAGGCGTCTAGTAACACATCATTCCTCGTTGTTTTGATCCACTGCGAGCGATTGTTGGCAGGTAAATAGACTTCGATCCCTTTTTTGATTTGCTTAAGGGAAAGGGAAAAGAATTTTCCCAAACCAATGGCCGCATTGATATTGTCGAAATTATACTCTCCAGTTAGCTGACTCTTTATGGTTACTCCTTCGATAGAGGCAATACAATAGCCATTATTGTCGATTGTGTTGACCATTTTGTAATGCGCATTGTCGTTATGTCCAAAGAAGATCTGATTTAAACCTTTACTATGCTTTAGTTGAAGTTCATCGTCGGCATTTACAAGGGCATTCCCTTTGGTTATTCGCAAGAAATCATAGAGTTCACTTTTTCCTTTTATAACACCTTCTAGACCACCAAAACCCTCTAAATGCGCTTTACCAAAATTAGTGATATAGCCTACTGTGGGTTGTGCAATCTCACTTAAAAATGCAATTTCTTCTTGATGATTTGCGCCCAACTCAACAAGGGCTATCTGCGTATCGGACTTAATGCCGAGTAGGGTCAGGGGTACGCCGATATGGTTGTTTAAATTTCCTTTTGTAGCGTGAACAACAAATTGTTGCGAAAGCACACTATAGATAAGTTCTTTGGAAGTAGTTTTGCCGTTTGATCCGGTAAGGCATATAACGGGTAGGTCAAATTGTTTTCGGTGAAACCTAGCCAAAGCTTGTAAGGTGGCCAGACTGTTTTCAACATGAATGGCATTTTTGACCTTTGGTCGATGACTGATATCGTCGAAGATAACATAGGATGCTCCTGCATCGGCTGCTTTCTGTGCAAACACATTTCCATTAAAGTTTTCTCCTTTTAAGCAAAAAAATAGTTCTCCCTTTTTTAATGTACGTGTATCGGTAGAGAGACCGTTGCTTTCTTGATAGATCGAATGTAATTCGGGAATTGTCATGCGAAAAAAAAGGCATTCGAAAATGCCTTTTAATGTGTTTATTTTTTAGCCTTTTCGTTTATGACGGGCTGTTTTTTTATTTTTGCTTTTCGACCCCAGTCGTGTCATGGCACATCTAAACCCGATATAATCGGTTGCAATGTATTGCGGCAGATAGCGTCGTTGCGCTGGATCTAACCAATACGCACGATCTTTCCACGATCCTCCCTTAAAAACACGTACCTCATCAGTGATCAATGAAGTTCTTTTAGGGGACTTGTCTTTTGAGCGAACTTTGTTTCCATTTTCGTCTATGGTAACACGAGGGTGAGTTGGTGCGTCATACATTTTAGTCGTTTCAGGGCGTCCATTCCCTTCCTCCTCGCCGCTTTGCACATCGGCATATTGACGAGTAGACTCTATATCACCATCACGAAAGTTTCTATTATCACTTTCAGTGAAGTTTTGACGTAAAAAGGTTTCTTCCTCGTCAATAGCTACTTTGTCTAATTGACCGGGCAAACGTTTTAGTAGCACCTTCCCATTTGGAAGGGTATCATAGACCAGTTGATCGGGCGAGATCACCTGTGCCTTTCCATCTTCTCCAATGATTTCTTTCAGATAGATATTTCCACGATAGTAGTTAAAGTCATTCGCTTCATCGTCTACAATTGGACGATAAACATCGGCAACCCACTCGGCTACATTACCCGCCATGTCATAAACGCCAAAATCATTTGGTGGGTAAGATTTTACTTGTATGGTAATGTCTGCTCCGTCATCGGACCAACCAGCAATACCACCATAGTCTCCTTTTCCGAGTTTGAAGTTGGCCAATTGGTCACCCTCGGATCTTCTTTCTTCCGAACGCGTGTATTCCCCAGACCAGGGATACTTTTTCTTTCCTCTGTAAGCGTTGTATTCGCGTTCACCAGCGAGTGCTAGAGCGGCATATTCCCATTCAGCCTCTGTAGGAAGACGGTAAGCAGGTAATAACAAACCACTATCTACTCCTGCATAGACATTAACTTCTGTCGTATCTTTTTTCTGACGTCCATTTTTTCCAACCAAACTGTCGATTTTTCCGCCATAAGTAGTTTCAGGAACTTTAAGGTAGGCACTGGTACTAAAGGTGCTGTTGGCATCTACTTCTGTATAGCGTACATCTTTTTCGATATAAGCTTCGCGCTCTAAAATAAATTCATTTACACGGTCGGTGCGCCATTCAGCAAACTGTACCGCTTGTAACCAGTTTACACCCACAACAGGATATTCTGCATAGGCTGGGTGGCGTAGATAATTTGTTGTTAATTCTTCAAAATATCCCAATTGGTTTCTCCAAACCAACGTATCTGGGATCGCCCCTTGATAAATTTGTTTGTATTGTGGATTATCTTGTGGGAAAACTAACTTTAACCAGTCCAAAAATTCAAGATACATTAGGTTGGTAACCTCTGTTTCATCGATGTAGAAAGACATAACGTGCTGACGAGTGGGGGTGTTGTTCCAATCGTGCATAACATCGTCTTGCACTTGTCCTTTGGTAAAGGTTCCTCCTTCAATAAAAACAAGTCCTGGTCCTGTTTCTTGATCTTCAAAATCAACATTGTATTGAAACCCACCTTTTTTGGAGTTAATGCTCCAACCAGTGGCTCTAGATTGGTTGTTTTTTTCCGCAAGAAGTAAAAATCATTGACCCTAAGGCAATAAAAAGCGTACATTTTGAGATAAACTTCACGTTCATATTAGTTTTTTTATCGTCTATATTGTTACTCTTAAAAGTTGCAATATACAATTTATTGTGCGGTGACATTAATAACATACCTCACCAACACAAACTTATAACGCAAAAATAATGCATTTATTGTCGTATTTGTTAAAGCAGCGAAAATGTTTTGAATAGGGCAAGAAATCAGAAATTTTTGCGTTATGAATACGAATCAAGCACATAGCAATCTTTGAAAAAACGATCAGCCTTTTTTGGGTGTTTAATAATGCTTATTGGGTCTGGGGTATTCGCGCAAAGCCAAAGCCGCGTAATCACCACAGGAGTCCCATTTTTATTAATTACTCCAGATGCTCGCTCAGCCGGTATGGGTGAGTTGGGTGTAGCTACTTCGGCAGATGTCTTTTCCCAACAGTGGAATCCAGCAAAGTATGTTTTTATAAAGGAAAAACAGGCTGTGGGGGTGAGTTACACCCCCTATTTAAGCAAACTAGTCGATGATATATTTTTGGCTAACCTAACGTATTATACGAAGAATACCGAACGTAGTGCTTGGGGAGCAAGTCTAAAATATTTCAGTCTTGGTGATATACAGTTCAATGATTTAGTTGGAAACACGATTGTTCAACAAGGCATTGAGCGTCCAAACGAACTTACCTTAGATATTTCTTATGGATTGTTGTTGAATGAAAAATTCTCTATGGCTGTAGCTGCGCGATATATTCGTTCGGATTTGAGACTATCTAGTGACACCGATGCGACCCCTGCAAGCAGTGTAGGAATTGATATTGCTGCTTTTTACCAAGGGAAATATTTTGATTTGGGAACCAATAAAGCGAGTATGCGCTATGGCTTAAATATTTCTAATGTAGGTCCGCGTTTGAAATATGACGAAGGGGGGCAAAAAAACTTTATCCCAACAAATCTTCGTCTCGGCGCCGGAATGAGTTTAGATTTAGGCGGAAGTAATGTTGTAAATTTCAATCTAGAACTGAATAAGCTCTTGGTGCCAACTCCTATAAGAGTAGGGCAAGAAAATGGAGTGACACTTTATGAACAACCCGACATTAGTTTTTTAAATGGAATTATTGAATCCTTTTCAGATGCTCCAGATGGTTTTAGCGAAGAACTAAAAGAAGTTACGTGGGCAACAGGAGTTGAATATGTTTTTCAAGATGTTTTCGCGCTGCGCACAGGATATTTTAATGAAAGTCTAGAAAAAGGTTCCCGACGTTTTTTAACCCTAGGGACAGGTTTTTTGCTTGACTTTGCCGCCATTGATATATCCTATTTATTCTCAACGTCTAAGATTAGAAATCCGTTGGAAAACACACTTCGGTTTTCATTGACATTCAATTTAGGCAATTCTGGGTTAGAGGCTGCGGAGTAATTTAAACCTTCTTGGATGTTATTTTTATGACATTAGTCTATCTTTATGTGTGTGAGATATGGTATTGTTTTCCGTTAAAAGTCGTATTTTTGCCCCATAAATAATCCTAAAATATTTTTTTCGAATGAAAAAAATCACCAAACAAACCTATATAGATTGGTACAAAGACATGCTTTTTTGGCGAAAGTTTGAGGACAAGCTAGCAGCAGTCTACATTCAGCAGAAAGTGAGAGGATTTCTACATTTGTACAATGGGCAAGAAGCCATTCTTGCAGGTGCCTTGCACGCCATCGAACTGGGGAAAGACCGTATGATTACTGCTTATAGAAATCACGTTCAACCAATTGGAATGGGTGTTGATCCCAAAAGGGTAATGGCCGAATTATACGGTAAAGCCACAGGAACCTCCAATGGATTGGGAGGATCTATGCACATTTTCTCAAAAGAGCATCGTTTTCATGGAGGCCATGGTATTGTAGGGGGGCAAATACCTCTAGGTGCTGGGATGGCTTTTGGTGATAAATACAACAATACGGGTGCTGTTACCTTGTGTTTCATGGGAGATGGTGCAGTAAGACAAGGTTCGTTGCATGAAACACTCAACTTAGCAACACTATGGGAACTTCCCGTCGTGTTTATTGTGGAGAACAATGGATATGCAATGGGAACTTCTGTCGCCCGAACCGCTTCCCATCAGGAGATTTGGAAATTAGGTCTTGGTTATGAAATGCCTTGTGGACCAGTAGATGGAATGGATCCGGTTGCTGTAGCAAAAGCGTTAGATAAAGCAATAAAACATGCAAGAGATGGAAAAGGACCCACTTTTCTGGAAATGAAAACCTACCGTTATCGTGGACACTCCATGTCAGACGCACAGCACTATCGTACCAAGTCTGAAGTAGAAGAATATCGCAAGATTGATCCAATCACTCAGGTGAAAAACATAATTGTTGAGAAAAACTATTTATCGACAGACGAGTTGGCCGCTATTGATGCCGATGTCAAGGCACGCGTGCTTGAATGTGAAAAATTTGCTGAAGATTCTCCTTATCCGGAAAAGTCAGTTATGTACGATGCAGTCTACGAAGAACCCAACTATCCATTTTTAAAACATAAATTAAGTTAATTATGGCAGAAGTCATTAATATGCCTCGTTTGAGCGATACAATGGAGGAAGGAACTGTCGCTACTTGGTTTAAAAAAGTAGGTGATACAGTAAAAGAAGGCGATATTCTAGCCGAAATTGAAACCGATAAAGCTACGATGGAATTTGAAGCTTTCTACGAAGGCGAATTATTGCATATCGGAATTGATGAAGGACAAACAGCTCCTGTAGACACCTTGCTTGCTATTATAGGTAAAAAAGGCGAAGATATTTCAGCTCACCTTGGTGGGGGTACTGCTCCAGCTGTAGAAGCAGCAGCTCCTGTAGCGACTCCTGTTCAGGAAGAAGCATCAGCAGCAGTACTTCCAGATAATGTAGAAATTATCACCATGCCGCGTTTAAGCGATACCATGGAAGAAGGAACTGTGGCTAGCTGGCTCAAAAAAGTAGGTGATACTGTCAATGAAGGTGATATACTAGCCGAAATTGAAACAGACAAAGCAACAATGGAATTCGAAGCTTTTTATAGCGGAACGCTTCTACACATTGGAATACAAGAAGGAGATTCTGCTCCAGTAGACAGTCTTTTGGCCATTATTGGTGATGAAGGGGCAAATGTGGAACAAGCAATAGCAGCTGCATCCGCTACTGTTTCTGCGCCAGCTGAAGTAGAGAAAAAAGTTGAGCCTGTTGCTCCTGCACCAGCGACTCCACCTGCAGCTATTCCAGAGGTTACTGCTGTTACTACGCCCGTGCCAGTTCAAAACACAAGCGGACGAATAATTGCTTCTCCTTTGGCCAAACGATTGGCGGAAGAACGAGGAATTCCGCTTGCTACTGTCCAAGGATCAGGTGATGGTGGAAGAATCATCAAGCGTGATATTGAAAACTATCAGGCTTCGGCAAGTGTAGCATTTGCGGCACCACAAGGAATTGAATCTGTTGAGGAAATGGCCAATAGTCAAATGCGAAAAACCATTGCCAAGCGATTAGGTGCATCTAAATTTACCGCGCCTCACTATTACTTAGGGGTTGAATTTGATATGGAAAATGCCATGGCATTCCGTAAACAGTACAACGCCATTCCAGACACAAAAATTTCATTCAACGATATTGTTGTCAAAGCAACTGCTTTGGCACTAAAGCAGCACCCGCAAGTCAACTCGCGCTGGTACGATGATAAAATCGTTAAGCACCATCATGTTCATATGGGAGTAGCTGTGGCTGTAGACGACGGTTTGGTTGTTCCCGTAGTGAAATTTGCAGATGAATTGCCTCTACCACAAATTGGAGCACAAGTAAAAGATTTTGCAGGAAGAGCAAGAGATAAAAAACTTACTCCTGCAGAAATGGAGGGAAGTACATTCACGATTTCTAATTTAGGTATGTTTGGCATTGAAACGTTTACATCGATTATCAATCAGCCCAATTCTGCCATTTTATCTGTCGGTGCAATTGTAGAAAAACCAGTGGTAAAAAATGGTCAAATTGCAGTGGGTCACACCATGAAATTAACACTTGCCTGTGATCACCGTTCGGTAGATGGTGCTACAGGTTCGCTGTTTTTACAGACACTAAAATCGTATATTGAAAATCCAATTACAATGTTGGTTTAATTCAATTAGCCTAATATTTTTAACCCGCCTTTGTGCGGGTTTTTTTAACTTTAAACAAAAACTAGTGAAAACACTTTTGATTACCGGTGCTGGAAAAGGCATTGGATTGGAAACGGCAAAATTGGCTGTATCGGCCGGTCACAATGTTATCGCAATATCGAGGAACATTAGTGCTTTGGAGGCAGTTAAGGGAATTCAGGCTTTTAGTGTTGACCTTTCCGCTGAAAAAGCCATCAGCGCTTTTGTCCAAAAGATAGCCAATGTTTCCATAGATGTACTGATTAATAATGCTGGTATATTGACCAACACAGCCGTAGCAGAGAGTAGTTTTGAACTTTTTGAGAAAATTTATAAGGTTAATGTTTTTGGTTTAGCTGAATTGACACGTCAATTGTTGCCCCAAATTTCTAGCGAAGGACATGTGGTAAACATAAGTAGCATGGGGGGATTCAAGGGAGTGCTAAATTCCCAGGCTTATCCATTTACACCAGTAGTAAAGGAGCAGTCATCACCTTGACAGAACTTTGGGCTGAGGAATTTAAAGACATAGGGCCAAGGTTCAATGCATTGGCCCTTGGTGCTGTACAAACGAAAATGCTTGAAGCGGCTTTTCCGGGTTTTGAGGCTCCCATAACCGCAGAAGGTTTTGCCCCCTATTTGCTAAATTTTGGTTTAACGGGACATCAATACTATAATGGGAAAACACTTCAGGTTTCTTCTAGCACACCCTAGCTAGGTAACAATTATGGAGGTTTTCAATTTCATACCACCTGCAGCTCAAGATAAGCTTAGATCCATTTTAGCGCAACATCCTATAGAAATTATAGTGGTTGGAAAGCGTAAAACCAAGCATGGTGATTTCAGAAAGCTGCCCTCCGGTAAGGTTCAAATAACACTTAATGAACAACCCAATCCCTACCGCTTTTTGATTACACTTCTACATGAAGTAGGACACCATGTGGCTTTTATACAACATGGGTTTCGTATCCAATCTCATGGGAAGGAATGGAAAAATTCGTTTAGAAGTGTTAGTATACCTTTTTTGGTCGAGGAAATATTTCCTCAGCCTTTATTGTCTGTTTTTGCACAACATTTAAAAAACCCAAAAGCAAGTAGCGATACAGACCAACAACTTGGACTAGCTTTGAGGAAATTTGATCCGCCAACGCATAAAAAAGCTATCTTTGAGCTGCCCATAGGCGTTCATTTTAGTCTAGATAATGGGCGTGTTTTTAAAAAAGGTCCCCAAAGACGGAAGCG
The DNA here is from genome assembly GCA_038143735.1 of Flavobacteriaceae bacterium. GTDB lineage: Bacteria > Bacteroidota > Bacteroidia > Flavobacteriales > Flavobacteriaceae > Arcticimaribacter. Next base: position 299,875 of record JAYQML010000001.1, read on the forward strand.
CTATGAATGTTGTGAAGTTAAAACGGGGAAAACCTATCTTTTTCAGCCTAATGCAGAAGTAAATCAAATGAATTGATATGAAGGAAACAAACAATAATTTTGCTGTAATTATGGCAGGCGGTGTGGGAAGTCGTTTTTGGCCTACCAGTAAATCGTCCTATCCAAAACAATTTCTTGACTTAACAGGAGTGGGTAGAACACTATTGCAACAAACTTTTGATCGATTGGAGGGAATTGTTCCCTCGGATCAAATCTATGTTTTAACAAATGATCGTTATAAGTCTCTAGTTAGAGAACAATTACCTAGCCTTAGTTTGTCACAAGTAATCCGTGAGCCTGCTATGCGCAACACTGCTCCTTGTCTACTATATGCATCCCTAAAGATTCAACAGAGAAACCCAAATGCTTCGACCGTGGTCTTGCCAAGTGATCATTTTATCGCTGATTTATCATTGTTTAAAAAAAATATTTTAACGGCGTTTAATCACGTGTCTACACACAATGAGATACTTACTTTTGGTGTTCACCCAAAATCTCCTCATACAGGCTTTGGTTATTTACAAGTAAAGGAAAAAGATAAATCCCCAACGGCCATTACTGCTTTTATTGAGAAACCAACTTCAAAGCAAGCAGCTAAGTACCTAGAAGCAGGAAACTATTTTTGGAATTCGGGTATTTTCGTTTGGTCAATAGGTGTATTGTTGGAGGCGTTTAAAATCCATCAACCCCAAATGTTGGCACTTTTAGAAGCAGGAATTCCTACTTTCGGTACCGAAAAAGAACAGTTGTTTTTCGCAGAAGAGTATCCAAAAGCAGAAAATATTTCTATTGACTATGCCATTATGGAAAACACCTCTAATATTGCTATGATTAATGCGGAGTTTTCTTGGAACGATCTTGGTACATGGACTTCCTTGTACGATCAACTTACTTCTGAAAAGAATGAAAATTTAGCGGTTAATGCTGATTTAATTGCAGCGGAATCAAAAGGGAATATGGTGTATTCTTCGGACAAGAAACTTATTGTTCTCAAAGGATTGGAAGACTTTGTCATTGTAGAAGAAAAGGACGTGTTGTTGATTTACCCTAAGGGAGATGATCAAAGCGTAAAAGAGTTACGCAATAAAGCAAGGGGTGTAGCTGGTGAATCAGTAGTTTAGCTACTCACTTTCTTCCAAGTATACTTTCCGTACTTTTTTAAACAATTCAGAGGAATAAACGAAATTTGTTACTGCTTCATTGTCTGTTTTGAAAATTTCTTTGTTGCTTCCTTCCCATTTTTTTTTCTCCATCTTTCAAGAAAATAATTTTCTCTCCAATTTCCATTACAGAGTTCATATCATGGCTATTAATGACCGTAGTAATTTGGTATTCTTGAGTGATTTCCTGAATGAGATTGTCAATCAGTATAGCTGTTTTGGGATCCAAGCCAGAGTTGGGTTCATCACAAAACAGATAGTTCGGGTTCATAACAATTGCACGAGCAATAGCAACTCTTTTTTGCATACCCCCTGAAATTTCAGAAGGAAGTTTAGCATTAGCGTCAATAAGATTTACACGGTTAATGGCAATATTGGCGCGTTCTCGGATCTCATCGCTAGGAGCTTCGGTAAACATTTTCATTGGAAACATCACATTTTCTTCTACCGTCATCGAGTCAAATAATGCGCTTCCCTGGAATACCATTCCCATGTCTTGGCGGAGTAGTGAGCGTTCTTGCTCTGTCATTTGAGAGAGCGGTTTTTGGTTATAAGAAATTTCTCCTTCACTGGCTTGATGAAGACCTAGGATACATTTGAGAAAAACAGTTTTACCAGAACCACTCTGACCAATGATTAGATTGGTTTTTCCTTGCTCAAAAATGGTAGAAACGCCTTTTAACACCTCGGTTTCACCAAACGACTTTTTTAAATTATTAATTTCGATCATCTAGGTAAGTAAAAAGTTAGTGACAAAGGAATTCATTAAAATGATGGCTACACTGGTCCAAACAAAGGAAGTAGTGCTCGCTTTACCAACGCCCAGTGCACCTCCTTTCATGAAATAACCATGATAGGAGGGTATGGTAGCCAGAAGCATGGCAAAGAGAAATGTTTTAATAAATGCATAAGTAACATGAAAGGCATTGAAGTCTAACTGTAACCCCTCAACAAAGTCTGCATGGGCAGAAAAACCACCCGTTATGCAAGCAATATAACCGCCAAAAATTCCTAAAAACATTGAAATAACAATGATGAAGGGATAAAGGGTCATGGCAGCAATTTTTGGAAAAATCAAGTAATTATAGGTGTTTACCCCCATTACCTCAAGCGCATCGATTTGTTCTGTAACACGCATGGTACCAATAGATGAGGTAATGAAAGAGCCCACTTTTCCAGCCATAATAATGGAGATAAAGGTTGGCGCAAATTCTAAAATAATGGACTGTCTTGTAGCGTAGCCAACAAGATATTTTGGAAGTAAAGGGTTATCGGAATTAATGGCCGTTTGTATAGCGACTACACCACCGACAAAAAAGGAGATGAATGCAACAATTCCAAGCGACCCAATAATAAGGTCATCAATTTCACGAACAACAAGTTTTTTTAAGACAGAAGATTTGGTGAATTTTCCAAAGGTTTTTTGGAGCATAATAAAATATCTTCCTATGTGTTCAAGCAATTTTATCATGCTTAAAAGTACACAATTAAGCGGATTTATGCACCAATTAAAACGGGATAAACTGAATTAAACGCGATAGGTGATTGCATTGATGTTCATTCCAGCGCCTACACTCGCAAACAAAACAACATCCCCCTTATCAAGGCTGTGGTTTTTTAAATCGTTCTTGAGGACTTGATCGTACAACGTGGGAACGGTGGCAACAGAGCTATTGCCAAATTTCTGAATATTCATTGGCAGTACCTGTTCGGGAGCCGCCTGTTTGTATAGACGGAAGAAGCGTTTAACAATCGCATCGTCCATTTTCATATTTGCTTGATGAATAAAGATTTTTTTAAATTCTCGATAGGAACACCAGAGGCATCCATACACGCTTTCATAGCTTGGGGTACATTTAAAGGGCAAATTCATAAACCTTGCGCCCCTTCATTTTAATGTAGCTTAATTTGTCGTCAGGGTTATTGGAGTGTTCGAAATTTAAAATGTCGATTTCATTGTTCGATGTGTAAGTGACCGATTTATGTGAAAGGATTGTTCCGCCATCTTCTGTTTTTTCAATGATGGTTGCTCCAGCACCATCAGCAAATATCATTGAGTCTCGATCAGCTTTGTCAACTACACGTGAGAGTGTTTCAGTGCCAATAACCAAACATTTCTTTGCCATACCAGCTTTAATGAATGCTTTGGCTTGAATCACCCCTTCAATCCATCCTGGACAACCAAAAATAAGATCATAGGCAACACAATTTGGATTAATGATATTGAGATTTGTTTTCACTTTCGATGCAACACTAGGTAGTGCCGAGGATTGGTTAGATCCGGCTGGAGTGTCTCCAAAGTTGTGTGCTACAATGATGTAGTCAATACTTTCTTGATCAATACCTGCATCTTCAATTGCTTTCGTAGCAGCTTCAGTGGCAAGGTCAGAGGAGTTTATTTCATCTGAGGCATAGCGACGCTCTTCTATTCCGGTAATGGATGAAAATTTTTGAATAATTTCATCATTGTTATTAGAAAAGGATTCTCCCTGATCATCGAGAAAATGATGAGATAAAAAATCACTGTTTTTTTGAATGGAAGTTGGGACGGCTCTTCCTGTACCCGAAATAGAAATATTCATAATTAATACAATTTCAAACCAAATGTATCATTTGCTCTGCATTGTTAAAGGATTTGGAAAAAATACGAACGATTTTCAACATGCATTTTATTTTATATAAATGATGAACTATGAATTATAATCACTTAATAACTAAGTATTTGAATATGATTCTACTGAAGGGCAACTACAAATTAAATTACGATCTCCAAAGGCCTCGTCCACTCTTCTAACCGAAGGCCAAAATTTATTTTCTCTAACAAAACTGAGTGGGTATAGTGCCTTTTTACGACTGTAATGAAACGTCCATTCGTCTACCGTAGCCATTTCAAGGGTATGAGGAGCATTTTTAAGCAGGCTGTTCTCGTCATGGAAGTCGCTAGACGCAATTTCTGAGGCGATGGAAATCATCGCATCGCAAAAACGATCAATTTCAGCTAAATTCTCACTTTCGGTTGGCTCAATCATCATGGTTCCTGCAACAGGAAAAGATACTGTTGGTGCATGAAAACCATAATCCATTAATCTTTTTGCTACATCGATTACTTCAATTCCTTGCTCTTTGAATGGACGCAGATCAATAATTAGCTCATGTGCAGAGCGACCATGGTCACCAACATAGAGAACAGGATATGCACCTTCTATTCTCTCTTTAATGTAATTTGCATTGAGTATTGCAATCTCCGTAGCCTTCTGAAGTCCCTGGCTTCCGAGCATTTCGATATACCCATATGAGATGAGGCAGGCGAGGGCCGATCCCCAAGGTGCTGCTGAGATGGCCTCAATGGCGTGGTCACCACCCGTACGGATAATTGGATTAGTGGGTAGAAAAGGAGCCAGGTGTGCTGCTACGCAAATTGGTCCAACGCCTGGTCCACCTCCTCCATGGGGTATGGCAAACGTTTTGTGAAGATTAAAGTGACATACATCTGCGCCAATTGCTGCAGGACTAGTAAGTCCTACCTGTGCATTCATGTTTGCTCCATCCATGTAAACTTGTCCTCCATGTTCGTGAATCAGTGCTGTAATGCTTTTTATGTTGGCTTCAAAAACACCGTGGGTTGATGGGTAGGTTACCATTAAAGCAGACAGACGATCTTTATGTTCGAGGACCTTCTCTTGAAGATCGTTCCAATCAATATTTCCTCTTTCATCTGTTTTTGTGACGACTACTTTCATTCCTGCCATCACAGCTGAAGCTGGGTTGGTTCCATGCGCTGAGGCTGGGATAATGCAGATGTCTCGATGGTGATCATCACGCGATTGATGATATGCACGTATGACCATGAGACCCGAGTACTCCCCTTGAGCACCAGAATTGGGTTGAAGAGAAGTTGCCGCAAAGCCAGTAACAATATTGAGTTGATGTGTCAAGGCACTTAACACCTCTTGATAGCCTTTTGCTTGATCAAGCGGAGCAAAAGGATGAAGACTTCCCCATTGCGGTGAGCTAAGCGGAAGCATTTCACTCGCTGCATTGAGTTTCATAGTACAAGAGCCCAAGGAGATCATCGAATGGTTTAAAGCCAAATCTTTTCGTTCTAGTTTCTTTATATATCGCATCAAAGCAGTCTCCGAATGGTAGGAATTGAACACTGGATGTGTCATGAAATCACTCTGTCGTTTCAGATTTGTTGGAATGCGCTCATCGTCTTTGGCGGCATCGGAAACTTCTTTTTGGGAGTAGATAGCAAAAACAGCAATCAATTTTTCAAAATCTTCGGGGGTTGTGGCCTCATTCAAAGAAATCGTCGCCGAATTAGCGTCAGGATAAAATAAATTGATTTCATGTTCTAGCGCAATACGTTGTAACTTTTTTGCATCTACATTAATATGTAAGGTGTCAAAATAAGCCTTGTTATTTTGTTGAATGCCCAAGTTGCTTAAAATGGATTCAAGTTGTTTGGCTTTGTCGTGAATTTCAGTGGCGATGGCCTTCAACCCTTTTGGACCGTGATAAACAGCGTACATGCCTGCCATTACGGCAAGTAAGACTTGGGCGGTGCAAATGTTTGAAGTTGCACGATCTCGTTTAATGTGCTGTTCTCTTGTTTGGAGTGCCATTCTTAATGCAGGTTTCCCGTCCAGATCCCTTGTTTGGCCAATGATTCTTCCAGGAATGTTTCTTTTATACGCCTGTTTTGTAGCAAAATACGCTGCATGCGGTCCGCCATAACCTAGAGGAATACCAAAGCGCTGAGTTGTGCCAATAACTGCATCAACATCGTATTTACCTGGGGCTTCTAGGAGAGTGAGTGACAGTAAATCTGCAGCTACGACCGTTTTTATCTCATGTTCTTTTGCAAGTGTTACCAAACGTGGTAAGTCTACAATTGCCCCATTTTTATCTGGGTATTGGAAAAAAGCTCCGAAAAATGCTTCACTTGGTTTGAATTCGCTTTCTTTCCCCAGTATAATTTTAATTCCTACTGGGGTTGCCCGTGTTCGAAGGAGTGCAATGGTCTGCGGGAGCGTGTTTTCAGCGACAAAAAATTGATTAGCATTGTTCTTTTTTTGGTCTCTTGTACGAACAGCATAAAGCAAGCTCATAGCTTCTGCAGCGGCCGTACTCTCGTCTAACAAAGAAGCATTGGCTAGTTCCATTCCAGTCAAGTCTGTTACTACAGTTTGGTAATTGAAAAGAGCCTCTAGTCTTCCTTGCGCAATTTCTGCTTGATAGGGAGTGTACGCAGTATACCATCCAGGGTTTTCTAGAATGTTGCGTTGAATAACGGCCGGTAAAATTGCTGGGTGATAACCTAGTCCAATGTAATTATCAAATAATTTATTCTTGTTTGAAAGCTCTTGGATTTTCTTTTGATAAGCGTGTTCAGAAATTCCTTCTGGTAAATCAAGTGGAGTTGACAAACGAATGTCGGCTGGAATAGTTTCATTGATCAGGGTAGCAATACTATCTACCCCAATTGACTTAAGCATTTTTACAATTTCATTTTCATTTGGACCTAAGTGTCTGTTCACGAACATATGCTATTTTTATGCAAATTTACTTTATTTATTTGATTAGGTTTTGTGTAATTAATCATGAGTTTTAGAGAAGTTTTCAACCTCACTGATTAACTTATAAACAGTTTCGTTAATTTTGCTCTATGGGCGTATTAGGTCAATTGTTCCTTGGATATGTGAAAGGTAATTTTCATGTGGCATTTATGGTTCTTTGTTTTTATGAAATTACACAATACCAGTGGGGATTTGCCTCTTCATTAAAGGATCAATTGCTGGTGCTGTGTCTTTCGTTTTTGGCATACAATGGAATTCGTTATTACCCTTTCACGCATTTTAAAAAGTCATTTCCACGTTTTTATTTGGTGTTATTTGTCGCGGCTTTTGGTTACAGTGGGTTTTTATTTTTGGGACTGTCAAGCAAAGAGCAATTATTGCTTTTGTGCTGTTTTTTGTTAAGTTTAGCTTACACCATCCCTTTTCCAAAAAAAGTGTGAATCTCCGAAATCGATATGGATTAAAAATATTCATCGTTGCATTGTGCTGGACCTTATTAACAGCCGTGTTTCCGTTAGTCAATTTGGCTGTCTTCACCGATGCTCATTTCCTTTTCTTTACAGAACGATTTTTAATGGTATTTGTAGCTACCTTACCCTTCGAGATTAGAGATTCATCATCAGATAATGATCATTTAGGAACTATTCCACAGCTTATCGGTTGTCAATTCACCAAGTTTTTAGGTTACGGTTTGCTTTTATTTTTAGGAATTCGCTTGTTGTTGAGCAGTAGCTTTTCTTTGTTGGAAGCCTTTGCCGTTGGGAGTATGCTGATAGCTTACAGTTTCGCCTTGTATTTTATTCAGCCTACGAGCCCTAAATACAGTACATTATTCTGGGTAGAAGCGATTCCTTTGGTTGGTTTTCTGTGTTATTATTTTAACCCATTTTAGTATGTATTTTCTGTATTTAATTTTGTTTTTTCAATCGATGAGTAGTCTTCAAAGTGTAGACGATTTTGCTATTCTAATGTCCCAAGAATACACTTTGGTAGATGTTCGCTCGCCAGAGGAGTTTACTCAAGGTGCTCTACCAAATGCAATAAACATATCGGTTAATTCCATTGATTTCCCATTTGAAATCAGTCGTTTGGATAAAGATCAACCAGTACTGATTTATTGTAAATCTGGCGGGAGAAGCGCTCGAGCTGCCATAGCAATGAAAGCACTTGGATTCTCTACTATATATGAATTAGAAGGAGGTTATTTGGCCTGGGAAAAGGCAAAAAAATTAATGGACTAATAAACCAGCTCTTTTAAGTAATGCTTTTGGATCAGGTTTTTTCCCACGGAATCGTTCATAGAGTTTCATAGGATGTTCCGTCCCGCCTTTAGACAAAATATGGTCATGAAACGATTGGGCTGTTTTACGGTCAAAAATTCCTTTTTCTAGGAATAACTCAAAAGCATCTGCGTCCAATACTTCTGCCCATTTATAACTGTAATAACCCGCAGAATATCCCCCTTGAAAAATATGTGAAAAGGCCGTACTCATACAGCTTTCTGGACTGTCTTCCGAAAATTGAAAGGGTCGCATTACAACACTTTCGTGTTCTTTAACCGAAGATATTTTTGGCCCATCTTTCCCATGCCATGAGAGATCTAAATAACCAAAGCTCAGTTGCCTTAGGGTTTGAAGCCCTTGTTGAAATTGCCCTGCTTTTTTAATTTTATCAATGTATTCTTGCGGAATTAAGGCATTGGTTTCAATGTGTTGAGCAAATAGGGCAAGTGCTTCAGGTTGATAGCACCAATTTTCTAAAACTTGACTAGGCAATTCAACAAAATCCCATGACACACTCGTTCCACTCAATGCAGCATATTTTGTATTGGCTAACATGCCGTGAAGCGCATGTCCAAACTCGTGAAAAAGAGTAGTTACTTCACTAAAACTGAGTAAGGCTGGTTTTTCTTTTGTAGGTGGAGAGAAATTACACACGATAGAAATATGAGGCCTAATTCCTTCGCTTTGAGTGCGGTAAGAAGTCATCCAGGCTCCATTGCGTTTTCCTTTCCTCGGGTGAAAATCAGCATATAAAACAGCATAGAATTCTCCATTTTTTTTCACCTCATACGCCTGTACATCTGCATGGTAAGTTTCAATTTTCGAATTTAGTTCAAAGCTTAGGCCATAAAGCTTTTCTACAATGTTAAATAAGCCATTCAGTACTTTTGGAAGTGCGAAATAAGGTTTTAATTCCTCTTCATTGAACGCAAAGCGCTCTTGTTTGATCTTTTCGGATATGAAACCTGTATCCCATTTTTCAATCTTCGAGTAACCCAAACGATCTTTTCCATACGCTTGAATTTCTTCCCATTCTTCTTTTGCTTTTGGATAAGACTTATCTTTCAAATCATCGAGGAAGCTAAGTACTGTTTTTTCATCTTTTGCCATGCGTTCTTCCAATACAAAGGCGGCATGAGAAGCATAGCCTAAAAGCTGAGCACGTTGGTGTTTCAGCGCTACTATTGAAAGGATGATTTGCTCATTATTATTTTTATTGTTTTGAAAACCGCGTTGGCCAAATGCACGGCTCATTTGTCGGCGCAATTCCCTATTTTCAGCATAGGTCATAAATGGAACATAGCTCGGGTAATCTAGGGTGAAGAGCCAGCCTTCTAAATTTTTAGCCTCAGCCATTTGTTTGGCCATTTCAATAGCACTTTCGGGAAGTCCTTTAAGCTCATTTTTATCGGAAATATGCAGGGAATATGCATTGGTATCTGCCAAAACATTTTCACCAAAATGGAGACTTAATTGAGCGAGTTCTTGATCGATTTCACGCAAGCGATCTTTTTGTTTATCCGTAAGTAAGGCGCCATTGCGGACAAAAGCTTTGTATTCTTTTTCGAGTAGTGTTTTTTGCTCTGTTGTGAGTCTTTCTGTATTTCCTTCGAATACCGCTTTGATACGTTTAAAAAGAGGGGTGTTAAGACGAATGTCGTTCTGTAGTTTGGTGAGGGAAGGAGCGGCTTTTTGTGTAACCTCTTGTAATTCAGGGCTAGTTTCTGCACTATTTAGATTGAAAAGTGCCCCTGAAATGATGCTCAGCTTTGTGCCACTTTTTTCAAGAGCCTCAAGCGTATTTTCAAAGGTTGGTGCAGAATCATCAGAGCAAATCGCATGGATTTCTTTCATGGTAGCATCAATCTCGTGTTCAATGGCTGGTAAGAAATCTTCTGTTTTTATTTGTTCAAATGGAAGGGTCGAAAAAGGTGTCGAAAAGTCGACAAGTAAAGGGTTTTTCAAGTGCGTTAAATTAGGGGTTTAATTTTTCTGAGGAAGCAATCACCTTTGTTTTTAGCGCTTCTTTGTAGGCTACAATTCGATTCAATACGGCATTGTCTGCCGATCCAATGATTTGTGCTGCTAGGATACCTGCATTTTTTGCGCCATTAAGTGCAACAGTTGCAACGGGTACGCCCGCTGGCATTTGTAGAATAGATAAAACAGAATCCCAACCATCAATAGAGTTACTTGACTTTACAGGAACACCTATAACGGGTAGAGGACTTATTGAAGCCACCATGCCCGGTAAATGTGCTGCACCCCCAGCACCGGCAACAATAACCTTGATGCCACGATGATGTGCCTGTTGCCCGTACTTCATCATTTTTTCTGGTGTGCGATGTGCTGAAACGATATCTACTTCATATTCGATTTTTAATTCGGTGAGTACGTCGATTGCTTGTTGCATTACGGGTAAGTCCGATTCGCTCCCCATGATAATTCCTACCTGTGCCATTAGTTTGAGATTACGGTGATTAATTTTTTTACTTTTTCTGCGACCTCACGCGCAATATCGATGTCGTTATTGACAATGGTAACATGTCCCATTTTACGAAAAGGTCGTGTGTCTTTTTTGCCATAGATATGTGGTGTAACACCCGCTAAAGACAAGGCTTGTTCAATATTGTTGTAATGAACTTGGCCAGTATGTCCCTCTGCCCCAACAAGGTTAACCATCACTCCGGCAACGGTCGAAGTAGTGCTTCCTAGGGGAGTCCAAGCACAGCACGAATATGCTGTTCGAACTGATCCGTCAACGAGGTTTCAATCGTTAAATGTCCGCTATTATGCGCACGTGGAGCCACTTCGTTAACGAGTATTTCACCTTCTTCGGTGAGAAATAGTTCTACTGCTAATAATCCAACATGAGAGAATGCTTCTGCAGTCTTGATTGCTATTTCTGTGGCTTTTTTCTTAATGGTATCGCTGATTCGAGCAGGGCAAAGTACATATTCTACTTGATTTGCTTCTGGATGAAACTCCATTTCAACTACAGGATATGTTTTCATTTCTCCTGAAGTGCTTCGAGCTACGATAACTGCCAATTCATGGGTGAAGGGAACTAATTGCTCTGCAATACACTCTTGGTCATTTAGTTGGTCAATGTCTTGTTTAGTTCGAATAATACTAACCCCATTTCCATCATATCCCATACGTGCAGCTTTCCAAACGAAAGGATAGTTAAGTTTTTGGTTTCCAATGCTTGTCGGAGAACGGAGATGTTTTCAAAACGTTGGTGTTTTGAGGTTGGAATATGATTTTGCTGGTAAAAATCTTTTTGTACTCCTTTGTTTTGGATTAATTCTAGGGTTGCTGCACTTGGGTGGACTTGCACACCTTCTTTTTCCAATTGACGCAACGCTTCTGTGTTTACATGCTCAATTTCGATGGTAATAACATCTAAGTTCTTACCGAAATCGTACACGGTTTGGTAATCTTTGAAATCTCCTTGCGAAAAGTGATCGCAGGCTAATTTGGCAGGTGCATTTCCACTTGGGTCTAAAACATGCGTTGTGATATCCCATTTACGAGTGGTATACAAGAGCATTTTGCCCAATTGGCCTCCGCCTAAGATGCCTAATTTCGCTGTGGAAGAGAAGTATTGCATAAAACTTTTCCACAAAAATACACATATATCTTTGATTGGTAATCCTCAATAGGAAAAAGGCTTATTTATAGGTATCTTTGCGACAATAAACACAAACTATGATTAATTTAGTTCTCTTTGGAAAACCCGGAGCAGGAAAAGGCACACAAGCGGAGTTTTTGAAATCTCATTATCAATTGGTTCATATTTCAACGGGAGATGTATTCCGATTTAATATCAAGAACGCAACAGATCTCGGAAAATTGGCTCAATCGTATATGGATAAAGGCGACCTTGTTCCCGACGAAGTGACGATCAATATGTTGGAAGCAGAAGTTGAGAAAAACCCCGAAGCAAAAGGATTTATTTTTGACGGCTTTCCTAGAACAGAAGCACAGGCTAAAAGCCTGGATGCCTTTTTGGCAAGAAAAGCTATGGCTATTTCTGGAACAATTGCTCTAGAGGCAACAGACGATGAGTTGGTAGAGCGTCTCCTGAAAAGAGGAGAAACCAGTGGTCGTCCAGATGATCAGGACGAAACGAAGATCCGCAACCGTTTCGATGAATACAATCAGAAGACAGCACCTCTTCGTTCTTTTTATACTGCACAAAACAAGTTTTACAGCGTCAACGGAATTGGATCGATTGAAGAAATTACAGCGCGATTGATGGACGTTATTGACGCACTTTAAATTTTACACATGACCGAAGGAAATTTTGTCGATTACGTTAAGTTAAGCATTCATTCGGGAAATGGAGGAAAGGGTTCAACGCATTTGCATCGCGAAAAATACATTACCAAAGGAGGCCCAGATGGGGGTGATGGCGGACGAGGGGGCATATTATTGTACGTGGAAACCCAAATTTATGGACTCTTTTTACCTTTAAATTTAAGCGGAGTTTTGCAGCAGGTCATGGGGAGCACGGGAGTAAAAACAGAAGTTCCGGAGCACAAGGGGAAGATGTCTTTATCGATGTGCCCTTGGGCACATTGGTCAAAAATACCGAAACAGGGGAGACGATTACCGAGATTACCCAAAAAGGGGAAGAAGTCGTTTTGCTAGAAGGCGGTTTAGGAGGTCGAGGAAATTGGCATTTTAAGTCATCCACACGACAAACTCCTCGTTATGCCCAACCCGGAATTAAAGGAAGTGAAATGCAAATCACCCTAGAGATGAAAGTCTTGGCCGATGTGGGCTTAGTAGGTTCCCCCAATGCGGGAAAGTCAACCCTTTTAGCAGCACTGACCGCCGCAAAGCCCAAAATCGCTGATTATGAATTCACTACTCTTAAGCCTAATTTAGGCATTGTTCAGTACCGCGATTATCGCTCTTTTGTGATGGCTGATATACCAGGAATAATTGAAGGAGCTGCTCAAGGAAAAGGGCTAGGACATTATTTCCTTAGGCACATTGAGCGTAATTCGGTTTTGCTTTATTTGATCCCTGCCGATGCTACAAATGTCAAAAAGGAATTTGAGATTTTACGAAGTGAATTGCAAGAATTCAATCCGGAGTTGTTGGATAAAAATTATATGGTTGTTTTATCCAAATGTGACCTTTTGGATGAAGAGTTGAAAGCAGAATACACCAAAGAAATGAGCGAAAGTTTTGGTAATATCCCCCATATGATGATTTCCTCTGTAGGCCAAATGGGTATGGTAGAATTAAAAGATAAACTATGGGCGTTGATCAACGAACCAACCGATTAAGGTTTTTTCTGGTATTTTATTTCTTCACCTTTTTTTGTTTTGGACAGCAAAACCCTCCTTTTTAGAAAAGGATACGAGTAAAACAAAGGAATATAAACAACTGCTTCAGGAAATTATAGTTTCTAAGCATACAGCCATAGAAAAGGTAGAGCAAAGAATTAAACTTGCTTCCATTTACAAAGCGCAAGAAGATGTCTTGGCGGCCTTAGAAGAAAAACTTATTTTAACTAGAGAAACAGCAAAATTGAGGTATTTAATTGCAGGGACAAATGGAATTATAGCGCTTCAAGTAAGTAAGATTTTTTCTATTCCTTATGTTAAATCCATGTTGAATAATTTTGATCAGTCCCTACAACTTGATGCTGGTTATTTACCGACCTATGAGGCGTATACAGAGGCACTTTGTATGGTACCTTCTTTTCTGGGTGGAGATGTAGATAAGGCCAAGTACCTCGCGTCAAAATTAGCGCAATTCAGTCCTGTTGATGGCTATTTTGCTCAAGGGTACATTGCGGCAAGTCAAGCCCTTGAATCTGATGCGATAGCCACATATAAAAAAGCCTTTCAAGTATTGCTTGAAATGAATTTTTGTTTGATTGATTTAGCAGAGTTTTTTGCTTCAAGGTCGATGAATTTGCCGTATAAAATTGGTGCGCTGAGTGCACATTATGGCATAGAAACCTCCATAGGCCTTTGCGCCATAAATTATTTTATCGACCATCAAAGCCCCTTGTATAACCTTCCCCTAGAGTGGGCTTATTTGCGAAAAGCGCAGTTGCATAAAAAGCTAGACCAAAATGCAAAAGCATACCAAAGTATCTCAAAAGCACTAGCAATTAATTCGAATTTCACATTAGCAAAACAATTCAAACAAACACACTGGAATAAAAAATGAAACGACTTCACTTTATTGCGATCGGCGGAAGTGCCATGCATAATTTAGCGTTAGCGCTACAAGCGAAAGGCTATTCGATTTCAGGTAGTGATGATGCCATTTTTGAACCTTCGAATTCGCGTTTAGCCAAGGCAGGTTTGCTTCCTGCTAAATTGGGTTGGGATAAAACAAGAATAACGGCAGATCTCGACGGGGTCATTCTTGGCATGCACGCGAAGAAAGATAATCCAGAGCTCCTTGAAGCTCAATCTCTTGGCATAAAAATATATTCTTACCCTGAGTTTCTCTATGAGCAAAGTAAGGCTAAAACCAGAGTGGTCATTGCAGGGAGTCATGGTAAAACATCGATTACGGCCATGGTACTTCATGTGTTAAATTACCATGATATTGAAGTGGATTTTATGGTAGGCGCACAGCTCGAAGGCTTTGATACTATGGTTCACCTGACCGAATCCAACGATTTTATGCTTATCGAAGGCGATGAGTACCTTTCTTCTCCCATTGATTTACAGCCTAAATTTTTATGGTATAAGCCACACGTTACGCTCATTTCAGGCATAGCATGGGACCATATTAATGTTTTTCCTAGCTTATCTGATTACGAAGATCAATTCCGAAAATACATTGAAACCATTGTACCGGGTGGTGCAGTCGTTTACAATAAAGAAGATGCTGTTTTAACCCGCTTGATTTTACAGAGTGAGAATACCATTCGTAAACAAAGCTATGAAAAACCAGAGGCTATGATTGACGATGGTGTTACCTATCTCCAGACAGAAGAAGGTGACCTACCTTTATCGGTTTTTGGGGATCATAATCTTTCCAATTTGGCTGGAGCAAAGTGGATTTGTCAACTGATGGGAGTAGATGAAATAGAATTTTACGAGGCAATTGAGAGTTTTAAAGGAGCCGCAAAACGATTGGAGAAAATTGCAGCAGGTAAGAGCGCTTATTTGTTTAAAGATTTTGCACATGCTCCCAGCAAGGTAGCGGCAACGGTAAAGGCCGTAAGCGCACAGTTCACTGACTTTACCACCATTGGATGTCTAGAGCTCCATACCTATAGTAGTTTGGATCCCACTTTTTTACCCAATTATAAAGATAGTTTGGCAGGTTTGGATAAAGCCATTGTTTTTTATGATCCAGCGGCTTTAAAAATTAAAGGGCGATCTGTAATTGCAGTTGAGGAAATTAAAAAGCCTTTGGGCAACCTGACTTGGAGGTATATACAGAACCTGCTTCTTTGCATCGTTATTTGTTGAATCAAAATTATGATCAATCAGTTTTATTGATGATGAGTTCAGGGAACTATGGGGGATTAGATTGGGATCAGCTTTCGAATGTTATTGTTTAGATTTGGTTTGGTGAGCATTGTAAAGCAATTCGATGGCTTGTGCTGTTTTCTTTGTTTCTTCAAGCATAGCTTCTTTGGCTAGCTCGCGATCTTTTTGTCGTTTGTCTTGAGAAATTTTATATTTTCCCTCCCAAGATTCTATAATGATACGAAAGCCTACAATATAGTCTAATGCCCTTTCCATGCGCGGATTATCTGCCTCCAACACATAGTTGGGCTGGTCTCCCTCTAAAAATTCCGTCATCTTAATCAAACTTTGTTTTACCTTATCTTGATCGCTTTCTATCATCACTCTTCCCTTTAGGTGAGCTTTAAAATAATTCCATGTAGGGAGTTGAGTGGTGCTATATACTGAAGGGGAAATATAGACTTGGGGTCCATTAAAAATGAGTTGAACCTTTTTGTTTGCTTTAAAATGAACCAATTGAGGATTATATTTATCTAAATGTCCGATCAACTCACCTAGACCATCATTGGTTTTGTAGATCAGTGGGGTATGACTACTTTCTATTTCATCATTGAGACAGCTGTTTATGATAGCTAACGGATATGCTTTCATAAGATTAATGATGTTTTGGTAGTTTTCTTCTTGATGATGACCAGGAGGATATTGCATAATAATGTGTAATTTACTTGTCCTGAACGAATGTATTAAAATAACCTAAATCATGTCAGAAAAGCCTACACATTTTACCATTAGAGAATGGTCAATAGATGACCGCCCGAGAGAGAAAATGCTCGCTAAAGGAGCGCAAACACTATCAAATGCTGAGCTACTAGCACTATTGATTGGTAGTGGGAATCAAGGAGAATCGGCCGTGCACCTGATGCAACGCTTGTTGGCTTTTGTAGAAAATAATATGGCCAAATTGCATAGCATGTCACTTGAAAAGTTAATGGATTGGAAGGGAATTGGTCCTGCCAAGGCAGTGAAAATAAAGGCTGCGTTGGAAGTAGGCAAGCGCATTCAATTAGAAA
This sequence comes from Flavobacteriaceae bacterium, assembly GCA_038143735.1. GTDB lineage: Bacteria > Bacteroidota > Bacteroidia > Flavobacteriales > Flavobacteriaceae > Arcticimaribacter. Next base: position 316,466 of record JAYQML010000001.1, read on the forward strand.
TTCCCGTTGAGCAGCTGCAGTGTTCTCAAAGTAAAGATGCGTATCAATTGTTTCAGCCTGTATTGAGTTTCTTGGGTCATGAAGAATTTTGGGTTGCCTATTTAAATCATCAAAACAAGGTTATTGTTCACCAGTGTTTGAGTAAGGGTGGAATTGCATCAACGACTGTTGATGTGCGTTTACTCTTGCGAAAAGCACTAGAGGTGGGTGCTACTTCAATTATTTTGGCTCACAATCATCCCACAGGAAATCTACAGCCAAGTAAAGCAGACAAAATGTTGACGGCCAAAATTCATGAAGCAGCAAAACTTATCGACATTCAACTGCTCGATCATTTAATTGTATCTGAAAATGGCTACTTTAGCTTTGCTGACGAAAATATGCTTTAATGTTACTGGTATTTTGCCAAAAGATCACTCCTCGACTAGATTATGCTTTCAAGCATGTATTCGAAACCGCTTTGGGTTTGGAGTTGAGTTACACCAAAAAATTAGATACGTTTATTGCCCATGCTGGTCCAAAGATGAGTTACGGAAAGGCGCCACTTGGAAACGAATTTTTTGTAGAAGCAACAGACTTGTTGTTTGAGCAAGGTATTCAATCAGTGCCGATTAAAATGAAAGAATGGAAAACACTTCCTTGCTTTTTTGAGGTAAGTGAAAAATCGAAGATACCGTTTGATCTTTTTGCGGCATCATTTTATTTATTATCAAGATATGAAGAATATCTCCCTCATGTTAAAGATGAGCACGGACGTTATTTGGTCTCTCAGAGTTTGGCTTATGAAAAGAATTTTCTTCAAATCCCTTTGATCGATCATTGGATAGCTGCTTTTTATGAGGAACTGAAGTTGAATTTTCAAGATCTTCATGCACCGAAAGAACGAAAAGAACGATTTCTTCCCTTGGTTGAGGTGGTGTCACCCTATAAGTACACTAACAAATCGTTTTTTAGGAATGCATATCAATGGTTTAAGGCCATTTTCCAGCTAAATGTGTGGGAAGTAGTAGAGCATCCACTTGTTTTGCTAGGTATCCGAAAAGACCCTTGGGATACTTTTGAGGAATTCACCACGCTATTTTATGAAATGCCGTTTAAGTTGAGATTCTTTTTTTTGTTTTCGAAAGAGTCTTATTTGGATAGAGGTATATCCATATTGAATACATCTTTTCAAAGTTTAATCAAAGGCGTTGCAGACTATTTCGAAGTTTCACTCTTGGCCTCTTATCCCTCAAGAACGGCAGGTAAACAATTGGGTAAAGAGCGCAATAATTTGAATGCTTTGATTCACCGATCTGTTGAAAACATACGATTTGCTTGGGGGGTAACGACCGTCAATGAAACTTATCGCACCCTTTTAGCACAAGAGGTTAAAGCTGATTATAGTCTTGGGTATGCTACTTCATTTGGGTATCGAGCTAGCACAGCAGTTCCTTTTTTGTATTTCGATCTTGCCAATGAAATGTTAACCTCTTTAATGATCTATCCGGTTGTGGCAAGCGAACATGCCTTTTTGTCGAAAACACCTGTTGATATCATCAAACAAATAAAGCAATTTGAAGATAATTTACCCTTAAACTCTTCTGTGCATTGTTTTACAATAAGCAATAAAACGCTCGAGAATTCTGCAGAAAATGAAGCATTACGATCTGTCTTTATTTCGTATCTTCAAGCACATGATAAAAAAACTAGTATTACAAATATTTTCTTTGATTTAGACCATACACTTTGGGATTTTGAGTCCAATTCAACAGCGACTTTTGAAAATATATTGCCTTCCTATTTTTTTTCATTTACACTCCACGATTTTATGGCTGTCTATGCGCCAATTAATCATGTTTATTGGAAGTTGTATAGAGATAATAAAATCACAACAGAAGAGTTGCGTTTTCTTCGATTGCAAAAAACATTTGAAGCAATAGGATTTCCCCAATCAGGTAAAATTATTCAACAAATATCTGAGCAATACATAGATCAGCTTTCTACCCATACACAATTGTTTGCTGGGGCACTCGACTTACTTGAAAAGTTGCATAAAAATTATCGTTTGCATATTATAACCAATGGATTTGAACAGGTTCAGCAAAAGAAAATGAAGTACGCTGGAATCGAAGGTTTTTTTGATGTAGTGCTTACCGCTGAAAAAGCAGGAAGCAAAAAGCCAGCATCGGCTATTTTTCAGCAAGCACTTTCCATGGCAAATGCTTCTCCTCAAGAAGCACTTATGATAGGAGATAGTTATGAAGCAGATATTGAAACACCTCTAGCTATGGGGATGCAAGCCATACATTTTAACAGTCATCAAGAACCTTTGCACGAGCACTGCTTGGTGGTAGACAGTTTAGCGACTATTGCGGAATACCTTTAATCATTTCTTGGAGATGATTAAACTTAGCGTAATTTTGTAAAAACTCATTGTATGGACATTCAGAATGCACAAACCGTCGTCGACAATTGGATTAAAACCCATGGTGTTCGTTATTTTAACGAGCTAACCAATATGGCACAATTGACAGAAGAAGTGGGGAGGTAGCCCGCATTATTGCCCGTAGGTATGGTGAGCAAAGCGAAAAGGAGAGTGACAAGGACAAAGACCTTGGTGAAGAATTAGCCGATGTCTTATTTGTTGTCTTGTGTTTGGCCAATCAAACAGGCGTCGATTTGCAAGCTTCTTTTGATAAAAAACTCAATTTAAAAACCAATCGCGATCATGACCGCCATCACAACAATCAAAAATTAAAATAGATCATATCCCATGCAGTTAGCTATAGACCATATTAGCAAGAAAATTGCGACAAAGCTTATAATCACGGGTTCAAAAAGTGAAACAAATCGATTGTTGCTACTACAGGCTTTGTATCCACAATTGATCATAGAAAATGCCTCAAATTCTGACGATTCTGTTGCCATGGCCAAGGCCATAAATTCAAACGAAAAAGTAAAAGACATTCACCATGCAGGTACGGCGATGCGTTTTTTGACCGCTTATTTTGCAACCAAAATGGATAGCTCTATTGTTTTGACTGGTTCAAAACGTATGCAAGAGCGCCCGATTGGGTTATTGGTCAATGCGCTCAATTCTCTTGGGGCTTCCATAAGCTACGATCAAGAAGAAGGTTATCCTCCATTACACATTCAAGGGAAACAGCTGGAAGGTGGTAAAGTAAGTTTACCCGCCAACATTAGTAGCCAATATATTTCTGCCCTCCTATTGATTGCGCCAAAATTAACCCAAGGGCTAGTGTTGCATCTAGAAGGAGAAATTACCTCTTTGCCTTACATTAAAATGACCCTTGCGCTTTTAGAACGAATTGGCATATCGACTGTATTCAATGGTAAAAGCATAAAGGTTCCTTATCAAGCCAATATTTCGATTCAGAAGCAGATTGTTGAATCTGACTGGAGCTCTGCATCCTATTGGTTTAGCACCCTTGCACTTTGTGAAGAAGGAGAAATTAGTTTGTCTAGTTACCGAGACGATAGCTTACAAGGCGATAAAGTTCTTCTTGATATTTACCAAAAGCTAGGTGTTCAAAGTCATTTCACAAAAGAGGGCTTGCAGCTAAGAAAAGAAAAGGGTTTTGTTTTGCCCAATCGTTTGGTACTAGATTTAGTTGAGGCTCCAGACATAGCGCAGACCATTGCTGTAAGCTGTTACGGTCTTGGCGTTGAGTGTATGCTTACTGGCTTACATACCCTGAAAATAAAAGAAACAGATCGTTTGCTTGCCTTGGAAAAAGAATTGACTAAGCTAGGGGCAACCATAAGAGTAACGAACGATAGTCTTCACCTCTCTTCTCAGCAAAACTTTCAAGAAGGACAATCTATCGACACCTATCATGACCATAGAATGGCCATGGCATTTGCTCCTCTTGGATTGAAATTACCGCTAAAAATTAATGATGCAGGGGTGGTTTCTAAGTCTTACCCAGGGTTTTGGGAAGATATGCAAAAATCTGGTTTTCAAATAATTGAAAAATAGTCTAGGGAAATATCATCATTTACTTGACAAGGCCTATCTCCAAAACGTATATTTGCCGCTGGCATTCGATAAAACCGAATGTAACTTAATAACTCCGTATGAAACTATCTGATTTTAATTTTGAGTTGCCACAAGAATTATTGGCAGAATTTCCCGCAGAAAACCGAGACGAATCTCGTTTAATGGTTTTGAATCGAGAAAAAAGAACCATTGAACACCACCAATTTAAAGATATCATCAATTATTTTGACGAAGGTGACGTAATGGTGTTGAACAACACCAAGGTTTTTCCTGCGCGTTTGTTTGGAAATAAAGAAAAAACGGGGGCACGAATTGAAGTATTTTTATTACGCGAACTAAATGAAGAGCAACGCCTCTGGGATGTCTTGGTTGATCCAGCACGAAAAATCCGTATAGGGAATAAATTGTATTTTGGAGATGATGATAGCTTGGTAGCCGAGGTGATTGACAATACAACATCACGAGGAAGAACCTTGCGTTTTCTTTTCGATGGTTCATATGATGAATTTAGAAAAAAACTAAAACAATTAGGCGAAACGCCACTTCCAAAATACATTAAACGCGACCCAGTACCAGAAGATAAAACAAGGTATCAGACAATTTATGCAAAAAATGAAGGTGCTGTTGCTGCCCCTACAGCGGGGATGCACTTTTCTAAGCATCTATTGAAGCGTCTTGAGATTAAAGGTGTCGATTTAGCTGAGCTTACACTCCATGTTGGTTTGGGGACATTTAACCCTGTTGAGGTAGAAGATTTGTCTAAGCACAAAATGGATTCAGAAGAATTGATTATTGAGCAGAATGCGGTAGACACGGTTAATGCTGCACTTAAAAATAAACGAAGAATATGTGCCGTAGGAACCACAGTGATGCGCGGTTTAGAGAGTTCTGTCTCTTCTCAACACACACTGAATACCTATCGAGGCTGGACACATAAATTTATTTTCCCACCCTATGATTTCTCTATCGCAAATTGTATGATTACAAATTTCCATACACCAAAGTCAACCTTATTGATGATGGTGTCTGCTTTTGCTGAACCAGACTTCATTAAAGAAGCTTATGATGTAGCCGTAAAAGAGAAGTATAACTTCTATTCTTATGGAGATGCTATGCTTGTTATCTAATTAAACCAGATGACCGCAACCAAAAAAGATATCCGTGCGTACTCCTCTGAAGAATTACAAGAATTTTTTAAAGAGCAAGGGGATAAAGCTTTTCGCGGGAAACAAGTTTACCAATGGTTGTGGAACAAAGGCATTCATCAGTTCGATAAAATGACCAATTTATCCAAAGAGACACGTGCTTTTTTGGAAGAACATTTTACGATCAATCATATAGCAGTTGACCAACAGCAACGAAGCAAAGATGGTACCATAAAAAATGCTATTCAGCTCTTTGATGGTCGCACCGTTGAGTCTGTTTTAATTCCTGTAAAGGACCGAACAACGGCCTGTGTATCGTCTCAAGTAGGCTGTAGTTTGGATTGTAAATTTTGCGCAACGGCAAAATTGGCCCGTATGCGAAACTTGAATATTGACGAAATTTTCGACCAAGTTGTGGCCATTGACCAACAAAGCAAGGCTTATTTCAACCGTCCATTATCCAACATTGTTTTTATGGGTATGGGAGAGCCCCTCATGAATTACAACAATGTGCTAGGAGCCATCGATAAAATAACGTCGCCATCTGGTTTAGGGATGTCACCAAAGCGCATAACACTTTCCACTTCTGGCCTACCCAAACTCATCAAGAAATTGGCAGATGATGGAGTTCAGTTCAACCTTGCTGTTTCCTTGCATACTGCCGTGCAAGAAACCCGAGAGCAGATCATGCCATTTGCCAAAAATTTCCCCCTTTCCGATTTGTTGGACTCACTCAAATATTGGCACGAAAAGACGGGTAAAATAGTCACCTATGAATACGTTGTTTGGAAAGGCATCAATGATGATATGGAGCATATTCGTGCCTTGGTTGATTACTGCAAGCAGGTTCCCTCTAAGGTTAATCTAATTGAGTACAATGCCATTGGTGAAGATGCCTTTCAACAGGCCAGCCCAGAAATAATCAATCAATACGTGGCGTTTTTATCTGCCTCGCATATTACGGCAACAGTCCGTCGTTCACGCGGTAAAGACATTGACGCAGCCTGTGGACAATTGGCAAACAAAAACAAGCAAAGCACTTGATGAAAGTGTACCTTTAACCTATGAAAGTTGTTGAACAAATAAAAAAACCGATTTACGAAGAGATGGAACTCTTTGAAGAGAAGTTTACCGCTTCAATGTCTTCTAAGGTTGCCTTGCTAAATCGCATTACCCATTTTATTGTCAATAGAAAAGGAAAGCAAATGCGCCCTATGTTTGTTTTTCTCACCGCCAAAATGTTGAATAAGGGGAAGGTAAATGAGCGTACTTTTCGAGGAGCAGCTGTTATAGAATTAATTCACACAGCTTCTCTTGTACATGACGATGTGGTCGATGATTCGAATATGCGACGTGGTTTCTTCTCTGTAAATGCACTTTGGAAAAATAAAATAGCCGTTCTTGTTGGAGATTTTATGCTATCGAAGGGAATGTTGCTATGCATAGAAAATGAAGATTTTGACCTGCTAAAGATCATTTCTGTTGCTGTCAAGGAAATTAGTGAAGGGGAACTTTTACAAATAGAAAAAGCACGGAAATTAGATATTACTGAAGAGGTATATTACAACATTATCCGTCAGAAAACAGCGACCCTATTGGCGGCTTGCTGCGCCATGGGTGCAAGAACAGTTCAAGATGATAATGCTGTTGTTGAAAAAATGCGTTTGTTTGGGGAGTACATAGGGATGGCTTTTCAAATCAAAGACGACTTATTTGACTATGGCGATACTGCCATTGGGAAGCCAACCGGGATCGACATCAAGGAGCAAAAAATGACTTTACCCTTGATTTATGCCTTGAACACGGTATCGGTTCAGGAAAAACATTGGCTCATCCAATCCATTCGAAAGCACAACCGCGACAAGAAGCGTGTTAAAGCGGTTATTGAAAAAGTTAAATCTGCTGGAGGGCTTGTTTATGCAGAAGAACAGATGGAAGCTTATCGTCAAAAAGCCATGGATATATTACTTACTTTCCCAAAAAGTGAATACCGCAATGCGTTAGAAAAAATGGTGAATTACGTAATTTCTCGTAAGCAATAAGCCCTTTTTTTTCACTAAGTTTATATAAGCATTAAAATACTGTAGCATTGATTACAAAATCGACCATTGATCAAGTATATGAAACCGCACGCGTTGAGGAGGTTATTGGGGATTTTGTGTCGTTAAAAAAGGCAGGGTCAAATTTCAAGGGCCTCAGTCCTTTTTCGCAAGAGCGATCTCCGAGTTTCATGGTGTCTCCTGTAAAGCAAATATGGAAAGATTTTAGTAGTGGTAAGGGAGGAAATGTAGTGGCTTTTTTAATGGAACACGAACGTTTTTCTTACCCAGAGGCCATTCGGTATTTGGCCAAGAAATACAATATTGAGATCGAAGAAACACAGCAAACAGATGAGGAAAAAGCCAAACGCGATGCTCGCGAGAGTATGCTTTTGGTATCTGAGTATGCCCAAAAATATTTCACTAAGAATCTTTGGGAATCCCAAGCAGGTATAGCCATTGGGAAGACCTATTTCTCTGAACGTGGCTTTACTGACGAGACGATAAAAACATTTGATCTGGGCTATGCCTTAGATCATAAAAACGCCTTTACTTCGGAGGCGCTTAAGCAAGGCTATAGTCTAGCGTTTTTATCCCAAACGGGTTTAACAATAGTCAATGACGGTCGACAAATTGATCGTTTCCGGGGTCGTGTTTTGTTTCCAATAAAAAGCATGGCAGGACGGGTAGTTGGTTTTGGAGGGCGTATTCTGGGAGAGAATAAAAAAACAGCCAAATACCTCAATTCTCCTGAAAGTGAAATTTACCATAAAAGTAAAGTTTTGTACGGTCTTTATGAATCAAAACAAGCCATAGCTCGAGAAGATTGTTGCTATTTGGTCGAAGGTTACACCGATGTGATTCAAATGCACCAGCGGGGTATTCATAATATTGTTTCTTCCTCGGGTACAGCGCTAACCCAAGATCAAATTCGTCTAATTCAGCGACTGACACAAAATATAGTTGTTTTGTTCGACGGGGATGCTGCTGGACTTCGTGCAGCCCTTCGAGGAATTGATATGATTCTAGCGCAGGGAATGAATGTTAAAGTCTGTTCTTTTCCAGAAGGAGAGGATCCCGATAGTTTTGCAAAATCACACAGCTTGGATGAGGTGAATGAATTCTTTGCTGAGAACACAAAAGATTTTATTCAATTTAAGGCATCTCTATTAATGGAGGAAGCCAAAGATGATCCGGTGAAAAAAGCATCTACCATCAAAGATATGGTTGAAAGCATTGCTAAGATCCCTGATGCCATTCAGCGAGAGGTATACGTACAAAGTTGCGCATCGATCATGCAAATCTCTGAAGAGGTTCTCTTTGGAGCTTTGGCCCAAAAGAGGGCTAAGGGAGGTGTGAATCCGCGTAAATCAACAAAGTCGCAATCACAAACCATGCAGGTTGTTCAGCCTGTCGCTCCCTCTTTATCCGTTGATCCGCTCTATGAATTGGAAAAGCAAATCATTACCTTATTGATGTTATATGGGAATAAAGAGGAAGTTTTTCAGGAGTCCGTTTTGCAGTTTTCAGAGGAATCCCAAGAAGTGGAAGAAGAAATTACCGAGGTTAAATCCAAGGTATATGAAAAAATATTTCTCGATTTGCAACAAGATGAAGTAGAGCTGGCCAATCCAGATTTTAAAGCTTTGTTTTACGTCTTATTAGAACAGTTTCAACTCCATGGGGAGGTCAAAGTTGAAAAACTAATGCCAAGCCTCTCTCCAGCGTTGAGTAGTTTAGTGAGCACCATTTTGATGAACGATGAAAAGTACGTTTTGCATCAATGGGAAAAGAAAAATATTTTTGTAAAGCAACGCGATGCACAAGTAGGACTTATGGTAACCGAAACGATTTTGAGTTTACGTAAGCATTTGGTCAATATGAAAATTGAATCGCTTCAAGAGGAGATGAACAATCCCCAAGATGAACATCAAGAGCTACTAGAAGACGTAATGAGTTATTATCAGCTACGGCGTTTGGTATCTACTAAATTGAATCGCGTCTTATAAAAGTCCGCTAGGAATTTCACAAACGGGGATTGGATTCATTTTGTGCTTGTTTCGTTGGTTAAACGCCAGATAAATTTCCATCACTTCTTTTTTCTCTCCGAAAATTGGGAGGAATTACAAGTTACATTTCTCATGGCCCATTCCAATTCATCATACGAGGCTCCTAATTGATCTTCATCTGTTCGATCGTCTCCCCACAAGCCATCGGTGGGAGCTGCGACTTGAATTTCGTGGTTAATATTAAGTGCTTTTGCTAGAGCGAAAACTTCCGATTTCATCAAATCTGCTATTGGGCTAAGGTCTACTCCCCCATCGCCATACTTGGTGTAGAAGCCTACGCCAAAATCTTCAACTTTATTTCCTGTACCAGCAACTAAGTAGCCCTCCAGAGCAGCAAAGTAGTAGAGTGTGGACATGCGTAAACGCGCACGTGTGTTGGCTAAACTCAAAAATGCTACTTCACTTTTGTCGGTTGGAGGAAGCATGGATTTGAATGACTCAAAAACAGCTGTCAACGATAGCGAATGATGGGTTACATTTGAGAAGCGACCCTCTAGCCAATCGATATGATTTTTAGCACGAGAAACTTGATTCTCTTGTTGATGAATGTTCATTTCTAAACAAATCACGGGAAATCCAGTTTTCGCACATAAGGTTGAGGTTACGGCAGAATCAACCCCACCGGAGACACCAACGACAAAACCTTTCATTTTTGTTTGTTCAGCGTATTCTTTTAACCAAGATACGATATGCTCAATGACTTTTTCTGGACTTTTCATCGCTACTCTATTTTTTGCATGTAACTTTGTATAAAAATAAGAAACTTCTTTCTGGACAAGAAATAAAGCGCAACAATGAAGTTACAAAAACGATCATTTTTATCATTTTCCCTATTTATTGGATGCTTCATTACATTTTTAGCATGTACATCAGTGAATCCTGTCGAAGAAGAAATAGCTAAAATTCCGGTAGAGATAGAATTTGACCGTTTCGATGTCAAGTTCTTCAATGCATCCCCAGCCGATTTTTATGCGTTAAAAAAAGAGTACCCTTACCTCTTCCCAACACAGTTTCCAGATAGCATTTGGTTGAAGCGACAGCGCGATAGTCTACAGGTGCTTTTGCAGAATGAAATTAACGAGGTGTTTCCAAATTTAACCCCCTTTGAGGACCAAATTCGCCCTCTTTTTCAACACATAAAATACTATTTCCCACGTGAGAAAGACCCCAAAGTTGTTTTATTGACCAACAATGTTGACTACCAAAACAAAACGGTGTATACCGATTCCTTGGTCTTAATTTCGCTAGACACCTTTTTAGGAGAGAAAAATGAACTTTACGAGGGAATACCACAGTACATTGTTCGCGATATGGACATTGCCTATTTTGGAGCTCATTTAGCGGATGAATTTGCTTTGACTGTTGTTCCTCCCCCTACCACTAGAACTCTTTTGGGACAAATGGTGTATTATGGAAAGAAACTTTACTTAAAGGATGTTTTATTACCTACCGCATCAGATGGTGTTAAGATTAGCTATACCGCCCGAGAAATGGAATGGGTGGCCGAAAATGAACGCTTTATTTGGCAGTATTTTATTGAAAATGAATTGTTGTACAAAACCCAAGCAACCTATTTTCAGCGATTTATAGAACCCTCACCGTTTTCAAAATTTTACTTGGAGATTGATAACGAAAGTCCAGGAAAAATTGGGCAATGGTTGGGTTGGCAAATCGTTCGTGCTTATGCCAAAAAGCATCCTCAGAAAAGTCCACAAGAAATCATACAGCTTCCCGCAATGGAATTATTTACCGCCGCTAACTATAAACCAAAGAAATGATGAGTGAAGGAAAAGATACCCACATCAAGATTGATGTACAATTGGACGAAAATAAAATACCTGAAAAGATTATTTGGTCTGCACCAGATGGCGGGGTGAATGAAGAAGAGGCACAAGCGCTATTAATGTCCCTTTGGGATGGTAAAAATCAAGAGACTTTACGAATGGACCTTTGGGTGAAAGAAATGCCCATTGATCAAATGAATGTGTTTTTTCATCAATCTCTTGTAACCATGGCACAAACCTTTTTCCGTGCCACCCAAAATGAAAAAATGACAGCAACTATGAACGATTTTTGTGAATACTTCGCAACTAATTTAAAGATCGATCGCAAAGGAAAATCTTAACGTATTGCGTTGAGGTCTTTGTTTAGTCTGTCAATATAGCTCAAAACCTCTTCAACTCCTGTTTTATGAAGAGAAGAAGTAATGAAATGAGGAGGCGTTTCTTCCCACATTTCTGCTTTCATTTTTGCAAGATAAGCATTTACATTGCGCTCAATAGCAAGCGGTTTAAGTTTGTCTGCCTTGGTGAAAATAATGGCAAAAGGGATAAAGTTGGTTCCTAGCCATTCCATGAACTCTAAATCGATGGTTTGCGGATTGTGACGAATGTCGATCAATACAAATGCAGAAATCAGCTGTTGTCTTTTTTCAAAATAACGTGTAATGAGCTGTTGAAATGCTTTTTTGGTTGTTTTCGACGTTTTCGCATACCCATATCCTGGTAAGTCTACGAGAAACCAACGTTTGTTTATCTTGAAGTGATTAATGAGCTGTGTCTTTCCTGGTCTTCCTGAGGTCTTTGCTAAGTTTTTTCGCAAGCAAAGGGCGTTGATCAAAGAAGATTTCCCAACATTCGAACGGCCAATAAACGCGTACTCGGGGAGTAATTCTTTGGGACACTTGGCCACATCGGTATTGCTGATAATAAATTCGGAATGTGTGACGCGCATGGCGATTTTTTAAAACTCCTTGTTTTTAAGCCACTGATGAAACAATCGGTTGAATTCATCTGGATGCTCCATCATAGGTGCATGCCCACACTTATCAATCCAAAATAGATCCGCATCAGGAAGAAGAGTATTGAATTCTTCAGCTACATCTGGAGGGGTTACACCATCATTTTTCCCCCAAATTAAACAGGTTGGAGTGTGCATTGATGGCAGGTCTTTCGACATATTATGGCGAATGGCACTTTTTGCAATTGCTAGTGTTTTAAGGAGCTTGTTGCGATCGTTTACCGTTTCAAAAACTTCATCTACAATTTCTTTTGTCGCAACTTTTGGGTCATAAAAGACCTCTTCGCTTTTGTTTTTGATATAATCGTAATTGAAGAGTTTGTGGTAGCTTTCCCCCATGGCATTTTCATATAACCCTGAACTGCCTGTTAGCACTAACCCTTTAACGAGCTCTGGGTATGTTTTTGTGAAAACTAGGCTGATGTGTCCACCTAGCGAGTTTCCCAACAAGATCACATCTTTGAGTCCCTTATAGGTCAAAAAGCCATGTAGATATTCAGCAAATGCTTTTACAGTGGTTTCCTTTAGCGGCAGGTCATAGATGGGTAACTCTGTGGTGATGACTTGGTATCCATTATCGGGGAAAAATGCATGAACTCCAGCAAAATTGCTTAGTCCTCCCATTAGTCCGTGAAGGATTACTATGGGCTGCCCTTCCCCTTTTTCTAAATAGATGTAGTCAGATTCTTTCGTTAATATATTTTCCATGCCTCTTGGCTCATTCACATTAGCGTACAAAGTTAGTCATTAATAAGGATTAACTCTACACATTTTTTTTGTATTGATTATCAATGATGTAGATGCTTAGCGGCTAAAGTTATCAACAAAGTGGTAATTAGTGGAAAAAAGTGGTAAATATCAATTATATTTGATACAATCAATTGCAAGACGTTAGTATGCAGCATTTTATTGGGACATATGAGTGTAAAGCTGATGCCAAAGGAAGAATAATGCTTCCAGTTGCATTAAAGAAACAGTTGTCGGAAAACCTCCGCGACGGTTTTGTGCTTAAGCGTGCTGTGTTCAATGGATGTCTTGAATTATACCCTTTGAAGCAATGGGAAACACTGATGGAGAAGGTGAATCAGTTGAATCGCTTCAATAAGAAAAACAATGATTTTATACGTCGTTTCACCGCTGGTGTGCGTTTAATCGAAATAGATGCAACTGGTCGATTGTTAATTCCGAAAGATTTAATTCTTCATGCCGGAATTAGCCGAGAAACCGTCATTTCCTCTGCGGTAAATATTCTAGAAATATGGGATAAAGAACGTTATGAAGAGGCAATCAACGAGGCAACACTCGATTTTGGGGCATTAGCAGAAGAAGTAATGGGGGATAAAAATGAACAAGCGTAATTATCATGAGCCGGTTTTACTTCAGCCGTCAGTAACGGCCCTTATCAACGACCCTAATGGTGTTTATGTTGACGCTACATTTGGCGGGGGAGGACATTCGCAAAAAATCTTACATCAATTATCACCCAAAGGAAGGTTATTCGCTTTTGATCAAGATCAAGATGCGCTTCAAAATGCCCTAAATGACGATCGTTTTACGCTGATTGAGGCGAATTTTAGGGATTTAAAGCGCTACTTAAAGCTTTATGGAATAAAAGAAGTCAATGGGATACTTGCTGATTTTGGTGTTTCTTCTCACCAATTTGATGCAGAAAAGCGCGGTTTTTCAATTCGTTTTGATGGCCCATTGGACATGCGTATGGATCAAACAGGCGCTTTAGATGCAAAAAAGATTGTAAATGAATATAGTGTGCAGGCATTAGCAAATTTGTTCAAGCTATACGGAGAATTAAGAGGAGCTTATCGATTGGCTGAGCACATTGTTGCCGCAAGAGAAGAAGGAATTATTGCGACAACCCGTGACTTAATTTCAATTGTTGAGCCGCTTGTGCCTGAACGTTATTTGAATAAAACATTAGCACAGTTATTTCAGGCGATTCGGATAGAGGTAAATCAAGAATTAGAAGTCATTAAGCACTTCTTAGTGCAAAGCATTGAAGTGCTTCAACAAAAAGGAAGATTGGTCTGTATCTCCTATCATTCGCTTGAAGATCGTTTGGTTAAAAACATCATTCGTGAGGGGGTGGTTGAAGGAAAAGCAGAAGAAGATTTTTTTGGCAACCGTGACTGTCCTTTGAAGAAAATAGGAAAACTCATTGTTCCAGATGCTGATGAAATAAAACGAAACAGTCGTGCTCGAAGTGCTAAACTTAGAATAGCAGAAAAAAGATGAATCAATTACTCGCCCTTTTGAATATTCAGTTTTTGATCAAAGATGATGCTTTGCGCAACTGGCGAATTCTTTTGTTTGTGTCATTTTTAGCCCTAGTGATTATTGCTAGTGGTCATAGTGCTGATAAAAAAATATTTGAGATCGCTCAGTTGAATAGTGAAATCAAGGAAATCAAGAGTGAGTTTGTAGAGACAAGAGCTCAGTTAATGCGTTTGAAAATGGAAACCCGTATAACCAAAAAATTAGCCAACAAAGGTGTAGGGCCAGCCAATACACCACCCATAAAACTGATACAAACAAAATAATGGAACAACAAAAACAAATAATGAATCGCTTATACCTCTTTGTTTTGGGGCTTTTCTTGTTTGCTTTTGTGTTAATTGGGAAGCTAATCTACATTCAAACCCAAGAAGGAGACTATTATCGTGAGTTGGCTGAAAAGCGCACGGTGAAAAATGTAATTCTACAGCCAAGTCGAGGTAATATATACTCGGATGACGAAAGTTTATTGGCAACCTCAGTACCGCGCTACGAAATTCGTTGGGATGCTGAAGTACCTGCGGAAGATGCTTTTCAAAAAAACAAAAAAGAATTGGCAAAAGGCTTAGCAGATGTTTTAGGTAAGACAGCTAATCATCACCTTTTAACACTAGAGCGAGCAAAACGAAAGGGGAACCGCTACACCCTCATTGGGCGAAATTTGACTTATTCTGAGTACAAACAAGTCAAAGCATTGCCTCTTTTTTCTTTGCCGTCGCTTAGAGGAGGTTTGATTGTAGAGTCTAAACTCGTGCGTGAGCATCCTTTGGGGAAAATTGGAGAACGAACCATAGGCTATGAAAAGCGAGACGCAGCTGGGGGTTACTTGCGGGTTGGATTAGAGGGGGCTTATAGTCAGTACTTGAAAGGGGAAAATGGCCGCAGATTGAAGCAAAAGATAGCCAATGGTCAGTGGAAGCCAATTAATGATAGTAATGAAAAAGAACCAACAGAGGGATACGATGTCTACACTACCATCAATGTTAACTTTCAAGACATTGCACATCATGCCTTGCTTCGTCAATTAGAGTACTATGAGGCCGACCATGGGACGGTTGTTGTCATGGAAACAAAAACGGGAGCCATTAAGGCAATTTCAAATTTAGGTCGTACGGCTAAAGGTAAATATTATGAAAAATTGAACTATGCCGTTGGCACAACTTACGAACCGGGTTCAACATTTAAATTGATGGCTATGATCGCTGCCCTTGAAGACAAGGTGGCTGCGCCGCAGGACTTAGTTGATACAAAAAAGGGTATCCTAACTTTTTACCAAAAATATAAAGTACGCGATTCGAAAAAAGGAGGCTATGGTTTAATTCCTCTCTCCAAAGCCTTTGAAGTTTCCTCGAATACTGGGATAGTCCAGTTGATTCAATCGAATTACAAAAAACAACCCCGGAAGTTTATAGATCGCCTATATAATATGGGGCTTAATGAGAAACTTGGTCTGGCCATTTCGGGAGAGGGGCAACCTAGAATTCCATATCCTTCAGATGAAAATTGGAATGGCATAACCTTGCCATGGATGGCTTACGGTTATGGAGTTGAGCTTACACCCCTCCAAACACTAACATTTTATAATGCGGTTGCTAATGGCGGTGAAATGGTTAGGCCACGCTTTATTGATCGAATCAATTCATTGGAAAATGAAACCGTAAAGTACTTTGAAAAAGAGGTGTTGAATCCTTCCATTTGCTCAAAAGAAACCATTGAGAAAGTTCAGAAAATGATGTTCAATGTGGTGGATAAAAAGTGGGGTACTGGTTACGCTATTAAAGACAAAGCTTTCACAATGGCAGGAAAGACGGGTACTTGTCAAGTAGATTATGCTTCAGATGATGTGCAATATATTTCCAGTTTTGTTGGGTACTTTCCAGCAGAAAAGCCAGAATATTCCTGTATCGTATTGATTTATAAACCCAATAAAAATAAAGGCTATTACGGTGCTACAGTTGCTGCCCCCGTCTTTAAAGAAATTGCCAAAAAGATGTACTATTCAACTCCAATAGAAATGATGGTTGAACAAGATGCGCTGAAGAAGTCCGCACAAAATATACCACTGGTAGAGGAATTGCTGCTAGCGAAGACTATTCCAAATTTAAAGGGAATGCCAGCCATGGAGGCGCTTTCAATCCTAGAGCGCATGGGATTAAAAGTAACCTTGAAAGGAAGTGGAAAAGTAATTCGCCAGTCCATTAAATCAGGAAAAAAAGTCAAGCCTAATACAACTATTTTGCTCGAATTGTCATGAATAGATTAAAAGACCTTTTGTTTGGTGTTCGTCTTGAAGCTATTCAAGGAGACACCGACGTGCCCATAACATCGGTTGCTTTTGATTCTCGTGAAGTAAAAGAAGGCGGTCTTTTTATTGCCATCAAAGGCGAATTAGTTGATGGGCACGATTATATTCAAAAAGCGATAGCGTTGGGTGCCGTTGCTATTGTATGTGAAATGAAACCAAAAATGGCCTCGGAAGACGTGCTTTGGGTTACTTCTTCGAACAGTCGGGAAGCCTTAGCCATTATTGCATCTAATTTTTATGGTACGCCCTCTTCAAAATTAAAATTGATCGGTGTTACGGGAACCAATGGTAAAACTACGGTAACCACCTTATTATATCGTTTGTTTGAAAAAGCGGGCTATGCTGCAGGCTTACTTTCTACCATTGCCATAAAATACAGCTCGGTAGAAATTCCTGCCACACATACAACTCCAGATCCACTACAAATTAATGCGCATTTAAATGCAATGGTAGAGGCAGGTGTAGCTTATTGTTTCATGGAGGTTTCCTCTCATGGGATAGACCAGGATCGTATAACAGGATTGACTTTTGCTGGGGGTATTTACCAACCTGTCTCATGATCACCTTGATTATCACAAAACCTTTGCGGACTATCGTGATGTTAAAAAACGATTCTTTGATCAATTGCCAAAATCAGCTTTTGCGCTGACGAATTCAGATGACAAAAATGGATCATTTATGGTTCAGAATGCAAATGCGAAGTGTAAATCATTTGGTTTGGAGAATTATGCCGACTATCAAGCAAAAGTGCTTGAGAATCAATTTACTGGCATGCTGTTAAAGATAAATCAACAAGAAGTCTGGACTAGCCTTGTGGGTAAATTCAATGCTTCTAATTTGACAGCAGCATATGCTGTTGCACAAGAACTAGGGGTTTCACCGCTCGAGACGCTAGCAACGATAAGTGAGTTGAGTAATGTAAAAGGACGTTTTCAAACCTTGGCTACTCCAAATAAGGCAACCATAATTGTGGACTATGCCCACACCCCCGATGCATTGGAAAATGTGTTATCTACCATCCAACAGATACGAACTAAGAACGAAACGCTAACCACTTTGGTAGGGTGTGGTGGAAATAGAGATCAATCTAAACGCCCGCTAATGGGTAAGGTGGCTGCACAGTTGAGTGACAAGGTCATCTTTACTGCAGACAATCCGCGTGATGAAGACCCAGAATTGATTATTGATGCTATGGAAAGAGGCGTAAATCCAGAGGACTATAAAAAAACGCTTCGCATTACCAGTAGGGAGCAAGCAATTAAAGCTGCCTGTATGACCCTTACACCCGGAGATGTCTTGTTGATTGCTGGAAAAGGACACGAAAACTATCAAGAAATAAAGGGAATTAAATCGCCATTCGATGACTATTTAGTTGCTCAAAAAATTGCTAAACAACTCTTTTAATATGCTGTATTACCTGTTTGACTTTTTAGAAGCGCAATACCAATTTCCCGGAGCAAGTCTGTTTCAATTCTTGTCTTTTCGTGCTGCAGTTGCTGCAATGATTTCACTGGTCTTTTCCACCTTATATGGAAAGACTATCATTGATTTTTTGGCGAAGCAACAAATTGGGGAAAGCATTCGTGATTTAGGTCTTGTTGGTCAAAAAGAAAAAGCAGGCACGCCTACCATGGGTGGCGTCATGATTATTTTAAGCACCCTATTTCCTGTGTTGCTACTAGCACGAATTGACAACATCTATATTCAGCTATTGCTTTTCACTACTGTTTGGATGGGAGCCATCGGTTTTATTGATGACTACATTAAAATTTTCAAAAAAGACAAAGAAGGGCTCAAAGGGAGATTTAAAGTCCTTGGACAAATTTTGTTGGGAGTTGTTGTTGGTGCTACCCTCTATTTTCATCCAGAGGTTACGGTGCGCCAAGAGATACCATCTGCCCAAATAATTGATATTGAGGAGAGTTCATCTTTCAAGGCAGAGGAAAAATCCACGATCACCACCATCCCAATGTTTAAAAACAACGAGTTTGATTATGCCAATCTAATTGCTTGGATTCCGAATGCAGCCTCATGGGCATGGATGATTTTCATACCGATTGTTATTTTTATCGTTACGGCTATTTCAAATGGAGCTAACCTTACTGATGGTATTGATGGACTTGCGGCAGGTAGTTCTGCCATTATGGTTTTTACTTTAGGCATTTTTGCTTGGGTTTCTGGAAATGTCATTTTTTCGGATTATCTCAACATAATGTATATCCCAAATGCTGGAGAGATTTCTGTCTTTGTTGCTGCATTCTTAGGTGCATTGATTGGATTTCTGTGGTACAATACTTTCCCCGCTCAGGTATTTATGGGCGATACAGGAAGTTTAACAATTGGGGCAATCATCGCTGTTATTGCAATTATGATTCGAAAAGAATTGCTCCTTCCGCTTTTGTGTGGAGTATTTTTGATTGAGAATTTATCCGTTGTTCTTCAGGTAAGTTATTTTAAATACACCAAAAAGAAAACGGGCGTTGGAAAGCGTATTTTTCTCATGTCACCCATTCATCACCATTATCAGAAAAAGGGCTACCACGAAAGTAAAATTGTTGCTCGTTTTTGGATCGTCGGTATTTTATTGAGCATACTAACCATTGTAACCCTGAAACTGCGTTAATGAAAAAGCTTGTCATTTTAGGGGAGGTGAAAGCGGGAAAGGAACGGCAGTTCTAGGCCATCAATTGGGTTATGATGTGTTTGTGTCTGATGCTGGATTGATTTCAGCTGAGGTGAAAGCGCAACTAGATGCCAAGCAAATTCCTTGGGAAGAAGGGCAGCATACGGAGAATCGTATTTTGGCCGCAGATCTTGTGATGAAAAGCCCAGGTATTCCCGATCATGTTCCGCTGATTAAGAAGTTACGGGCAGCAGGGATTAATATTCAATCTGAAATTGAGTTTGCAAGCCAACATACGTCAGCCAAGTTAATTGGTATAACGGGAAGTAACGGTAAAACAACCACAACACTTTTAATTCATCATATCTTAAAAGAGGCTGGGTTAAATGTCGGTATTGCAGGGAATATAGGAGAGAGTTTTGCTCAAAAAGTTGCTGAAAACCATCATGACTTTTATGTCTTAGAGATCAGTAGTTTTCAGCTAGACGATATTCAGACTTTTGCACCTGAAATTGCCGTCATAACAAATATTACACCCGATCATTTAGATCGTTACAATGATGATTTTTCACTTTACATCAAATCAAAACTACGTATAACAAGCAATCAAACGCCAAATCAATTTTTGCTTTTCAATGCAGACGATCCTGTGTTGGTTGAAGCATTGCAATCTTCTGTATCTGTTGCAACGAAATGGCCTTTTGGATTCAGTAATACGTCGCCAAATGGTGCCTCCTATAGGAATGAAGACATTAAACTAATTGAACATAAATCGACCACTATGATATCAACAACTCAATTTCCTTTGCAAGGAAGACACAATTTACTCAATGCAATGGCAGCGGTTTCTGTCGCTCGCCTTTTGGATGTCAGTAAGGATTCTATTCGTGAAAGTTTGCTGAGTTTTACCAAGGTAGAACACCGTTTGGAGCGAGTGCTAAAAATTCAAAACAGGACCTACATCAATGATTCAAAAGCAACAAATGTGAATGCTACTTTTTATGCTTTGGAAAGTATGGAGGGACAAACGGTTTGGATTGTTGGCGGTGTAGACAAAGGAAATGACTATACGACTCTATTGCCTTTGGTAAGAGAAAAGGTAAAAGCAATCGTTTGCTTGGGGGTAGATAACGAAAAAATCATGGAAGCTTTTTCTCCTGTTGTTGATTTAATGGTAGAAACACAATCCATGCAAGAAGCGGTAAAAATTTCACATAAAATAGCCGATAAAAAAGAATATGTTTTATTGTCTCCTGCTTGTGCTAGTTTTGATCTTTTTGAAAATTATGAAGATCGTGGAAATCAATTTAAATCAGCAATTCGCGAATTGTAATGCAAGATAAACCGAAGCTTATACAAGGTGATTTAGTCCTGTGGGGGATCTTGGCCCTGCTGGCTTTGTTTTCCTTTTTTCCTGTGTTTAGTGCGAGTTCCAACTTAAGCTATGTGGTCGGAAATGGGACACCCTGGGGTCACTTGTTTAAGCATATGTTCATCCTAGTGATGGGTTTTGTTTTTATGATTGGAATACATAGAATCCCCTTTCGGTATTTTAAAGGGATATCAATTTTGTTGCTCCCTGTTGTAGTAATCTTATTGATTTATACGGTATCACAAGGAACTACGATAGGCGGTGCAAATGCTAGCCGATGGATCCGTATTCCTTTTGTGGGAATAGGTTTTCAGACCTCCACTTTAGCTTCTTTGGTGTTGATGATGTATGTGGCGCACTATTTGGATAAAAACAAAGATAAAAGCCTTCGGTTTAGTCAAACCCTAGTTCCACTTTGGTTGCCAGTGGGAATCATTCTTGCTTTGGTGCTGCCAGCAAATTTGTCTACTGCTGTGATTGTGTTTGCCATGGTTTCCTTACTTGCCTTCTTGGGAGGCTATCCGTTAAAATATTTATTGGTCATTTTTGGGATAGGTTTCCTGGGGTTCGTTTTATTTGTTTTGGCGGCAAAAGCGTTTCCTGAAAGTATGCCGAATCGTGTAGATACATGGATTAGCAGGATTGAAAATTTTCGTGAACCCATATCGGGTGCCGCAGGAAATTATCAAGTAGAACGTGCTAAAATAGCCATAGCGACTGGTGGTGTAACGGGCTTAGGGGTAGGTAAAAGCGTCATGAAAAATTTTTTACCACAAAGCAGTTCTGATTTTATTTATGCCATTATCGTAGAAGAATTTGGGCTAGTAGGTGGTTTGGCGATCATTTTACTTTATCTCCTGATTCTCTTCCGAATTATCATCATTGCCCACCGAACTACTTCGGTTTATGGAAAATTATTGGTTATGGCGGTTGGTTTACCGGTCATTGTGCAAGCTTTTATTAATATGGGGGTTGCTTTAAATGTTTTTCCTGTAACTGGGCAAACTTTGCCTATGGTTAGTAGTGGCGGAACTGCAGCATGGATGACATGTGTTGCCTTTGGAATAATCCTAAGCATAAGCGTTGCACAAGAAAAATCGACTCAAGAAGAAGAGGAAATAAACGAAGAAAATCCATTAGCGGTATTAAGTGAAACAATCTAATTTCATCATCTCGGGCGGAGGTACAGGCGGACACATTTATCCTGCATTGGCGATTGCTAATGAAATTAAAGCTGTTGACCCAAATGCATCCATTGTTTTTGTTGGTGCTTTGGGTAAAATGGAAATGGAGAAAGTTCCTCAGGCTGGTTATACGATTCATGGAATTTGGATAGCGGGAATTCAACGAACTAAATTATGGAAGAATCTACTCTTTCCGTTAAAGCTCGGAGTTAGTCTTCTTCAGGCCTTTTTTATATGGTTGCGTTACCGACCTGAAGTAATGATTGGAACCGGAGGTTTTGCTAGTGGGCCAATGTTGTTTGTGGGAGGGATCATGGGGAGTAAAATCTTTTTGCAAGAGCAAAACTCATATCCCGGTATAACCAATAAACTTCTGGCTAAAAGGGCTAAATCGATTTCAGTAGCCTATCCAAATATGGAACGCTATTTCCCCAAACATAAAATACATTATACAGGTAATCCTGTTAGAGAATCTCTTTTGAACATAGACGGGTTGCGCAGGAAAGCATTGGTTCATTTCGAATTGGATCCAGATAAAAAAACAGTAGTTGTCCTTGGAGGTAGTCTTGGCGCTAGGGCCATAAATGAATTGGTTGCCTCACATATTGATTTGTTTTTAGAATTAAACCTTCAGCTAGTCTGGCAGTGCGGTAAAATGTATCATAATGAATATGTTTCCTTTGATTCAAAGAATCTTAAGGTTCATTCTTTTGTTAAAGAAATGGACTATCTCTATGCGGCTGCAGATATCATCATTTCGAGAGCGGGTGCCTCCAGTATCTCAGAATTATCCATCATCGCAAAACCACTCATTTTAATTCCTTCGCCCAATGTGGCTGAAAATCATCAACACAAAAATGCAAGGGTTTTGGAGGAAATGGGAGCAGCTATTTTATTGAGGGAGTCTGAGGCTAAAACTACATTTTCCTCCACACTAAAGGCATTGGTAGATTCCTCAGAGCAGCAGTTAAATATGCGTAAGTCGCTTCGTAAAATGGCACTCCCAGCAGCAACCAAAACAATTGTTAAACACATTCAAGAATTAGTTTCCTCTCATGCAAAATAGCCGGTTTTATTTTATTGGTATAGGCGGAATTGGCATGTCTTCCATTGCACGTTACTTAATTGGATTGGGGGCAAAAGTTGGAGGTTACGATAAAACACCTTCAGCGATTACAACTTCATTAGTAGCTAGTGGAGCTTTCATTACTTATGATGAAGAGGTAGCGGCTTTGCCTGCTGCGTTTAAACAAAAAGCAACTCGTGTGATTTTTACTCCTGCTATACCCAATTCCCATCCTCAGCTACAGTTTTATAAAAAGCAGGGAAACAACTTAATAAAACGTGCTGCTCTTTTGGGAGAGATAACAAAGGAAATGACCACCTTGGCGGTTGCAGGAACCCATGGTAAAACAACGACTACCTCTATATTAACGCATTTCTTTTTGAGTTTAGATTCACCTTTTACTGCTTTCGTTGGGGGAGTAATGAATGCACAACAAACCAATTTAATTTCAACGGGGAATGAAGTTGCTTTGGTTGAAGCAGATGAATTTGATCGCTCTTTTTTGACCCTTTCACCCAAAATTGCTTGCATTACTTCTACGGACGCAGATCATTTGGATGTCTATGGCACTGCTGATGAACTGTCCGAGTCTTATTGTGCTTTTGGGAAAAGAGTAAGTGATGTACTTGTCCTTGAAAAACGGGTTCCTCTCGATGGTGTCACCTATAGTATCTATGAAAAAGCAGATTATTACATAACAGCAATTAGACCAGAGGGGTTTGGTTATCATTTTGATTTGCACTCCCGAAAGGGAGCCTATACTGATCTTTATTTCAGTCAATTGGGTCTACATAATCTTTCAAATGCATTGGCTGCTTTTGCCATGGCAAGTGAGTTTGGCTTAGCAGAACAGTTGCTTACGAAGGCTTTCGGAACTTTTGAAGGGGTACACCGCAGATTGCAATTAATTGTAGAAAATGATCAACATGTGCTAATTGATGACTATGCTCACCACCCAACTGAAATCAATGCCGTCTTTGAAACCCTGGAAAATGCGTATCCCGAAGAGCAAAAGAGTGTAATTTTTCAACCACATTTATTTAGTCGGACGCGAGATTTTTTAGATGACTTTGCTGCCTCCTTATCTCAATTTGATGAAGTTCTTTTGTTGTCCATTTATCCAGCACGTGAATTACCAATCCCGGGAGTGGATGCCGGGGCTTTGGCCAAAAAATCAACGCAAAAAATAAAGTTATCGTCCTAGAAAAAGATCAATTGCTTGCAAAAGTCCAAGGCCTAACATCACGCGTAAAAGTGGTCTTGGGTGCAGGTGATATTGGGCTAGAAGTTGAAAAAATAAAACAAATACTGATCTGATATGAAAACCACTGACAAACTATTTTTTGTGTTCGTTTTCTTTCTGCTCATAGGAATAAGTGGATTTGGCGTATTTAAGTCTAATCAACGTAAGATCAATCATTTAGATATTTTATTCCAAGGGGAAGAGCCCCGATTTTTATCTTCTGAAATCGTTAATAAGATGTTGATACAAAGCAACGACAGTTTGTTATTCAAGCAGAAAGATGTAGTAGCTTTGAAAGTAATGGAACAACAATTGTTGGTGCATCCAATGATTAAAAACGTTCAATTGTACACTATTCCGCAAGGAGAATTATTTGTTGAAGTAGAAGAAAGAACCCCAGTTCTTCGTGTCATTGGCGAGAAGTCATTTTACCTAGATAACACTGGATTTAAAATGCCTTTGTCCAATCGATATACTGCGACAGTTCCCTTGTTTTATGGTGAAATCGAAGACGCGGACATAAAGCATATATTGGCTTTGGTCAAGGCGGCCGAGCGTGATTCTTTTCTTAAACAAGAAATGATTCATTTGAAGATGGTGAACAATCAGTTGGTTTTGGGATTGCGATCCCATCCTTTTGATGTTGTTTGGGGAAAGCAAATGATTTTGCAGTCAAAGTAAACAAACTTAAACGTGTGTGTGCTTATTATTCCAACAAAGCGCTTTCACCGCCAAAGAAATTAAATTTAACCTATTCGCAACAAGTTGTTGCGAGCTATTGATTAGGATATGGAAAATAACAAAATAGCCGTTGGCCTAGACATTGGAACTACAAAAATTGTGGTTATGGTCGGTCAAAAAAACGAGTTCGATAAAGTTGAAATTCTAGGTATCGGGAAATCCAAAAGTTTGGGCGTTCATCGGGGTGTAGTGAATAACATTACCCAAACAATACAGTCCATTCAGCAAGCCACGCTAGAGGCGAATGCAAAATCTGGACTTGAGATTAGTGAAGTTGTGGTAGGAATTGCTGGACAGCACATTCGCAGTTTGCAGCATAGCGACTATATCACCCGTGAAAACGCCGATGAGGTAATCAATGAACAAGATATTGAAACCCTCATCAACCAAGTGTATAAGCTCGTGATGCTCCCCGGTGAAGAAATTATCCATGTACTTCCTCAGGAATACAAAGTAGATGGACAGGCAGAAATTAAAGAACCCATTGGAATGTATGGGGGACGTTTGGAAGCAAACTTTCATGTTGTTGTTGGTCAGGTTTCTTCCATCAGAAATATAGGGAGATGTATCAAAAGCGCTGGCCTTGAAATGGGAAACATTACCCTTGAGCCGATTGCTTCATCTGATGCTGTTTTAAGCCAAGAGGAAAAAGAAGCTGGTGTAGCCCTAATTGATATAGGTGGAGGAACAACAGATCTAGCTATTTTTAAAGATGGTATCATTCGCCACACAGCGGTGATACCCTTTGGAGGAAACGTAATTACTGAGGATATAAAAGAGGGTTGTTCCATTATTCAGAAGCAAGCCGAGTTATTAAAAGTCAAGTTTGGTTCCGCCTGGCCTGGAGAAAATAAAGAAACCGAAATTGTTTCTATTCCTGGGCTTCGCGGAAGAGACCCCAAAGAGATTTCATTAAAAACACTCTCGAAGATTATCAATGCACGTGTCATTGAAATCATTGAACAGGCCTACTTAGAGATCAAAAATTATGGTCACGAAGACCAAAAGAAAAAACTCATTGCTGGTATTGTGTTAACTGGAGGAGGAAGTCAATTGAAACACCTCAAACAGCTCGTAGAATACATTACCGGAATGGATACACGTGTTGGCTATCCTAATGAGCATTTAGCAGGTGATACAGACGAACAAACGACAAGTCCTATGTTCTCAACTGCAGTTGGATTATTGATGGCTGCCCTTGAAAAAGCCCCTGTAGAAACACTCTCTGCAGAATCAAATGCAGAAGAAAAAGAAGGAGCTGAGGTCCAAGAAAGTGAAATCTTACCACAAGCAGCACTGACGAAAAACAGAAACTCCGTCCTCGAAAGATGGACAGACAAGTTTAAAGAATTTTTGGATAAAGCTTAAAATCACATAGCATGAGTGAAGAAACCACAGATAATATCTCAGGAAATTTCAATTTTGATTTACCCAAAAACCGATCAAACGTCATCAAAGTTATTGGTGTTGGGGGAGGGGGCAGTAATGCCATCAATTATATGTTCCAACAAGGAATTATCGGTGTTGACTTTGTCGTCTGTAATACCGATGCTCAAGCCTTGAAAAAAGCAGTGTTCCAATTAAAATTCAATTGGGTGCTTCGTTAACAGAAGGTTTAGGTGCTGGAGCAAACCCTGAAATAGGACGTCAGTCTGCACAAGAAAGTGTTGATGCATTGCACGACTTGCTTTCTACACAGACAAAAATGGTGTTTATCACTGCTGGTATGGGAGGTGGAACAGGAACAGGCGCAGCTCCAATCATCGCTAAAATGGCCAAAGAAATGGGCATCTTGACTGTTGGGATTGTAACCATGCCCTTTCAGTTTGAAGGAAAAATACGCTTAGAACAGGCACAACGCGGCATGGAAGAAATAAAGTCCAATGTTGATTCGCTTATTGTCATCAATAACAATAAATTACGTGAGGTGTATGGCAACCTCGGTTTTAAGGCTGGCTTTGCCAAAGCCGATGAAGTTTTGGCCACTGCTGCAAAAGGGATTGCTGAAGTAATAACGCATCACTATACACAAAACATTGACCTTAAGGATGCTAAAACGGTGTTAAGTAATAGTGGATCAGCCATTATGGGGTCTGCCTTTGCCGAGGGGGAAAATCGCGCACAAGAATCCATTGTAAAAGCATTGGATTCCCCATTGCTCAATGACAACAAAATAACCGGTTGTAAAAACGTATTGTTGTTAATTGTCTCTGGAGAGGAAGAAATAACCATCGATGAGATAGGTGAAATAAATGATTACATTCAAGCTGAAGCAGGCAACAATACTAACATTATTATGGGAGTGGGAGAAGATCTTGCCCTAGGAAATAGTATCTCGGTGACCATTATAGCTACCGGATTTGATTCTGAACAGCAACATGAGATTGTGAATACTGAGGCTAAAAAAATCATCCATGCTCTTGAAGAAGAGCAGCCATTGGTGCACGACTTAACGCAACAGCCAACCAGTCTTGAAACCATCTTTGATGCGCCTTTAGGAAAAGTAACCCAAGAAGCAGTAGTAAAATACACCTTGGAGGAGGAAGAAGAAACAACGATTGAAGATGAGTTGCCAACAGATTTGCGTTTTCAGTCGGAAGAAAAAGAAGAAGCTATCCCTCAAGAAATCATCGATGAAATTGACGTGAATGCGTACGAAGAAGTGATGCCATTATCTGCGATAGAAGTCATTGCAGAAGTTGTATCACCTGAACCATATATGCCCGCTACCGATGCCATCGCCACCTTAGAGGTCAATGAAGCAGAGCAGATAGAGGTTGAAGCTTCAACACAAGAAAGTCTCGTTTCCGCAGATGCTGATGAAGAATTTGTTTTCAATGATATTTCTGCACTAGTCGACGATATAGAAGTTGTTGATCCAAATCAAATTGAAGAAGAAAAGCAACAAATTGAATTTGAATTTGAATTGCCCTTGAGTTCTTCTAAAGAGGTTGAAAAAACGCCGGATATTGAAACAGTCCAAACAGAAACTGTATTTCAATTGGACGATCATTTTTCAGTTACTCCGACCATAAAAGAAGTTGACGAGGTAGTTGAAGAAGCGATCGATTTTAAAGTAATTGAAAAAACGGAATTAGCGGTTGGGACCCCTCAGCCCATTTCGCCCACATCTAGCAGTCCATTTGACAAATCCATAGAAGAGAGTATCAGCCAAGAAAATGAAAAGCGAAAAGAGCAGTTAAAGCAATTCAATTACACGTTTAAAAATAAAATAAACCACATAGAGGAAATGGAGCGTCAGCCAGCTTACAAGCGTTTAGGATTCGAACCAGGCGAAACCTTAGAGGAACAATCGCCCTCAACTTTGAGTCTTGACACAGATAGCAATGACGATATCCAGTTACGCTCGAATAATTCATTTTTACACGATAACGTCGACTAATCATGGGAATATTATCTAACCTTACTGAAGAAATAAAAAATGCCATGCGGGCAAAGGACAGTTTAAAACTAGCCGCTTTCCGTGCGGTT
Organism: Flavobacteriaceae bacterium; assembly: GCA_038143735.1. Lineage (GTDB taxonomy): Bacteria > Bacteroidota > Bacteroidia > Flavobacteriales > Flavobacteriaceae > Arcticimaribacter. The sequence continues at coordinate 344,836 of JAYQML010000001.1, forward strand.
AAATCAGCGGTGATCCTTGAGCAAACTGCCAGTGGTGGTGGTGGAGATTTATCTGAAGATCAAGAAATTAAATTAGTGCAGAAACTGATCAAGCAACGCAAAGATAGTGCAGCCATTTTTCGGGAGCAAAACCGTTTAGATTTAGCCGAACCCGAAGAAGCCCAAGCAGCCGTGATAGCAACCTTCTTACCTGAACAACTGTCGGAAGACGAGGTCACTTCCATTATTCTAGAAATCATATCTAAAACCGGTGCTGTAGGGATGAAAGATATGGGGAAAGTTATGGGAATGGCTTCCAAGCAAATGGCAGGTAAAGCCGATGGAAAGCCCATTTCTACTATCGTAAAACAGCAACTTTCGTCTTAAGTTATTTTACGCACTACAGTCGATTACAATTTTTCCACGGACTTTTCTATCCATCATTTCTTCCATAGCTTTGCGTGTTTCAGCTAAAGGGTAAATGGCATGAATGTGGGGTTTTAATTTACCCTCGGCATGCCATTGCATTAACTCCAAGGTGTTTTGCATGTTGTCATTAGGAAATTGCATGGCCCAGGAGCCCCAGAAAACACCCACAATTTGGCAGCCTTTGAGTAAGGCAAGATTCAAGGGTATTTTAGGGATTTCTCCTGCAGCAAAACCAACCACTAAAAAGCGTCCCTCCCATGCAATTGCGCGAAGGGCGGGTTCGGAAAATTTATCGCCAATAGGATCATAAATCACATCGCCCCCTTTACCATTAGTTAGCTCTTTAATCCGTTTCTTTAAATCCTCTTTACTATAATTAATCCCTTCATCCGCACCATAGGTTTTACACAAGGCTAATTTTTCCTCTGTGGAGGCACAGGCAATTACTCGAGCACCCATGCGTTTTCCTAATTCTACTGCAGCTAGTCCAACTCCACCTGATGCCCCCAATACGACAAGCGTTTCGCCCTCTTTTAGTCGGGCTCTGTCTTTTAAGGCATAATACGAGGTTCCGTAGGCCATAAGAAAGGAGGCGCCTACTGCATTATTCATTTTTGGTGGTTTTGGAAAAACATTTCGAGCGGGTGCAACGACCTCTTCAGCAAAGCCTCCATTGGTAACAAAGCCAAATACTTCATCGCCAACCTTTAAATGTTTCACTCCACTTCCAACCGATGAAACTACCCCTGCAATATCACTCCCCGGTGTAAACGGAAGAGCAGGTTTGTATTGGTACTTTCCCTGAATAATTAAGGTATCAGGGAAATTTAAGCTGCAGGCCTTAACCTGAATGACCACTTCTTTTTCTCCTGGACTTAGATTGGGAAGTTCTTTAAGTACTAGGTCTGAGGGTTGACCGTATTTTTCACATACAATTGCTTTCATATTTTTTCTATTTTTAGTTTACCAGCTATCTACGAAGCGAGTAGTGTTAGGGGTATAATCTTTTGGATAACAGTCTATTGCTATCGCAATTCTTTTTCTGGTTTCTATAGGATCAATTACTTCGTCAAATTCAAGTGTTTCCGCCGCATTGATGGCTTTTCCTTTTTTATATTCTTGTGCAACAAGTTCATCATACATTGCATGGTGTTCTTTTTTTATTTTTTGTGGCGGTTAACTCTTTTTTGTAGCCTAGTTTAACAGCACCCTCAAGCCCCATAGCCCCAAATTCACCGCTCTGCCAAGAAAGGGTTAAAAATGAAGCATGAAAACTTCCTCCAGCCATGGCCATTGCTCCCAAGCCGTATGCTTTGCGCAGAACAATAGTAATCATGGGTACATCTAACGACGCAGCAGTAATGAACAAACGAGAAGAGTGTCGAATGATCCCTCGTTCTTCCTGATCAGGACCTACCATAAACCCTGGTGTGTCGCACAATGAAATAACGGGCAGCCCAAAGGCATTGCACAATTGTAAAAAACGAGCTGCTTTGTCAGCAGCATCGCTATCAATAGCACCTCCCAAAGAACGTGTACTGTTGGCGATCACTCCCATTGGTTTGCCTTCAATACGAATTAAAGCGGTAATCATATTAAGCGCAAAGTCTTTTCGAAGCTCTAGGAAAGAATCCTTATCTGCAAGAACAGTTATTATTTTGTTTATGTCATACGCATAACGGCGATCTTCTGGTAAAATAGCATATAATTCCTCTTGGGGATGTTCTGTCCATTGTTTACTTCTACCCTGAAAATAGCTCAGGTATTTTTTCGTGATGGTGACCGCCTCTTCTTCGTTTTCGACCAGCAAATCGATTACCCCATTTTTTGCCAATATTTTAGCAGGGCCAATTTCCTTCGGATGGAAAGTGCCCAATCCTCCTCCTTCAATCATGGCAGGTCCTCCCATTCCCATTGAGCTGTCTTGGGTAGCAATAATAACATCAGCACAACCAGCAATGGCTGCATTCCCTGCAAAACAGTAGCCCCCAACAATCGCAATTCGTGGTACTTTTCCGCTTAAATGGGCAAAAGAACGCCAGGTCATAAGATCTAACCCACCGGTACTCACAGGGGCGAAATCAACGTCACCCGGGCGGCCACCGCCTCCTTCTACAAAAAAGAGGATAGGGCAATTTGCTTTAGTAGCTAAAGCCATTAATCGATCTGTTTTTTTGTGTCCGAAAGCCCCTTGGGTTCCAGCAAGGACAGTGTAGTCGTAGCTCAAAACATAACAACTGGTGTTTTTTTCAAAGAGTGACCCATTAACTTTTCCAATCCCCGTAATAAGCCCATCGGCTGGGGTATTTTTTCTAAGTTCTTTAAGTGGTTTACGTCCTTTTTGTCCAGCAACAATTAGGGAACCAATTTCACTAAACGTATTTGCGTCACAAAGATCAGCGATGTTTTCTCTCGCGGTACGTTTGCCCAAGGCATGCCTTTTTTCAACAACGTCTTTTCGGTTCTTGTCCATTAAAAGAGCTTGACGATCTTTTAATTCTTGTATGTCTTTTCGGGCGTGAGATTGGTTTTTTTTTGCCATGAGCGGTAAGGTTATACAAATGTGATCATGTCTCTTTTAAGATGAGGCAATTCATTGAAGGAAAGTAGATTGAATTTATCTCCAGTAAGTAAGAAGGTCGTAAAGGAAGTATTGCGAATGGAGAAATTCAATTCAGCTACAGACTTTTCTGTAGGTAATCCAAGGCATTCACCTGTAATAGCACTGATGGTTCCTCCTGAGGTAAATAGAGCAACATTCTCTCCTTTTTGTGTTGCACCTAAAATTTCATCTAAACCTGAGCGTACTTCTTCACGAAAGGATTTCCAGGTCGGAATGCCGTCAACTGCAAAATTTCCCTCTGCCCAGTTACCTAGAAAATACTGGAAGCCCAACATTCCGTTGCGCATCGCTAGCGAGGGATTTTGTTGTGTAGAAAGTGTTAACTTTTTTAGATAGTGATCTGTTTTCAGTAGTTCAGGTAGCGCAATTTTCATGGTCTCCATTCCCTGATGCTCTTTTAGCCCATTTATTTCTGTTGCTTTTGGAAAGCTAAGCTTATTTTTTTCATAACACTCTTTTACACCCTGGTAGGTATCTTTTTGTCGCGCTAAAGGTCCCACAAAAGCTTGAGCAAAATGAATTCTCTCCTTCACCAAATAGGTGCCCAACTGTTTGGTCTGCTCCCTTCCTTTGGCTGATAACACATCGTAATTTTCGGCTCCCAAGGAGGCCTGTCCATGACGAAAAAAATATAGTTTACTCATGTGGCTGAAACAGTATTACATCTAAAATCTGTTCACTAAGCTAAGGAATTGCATTGTAACTCTCTTTGTTTTTAGTCGGTTAATCCTTTTCTGTAGCCCTTAAAATAGTTTTAACCTTGTGTTATTCCGAGACAAGGATTTATTTCCATTTTTCGTTTTGTATTGCCATTGGATATTTCACTATATTGGTGATTATTAACTATATATCAATTAAAATGAAGTTCAAAATTTTACTAATTAGCGTTTTGTTTACAGCGATTTCATGTAAAAAAAGCGAAACAAAATCCACAGAAACGTCCTATTTTGACTATTCGTCCTCTAGTTCAAAATTATCTGGAGGAACAAAAATGATCCCCATAACCACCTCCTCAGGCATTTTTAACGTATGGACGAAAAGGGTTGGAAATAATCCTACAACCAAGGTGTTGTTGTTACATGGAGGTCCGGGTGCTACCAGTGAATATTTCGAAGCTGCAGACGCTTATTTTCCACAAGGTAATGTAGAGTATTATTATTATGATCAGATGGGTTCTGGAAAGAGTGATAATCCAAATGACCCGAGGCTATGGAATATAGAAAGTTTTGTTGAAGAAGTAGAACAAGTAAGAAAAGCACTCGAGCTTGATGCCTCTAATTTTATAATTTTGGGACATTCATGGGGAGGTATTCTTGGTATCGAATACGCATTGAAGTATCAAAAAAACATGAAGGCTTTGATCGTATCCAATATGATGAGTTCAATACCCGAATATGTTCAATATGCAAATAATGTTTTAGGTCCCCAATTGCCACCAGAAATTCTTGAAAAAATTAAAAGCTATGAGGCGTTGGAAGATTATACAAACCCTGAATATCTCGGTTTAATTGAAGCCTACTATTATCCAAAGCATGTTTTAAGAATGAAACCGAGTGAATGGCCGAATCCGGTCATGCGAGCGTTCGCTAATTTAAATTATCCGCTTTATTTAAAAATGCAAGGACCCAGTGAGTTTGGTGTTGTAGGCGATGCAGTGTTAAAAAACTGGGATAGAACAAGTGATCTTGAAAAAATTAATATCCCAACGCTAATGATTGGAGCCGCGTATGATACGATGGATCCGAAAGCCATGGAAAAAATGAGTGAAATTGTTCAAAATGGTGAATACCTTCATTGTCCAAAGGGAAGTCATATGGCCCTATATGACGATCAAGAAATATATTTTTCGGGGATCATTAAATTTTTAAAATCCCTTAATTAATACAGTTATTTTTTTAAGGTAATACCTTAATTTTTGGAAAATTTAGGATCAAGAGGCTTTGCCTCTTGGAATAGCACCTTTGTCTTGGCTTAAGAAAAAAATTCTTGAGAATATAATCAGGAAAATGATCTAATAACCCTTAAGCTAAAATAAAGTAAGAAGAGTTGAGTTGTTTCAAGTAGTATCTGAAATATTTACTACTTTTGAAACGTTGGACGTTTGTTGACGTTTTTCAGGATATTTAATGTCAATCACAAAATATCAATTGTTTTATAGGCCCAGTAGTTCAACTGGATAGAATATCAGATTTCGGCTCTGAGGGTTAGGGGTTCGAATCCTCTCTGGGTCACGTAAATAGTAAAGCCTCCATCTATTGGGGGCTTTACTTTTAGGGTAATTTTCTTTGTTAAAATATGATGTATATTGTCATTAGAAAAAAAAGAAATGAAACAATTGGAACATGTGGGTATTGCCGTAAAGGATTTAGATACTGCCATCGATCAGTATACATTGTTGTTAAATACCCCATGTTATAAGAAGGAAGAAGTCGAAAGTCAAGCTGTTACTACCGCTTTTTTTAAAGTAAAGGACCAGAAAATAGAATTGCTAGCGGCGACCTCCCCCACGAGCACGATTGCAAAATTTTTAAAAAAAAAGGGAGAGGGTATTCACCACCTAGCCTTTGAAGTAGAAGATATTAACGATGAAATGAGTCGCTTAACGGCTAAGGGTTTTACCCCTTTACAAGAAAAGCCATTTCGCGGTGCAGATAATAAAATGGTTGCCTTTTTCCACCCAAAAACAACCCACGGGGTATTAATCGAAATCTGCCAAGAAATCACTTGATATGGCGAAATCACCTATAGACAAAACCACCTTAAAAAAGGATTGCTTGCGGGTGATCGAGTTAGTTTAAGTAGGGCAATTACTCTCTGCGAGAGTCGTCTAAGCGATGATCAAGAACAGGGTTTGCTGCTTTTAGAGGAATTACTTCCGTATAGTGGTCAATCGATCAGAATAGGAGTAAGTGGAATCCCTGGAGCAGGAAAGAGTACATTTATTGAGGCCTTGGGAACAGAATTGATTGAAAAGCATCAGAAGAAAGTTGCGGTATTGGCCATTGACCCAAGTAGTGAAAAAAGCCGAGGAAGTATTTTGGGTGATAAAACGAGAATGGAAAATCTTAGTCGAAATCCAAATGCATTTATCCGCCCTACGGCGACTAACGCCCGGCTAGGTGGAGTAGGGCAAAATACCCAAGCGGCAATTTTGTTGTGCGAAGCAGCTGGGTTCGATATAGTTTTTGTGGAAACGGTCGGTGTTGGGCAGTCCGAATTAAGCGTGAATAAAATGGTGGATGTATTCTTATTACTTCAAATAGTTGGCGCAGGTGACGATTTACAGGGAATGAAAAGGGGAATATTGGAATGGGTAGACCTTGTGATAATTAACAAGGCAGACGGCAAACAGGAAAAGAAAGCAGCTTTGGAAGCTAGTAACCTAAAAAAAGTATTGCATTTATTTCCGCAAAAGCACCTTGGGTGGTCAACTAAAGTATATACCTGCTCATCGACAGAGAAAAAAGGAATCAGTACTATTTGGAATAGCATACAAGCCTACCTGGAACAGTTAAAAACTTCCCAACAATTTGAATTACAGCGCCAACACCAAACCCAAACTTGGTTCGCTAACTTACAGCGTAATATGCTCATTGATTTTGCGCTACTTCAACCAGGAGTCAAAGAATTAATGGCGAAAAATAACATCCAGATGACTTCTGAGGACACCAATTTATTTGCTTTGTTGCGCGAAATGAAAATGGCGTTAAATGCGCTTTTCCCAAGTGTGGGAAAATGATAGTAGCAGCTCGGATCCGTTAAAGCGACGTTTTTACTTAGACGAACTTAATTCAATTCTTTTTGTTTTGAGAGAGTTATTGTATTTTTGGATTATAAACTTTTATTTGATGAAAAAATTATTTTCCCCTCTAACTCTATCGATTGTATTGTTTTTGACCTCTTGCGCAGGCGATAGTGCAAAGTCAAATTCGAAAAAGTTAGCCGAAGGCGTATATCAGAAAAATGGATTTATCTATGATATGAAAGAACTTCCCTCGGGAAAGAATGTTATTCCTTTTTATACCATTGGTAAATTATCGAGCAACGTACTGAGTAATTCTTTTACCAATCCCCCCACTGATATGGGGATTAGCTTATATTTTAGCTTGAATAAGCAAGGAGAGAATAAGAATGAGATCATTTCCGCCTACCTTGAATCTACCTCAACCGATCAATCCCTTTTTAAGTTTCCACGTTGTTTAAGTGTTTGCCCAATAACCATTGAAGTATTTAAGGCGGATGGAACAACCGAAACCCTCAAAACAATGTACGCCAGACCCAATGTGTTTAGAATGGAATTGGAGGATCTTGTTTTGGCAGATTTAGCAAAGAATCAGCAAAAATTTAGAATGCGGGTTGCCATTTCTCGCAACAATCAAAACACCACTTTTGAGTGGTTCGATTTTGACTTCACTGGCTTTTCCAACAAGCTCTAATCTTTTGACTTTAGACTTAGGTCTAAGTTTTTTGCAGAGTGGGTAAGTGCACCAAGTGATGCGTAATCAACACCTGTTTCTGCCACTGCGACCAAGTTTTCTTCCGTAATATTACCAGATGCTTCTGTGGGAAAAACACCCCCAATTTTTTCAATCGCGGCTTTCAATTCAACCGGATTCATATTGTCTAAAAGCAATCGGTGGATCCAAGGAAATGTTAAGCATTCCTCTATTTCAGCTAGGTTCCGAACTTCAACGATAGTTTTGAGTTCTCGATTGAGGTCCTTTAAATAAGCTTGTGTTTTCCGGAGTGTTTCGCTTATCGAACCATTAAAATCAATGTGATTGTCTTTGATCATTAACATGTCAAATAATCCAAATCGATGATTTTCACCTCCACCAATGGCGACTGCCCATTTTTCAGGATAGCGAAAATTAGGTGTTGTTTTTCGAGTATCTAGCAGGCTACATTTGGTGTGTTTTATCGATTCCGAAAGTCGTTTTGTCAACGTTGCAATGCCGCTCATGCGTTGCATACAATTCAATACTAGGCGTTCTGTGGTGAGGAGATCATATTGCGGGCCTTCAACAGTGTAAACGATATCCCCCACATTTACGTAGTCTCCATCGTTAATTAATGTATTGAATTTGATCGTGGGATTTACCTTTTTGAAGATTATTCTTGCTAGCTCAACTCCGGCAATTACTCCTCGTTCTTTCACAATTAGTTTTGCTGCACTTCGTTTAGTATTGTCCAAACAAGATAGACTGGTGTGATCAGCTTCTCCTATATCTTCGTTTAACGCGGCCTCGATAAATGCGTCTATTTGTGTCGAAAAATAATTATAAAACCGCTTCTTTTCCATAGTTGTGGTTATAAAAAACTCCTTTGTTTTTCTTTATTTCAAGAGATTGATTGACCAAAACGTAAGCCACACTTACCATATTTCTTAGTTCACAAATTTGCGGAGACAATTTGTTTGAGTTGTATAAATCGACTACCTCAAAGTAAAGCTCATTGATGGTATTTTGTGCTGTCAATAGCCCTTCAGTCGTTTTAAAAATCCCTACATAGTTACTCATTATTGTTTTAAGCTTTTCACGAAGCTTTAGGGTAATCTCTTGCTGATTATCTTTGCTAAAATGTTGTCCTTTCCAATCTGGGATTGAAGTGTAAAAAGTAGCTGGAAGGTTTATTTCTTTCAATTCCTCAACGCTTTTAAGTGCTGCACGATGCGAAAAAACAATGGATTCTAAGAGTGAGTTTGAAGCCAGTCTGTTTGCACCATGTAATCCTGTATGACTGCATTCTCCAATGGCATATAATCCGTCAAGAGTGGTTTGTGAGTGTTCATTAACAGCAATTCCTCCACAGCTATAATGCGCGGCTGGTACAACCGGAATGGGACTTGTAACCGGATCTATACCGATGGATCGACAGCTGTCGACTATGGTGGGAAAATGATTTAGAAGATTCCTTTCGTCCATTTCGGTAGCATCCAAATAAACATTTGTCTCTTGTCTAGAAAGCATTTCGCGAACAATTGACCGGGCTACGACATCCCTTGGGGCTAATTCTTTCAATGGGTGGTAATTTCCCATAAACTGTTCCCCAGATAAGTTTTTTAAAAGGGCACCTTCTCCACGTAATGCTTCGGTAATTAAAAACGTTTCACCATTTACTTTGGGAAATAAGGCCGTGGGATGAAATTGAATGAAAGGGAGGTTTTCTAATTTTACTTTTGCACGATATGCCGCTCCAAGTCCATCACCAGTTGCTCCAAACGGATTAGTGGTAAAGGCATAGATTTGCCCAACCCCTCCTGTGGAAAGTACGGTAATTTTTGCGGTAATTTTTATGATTTCCTCGTCAACAGTAGATATGATGTATGCTCCGTAGCAGCGATCGTTTTTTGATCCAGTATGGTGGTCAGTGATTAGGTCGACTAAGATGTGATTTTCAAAGTATTGAATGTTTTTAAAGTCTTTTACCTTTTCTATAAGCGCTCGTTGAATCTCTGCACCAGAATGATCCTTGTAATGAACGATTCTTTTTTCAGAGTGCCCTCCTTCTTTGGTGAGGTCGAGTGATTTTTTATTGTTTCGATCAAACTGAGTCCCCCATTCGATTAATTCTTGTAGACGATCGTTCCCTTCTTTTATAACAAACTCAATGACTTTTCTGTCTCCTGTTTTATCTCCGGCTGCATAAGTATCCTCAATATGCTTTTCAAAGGTGTCTTTCTTGAAGTTTGAAACAACCGCAATACCTCCTTGAGCATATCGTGTATTGCCCTCTTCTAACTTGTCTTTACAAATTAGTGTGATCGTTGTTTCTGGCGCTTCCTCTGCTAATTTAATTGCATAGGTGAGACCAGAAATTCCAGTGCCAATAACAAGTACGTCTGTATGCATTTATCGAATGGCTAACATGCGTTCAATGGGTAAACGTGCTTTCTCCATTAAGTTCGCATTCAAAATAATTTCAGGGGTTTCGTTTTTTAAACATAGGTAGAGTTTTTCCATGGTATTTAACTTCATAAATGCACATTCACTACAAGCACAAGTATCATCTTCAACTGGTGCGGGAATAAAGTGTTTGGAAGGACATTTTTTTTGCATTTCATGTAAAATACCCGCCTCCGTAGCTACGATAAACGTGTCACAAGGATCTTCTTGAACAAAATTTAATAAGCCGGAAGTACTCCCAATGTAGTGTGCAATGTCTAATACCTGACTTTCACTTTCTGGGTGAGCAATGAATTTTGCTTGTGGATAGGATTTTGCCAGCGCTACAATTTTGTCAAAGGAAAAAGCCTCGTGGACGATACAGGCTCCATCCCACAAAATCATATCTCGTTTGGTTTCCTTTATTAAGTAGCGACCTAGGTTTTTGTCTGGGGCAAAGATAATTTTTTGCTCTTTTGGGATGCTATTAATAACCTCAACAGCATTACTCGAAGTACAAACAATATCACTTAATGCTTTTATTTCTGCAGAACAATTGATGTAGGTTACCACAATAGCTTCAGGGTGTTGACTTTTAAAAGCAGCAAAATCAGCGGGTGGACAAGAATCTGCTAGTGAACAACCGGCTTTTAAGTCAGGGAGAAGAACTTTTTGGTGGGGTTAACAATTTTTGCTGTTTCTGCCATGAAGTGAACACCTGCAAAAACAATGATATCAGCATCTACTTTCTCGGCCTGCTTGGCCAAATAAAGACTGTCACCGAGGTAATCTGCGATGGACTGAATCTCTTCTTCTTGGTAGTAATGGGCAAGAATGACGGCGTTTTTTTCCTTTTTTAGTTGTTCAATCTCTAGTGCAAAATCGAGCTTGTTTGCCGCTTTGGAGGAAAGGGCAACTACTTTGGAACGTTCTTGAACACTTTTCATCTTCTATATATATAAAGTTACTCACAAAATTACAAATATAATCGCTAGATGTGGATTAAATCTTCTCTTTAGTAGGGGAGATATGATCTCTTTCTATTATAATTCAAAAGCATAAATATTTTTTTTTGTAAATTTGCACTTCGATATGATCGGTAGAGATATATTTATGTCTTCTAAAAACTTTAACAAAACAAAAATTTAACAATTTTTAACATGAAAAACACAGCACTAAGCGTTCTATTTATGTTGTTTGCTACAACATTTGTAATTGCGCAAAACTCCAATAACCCTTGGTTGGTTTCAGCAGGTATTAACGTATTGTCGTTACAGAACGACTTTGCACACCCACTAAATGACAACGCAACTTACACAAAAGGAGATTTTCCAGCTAGTAATGTTGGGGTGCCTTCGTTGTCTGTTTTTAGAGCCATTAGTGGTGGATTATCCCTAGGTACTCAGTTTTCACTAAACAGTCTTAACCGAAATGAAGGTTCGGGAAGTGTTGACTTTTTTGCTATCGACGCTGCATTAAAGTACGGTTTTAACCGCGATGGAGCCGTAAGCCCTTACCTGAAAGCTGGATGGGGATTTAGTTCCTTCGATGCTGTTGAAGGCGGGAAATACGATTTCTCCAAAAGCCTTACAAATACATATTTCGGAAGTTTAGGACTAAACATCCGTCTAGGCGACCGTTGGAGTATATTCGCTGAAACAAGCTATCGTTCAACACAGGATAGACCAGAAGTAAATTACTTGCTAACATCTGCAGGAATTTCTATTGGTCTATGTTCTGCAGACAGCGAAAACGACGGTGTATCTGATAAAAAAGACAAATGTCCTGATGTACCTGGTTTAAAAGAATTCGAAGGATGTCCTGATACAGATGAAGACGGTATTCCAGATAATGAAGATGATTGTCCCGAAGAGGCTGGACCAGCTGAAAACAAAGGATGTCCTGACACGGATGGAGATGGTGTATTGGACAAAGATGATACATGTCCAGAAGTGGCTGGTTTGGCCGATTTAAACGGTTGTCCAGACGCAGACGAAGATGGCGTTGCTGACCAAGAAGACGAATGTCCAGAAGTAGCAGGCGAAGCAGAAAACAAAGGTTGTCCATGGCCAGACACTGACGAGGACGGCGTTTTAGACAAAGATGATGAATGCCCAGAAGAAGCTGGTACAGGTGCGAATGGTTGTCCAGAAGTTAGTACAGAAGTAATTGAGGCTTTGAATGATGCTGGTTTGAATATCTTATTTGCCGCGGATAGTTACAAAATTATGGGTGCTAAAGCAATAAGCGCTTTCGATTCTGTTAAAGCAATACTTGATGAAAATTCAGAAGGGATAGTACTTATCCAAGGTTTTGCCTCTGAAGAGGGTAGTGAAGAATATAACCTTAATCTATCGCGTAAACGTGCTAATGCAGTTCGTGATCGTTTGATTGAGCTAGGTGTTGACGCAGCCCGTCTAGAAGTGGAAGCTTTTGGAGAGAACATGCCCGTTGGAGATAACGCTACGAAAGAGGGTCGTGCGAAAAGCAGACGAGTAGAATTTAAGAGCAAGAAGCAATAAATTGTAAATCTACTTTAGCCATAAAAAAAGGCTGAGCATTATGCTCAGCCTTTTTTTTATGATTAAGATTTAACCTTGTGTTAAATAGATTTTAAACCAGCAATCGTTTTTGTTGGATTCGCCGCTTTAAAAACAAAGCTTCCAGCCACCAAAACATCCGCACCAGCATCAATCAATGCTTTTGCATTTTGATCGGTAACACCTCCATCGATTTCAATGAGTGTTGATGCTCCTTTTGATGAAATTAATTCTTTTAAAGCCTTCACTTTACTGTAGGTGTTCTCAATAAAAGATTGTCCGCCGAAACCAGGATTAACACTCATTAGGCAAACTAGGTCAACATCTTCAATAATATCTGATAAAAGATGTATGGGTGTATGTGGATTCAAGGCTACTCCAGCTTTCATGCCACAATCTTTTATTTTATGTATACTTCTATGCAAGTGATCGCATGCTTCATAGTGAACAGTTAAAACCGAAGCATTTAGCGCGGCAAATTCCTCGATGTACCTATCTGGGTCAACGATCATTAGATGAACGTCAAGGGGTTTCTTGGCGTGCTCATTAATGGCTTTTAGCACCGGCATTCCATACGATATGTTAGGAACAAAAAGGCCATCCATAATATCAATGTGAAACCAATCTGCTTGGCTGTTATTTAGCATTTCGCAATCGCGTTGTAGGTTGCCAAAATCTGCGGCCAATAAAGAAGGTGCGATAAGTTGTTTCATAATAATTTTTTAAAAAAAAAGCAACCCGAGGGTTGCTAATGGTTTATCCCAAATAGGTTTTTAATATTTTACTACGTGAGGTATGCTTTAATCTTCGAATGGCTTTTTCTTTAATTTGACGAACACGTTCTCTTGTCAAGTCAAAAGTTTCTCCAATTTCTTCTAGTGTCATTGCATGTTGATCTCCTAGCCCAAAGTAGAGACGAACAACGGCTGCCTCTCTGGGGGTAAGCGTTTCTAGTGCACGTTCAATCTCTGTCTTCAGCGATTCGTGTAAAAGCGTACGGTCTGGATTAGGTGATTCTCCACTATTCAATACATCGTAGAGGTTAGAGTCTTCACCTTCCACCAAAGGCGCATCCATCGATACGTGTCGTCCTGAGTTTTTTAGCGACTCTTTCACATCGTTTACCGTCATGTCGAGTTCCTTTGCGATCTCTTAAGCTGAGGGAGCACGTTCATGCGCTTGCTCAAGAAAAGCGTATGTTTTGTTAATTTTATTGATGGAACCTATTTTGTTAAGTGGGAGACGAACAATGCGCGATTGTTCGGCTAAAGCTTGCAAAATGGACTGACGAATCCACCAAACGGCATAAGATATGAATTTGAACCCACGTGTTTCATCAAAACGTTTTGCCGCTTTAATGAGGCCTAAATTACCTTCATTGATTAGGTCAGGTAGTGTTAATCCTTGGTTTTGATATTGTTTTGCAACAGAAACCACAAAACGCAAATTAGCTTTGGTTAATTTTTCTAAAGCAATTTGATCTCCTGCTTTGATGCGTTGTGCTAATTCTACTTCTTCTTCGGCAGTAATTAAGTCTACTTTTCCAATTTCTTGTAAATACTTATCGAGGGAAGCTGTTTCTCTATTGGTTACCTGCTTGGTAATTTTTAGTTGTCTCATCTAGTGGTTTATTGTACCCTCTTATACGTTGAAAACTTAAAAATGTTACATAAAATAAAAAAAACCTCTCCTTTTTTAAGGAGAGGTCTTTCTATAGACAAATAAAGAAGAGAGATTAGTCTCTATTTCTTGGTTTTCGGTCGTTTTTACGCTTGTCATTACCTCGATTGTTGTCTCTAGGTGGACGAGCAACGTAGCCTTCAGGTTTTTCTAAAAGCGCTTTTCTCGAAACTTTTTCTTTACGCGTTCTGGCGTCCAATCCAAAGTATTTTACTTGGAAAACATCCCCCATATTAACAACGTCAGAAACGTTTTCTGTGCGTTCCCAAGCGAGTTCACTTACGTGAAGTAAGACTTCGTTTCCTGGTGCATCAGTATATTCAACTACTGCGCCAAAGTCGAGCATTTTAATTACCTTAACCTCATAGCTATTTCCAACGACTGGTTTAAATGTGATTGAATCAATTTTTGCTTCGACCATGGCGATTCCCTCTGGTGAAGTTCCTAAAATTTCAACAATTCCTTCTTCTGTCTCAGGGTCTTCGTTGATTACGATAGTACAGCCTGTTTCTTTTTGAAGTTCTTGAATCACTTTTCCACCAGGTCCAATCAAAGCGCCGATAAATTCATTCGCAATCACACGCGTAATCATTTTTGGTGCGTGCGACTTAACATCTTCAGCGGGTGCAGCGATCGTCTCTGTGATCTTGTCGAGGATATGTAAACGTCCTGCACGTGCTTGTTGTAGAGCATTAACAAGTATTTCATAGGACAAGCCTTTGATCTTGATATCCATTTGACAAGCAGTAATTCCATCAGCTGTTCCAGTTACTTTAAAGTCCATATCTCCTAAGTGATCTTCGTCTCCTAGGATGTCAGACAATACTGCATAGCGGCTTCCATCAGAAATAAGTCCCATGGCAATTCCAGAAACAGGTCGCTTAATTTGCACCCCTGCATCCATTAAGGCCATGGTTCCCGCACAAACGGTTGCCATAGAAGAGGATCCATTAGATTCTAAGACTTCAGACACCACTCTAACAGTGTAGGGGTTATCAGCAGGTATCATACCCTTCAGTCCACGCTGGGCAAGATTACCATGTCCAACCTCACGACGAGAAGTTCCTCTCAACGGGCGTGCTTCTCCAGTACAAAAAGGAGGGAAGTTATAGTGTAAGTAAAAACTTTCTTCACCTTCGTAAGAAGGCATATCAATAATGTTTGAATCGCGTGAAGTACCCAGCGTAACAGTGGCTAAAGCTTGTGTTTCACCGCGGCTGAAAATGGATGAGCCATGGGTAGAAGGAAGATAGTCAACTTCACACCATATTGGTCGGATTTCATCTGTTTTACGTCCATCTAAGCGAACCCCCTCAGCTAGGGTCAATTCACGAACAGCTTCTTTTTTTCCGCTTTTCTGTAATAATCACTTACCAGATGGCCAAATTCTTCCATCTCTTCTTCTGTGAAAGAAGCTTTTACTTCTTCTTTTACCTCAGCAAAGGCCAAACCACGTTCTGCTTTTGAAGTTCCCTTTTTGGCAATGGCATAGCACTTATCATAGGCCATGTCATAAATGCGTTTTTCAAGTTCTTCGTTGCCTTCGGCTGTTTCATACTCACGTACTTCTTTTTTCCGAAAGCTTCAGCCAAGCGTAATTGTGCATCGATTTGTACTTTAATGGCTTCATGTGCAAATTTGATAGCATCAGCCATCTCTTCTTCGGAAATTTCATCCATTTCTCCTTCCACCATCATTACAGAATCAGCAGAAGCTCCAACCATCATATCGATGTCAGAAGCAGCTAGTTGAGCGCGACTTGGGTTGATCACAAATTCGCCATCGATTCGAGCAACACGCGCTTCTGAGATGGCGCACTCAAAAGGAAAATCACTAAGTTGTATGGCCGCAGAGGCAGCAAGTCCAGCTAATGCATCAGGCATCACTTCTTCGTCATGCGACATCAACTGAATCATCACTTGTGTTTCGGCGTGATAATCTTTAGGGAATAATGGACGTAATACACGGTCAACCAAACGCATGGTCAATACTTCACCATCACTTGGTCGGGCTTCTCGTTTGAAGAATCCGCCGGGGTAGCGTCCTGCTGCTGCAAATTTCTCGCGATAATCTACCGTTAGGGGTAGAAAGTCTACGTCTGATTGTTTGTAGTTGGATACGACCGTACATAGTAACATGGTTTTACCCATTTGTACGACGGCCGATCCATGCGCTTGCTTTGCAAGCTTACCTGTTTCAATAGAGATTTCTCTTCCATCGCCGAGGTCAATAACCTCTTTAAAAACTTTTGGAATCATTTTTTTCATTTTAATTAAAACCTAATTGTTGTTGTGTTGCGTTTGTAGGTCCCAATGAAAAGCGTTGATTCAGCTTTTTTCAATAATGCGATAAAATAAAAAGGAATTTATTTTCGTAAACCAAGTTTAGCGACAATGGCACGGTAACGTGAAATGTCTTTGGCTTTTAAATAGTCCAATAAGCTTCTGCGCTTTCCTACCAATTTCACCAATGAACGCTCGGTATTGTAATCTTTACGATTACTTTTTAAGTGCTCAGATAGGTGGTCAATGCGGTGAGAGAACAATGCAATTTGTCCTTCGGCAGAGCCAGTGTTGGTTTTTTGAAGAACCGTGTTCAGCAAAAATTTCTTCTTTTTTTTCTTTAGTTAAGTACATGCGAATATTATTTCAATGATTTTTATGTAGTTGCTCTTTTAAGCGTTTGCAAAGATACATCAATTTATTTAAGAAAAGAGATGATTCCTTATTTTCTTATAGGGTGGTTTAGAATCAAGTCCACATATAGATTGATCTTGTCTTTCAGATTTTTACGGTGGGTAATGAAGTCTAAAAATCCTTTGTCGAGTAAAAACTCACTCGTTTGGAATCCTTCAGGTAAATCTTTTCCAGTGGTATCTTTGACAACACGAGGACCAGCAAAGGCAATAAGCGCCCCAGGTTCAGCTATGTTGATGTCTCCTAGCATGGCGAAGGATGCAGTGGTTCCTCCGGTTGTTGGGTCGGTACACAGGAGATATAGGGAAGTTTAGATTCTGCTAACTTGGCCAATTTAGCACTGGTTTTAGCTAGTTGCATTAATGAAAAAGCTCCTTCCATCATTCGAGCACCTCCTGATTTTGATATGATGACAATGGGAAGGTTATTGTCGATGGCATAATCAATGGATCGTGCAATTTTTTCACCAACAACAGACCCCATAGAACCGCCAATAAAGCCAAAGTCCATACAGGCAACGACAATCTCTTTTCCTTTGATTTCCCAACGGCTGTTCGAACAGCGTCTTTGAGTCCAGTTTTTTGGTCACTTCTTTTAAACGATCACTATATTTTTTGGAGTCGGTAAACTTTAAAAAATCCTTAGATGCAACATTGCTGTTGAGTTCTTTGAAATGATTGTAATCGAAAATAATGTCAAAATATTCTTTACTCCCGATGCGAACATGGTACTCATCTTCTGGACTGACATAGAAGTTATCAGCCAACTCTTGTGTCTCTATAATCTTTCCAGTTGGTGTTTTATACCAAAGCCCTTTTGGAATATCTTTCTTTTCTTCTGTTCGGGTTTGAATTCCCTTTTCACTTCGTTTAAACCAACTCATACTATTACGATCTGTTTAGGCTAAGGTATTTATATTGTTTAAATCTTCAAACGCTTTTTTCAATCTTTGTTTAAACGTCTGCTCTCCCATGCGTAACCATTTACGTGGGTCGTAGTGTTTTTTGTTGGGTTGGTCAGCAGCTTCGGGGTTTCCAATTTGTGTTTTTAAGAAGTCAATTTTGTCAACCATATAGTCGCGAATTCCTTCAGTGAAGGCAAATTGAAGATCGGTATCAATGTTCATTTTGATTACTCCATACCCTATGGCTTCGCGAATTTCTTCAACTGTTGAGCCAGAACCACCATGAAAAACAAAGTCAACGGTATTTGCAGGAACATTGTATTTTTCTGAAATAAACGTTTGCGAATTTTTAAGAATTTTTGGCGTAAGCTTTACATTCCCTGGTTTGTAAACACCATGAACATTTCCGAAGGCAGCAGCAACAGTGAATTGATCGCTGACTTTCATTAATTCTTCATAAGCGTAAGCCACTTCTTCTGGTTGGGTATATAGTTTGGATACATCTACATCGCTGTTGTCCACTCCATCTTCTTCACCACCAGTAATCCCTAGTTCGATTTCAGGGTCATTTCCATTTTGGCCATTCGGGTTAGATACTCTTTGCAAAGTGCAATATTTTCTTCGATAGGCTCCTCCGATAAGTCAATCATGTGAGAACTATATAGGGGTTTTCCGGTTTCTTTGAAGAACTTTTCACCAGCATCGAGTAAACCATCAATCCATGGGAGTAGATTTTTGGCACAATGGTCGGTATTTAAAATAACTGTTGCACCGTAAAGCTCAGCCAATTCGTGGATGTGTTTTGCACCCGCAACAGCTCCTGCGATAGCGGCCTGTTGGTTTTCATTACTTAGCCCTTTACCGGCATTAAATTGAGCTCCACCATTCGAAAATTGAATGATGACTGGGCTATTGAGTTCTGCTGCAGTTTCTAAAACAGTATTAACAGTATTGTTTCCAATAACGTTTACTGCAGGTAAAGCAAATTGTTTTGCTTTAGCGAATTGAAAAATTTCTTGTACTTGGCGACCGGTGGCAACACCCTTTGGGAATGATACATTCATGATTTTGATTTTGTTGACGCAAAAGTAAGAAAAAACACTAAAAAGGGTAGTTAATTCCTACATTAAAGACAGCTTTTTTTAGGGCAACCTGAGACCCCCAGCGTTCTTCCCTGGGGAGAGAAGGGTCGTATGTTTTGAAAGCCGTATCTAGCCGGAAAACGAAATAATCGAAATCGTAACGCAGGCCAAATCCAGTCCCAATGGCGAGTTGATTAAGATCGCGATAAGAATTTAGTGCTTGTTCGATATCTGCAACATTATTGTTGATGTTCCAAATGTTTCCAGCGTCGATAAAAAAAGCACCTTTAAATGCACCAATAATGGGGTATCGGTATTCGAGATTTAGCGCAAGTTTAAAGTTTGCTTCATTAAATTCATTAATACCACTACTTGATCCCGGGCCGAGCTTGTAGGCCTGCCACGCTCTGTTGTCGTTGGACCCACCTGCGTAATAAGAACGGGTAAAAGGGATGCTATTCGAATTTCCATAGGGCAAAGCGACTCCTGTAAATCCACGAAAGGCAAAAATACGCTCGCGTCCTACTTGCCAATGTTTGATGTAATTGATTTCGGATTTTAAATATTGGGAGGGAGCAAGGTTGAAAATAACACGCTTCCCATATTGGTCAACTTCTGCATCACTTAATTTCAAAATAGCATTGAGCAGGTTTCCAACTACTTCAATTTTTACGCGTAGTTGGGAAAAATCTTCATCAACAATACTTTCCTGGTTGTTTTTTAAAAACGTGAGGGAAGAGCCTACAATAAAGTTATTGGCGGTTAAACGACTTTTACGTTCATTTATATTGGAGACTCGGGTGTAATTTTCGTCTGTTTTGAGGATAGCGGTTTCTTGATTGATTACATCTTGAATGAATGCGTCAGCTTTAAGAGGAATTTCAAGATTTCCATTTTCATCCAAGTAAGCTGAATTATTGGGCGTTCTTATCGCAATTGCATTTAGACGGTCATATGAGTTGCGGTAAACATTAAAGTAGTTTTCAATCGCCTTGTTTTCAACAAACTCAATATCCGCTAGTTTAAAATTAAATGAATGGTTTGAGGAAGATCGCCAATTGTATTCAAAATTCCCGGTAAAACTCTGTCGGTCCAAACCAATATTTTCTTGTAGAGAAGCACCAAATGTTATCGATGTTTTTACCTCCTTGTTGGTAAAAAACAGGTTTTCAAACCATGTAGGAGCAAGCACACGCGGAACCCTTAATCGGATGTTTCCACCAACCTCAAACAGGTTGAAGAAACTGTTTTTCTCTTCGGCTACATCACGCGACGCTCCAATGGTCCCTTTGATTCCAATGTCTAAAATTTCACCTCCTCTAAAAATATTTCTACTGATCAAAGAAGTTCCAAGCGATATCCCTACATCTTGAATATTGGAGTGCGATACATCGAAATCTGTTCCCACGGAGAAACGTTCCTTAGGGCTTAGGAAAATGGCAGCATTGAGTAAGGTCGAATCTTGCTTAACGGGTGTGTAGACAATGGATGGGTATTTGAAATTTTGTAGTTCATTAAAATAGCGATAAGTGGCTGTTCTGTCCTTGTAACTGTAAGGACTTTTTTGGCGTAGTTTAATTCCGTCTGTCAATACTCTAGGGTTGTATTTTAGTTTTCCAACCGAAAATATTTTGGTATTTCCTGCTTGAATCGAGTCGGTATAAACAGACACAGATTGCTCAGGATTTTCAACATACACAGAAATGGCATTAATTTTTTGGATACGATAGGGTATTTCTTTAAGGGTGTCTTGGATTCTCTTTTGAGCATTTTTTATTTCTACGGTGACCGGTATCTTGGTGTCAATTCCTAAACTATCTTTGAATGCTTTGAATCGAATTGATCTTTGTTGAAAATTGTAAATTCCGTTGTTTCTAAAAATTTCGACCAATCGATTTCGTTCTGCATCAAATTGTTCGACTTCAAAAGCCTCCCCTTGTTTTAGAAAACTGTTTTTAAGATTTGTCCGGTAAAGCGAGTCAATATCTTTTGAGCCTGCTACATGAGTAATTGCGTCTAAAGTATATACAGGCCCTGTCTCAATGGTGTAATGTATACCGGCTTTTTTAAGTCCTATGGTGTCAATTTTAGCAGTTGAGCGAGCATTAAAATAGCCAAGATTGTTGTAATACTGTATAAAACGAGCGTTGGTTAAGTCAATTTTAGTGGTATTAATAATGGAAGGTGCGTCTCCGTTTTTACGCAACCAATAATTAAAGACAAGCTTGTAATTTCGGATTTGATTGACTTGTTTCTTGGAGAGCCAGTTGGAAAGGTTTTCCTCTCGAGAAGGTTTTTTATTTAACCATTGATCAAAGGTTTCTCCGGGGTTTTCTTGGCTTAGGTTGTAGAGGTGTAGCCGGAAAGGAATGCCCAATACCTTTTTATTTACGGGTGTTAGCGAGAGAAGATTAACGGGGTCCTTAGACATTTTTTCTCCGTTCTTCGCTATGGTTTGTTTGATGATGAGTCGTTTGTTATCAGGTAATTTTTGTATGCTGCTACACCCTTGCATGATGATGCAAATCAAAAGAAGAATCGCTATTTTTGTGTATGCCAAATTCAAGGGAGTAATGCTTTGGGCAAAAATACATCATTTATGATTACGAAAAAGGAGCTTAAGTCAATCAGTTCTCTAAGGTTAAAGAAAAACCGCAAACAACTAAATCAACTTGTTGCTGAGGGGGCGAAGACAGTAGAAGCACTTGTGGAAGCCGGACTACGTCCTCAGGCAATTTATGCCACAGATTTGGTTGATTTCCTGATGCAATTAAAGTTTCACAAAAAGAGATGGAACGCATGAGTTTATTGAAAAATGCCTCTCCTGTTTTAGGACTTTTTCCTATTTCATTGCCACAAAATCCACCGATTAATGGAAGGATTCTTGTTTTAGATGGCATTGCAGATCCTGGAAATCTAGGAACAATTATTCGTTTGTGCGATTGGTTTGGCATTGAACATATACTTTGTTCAGAAAAAACGGTTGATTTGTACAATCCTAAAGTAGTGCAAGCAACAATGGGATCTTTGGCAAGAGTGCACTGTCATTACATCGATTTGATTGATTACATCAACCAAAGCGATTTACCTGTTTATGGCACTTTTTTGTCGGGTGATTCTATTTACAAAACCCCTTTTCCTGAAAATGCATTACTGGTGCTGGGAAGTGAGTCTCACGGAATTTCTTCCTCCGTTGCATCTTTGGTAAGTCATAAAATAACCATTCCTCGAAAAATAAATTCTGGCCCAGAAAGCCTCAACGTGGCCATCGCTGGAGCAATCACTCTAGGCGAATTTTGCCAATAGCTACTCAAAGGTAAGATTAAGCACGATTCCCTGACTTAATAAGCTCGTGATGTTCGATGTCCAAGGGCTTGGACCGTTGGAGGGGTTGTCATAAATTAATTCGTTCTGAATAGAAAAAATTCCTCGAATAGAAGGAGAGAATTTAAAGTAGACCAAGTAAAAATCAATCCCAAAGCCAACTTCATAATTAAAACTTTGGCTTTCCATGCGAAATATATTGTTGAAATTATCGTCATTGTTTTTACTATTGCTTGATAGGTTGAAAGAGGTAGAGACACCACCGACCAAATAAGGTTTCCAATTGTTTATCCGTTCTGCAGAGAACTTAATAAGCAGCGGAATATGGATATAGGTCGACTTTACCTCTCGGATAAAATCGTTCTCTGAGGTTAAGCCAGGCGTTTCATTGGGGTAGATTAGATCGCGTTGGGTATAGTACAAACCGGGTTCAAGACGCAGATTGAAATAATTTCCCAAGCGAAGGTCTCCCACTAATCCTACGTTGAACCCAGTATTTTTAACCAATTCAATATCGGGTAACCCCAAACCTCTCTTGTTTTGCGGGAAATAGCGTGCGCGAGGTGCACTGTAGTTTTCAGCGTATCTTATGTCAAAACCAAAATTATTGAAGCCAAAGAAATACCCGTAATGAAGTATTTTTTTGTCAAAATTTTGCAGGTGCTTTATTCTTTCACTCACCTTATAATATTGTGCATAGGGTAGTTGTATTCCGAAAAGGAATAGTGAAAAACAAAGAAGAGTTGTTTTTTTAGGGCTTAGTTGCACAGTAAATTGAGGCAACCCCTAAGGTTTGTGGGTTGTCCTTCACCTCTATAAACCCAATTTTTCGCAAAATATTGTTGAAGTTCTCGCCATACGGGAATACGGCAGCAGAATCCGTTAAATATTGGTAGGCACGTCGATCACGACTAAAGATGCGTCCAACCAAGGGAACGATGAAACCACTATAGAGATGATACCCTTGTTTGAAGGGAAATTTCGTTGGAACAGCGGTTTCTAGGACAATTAATTGCCCCTGTGGGCGCAGCACACGGTAAAGCTCGCTTAATCCCTTTTCTAAGTTTTCAAAATTACGTACGCCAAAAGCTACGGTAACAACATCAAAATAATTGTCTTCATAGCTTAGTTTTTCGCTATCCCCAAGTACCATGGCAATGGTTTTGTCGAGGTTAAGAGCTTTAACTTTGTCTTTACCCACGGCCAACATACCCGGTGAAATATCGAGTCCAATAATTTCACTCGCTTGCGTTTTTTTAAGCGCAATGGCCAAGTCTCCGGTCCCTGTAGCAATATCCAAAATTCGATTTGGCGATTGTTTTGCGGCAATTTTCACCACCTTTCTTCGCCAACTTTGATCAATTCCTAATGAGATAACACGATTCAATACATCGTATTGATTAGAGATGTCGTCGAACATTTGAGTAACCTGTTGCTTTTTACTACCAGAAGCGTCTTTGTAGGGAGTAACCGTCTTTTTCATAGGCACAAAGATACTTTGTTTCCCATAATTTATGGTAGATCTGTTCGGGAGTTTCGGTAGAAACTTTACTATATTTGTTCAAGCTTTCGAACACAAGCCAATGAAAATAATTATCGCCGGAGCAGGGGAGGTAGGCTTTCATCTAGCCAAATTACTATCTTTTGAATCACAAGACATCACGTTAATTGATACGCACAAAGAACGTTTAAATTATGCGGATAATCATTTAGACATAAAGGCAATAAAAGGAGATGCTACCTCGCTAACGGTAATGATAGAAGCTAAAATTGATTCGTCGGATCTTTTTATCGCCGTAACCGAACGAGAGACAACAAACATTACAATTTGTGCCCTTGCCAAGCAAATGGGCTGTAAGAAAACCATTGCACGCATTTCTAGTTCGGAATTCATTAATCATGACGAGGAAGTCAGTTTTGAAAAATTAGGCGTAGATGAGTTAATTTCTCCAGAAGAATTAGCTTCTATCGAAATTCAGCAATTGCTCGATCAGTCTGCCTTTAGTGATAGTTATGAATTTGAGGATGGGGCCTTAACCCTTTTGGGTACAACCCTTGAAGAATCTGTTCCATTTGTTGGAAAAACAGTAAAAGAAGCTGCTCAGATTTTTCCAGACATTCACTTTATGCCCATTGCACTTCAGCGAAAGGGAACCCAGTACACCATTATTCCCCGAGGGGATACTCAATTTGAGGCAAACGATTTGGTTTATTTTATTACGCTCAAAGAAGGGGTTGAAGAACTCTACAAGCTTACTGGAAGAAACAAAGAGGTGATTAAAAATGTCATGATTTTAGGTGGAGGTAAAATTGGCTTCAGCACGGCCAAAACCCTCGCAGAGAAAAAATTCAATGTAATTCTAGTTGAACAAAATAAGAACAAAGCATTTGAATTGGCCGATCAGCTAACGGATGTAATGGTAATCAATGGTGACGGAAGAAATGTAGAACTCTTGGAGGAAGAAGGTTTAGAAGCTATGGATGCATTTATTTGTGTCACAGAAAATTCAGAAACCAATATTATGTCTTGTTTAATGGCTAAATCCAAGAAAGTCAAAAAAACCATTGCTTTAGTAGAGAACATGGACTACTTCCAGTTATCCCATTCAATCGGTATCTACACCCTTATCAATAAAAAACTACTAACAGCAAACACTATATTTCGTTACATACGAAGAGGGGAAGTTGTTGATTTAACCACCTTAAGTAACTTAAATGCTGAAATTTTAGAGTTTATTGTCAAACCAGAATCCAAGGTAAACGGAATCAAAATCAGAGACATTGATTTTCCTCGATCAGCCACCATAGGCGGTGTGATTAACGAAGGGGTTGGCGTCATAGCTCTGGGGGGATATCAAATTAAAGCAGGAGACCGTGTGGTGGTCTGTTGTCTTCCTCGTGCCCTAGATAAAGTTGAAAGCTTATTTATTTAAGATGCACAAACTCAACAGTGAAATCATTTGTTATTTAATGGGCGTATTGCTCCTTTTCAATGGCGGGTTTATGCTATTGGCTACGCTAGTGAGTATTCTCACAAAAGACGGTGTTACGGTAGCCTTGTCGTTGGCTGCTTTACTTACACTTATGGTCGGTATTATATTAATGCTAATTACCCGAAATCATACCAAACAATTGAGTAAAAGAGAAGGTTATTTGGTTGTTACTATTGGCTGGATATTGATGACTTTTTCAGGCATGTTGCCCTACTTGTTGACAGATGTTTTTACCGATGTGTCTAGCGCTTTTTTGAAACCATGTCCGGATACACCACAACAGGGTCTTCCGTATTGGCTGACATTGAAGTTGTCCCGAAAGGAGTCTTATTTTGGCGAAGTATCACACACTGGATAGGAGGAATGGGTATTATTGTATTGGCCATTGCCATTCTCCCTTTGTTGGGCATTGGCGGTATGCAGTTGTTTACTGCTGAGGCACCTGGTCCAAGCTCCGATAAATTGCATCCACGTATTACGGACACAGCCAAGCGTTTATGGTTCATTTATGTTGGATTCACCATCGGAGAAACCCTGATGCTTTGGGCAGCAGGGATGAGTCTTTTTGATGCAATTTATCATTCGATGAGCTCTGTTTCTACAGGAGGGTTTTCTACTAAGAATGCCAGTATTTCCTTTTGGAACGACCAACCGATAATTCAATACATCATTCTTGCATTTATGTTTTTAGCAGGGGTGAATTTTGTTTTGAGTTATTTCGCTATCACAGGGCAAATAAAGCGGTTATTTAGAGACGAAGAATTCCGTTTTTACAGTCGGATGATCTTGCTGTGTACAACTGTAGTGTCAATGGTCTTAATCCTCGAGGTTGATATGTTGGAAAGTGCTTTTCACCATCCACAGGTGTTTGGGCGAATAGAGAGCTCTGTTCGTCATGCTTTATTTCAGGTGATTGCTGTTATAACAACAACGGGTTTTGTTACGGCTGATTTTAGCGCTTGGACACCATTTTTGACCTTGCTTTTTTTTGGGTTGATGTTTATGGGAGGATCAGCAGGATCTACTTCTGGGGGTATAAAAGGAGTCCGTCATTATTTAATGATTAAAAGTGGCTTATTGGAATTTAATCGGGCATTACACCCAAATGCAGTTTTACCCATTCGCTACAACAAAAGTATTGTACAAGAAAATGTGTTACATACCATCTATGGATTTTTTATCCTTTACATGATATTCTTCATCATTGGTGCATTGGTTTTTTCATTTTTAGGACTAGATTTTATCACCTCAATAGGGGTAGCTGCATCTAGTTTAGGGAATGTTGGTCCAGCACTAGGAGATTTTGGCCCTTCGTTTTCGTTTCACGAAATGTCCATGGGGGGCAAGTGGTGGGCTTCTTTCTTGATGTTGTTGGGTAGGTTAGAACTTTTTACTGTGCTGATTTTATTTACCCCTTTTTTCTGGAAAAAAATTTAATAACCATACTTCTCTTTCCAATGCTCTTTAAGCCAGTGTCGAATTTGATTTTCTTTTGGATTTCCTCCTGGTTCGTAAAAACGAGTATTTTCTATTTGTTCGGGTAAATAGTTTTGTGCTACAAAATTATTGGGATAATCATGAGGGTATTTGTACCCT
Source organism: Flavobacteriaceae bacterium (assembly GCA_038143735.1). Lineage (GTDB taxonomy): Bacteria > Bacteroidota > Bacteroidia > Flavobacteriales > Flavobacteriaceae > Arcticimaribacter. The sequence goes on from JAYQML010000001.1 coordinate 371,566, forward strand.
TCTCCATAGTTCAAGGTTTTCATCAGTTGGGTGGGAGCATTGCGTAAATGAAGTGGAACAGGAAGATTTCCAGTTTCTTTTACTGTTTGAATGCTTTTGTCGATGGCCAAATAAGCGGCATTACTTTTTGGGCTGGTTGCCAAATAAGTAGCACATTGACTTAAAATGATGCGTGCTTCTGGGTACCCAATGGCTTGAACTGCTTGAAAAGCAGTATTGGCTAGGAGAAGTGCATTCGGGTTAGCATTTCCAATATCTTCTGAGGCAGAAATCAATAGCCTTCGTGCAATAAACTTCACATCTTCCCCTCCTTCAATCAAACGGGCTAACCAATAGACAGCAGCATTGGGATCACTCCCACGAATCGATTTAATCAACGCAGAGGCGATATCGTAGTGCAGGTCTCCGTTTTTATCAAAAAGTACCGTGGTTGTTTGGGCTTGATTAAGCACCAGTTCATTGGTGAGGATAATTTTTTCGCGCTCGATGAAAGAACTACCATTTCTAGCAGGGAGAGTAGTTTACGCGCATCTCCTCCTGAGAGATTCAGCAAAGCGTCGTCTTCTTTTAGGTGAATGTCGTATTTTTTTAGTTCAATATCTGATGTAATCGCACGATTCAATAAACTTCTTAAATCATTTATTTCTAGGTGTTTAAGTGTAAAGGTCTGACAGCGAGACAAAAGTGCATTGATCACTTCAAAGCTTGGATTTTCTGTGGTCGCACCAATTAGGGTAACATACCCTTTTTCTACAGCCCCAAGCAACGAATCTTGTTGTGATTTACTGAATCGGTGAATTTCATCGATGAATAGCAAAGGTCCCTTTTTAGTGAACAGCCCCCCAGACTGTTTGGCACGTTCAATCACCTCCCGCACCTCTTTCACTCCAGAATGAATGGCAGATAGGCTATAAAACGGTCGCTCATGCGCTTTGGCAATAAGGGTTGCAAGCGTTGTTTTTCCTGTCCCAGGTGGTCCCCAAAAAAGGAGAGAAGGAATGTTTCCACGCTCAATCATTTGAGAAAGCGCTCCATTTACCCCAATCAGATGGTTTTGACCGACGTATTCGGTCAAGCTTTTAGGGCGCATTCGTTCTGCAAGTGGAGTCATTGCAATGATCTGTTAGGGTTGACTTTATATGGTGTTTCTACATTAGTGCAAAGTAATCAAGTTTCCTCCAAAGCAACACCGTTAATGGCTATTTTATCTTTTTTCCACGAAAAAATTTAATATTAATTTAATATTTATAGTAAATAAATGTTAATGAATTCATAAAAAAGTTATATTTGTTTTTTTTCAATCACTATATAAAATTTTTTATGAAAAGTATTTTTAAATTATTTGCTTTTAGCATACTGTCCTTACAGTTTGCTATTGCTCAAAACACAGTCACCGGTGTTGTGACTGACCCAGACGGATTGCCCCTTCCTGGTGCAACCGTATTTGAGCTAGGAACTAGTAATGGTGTTTCTTCTGATTTTGATGGAAATTATTCTATTGATGTTGCAGAAGGGGCTACTTTGGTCTTCAGCTTTATTGGGTATGAGCCACAACAAATCTTGATTGGTACCCAATCGGTTTTGGATGTACAGTTAGCCATGGGCAATGAGCTCGATGAGGTAATTGTTACAGGTTTCGGTGAAATCTCTAACCAATCCTTTGCTGGTTCGGCAAAGGTTGTTAAAGGAGAGGATATAGCCAAGAAATCATTTACCAACGTTTCTCAGGCACTCGCCGGGGAAGCTGCGGGAGTAGCGGTTTTTAACACTTCTGGTCAGCCTGGATCTTCTTCAACGATTCGTATTCGTGGATTTGGTTCTGTAAACGGAAGTAGAAACCCCTTATATATTGTAGACGACGCACCTTTTGGTGGAAGTTTAAACGATATCAACCCTAACGACATTAAATCGGTTACTGTTTTAAAGGATGCTTCTGCAACTGCGCTTTATGGTGCACGTGGTGCAAATGGAGTAATTGTTATTACAACGAAAAGAGGTCGTGATGTAGGGAATAAATTAGCCATTGAAGTTACCACAGGTACAAACTACCAAGGTATTCCTCGCTACGAAACCATCAAATCCCCAGAAGAATTCATTGGAATTACTTGGGAAGGTATTTATCAAAGAGGTTTGTTAGAAAACAGTGGTGACCAAACAGCAGCCATTGCTTACGCAAATGCAAACCTATTTGAATTTAATGGGAACGCTGATGTATCGGATATTCCAGCAAACTACAATATGTGGAACACGGGAACTACTGCAGATGGAAACCAAGACGTTTCTGCTTTGATTGATCCTGCTACTGCTCAAGTTCGGTCAGGGGTATCTCGTCGTTATGATCCTGAAGTATGGGAAGACTTTGCTTTCCAAAACTCTATGCGTAATGAAGTGAATTTAACTTTCTCTGATAGAAGCGATACATCGTCTGTATATACTGCTGTAGGTTTTGTAGATGATATTGGATATGCTTCTAACACAGACTACAAACGTTTAAATGCTAGATTAGCAACAACGCACAAATTCAAAGAATACATTAGCGTAAACACTACGTTGGCTTACTCTCAGAGTGAAAGTAACAACAACGGAACTGGATCTTCTTCTTCAAGTCAATTTTGGTGGATCGATAACCTTCCTTCCATCTATCCGCTATACATTAGAAATGCGGCTGGAGAAAAAATTGATGACCCAATCTATGGGGGATACTTATTTGACTATGGTCTTGAAGCAGGTCGTGGATTTGGTTTTGCTACCAACGGTGTTGCTGATGCACAAATCAATATAAGTAGAAGTAAAAACAATTCTGTTAACTTCAACAACGATACGCGTATTACGCTTATGGAAGGCTTAACACTAGAGAACAACTTTTCTTATCAGTACTTCATGAATGATGGTATTGATCAAGATGAACCATTTTATAGCCCTGCTAAAGGGAATGGTGGTAACATTGTTCGTTCACGTGCTGAGACGAAAAACTATAACATTCGTACCAATCTGCGCTACAAAAAGCAGATCGATAACTACGATTTCTCTGCCTTCTTGGCCCACGTAGCTTCGCGCTATGACTACAACTACTTGATGGCAGAAAGTTCAAAATTGGTTATGCCAGGTGGTGTTGAAATTGACAACGCAGTAATCAACCAGCCAAGTTCTGGTTATTCTGATGAAGAAACTACTGAAAGTTATATCGCTAATGTTGCTGTTGAAGCTTTTGACAAATACTTCCTTCAAGCTACGTTTACTCGCGACGCATCTTCACGTTTTGTTAATGACCCATGGGGTAACTTTTACTCTGTTGGTGCTGCATGGAACCTTTCAAGAGAAAGCTTTATGAGCTCAGTTGATTTTGTAGATAACTTAAAGCTTAGAGCAAGTTACGGTATCATTGGTAACTCTGGTGGTGTAGGTCTTTACCCTGGATATAACATCTACTCAATCAACAACCTTAATGACAATATCTCATTGGCATTTACAACAAAAGGAAATAAAGACCTCACATGGGAGGTTTCGAACCAACTCAATGGAGGATTTGATTTTGAATTAGCAGGATTTATTTCTGGATCACTTGATGTATATAAGAAAACTACGACAGACATGTTCTTTGACCGACGTGTTGGTCCTTCTGTAGGATACGCTTTGTTACAAGTTAATGACGGTGAGTTAGTAAATAGTGGTGTTGAATTCGATTTGAATTTTGACGTTATCCAAAACAATGACTTTTCATTGAGCATTGGCCTAAACGGAGAAAGCTTTACAAACGAGTTGACAGCAATGCCAATTGACCCTTCAACGGGTGAACAGCAAAAACTCGATATAGATGGAAACTATGCGCGTACCGTAGGCCGCTCTTTATATGACTGGTATATTCCAGTATATGTAGGCGTAAATGCCGATACTGGAGCCGCTCAATGGGAACGTAACTTCGATGATCTCGATGGCAACGGTGAATACAGCGATGGTGATGAAATCATTCGCTCATTAACGCAGTACCAAAACGATAACCCCGATGCGACGATCCTTCAAGATGTTACGGAAGTATATTCTGAAGCAACAGATAAATTCATCAACGAAACCATTATCCCTGACGTAAGAGGATCGATTCGTTTGAACACAACGTACAAAAACTTCTCTTTGTCAGCATTGTTCAACTACTCTATTGGAGGTATGACTTATGATTCAGCCTATGCTGGTTTGATGGACAATGATTACGCAGGAACAAACAACTTCCACGTAGACATTAGAAATCGTTGGAAATCTCCTGGTGATACATCAAACATTCCAAGACAAGATGCACGTTTACAAATTCAGCAAAATTCTACTTCAACTCGTTTCTTAACTAAGGCAGATTACTTTGGTTTAAACAACGTACGTCTTGGCTATAGTTTCCCAGAAGCAATTACTTCAGCTGTAGGAATCGACAAACTAGATATGTTTATCTCTGGAGATAACTTATTCTTCTTCTCAGAAAGAAAAGGGTTCAATCCATCTACATCTGTCACTGGAGGATCTAGTGTATACAGATACAATCCATTATCAACTTTGATCTTTGGTATCAACTTAAACTTATAATAACTATGAAATTATTTAAAAATTTAGCATTTGCTGCAGTCGCTATTTCGGTGCTTTCTTGTGAGAAAGATTTCCTAGAGACTTTTCCAACTTCTGAGCTCTCACAAGAGCAAGTTTCAGAAGCTGTAGCTGTTAACCCAGGTGCTGCCGAAGGTACGTTACTTGGTATTTACGAGCAATTTTACCGCATTGGTAGTGGTGGAGTTGGTGGACAAGAAGATTTTGGGATCAAAACCCAAGATATCTTTACTGATATGCTCTCAGGAGACATGGCACATACCGGAAAAAGTTATTCTCGTATGGTTCGAATTTCTGAACTTACTGCAACAGTAGACCCAAAAGACAATTACAACTATGTGCCATGGCGCTATCTTTACCGTGTTGTGAACTTGTCTAACTTGGTAATCGACGGGCTTGGTGGTGATGATGCTACTTTAGATACCGATGTAGCTAGACACACCATGGGACAAGCAAAAGCTGCACGTGGCTATGCTTACTATAACTTGTTGCATTTATTTGTAGACGACATCTCTCAATTGAGTAAGGCTGTATTGCCAATTTATACCAGTGCAGACCAACCAGAACAACCAAAAAGTACGGTACAACAGGTTTACGATCGAATTCTTGCTGACCTTTTGGAGGCGGAAACATTATTAGCTGACTTTAGTCGTACGGCTAAGATCGAATTCAACCAAGACATTGTTCGTGGTTTATTGGCCTACACCTATGGTTCAATGAACAACTGGCCTGAAACAGAAAGATATGCGGAATTGGTTGTTACTTCTGGAAGATACCCAATTATGACAGCAAACGAAGTTGCTGTAATGGGCGAAGGAGACAATGTAGGAGGATTTAATGATGTAGATAGTCACCCAGGTATTATGTGGGGGATTGACATTACTTCTTCGAACGAATTGTATTCTTTAGGAACATGGTGGGGTCACATGGATTATTATAGCTATGCATATGCGGCTGTAGGAAACAGAAAAGCGATTGACGTTAGTTTATACAACGAAATGGCGGCTGATGATATCCGTAGAAACCAATTTCCGTTCTATCCTCAATATGGTGGTAGTTATTTAATCCCAGTGGGTAAATTCTACTACAAAGGTGCACAAGAAGGTGGTTTTAGAGGTTTCTCTGGTCCACAGTTGAACGTTGATTCTGATTCTCACTACATGCGCGTTGCTGAAATGTATTTGTTACATGCTGAAGCGGCTGCTGAATTGGGTAATGATGCTGATGCTAGAACAAGCTTGAAAGCGCTATTGGATCTTCGTGTTGGTGACAGCTCTTATGTAGATGCATTGTCTGGTACAGCTCTTCAAGATGAGATTTCCATTCAAACCCGTTTGGAGTTGTTTGGAGAAGGTAAATCTTACTTCTTGATGAAACGTCAGCGTCAATCTAGAACAAGAGGAGCTAACTGGTTAGAACAAGTTGGTGAAACTTTTCAGCATAACGACAATAGATTAACGTACGAGATTCCTCAAAATGAATTATTGTTTAACACGAATTATAGTGATCAAAACTAATTCCAATCTATCTCATATATGAAAAGCCCTGCACATTGTGCAGGGCTTTTTTTATGCTTTATGTTTATTTGTGCATAAGTTGCACCATCTAGCGTTTGCTTACTTCTTTGTCGCTTTGGTGAAGTTACGTTGACGAATCACCTCATAGAGCACAGTACCACAGGCGACAGATACGTTGAGCGATTCGATTGCACCAAGCATGGGTAATTTGGCTGTTTCATCTAGCACGGCAAGGGTACCACGTGCAATTCCTTTTTCCTCTGACCCCATCACCAAGGCCAAGGGTTCATTTAGTCCTTTCGCATAGATGGTATCCTCCGTCTTTTCGGTGATTCCAAGGGTTTTAATGTTGTTTGCTTGAAGTTGAAAAACAGCGTCTTTTAGGTGATCTACTTTGGCTAGGGGAACCGAAAAGATGGCTCCGGCAGAAGTTTTGATTGTATCTGATGTTATTCGTGCACTCCCCGTTTGCGGCAAAATGATGCCCCGAACCCCAGTTGCGGAGGCTGTACGGATGATGGCACCAAGATTTCTGGTGTCCGTAATATGATCGAGCAAGAGGAAGAGGGGTGTTTTGGTGGCTTCTAACGCGCGCTCTATCATTTCTTCCAGACCAACAAAGGCTATCGGAGAAATGGCCGCTATGGCGCCCTGGTGATTTTTAGCATTGAACCGATCTAAACGTTCTTTGGGGACGTAGCTGTGGGCAATATTGTTTTCACGAAGAAGGTACTCCAACTGTTTAAAAAGCGTACCACTTTGTCCTTTTAGCAGCCACACCTTTTCAATGGATTGTTCCGCTTCTATGCATTCGATAATGGCGCGTACACCATACACTTCTTGTTTTTCCATGATTGATTATTACAAAACAAAAGTAGCAAAATTAACGGGGCGGTAGGGGAGGATTAAAGGAGAATAATGCACCCTTTTACAAGGGTACAATCTGTGCTTGCTTTATCTTTGCCCTATGATTGATCTAGAAACGATGCATCCATCAAAGTTTATTGATAAAGCAAACCATTGCGGTTTAAAGAAAGCACCCTTTTTCTTTCTCGTTGATTTTGAAAAGAAAAGGCCCATCCTTTTTCTCCACAAGAAGCATTAGACCGCGGCATAATGTATGACGTGAATGGATCGACAAATTATCCGCAACCCCATCCAGTGGATTCCACGACCGAGGTAATCATTCATCCCATCGATTTTGAACGCTACAAGACAGCCTTTGAAAAAGTTCAGCAGCATCTTAACAAAGGCGATAGTTATTTGCTGAACTTAACGTTTCCCTCTAAAATAATACTCGATACTAGTTTAGAAAATATTTTTCACAGGGCGAAAGCCCCCTATCGGCTATGGGTAAAAGACCAACTCTTGAGCTATTCCCCAGAGTGTTTTATCAAGATCAAAAAGGGACAGTTGTTTTCTTATCCCATGAAAGGAACCATTGATGCGCGTCATCCAAATGCAAGAAACCCTCTTGGGAAACCCTAAAGAACTATGGGAACACAGTACCATTGTCGATTTGATCCGCAATGATCTTTCTCAGTACGCACGCGAGGTTAAGGTCAATAAGTTTCGGTATGTAGACCGCATTCGCCACCGTGAGAAAGCATTGCTGCAGGTGAGTTCAGAAATAGAGGGGCGTTTACCATTGCATTGGCAACAAAACGTGGGAAATCTCATTTGGGATTTATTACCCGCGGGTTCCATTTCGGGAGCACCAAAGGCCAAAACAATTGAGATTATCGAATCGGTAGAAGTAGGTGAACGAGGTTACTACACGGGGGTATATGGTTATTTCGATGGCGAAAACCTAGACTCGGCCGTAGCCATACGTTACATTGAGCAGGACAAAAACGATTTTTACTATTGGAGTGGGGGAGGCATTACGGCCTACAGTACCTTGGAAGAAGAATACCAAGAACTAAAAGATAAGATCTATGTACCCACTGGTTGAATCCATTAGAGCTGAAAATGGACAGTTTTTTCTACTCGATTATCATCAAGATCGATTGGAGCGCACCTTTCATGCCGTCTTTCAACGTCCTTGTCCTTGGCAATTAAAAGACCTTCTTCCTGCAGCACCCAACAAAGGACGCTTCAAACTTCGGTTGTTGTACAACCAACCGATTACGCTATTGAGGTATTGCCCTATGTCCCCAAAAAAATAAAAACCCTTCAATTAATTGAAATAGGGCAGTATACTTATCCGCATAAATGGACCGATCGATCGGTCATTAACGCAGCCTTTGCCCAAAGAGGGAATTGTGACGATGTTTTGATGACCAAAAATGGCCTACTCACCGATGCCTCCTATGCCAACATTGTTTTATTCGATGGAAGCAACTGGCTTACCCCTGCCATTCCGCTGTTTGAAGGCGTACAGCGCAGTTATCTCTTGGACCAGAAAAAAATTCAAACAGCCACCATTGCGACCACTGATCTTTCCCATTATCAAAGCTTTCAGTTGATTAATGCACTCAATCCGTTTGATGTAAAGAACGAAACACCCCTAAATTTCGTGGGATAACAAAGCCCTCATAATGAGGAGATTTTTGGGTTCAATTGTGTTTGAAAAAAACCAACATAACTAAATCCTGATAACCTTGGTTTTGAACCATACTAGAATTTGAGTCTATTTCCACCAATGGGATAGGAAACACTAGTCGATAATCACCCCACTTGATGGTTTTTTATTTTTTATGGTAGATCGTTTATAGGAATTCAAATATTCGTTTGGGTAAGATCAAAAAACCAGAACCATGGAGTTCTGGTTTTTTGTGTTTATCTCTGGTTTAATTAGAAGCATCAACTTCTCGGATTGGGATTGGATAAATTAATTTATCATCAAGGGGAGGAATAACAAGGTCTCCACCGGGGATTACAGGGTTCAATCGTCCATCTTTTCGGTTTAATCCTATTCCATTTCTTGCCATATCAAAGGACGCCAACCCATCGCCCCACAATTCAATACGTCTATACAACAAGATTTCATCAATTAAATCTTGCCCTGTAGCAGTAGATTTTACATAAGCCGGGTCACGAATTGTATTGAGGTCAAAAAGCACTTGTTGAGCCTCTGTATTTTTGTTTTGTCGGGCTAGTGCTTCGGCTTTTGTTAAATAAAACTCTGTATTTTTCAGATAGATATAGTCTCCAATAAAAACTCCAGGGCCAGGTTCTGCAATAAACTTTAAGCTGGTGTATTTTGGTGTCCTATTATAGTGTCCCCATGTTCCAGGCACAAGGATTGTCCCGGGATCATATTCCTGATCAGCAAACCAAGTTCGTCTTTTGTCTGTTAACGGAATCTGATCAAAGAGGTTGGAGTTCACGGTTTTAAAGTGGTTCCATCCACTGTAACCATCATTGATTTGGCTTGTATGTGAAAAAACGAAGCATATATTTCACTAGTGGCTTGCGTTACTTGCGCTCCCCATATGACTTCAGATAACGACAATTCGTCAAAACCATGAGATACATCACTACTAATGCTGCCATAAGAAAGGGCGATCTCGGCATATTTTTCTGCTTCTGCCCAATTTTCATACGTTAGATGATAACGCGCAAGATAGGCGGCCACAACAGTAGCATCCACCTCTTCTTTGGATGCCCTCGTATAACTTTCCAATCCATTGTAAGCTTTTGTTAAATCATCAAGGAGTTGTTGCTTTACTTCTCCAACGGTAGACTTGGGTTGCCCCACAAAGTCCCCAAAATCAATAGGGATAGCCTCTGTACCATCTGCTGCACGCGTATGTTGGTAGATACGAATCAGATAAAAGTATGCAATACCTCTGTAGGCATAAGATTTATATTTAAAAGCCAAGGATTCTTCTGGTGCATCATCGGCTACAGTATTGATAATACCGTTGGCATTGTTAATGATTTTATAGAAAAATTCCCAAATAAAATCATTGTCATTGTGGCTGGGAGTGATATTGTCATAACTATTGTAGACACCAAACCAAGTATTTCTACTCATATCCATATCATTGCCTCTAAGGTCCATGCCCAAGTCTACGGCTTTTAAACCAAATTCATCGACAGAACTTTCGCCGTCTCTAAAATACGCCAAAAGGGCACCATCCAAGGCTTTTAAACCTTGTGTACTTCCCGAACTAGCTACTTTTTCGGCATGGGAAGAGGTAAAGTATCTTTCGTCTTCAAATTCTCTATCCAGTTCGGAACAAGAAAGAAATAAGAAGGTCGTCAGTAAAAAAGAGGTAAAAGGGATTAAACCTCATATTTATTAATTTTTTCTGTATCATATTTTTTTTTAATTAAAGTTTAGTGTTAGCCCAAAAGCCAGTGTCCTGTTGGCACCGTATTCTGGTGCAGATTGCCCTACGGTGCTCAAGCGAGGGTCATATCCTTGCCGTGCACTGTACAATAAAAAAGCATTATTCATTGTGGCGTATAGCCTAATATGGTTAATACGCAATCGTTTTAACGCTTCATTTTCAATCCGGTAACCTAGATTGATGTTGTTTAAGCTCAAATAGCTGAGACTAACCAGATAGAGACTCGAAAATCGGTATTGATCTGGAGCCAATGGGTCCACTCTGGGCAAAGGTGCCGACCTATTATCATAGGTCCAAGTTTTGTGATAGTCAGCAAAATTGGTTACGTTTTGCGTAGCACCCAAAAAGCGAAAAATATTCATTGTCTACCCCATAGCCCCCAATTTGGTATGCAAATTGTAAACCTAGAGAAAAGTCTCCAACTTGAAGATTTGTTCCAAAACCACCTGTAAGATCTGGGATGGCACTTTTATTCAAAAACATTCTTCCGTTAGTGGTAGCTACTGCATGATCCTCTGTTTTGGTTTGTTCTCCAGTGGTCTGATCAATGGTATAGTATTGCGAATTTCCATTTTCAGGATTAACCCCAGCAAACTTGACCATAAAATAATCATAGATACTTTTTCCAACTACTCTTCTAAAATTTCCTGCTTGAATAGAATCTCTTGGGAGTTCAGTAATTTCATTTTTAAGGGTAGAAAGGTTGGCGTTGAAGCTAAGGTTGAGGTCTTCTTTCTCTACTGCATTCCAAGCTACTTCTGCCTCAAAACCACTGTTGACCATTGATCCAAAATTTTCAGGTCGTGAAGCTTGACCCGTAGACAACTGCAACGGATTATTGAACAAGAGATCTTCTGAACTTTTATGGTAATAGCCTAAGGAGAGATTCACCTTATTGAAGAGTCTCATTTCATAAGCTATACCAAAACTCGCTGCTTTTTCCCAAGTAATTTCTTTACTCCCAAGCTGAAAAGGGTTTGGGTAAGTTCTCCGTTGTTTTCATCAATTTCGTATTGATTTTCATAAGCGACTAGATTTCTTCTTGAAGTAGCTTCGTAAAATATTCGATCATTACCTGTTGTCCCATAGTTGACAGCAAGTTTTGCGTAGTTAATGACTTTTGAGTCATTTAAAAACGCTTCATTACTCATGATCCAAGAAGCCCCTGCAGACCAAAATACTCCCCAACGTTCATCTGGATGAAAGACGGACGAGGCATCATACCTACCAGTAAGATTTAGGTAATAGGTGCTATCTAATCCATAAATAAAACGAGAGAAATATCCTTCGGTAGCATATTTAGTGTTGTAGTTACTTGCGCTAGCATACACCGAGGTATTGTCTAATATTGGACTAAAATCACCAATGATATTTCTTTTTGAAAGCGAAAGGGTTGTAAACCGTTCGGTATAGGTTTCGTGTCCCAATAGTGCGTCATAACTGTGGCGGTCATTCTCTTTGTTCCACGTCAAAAGTTGTTGGTTGGTAAAAGCCGAAAAATTGTTTCTATTGTTGGTAAGAAGACCATTATTGGCTGCTGCAAAAACACCTCCGCTTGGTTTTGTAAAGTCTGTGCCGAGATCAATTTCTGTCAAATAATTGACAACATATTGAAATTCAAAGCCGTTAGACAAGTCAATTTTAGCACGTAATGCGGTATTAAAGTTGTCCCGTTCTGTGGTTTCTATGGTGTTTTCTATAGATGCAAGCGGATGTTCCCCTGTAGCATAATACCGAGGGCCTCTAATACTTCCGTCATCAAAGCTTGTTGCATTACCAAAATCATATTCAAAACCACTAGGATTGTTGGGATGTGGGATTGCATTCCAGTTTTGATCGTATCGAAAAACAGGGTAAATCGGGGCAATTCTTCTTACCCAAGAAAAAGCATTTACAAAAAAAGTCGCAGGAGTTCCATCAGTGTTTAGCGTTGCTGGAACCGCTTGGCTTTTAGACTTGGTATAAGAAACATCTCCTTCTAAATTGATAATTTCAGCAATCTTGCTGGCATTTACTTTTAAGCGTGCTGTATGTCGTTCAAAATTACTTCTCACTGTATATCCATTGTTGTTTTCAGTTCCTAAAAAGAGATAATAATCAATGTTCTCAGCTCCGCCAGAAATATTTAAGTTGGTTGACTTAAATTCTGCTGAATCTCTAAACAAAACATCACTCCATCGTTCATTTAATAACGCCTTGCTGCACTATTAAGCATCCCTGTTGTCGGATCAACTAATTCGGTGTCGCCTACATCGTAAAGATTGTACCCCAGTCGATCAATAAGATTGTCTGAAGCAAATTGACGCACTTGTGCAACTGTTAGGGAGTTTCTCCGTCAGTATTGTTGGTTCTGTAATATTCAGAATTGGCCAATATGCTATGGTATGACTCGTAAAATTCTTTCGGTGTTTGTGTAATAGCGTATTCTTTAGCGGCACGTTGAGTAAATCCATATCTTGAATCCAAGTTGATTTCTGGATCACGGTTTTTTCTTCCTTTTTTAGTAGTGATTAAAAGCACTCCGTTTGAGGCTTTGTTTCCATACAAAGAAGTAGAAGAAGCATCTTTTAATACCGAAGTCGACTCTATATCTTGAGGGTTGATACTATTTAAGCTTCCAGAATAGGGTATACCATCTAATACAATAAGGGGTTGGTTGTCTGCATTGATAGATCCAAACCCTCTTATCTAATGACGGGATCAACACCGGGCTGACCGCTAGACTGAATTACTCGAAGACCAGAGACCAAACCTTCTAAACTTTTCACCGGATTTGAAAAAGTTGCATTTTCAATTTGGTCAGATTTGATAACACTTACTGCACCTGCGATAGATTCTCTTTTTTGAGTTCCGTATGCTGTAATGATAACTTCTTGTAATTCAGAGGAATCATCTTGAATACTAACATCGATAACGTCAGTAGCACCAACAGTAATTCTCTGAGAGGCAAAGCCAACAAAGCTAAATATGAGGACATCTCCCTCGCTAGCTTCTATTTGGTAATTTCCATCAAAGTCGGAAGCGACACCTCTTGTTGTACCTTCTAAAACAATAGTGGCTCCTGGCAATGGATTTCCATTTTCATCACTTACTGTACCTGTAATTGTTTTTTGTTGTGCCCACCCTAGTTGCAGGGCGAGCAGTCCCATCAGGGACCATAAGAAATAGCTTTTCTTCATGGTTAAGTTGATTTAAAAGATTAGTTGGCACTAAACTCTTAATTATTTGTTAAAGGGAAGTTGAGCCGGAAAGTGAATTTGAGGATTCTTAACAAAATTGACAGCAAAACAGGCTTTTGCAAGGCATTTTTATTGACTATATTAATTTGGTCAAAAAAGGACAAAAAAACCCCTCATTGGAGGGGTTTTTTATAAAAGAAGAATTAACTGATTAATGAAATGGCAGTACCTCGGATGCGCTTTTGTTTTGAACTAAAATTGCATTAAGATCAATCATTGTTGATGCGGTGTTATTGCCCATATCATAGGTAAAAGCATCTAAATTATCTTTAACAGCATCGATAAATGATGGAATTACGGGAACAGTTCCGGCGTCACCATCGCTGATGTTTTCATTTTGTAAAATTTCATTTTCATTAATAACTAACTTAATCCCCATATCAACAAAACGGATTCCTTCAGCGATAAATACTTCTTGACGTGTACGATATAGTAATTCTAGAGCATCATCTCCAATGGTCATTGCGTTAACTGCAGCCGCTGTAAGGGAGGTTCCAGATACTGATGGTATCACTAGTGCGGTATCTTCAGCACGCCCACGATCTAAAACTAGACCAGACCGACCATTAACGACAACGTTTGAATTACTAGGACGAATTGCGTCAGCGACAGCATTGGCTTGGTTACCCCTTGTTTCACCACTTTCATTAACAGTTTGTGTTGGGCGTTCGTTGACAAGGTTTATCAAATCAAGTAAATTTTGTTTGGCGTCACTCAAATTGTTATCTACTAAATTTGCTTCAGCTAATATAAGTAGAGCTTCCTCCGCTTTAAGATAATTAACAGGAGTGTCCTCATCAACAGTTAAGAAGGAATATTTGGGATCTAAAAAATCTAATGTTGGTAGCGGTTGAAAATCATCAAAAGTAGCTCTTTCGTATAGTGCGCTCTCCAGTGTATTACTTGGTTCTTCTTGTTCATCAAATCTAGCAGTACGTGAGAAGTCTGAAGATAAGTTTAGTGCTGCAGTAGCAGAGTTTACAGCTTCAGACTTATTTCCTAAATAATAATTGGCTCGTGCTTTAGCTAAGTGATATTCTGGAAGAGCATTAAGAGCAATTGCTGCATCAAAGGAGGTTATTGCTGAAGCATAATTATCGTTAGATGCAACAGGAACACCAAGTGTTTCTTCTGGTAACATTGAAAAATACATCGCAGCAAAAAGTCTCGAAAGCCCTAAAAAATAATTGAATTCTGCTTCTTGTGCTGAAGTGTAATTTGGATCATTTGGTCCAACTGTTTCTAGCCCAAACTCAGCCATACGAGCTACTCGAGCAATCTCATTCTGGGTATCACGAATATCTGGATCTGTTGTTCTAATATCCAGATTGTCTAAAAACTGACTGAAAAAAGTTTGGGTATTTTCATAATTATCAGACCCAAGTTCAGCTAAGATTAAAATTTCGTTTAGGGTACGAGAAACCTCTTGTTCAATCCCCAAACGCCAAATCAGGGCAGAATTGGGTTGGCCTACAACTGAATTTTCAGAAAGATTTGGATTAGTTACCTCTGTGAAATCCACTACGTCAGTGAACTCATTGCATCAAAAAGATGCCAAAAAAATTAAAGACAGAAGCGTTTTAATTTTATATTTATGTTTTACAAGGTATAAATCTTTAAAATAAACAAAAGACCATATTGGTAGAACAAATTTCCAAACATCCTTTTTTTCTATTATGTTTTTAGATTTTAGAAAATAATAATCCAAAATAGATCTATAAAAATAATAGAGAATTACTAAGATGCTGAATAAAAGATTGAATTTTAATAGACCAATAATTATTATGAAAATTAAGGGTAGACTAATTGCAAGATAAAAGTTTTGTGTTTTCATGTTTTTTGTTTTAAGAGCATGGATTACTTTCTTCGCCATATTGGCCACATGGAGTCAGATATTGCTCTAAGCCTCCATTTCCACCATTTAAATTTGTGTAGCAACCATTACCATTTGATGGATCATACGCATCATAAGCACATGCAGCTGCAATTGCTATTGCAGTCTGAGGTATAAATGCTGTCTGTACTGTTGCCCAAACTGAGACCCAGCCATTACCAGTGTATACATTGTTCAGGCATGAGGCAGTATTCTCTCCCCATGTTGAATCACAGTCATAATCAGGATCAATTTTTGATTTAATATTTTGTAATGATTTTGAATAGGAGGTTAGTTTCTCGTTTTTTAAGTCAAAAGTAATTTCAAAAGCTCTTTACCACTATTAAGATTTATGTAATTAGCTTTAAACATTTTCTTGTAAACTTGTTCGGTCTTAACTAAAAGAAAATTTTTAAAACCACTTTTATCAATTATAAAAGATAAAGAATAATTAATTGTGGTATTTGTGCTTCGTTGATTTACAATCAGTATTTCATTCCCATCAATAAAGTGTGAAGTTGGATTTTCGAAATCTAAAGAGTTAATTAAATTTTGACTACTATTTTTAATTAAATCTGAATTTAAAAATATTTCATTCAACCCTTTTAATGCATTTCTTGATGGTTCAGTGCATTCTAGTGCTATTTCTTTTTCATGTTGAATACTTTGTTCGTTATCAATGTTACATGATGTTATGAGGATTAGGAATAATAATATTATTTTCTTCATTTTTTCATTTTTTAAAATTCAAATTTAACTGAGCTAATAAAAGTTCTTGGAGCAGATTCGGTTCCATAATAAAAACCACCACTTCCGAAGCCATTTTGATTTCCAATACCAGATCCAGTTGTTTCTGGATCATATAAACCTGTTGTCCAATTAAACGGATTGGTTGCGGATATGGCAACACTTATATTGTTAAAAACATTGAATTGTTCTCCAAAATCATAAGATATTCCAATGTTTCTGATTTTAAAGAAATCATTATCAAAGGTGAAATAATTCACATAATTAAAAGGTGAGGTTGTTCCCGCTAAGTCATCAGGAATACCCGAGCTGTCTACCCCTCTGAGGTGACGTAATAAAAAGCTTAAATCAACGATTTTACCACCGAGTTGATAATCTCCCGTCACGTAAAAATTCAACTTTTTCCATGTGTAATTCAAAGATACGGAGCCAAACTCAGGTGCAAATGTTTTTCCAAGTGTGCTATTAGCTTCTCTTGTATAGGTACCATCTCCATTTGGGGTGGATGAAGTACCTCTTAAATATCCTAAACTTTGTCCTTCTTCCACCCAAGCACCTATGACCGTAAATCCTCCCACATTGAATGGAGCTGCGCCTCCAGAACTTAAAACACTATTATCGTTGGTGTTATAGGATAAATTGAAGCTAAGTTTGTGGTTCTCGTTTTGAAGAATATATGCACTTAACGCAAACTCCCATCCTTTATTCTCAATTTCACCTATGTTTTGAATCTGATTTAATAAGCCAGACGAAGGAGGTTGTGTTGGGGTGAATAAAGCATCTTTTGTTAATCCTCTATAATAAGTTCCTGATAGGTTAATTCTACTGTCCAAAAACCCGAGTTCTAATCCGATTTCTGAGGTTTGTACAGTCTCAGATTGCAAATCAGAATTTCCAGGATTGTCAAATCGAAATGCTGGTTGTCCTAAAAATGATTCAAGAGCAAAGGTTCGATCCTGAGAAAAGGGCTGTGCAAAATTAGTAGCCTCTCCATAGTTAGCTCTAATTTTAACGGTATTTAAAATATTTCTGATGCTACTTTCTTGGAAAAAATCATGATCAGAAAAATTATAGGTAATCCCTATTTTAGGTAAAAAGATAGCTTTAGTGTTATCTCCAGCGTTTGTGTTGTAATCAATACGTCCACCTAATTCTAAAAACGCTAAATCATGAATGCCAATGTTTTCGAGAAAATATAATCCATAATTGGCGTTTTCCAGTACAAAATCACTCCCTGTAATTGTTGGGAATGTATTAATGGAGGTTGATCCGTCAACACCTCCAGAACCTTCTAGTCTGTTTTGTCTGTCAGCAGTTCTAAAAAACTGGGCACCTAAAATCGAAACGAAAGAAAAGTCAGTTATTTCCCCTCTGTGAGTGAAGTTAAGGTCGGAAGTAATTATAAAATTATTCCGAATGACACGAGTTAATTCAGCTTTGTCAGTTGTTCCCTCCGGTTCAGAATTCAGTGCAATTAAAAGTGTATTTGTGTCATTTTCTTCTTGAACATTTGATCTAAAATCTACCCCTGTAGTAAAATTTCCAACGATGTTACTTCCAAAATCATAGGTAAATTTATTTGATGCTGTAAACCGATTTACTGTGGATCGGATATCAACATTACTTCCAATAGTTCGAGCTCGGTCTCGTTCTACAATCCATTCTGCTTGGGTGAGTTCATCTAGGTTACCACGGCCACCACCTTCAAAAGCCGAAAATCGAGAGAAACTTGTATTAGCATTAAAATCTAAGTTTGATTCAAACCCAACATAAGACATTGAGCCCTGATATTTGAATCGATCGCTTATGTTTCTAGTATAACCAAAGCTAAGAGAGCGTTTTACTTGTTCGTTTAAATCATTAAAAGAATCGTCTTTGTATAGTGATCCTGAAAAGTTGTAGGTAGACTTTTCGTCCCCTCCATTGAAACCAATTTTATATTCTTGCAGTAAGCCAGGTTCAAATATTGCCTCAGCGGTTCGGGCATATTTTAAATAATCATCAGTTCCTTGAATTGACCCAAGTCTAGATTCAAAGTATATTCTATTGTTTCCGGCTGTTCCTTTTTTTGTGATGATCTGAATGACTCCATTAGCTGCATCAGCTCCGTACAAGGTTGTAGCTGCTCCACCTTTGATGTATTCAATTCGTTCAATTGATTCTACTGGTATATCTGCTAGGGCGGAAACATCAGCACCACCAGTTCCAATACCAATAGAAGGATTTGAATTTAAGTTATCCACCCGAATTCCATCCACAATAACAACCGGTGTAGATGAGGTTGCTGCAGAAATAGGCCCTCGTGTTCGGATGATTGCTGCTGTTCCTGGCTGTCCGGAACTCAAACGAATTTGTGCACTTGGCGCACTTGCCTGAAGTAATTGATCAATTTGAGTTGCAGGAAGTCGATCAATATCTTCCTCTAAAATAACATCTACAGTTGTGGATAATTTTCTTCTTTCTATACCAGACCCTTGTCCTGTTAGTATTATTTCTTCTAATTCACTGTCTGGACTTAAGTTGATGGTATAATTACCTGCCGTTCCAATATCGATCCGTTGATCTGCATACCCAATATAGGTAATCACGAGGGTTTCCCCTTCACTAGCCTGTATAGCAAAATTCCCATCAAAGTCGGTGGCAACACCCCTTGTGGTGCCATCTACAACGACAGTAGCACCCGGCAAGGGAAGCCCTGCTTCGTCGTTGACCGTACCTGTAATTGTTTTTTGTTGTGCCCACCCTGGTTGCAGGGCGAGCAGTCCCAACAGGGACCATAAGAAATAGCTTTTCTTCATGGTTAAGTTAATTTTAAGATTAGTTGGCACTAAACTCTTAATTATTTGTTAAAGACAAGATGGGGCGGAAAGTGAATTTGGGTTATCTTAACAAAAAAGACGGCAAAATGGCGTTTTGTACCATAGTTTTACTGACTATATTAATTTGCTCAAAAAAGGACAAAAAAACCCCTCAATTGAGGGGTTCCAATAGAATACTCATGATGAATTAAATACCCATTTACTCGTTCGTAAATATTTTATTCTTGCTAGTTTTGATTTGAGGGTCCAATGTTTGGGTTAGCGTCCATTTCTTTTTGAGGGATTTTAAATATCCAATCATTGTTGATGGATGGGGGTCGACTTGAAATGCATCTTGATATAATACTTCAGATGCACCCGATCCGCCATTAGCAGCATGATCAATTCCTTCATCCCATCGAATGTGATCTGTATAACCGAATCCCTCACCCCAAAGTTCAAGACGTCGTTGGAACTTGATGTGCTCTAATAATGTAGATTGAGTGGTAAAAGCCGAGACATCATATGCAGAATCTCTTGCCTCTCCCAATGGTCTTAAAGCTTG
This sequence comes from Flavobacteriaceae bacterium, assembly GCA_038143735.1. Classification (GTDB taxonomy): domain Bacteria; phylum Bacteroidota; class Bacteroidia; order Flavobacteriales; family Flavobacteriaceae; genus Arcticimaribacter. The sequence goes on from JAYQML010000001.1 coordinate 391,190, forward strand.
TTGTGCTGCGGCGATATTATTTAACATAGTTTCAGCTTCTGCTTCAATCAAATACATTTCTGATGATCGCATGTAGATAATATCGTCTGGATCAATAGTACCTGGATTTTTCTGTCTCATTTTTACATGCATATAGGGGTGAGCATTATGCCTTGAAGTCCACCCATATAAGCTTCTATAAAATGCATCTGCAGCATCGAATTCTGCTTCTGTTGTGTATAAAGGATTTGTATTGTTTGCCCAACCGCCTTCTCCGTTGGCAGCAGAGGTATTAGTGTTCGGTGCATCAATTAAGAATACATCTTTTCTGTAATCCGTACTGGGGATAGCATCTACTAATCTACGATCAGCAATTTTAGGATTATTTCTTACTTGACTTCCATTAAAGGTGTTGCTCATCAAATAAAAATAAGAGCGAAAAAATGTTGTTTCGGTATCAATTACATTACTCCCCCATATAACTTCTGGAAGTAAAGTTGTATTGAATCCTGATTTCCAATCGGATTCACTCATAAGAGGATAGTTTTCTCTTGCAATTTTGGCTGCATCAGCAGCCATACGCCATTGACCACTGTTTAATGCAATACGCGCTTTTAGCCCATAAGCGACATCAATGTTTAGATGCGATTTTCCATCAGCAGTTCCTGATGGACGTTGAGTAGCACCGTCAAAAAGCTAATGGCCATATCGATATCCTGCATACATTGATCGTAAACCTCTTGAACTGTTGATCGGGGTTCACTTGTAAATGGAGCTTCCGAAGCAAACAGAATAGGTACACCAGGATCACTTGATGGATTTCCTATTAAATAACCTTTTGCATAATGTTGTACCAGGGAAAGATAGGCATATGCTCGATAAGTATATGCTTGACCAATAATTTCTCTTAGTCGTCCGTCAAGTGGAATACTGCCATCTGTTGCTCGATTGATGATAGCATTTGCACTAGCGATGATATTGTAGCGGTGATACCACAAGATTTCATTTGTCAAACTTGTCTCGATGGTATGATCATTCCACTGTGCAGTGGTTCGCCATCCTAAATTATTTGCATTTGCGGAATGAATAATTCCTCCTGTTAAATTATCTCCCATAGGAATCCAAAAATGATTTCCAGCCCTTGCAGTGTTACCTCCAGGAAGAATGGTTTGCGATTGAGAATACAACCCACGATGTAAACCATTTATAATGAGAGCCATGTTCTCAGCAGTTGCCAAAGCATCCCCTGAGGAAATAGCATCTGTTGGTCGAGTTTCTAAAAAGTCTTTTTCACAAGAACTTAATATTATAAGTCCCATGAATATTGCTAGTATTATCTTTCTAAACATTGTTTTTTCTTTTCTGTTATTATAAATTAAAAGGAGACATTTAGACCTAACGAGAATATTCGAGATGGATTATAGTCATCCCCATCAGGTGTTCCGGCCAAATTATATTGAGGATTAAGTCCTGTTCGTTTGCTTTTTAAAAATATGTTTTCACCTGTAAGGGATAATCTTAGTTGATCAATCCCTAATCTATCAACAAATGGAGTGTTGAATGAATAGCCAAGATTAACATTTTTAATAGCCCAAAACGAAGCATCTGTCAGAAATCGTGTAGATTGTGTACGCACTAAATCTGGATTTCCATTTTCTAGCCTGGGAACATTAGTTCTATCTCCAGGTTGTCGCCAAGTATTTAAAATATCGGGATGAAGCGACCTACCAAAGGTTCCACTGTGTAACAAATCTGCATAGCCATTGTCCAGGATGGTACCCCCAATGCCATAAGTGATCAATACATTTAGTGATAGACCCTTGTAGCTAAATCTATTTGAAATCGATCCTAAAAAATCTGGAATCGAGCTATCTCCAGTATACGCTCTTTCAGTTTCTTGCCAATCGTTTGTGGTGAGTTGGTTGCCATTATCATCCAATACTGGGATACTATTTCCATCATCATCAAACTCAAACATAAGAAATAGTTGATCTCCATTTTCTGGGTCAACTCCTGCGGTATGCAATAAATAGAAATCATACCTTGAGCGTCCTTCTTCCCATCTTTTTGAGTCATTAACAAATGGATCTGGAAGACTGGTAATTTCATTCTTAAAGCTTGAACCTTGTAGAGTTACATCCCAATTAAAATCATTTTTATTAAATAAGTGACCCGTTAAAGCAACTTCTACCCCTGAATTAAATAAATCAGCTATATTAGAAGGAAAAGAGTTTAATCCATTACTTAAAGCAATGGGTAAGTCATATAATAGATCTGAAGAGTTTCTTTTATAATATTCGATTGAACCATCAAGAAAATTGTTAAACAAACCAAACTCAACAGCTACATCCCAACTTTCAATGGTTTCCCACTGTAATTCAGAATTACCGATGTCGTCCCATATAATTGCAGGACTTCCAGCGTTAGAGGTTAATCCATATCTAGGTTGGGATATAAAAAAATCGTTTAAATCATCATTTCCAACCTCTCCGTAAGAAGCTCGTATTTTAAGTTGATCAACCCAATCTACATTCCCCATAAAGGCTTCTTGATCGATTCTCCACGAAGCTCCTACAGAAAAGAAGTTTCCCCATCTAGATTCTGCACTAAAAACGGATGAACCATCTCTTCTTGCAGATGCACTTAGGTAATATTTATTATCAAAATTATAATTTGCACGTAAAAAATAGCCTTCAATTCGCTTATTTGTAGTAGATCCGCCAAGCCTTACAGGGGTGGCAAAGTTGTCAAATTCAAAAATGCCTTCAGCAGTTTGTTCGATAGCCAAAGCATCAATATCAGAAAATTGCCTAGCATAACTTTCATGACCTGCAGTAATATCAAGAGTATGTAAGTCATTAAATACCTTAGAATAATTTATAATTTGATTAAAATTTTCAACTTGTCTTCGAAATCTTTGCTCACTAAACCTACCCGTAGGTTGGGCATCCCCAATAATATGGTTTTCATATTCTTTTTCTAACCCTTCATTAATATCTCTCCCATAATTAAACCTTAAATTAAGTCCATCCGCTAGATTAAAATCCATATACATTCGAAAGCCATAGGTATTGTCTCTGTCTCTTTCATCATTCAAGAGAAGTTCTTGAAGTGCATGACGCCCTTGATTTACAGGTCTCGAACCAATGTTGTATTCAGAAAATCCTTCTCCATTGTCAAATACGGGATTACCACCTGCATCTAACACTAAATTTCCATCCAAATCATTGAGATAAACGGGGTAGATGGACCCTATATTTTTAGCAAAACCAAAAGGATTGACGATACTTCCACTTCCTGCAGACGACGGTCCTTGAGATTCGGATATGGTAATATTTGCACTACCTCCAAGACGGATAAAATTATTTACCTCAAAATCAGCATTTAATCGTGTGGTTAATCGGTCATATTCAGAAGTAATTACATAGCCTTCTTCATCCAAGTAAGAAGCAGAAAAGAAAACTTTATGATTTTCTCCACCACTTGCAACATTGATGTTGTAGTTTGTTCTTAAACCTCTTCTATCCAATACATCGTACCAATTTAGGCTTTTATAGATTAGACTTGCATTTGGATTTAATCGTCCATCTACACCAACAATTTCGTTATTTGGTACATTGAAGGGATTATAAGCTAGGCTATTGTATATATTAGCTGAAGCATAAGCTGGATCTCCGTCTCCTGCACTTGAATTTTTTAACGCTTCCCACATTGCCTCATAGTATTGACCAGGAGTAACTTCTTCGTAATTTGGAATGCCTCTATCAACAACTCCCGTTTGCACAGAAAAATTGACATTTATCCCCTCTTTTGAACCGCTTTTTGTAGTGATTAATACAACGCCATTTGCAGCTCTAGAACCATACAAAGAAGTAGATGCAGCATCTTTCAAGATTGTAAATGATTCGATATCCTCTTGATTTATGGTATTCAGAGCACCTTCGTATTGAATGCCATCAACAATGAAAAGAGGATCTGTATCTCCATTTAAAGTCCCAACCCCACGAATTATGATTTCTGGTGATGATCCCGGTTGTCCTGAGGGAGAAATGAATTGTACTCCAGTGGCATTACCTTCTATTGCCGCGATAGGAGAAGTCACATTTCTTTGAATTAATTTATCCGATCCTATCACACTTGCAGAGCCAGTAAATGCCTCTAAGCTTGATGTTCCATAAGCAACAACAATAACCTCGTCTAATTCTCCTTCTGGGATTAGACTTACTGTGAATGAATCTTGAGATTCTACAGTCACCCGCTGTTCAGCATACCCAATATAGGAAATTACAAGGGTTTCCCCTTCACTGGCCTGTATAGCGAAATTTCCATCAAAGTCAGTAGCGACACCTCTTGTGGTGCCATCTACAACGACAGTGGCGCCCGGCAAGGGAAGCCCCGTTTCATCGTTGACGGTACCTGTAATTGTTTTTTGTTGTGCCCAGCCCAGTTGTAAGGCGAGCAGTCCCAACAGGGACCATAAGAAATAGCTTTTCTTCATGGTTAAGTTGATTTTAAGATTAGTTGGGACTAAACTCTTAATTATTTGTTAATGGGAAGTTGAGCCGGAAAGCGAATTTGAGGAATCTTAATTAAAAAGGCAGTAAAATGGGTTTTTGCAAGGCATTTTTACTGACTATATTAATTTGGTCAAAAAAGGACAAAAAAACCCCTCATTGGAGGGGTTTTTAGGTTAAACTATCTTTGAAAAACAATTTAACGAAATCGTATTAGCCTTGATTCTGGGCCCTAGTTTAATTTGTGTCCAAATCTACTTGTGGGATAGGAAATCTTACTCCATCGAATCGATGCTAACTTGGGGTATAAAAAAAGCCACCTCGAAGGAGGTGGCTTTCATGTATAAGCAATACTAAATCTTAGTTCGCGTGGATGGGTGTTGGTACAAATTGATCAACATATCCTGGGAAATTCGAATTAGAAGATTCCTCAGAAGAAGGGTAAATGAATCGTTGAGGAATTACCGTTGTGTTGCTACTTTTAATAGGAACTCCAATGAAGTTGCTTGTACGAAGCACATCTTGGTAAGTTGGTAAACCGATGACAGAACAAAACTTCTCTAACAAGATTTCCATTTTCATGGCATCAGCAGCCGAAAGGCCTCTGTTTACGATACCACCTGCTTGGAAATCTGCCGCATCATATGCGGTGTAAGTAGAACTAAATTTAGTCGCATTGTGTGCACGCACACTGTTTAGTGCTGCTAACTTAGCTGCATCAGAAGTAGCAGTTTCAGCGATGATCAATTGAACTTCAACAAAAGAAATGACAGGGAAAGAAGCTGTTTGAGCAGCAAATCCACCTGCAGAAGTGTTTATACTAAGGCCATTAGCTGCTACATAGTAGTTGTAACGTGCCGTTTCATCTGTCTTCGTGTTTCCTTTGTATGATCATCTGTTGAATTCAACAGTTGCGCCATATAGCTATTTTCAATTTTCAAGTAATCCGCACGTTGCTCTACTTCAAACTGCCAGAATAAATTTTCTCCGTAGTTGGCCGTGGAGTGGGTGATGTTCCAGTCATTGTCCGCGCTGGTAAAGTTAGCGGCAACAGCAGATGAATTTGCATTTGCCATGTCACCAAGGGCAAGGTAGTATCTCGCCTTCAACGCATTTCCAATTTGTGCCCAAGTGGAAGAAGTTTCTAACACATTGTTATTTGCACTACTGCTACCAGCTTTCGCTACTCCGTCAGTAATCATTGCGATTGCCCCAAGAATAACGCTTCTTTGTCCCTCATAGTTTGGACTTGGAAATTCTGGATTATTTACTTCACTAAATGGAATGTCTCCAAAAACGATTGCTGCTTCAGAAAAGTGATACCCTTCGAGGATCAACGCTTGACCTTCAGCTACACTATTTCCACCTTCAATCGCTTTTGCTTTTGCGATTTGAATTTGTGAAATACCTCTTTGATACACATCTTCCCAGAAAGATTCATAGGTTGTAGAAAGTGTAGAGTACCCGTTCAATGTACGATATTGACGGTCAACTCCTGTAAACTGATCTGTAAAGATACCCGTAATACGTGCTGGCTCAGCTTCTGCAATAGAGGCTAGATTCAACAAGGAGTGGTTTAAGATTAAACTGATGGGAGCATCAGTATATGCATTAGGGTTATCATTTAACCCCTCAACAGCACTTTCACACGAGAGTAAAAGAAACGCTGTTGCCATAAATAATGTTATTTTTTTCATTTTTTTCATTTTTAGGATTAGAAATTAAGTTTTACGTTAAGTAAAACACTCTTTGTCCCTGGGTTAGTAAAGTAATCTAATCCTCTACCTTTAGATGCACCAGATAGGTTAACTTCTGGGTCAACACCAGCAAAATCTGTGATTAAGAATAAGTTTCTTCCAGCAACACCTACTTGTCCTGATTTGGCTCTGATCGCACCAAGTATGCTTTCAGGTAACGTATAGTTCAAAGAGATTTCACGTAATTTAATCCATGAAGCGTCCTTAACGAATTGCTCGTCTAAGTCACCAAATCCACCACCGTTGGTACGGTACCAGTTTTCTTGTAGTGCAACTTGTCCGCCACCAAAGTCACCAATGTTACCTCTAAATGTTGTTCCTGCAGGAATTACACTTGAGCTGTTGTAAATTGGAAGGTCAACGGGAGCAACGCTCTCATTTGCCGTATCAGGGTGTATTCCGAAATAGTAGAGTACTCCTTGTGTACCCCCCCACATATCGTTTCCTTGAGAAGTCTCAAACAAGAAAGATAAGTTGAAGTTTTTGTAATCAATGTTAGCTCCTAAACCTGCTCTGTAGTCTGGGTTTGGATCTCCAATTACTTGTTGTTCGTCGTCAATCAACGGGAATCCGCTACTGTCTGTTGCAATAGATCCGTCAGCATTTCTTTCGTATGCACCTCCGAAGATGGCAGCAAAAGATTCACCTTCTTTCACAACAGAACCTGTGCTTGTAAATCCATTTAAAAGAACACGACTTACATCAGGTAAACTTTCAACAATGTTCTTGTAAGCGGTAAAGTTACCGAAAAGGTTTACAGACAAGTCAGTATCAGAAATTAGGTTATAAGAGAAATCTAATTCAATCCCTTTATTAGAAATTTCAGCTGCGTTTGCATATCGCTCTGTAAAACCTGTAGATGGTGGAGTTTCTAATTGAAGAATACCATCTGTAGTTAAACGATTGTAATACGTAGCGCCAAAAGTTAATTTATTGTCGAAGAAACGTGCATCAAACCCAAATTCTGTTTCGGTTACACGCTCTACTTTTAAATCAGGATTACCTTGTGTAGCACTTCTACGTACTGTACCACCGTAGTTAGCTCCATCAATATAGTCACCCCATCCTTCAGAACCTGCAGTTGAAGTGATAAAGTTACTTTCGTTGATGTATAAAGAAGGTGCAATACCTACCTGACCATAAGAGGCTCTAAGTTTTAAGAAAGATAATACACCTGTATTGCTTGCTTCCTTAATTACATATCCTGCACTAGCAGATGGGTAGAAGTTTAAGTCACTAAGTGTAGTGTTTCTCTCTAAACGACCTGTAAGATCAATCAATAGATTGTCGAATACGCCAAAAGAAAGGGAGTAGTATCCAGAGGTTTTCTTGTCTCTGCTTTTATACTCACTAGCTAAGATATCTCCATTAACCGCGTTACCTACTAATTGCTTAGAAGGATCTGGGTTAAGGAAGTTGTTTGTTGAAGAGCTGAATCTATAGTATTCATTGTCCTCCACTACATAACCTACTACCCATGTAAGATCGATATCTGACGTAATGCTGTTTTGACCATTGAAGAATAAGTTTAAGTTTTGGATTCTTTCGCTATAGTCGTTTTTATAAAAACCACCACCATTCCAGTCACCCGCAGATTTCACTGGGTAATAGTTTTCACGACGGTCTGTATAGAAGTCAAGACCATAACGTGCAGTGAACTTTAAGTTATCTTGAAGTGCGATCTCAATTTTCGGAGAAACCGTAAATCGCATTACTTCATTCGGGTTGTTAATTTCGTTAATGGTCCATCCTGGATTGTTGTAAATACCAGACCCTTGACCAATTTGTCTAGCTCTGTATGACCTGTGACTGTTAGGAACTCCAACAGCATCATCTGGTCCTGAGTAATACGTACCAATGTAGTCTTCATTGCTGAAGTCAGGTGCAGTTCTTAAGTAACCCAAATACAAACCATTCAAGTTAGATCCTGTTTGAATACGGTTAGACTTGATGTCAATAAAAGAGGTATTAATTCGCGTCGTAATACGATCAGTTAAATTGTTGGTCGTGTTTACACGGAAAGTGTTTCTAACATAGTCAGACAATCCGTTGATTACACCTTTCTGGTCTAATCTAGAGTAACTAATGAAGGTATCACTGTTCTCGCCAGAGTAGTTTACACTCAAACCATAATTTTGTGTTAACCCAGAACGGAAGACCATTTCACGGTTAGCATCATTATACACTTCTCTAGAGTTTTTTGCCGTAATGGGGTAGTAGGTATCACCTGTGATACCACCCACAAAATAAGCTCCGGTTTGATCGACTCCATTGGCAGCTCCAGAACGGTCTGCAATTTTATCTCCCCAAGAAAGACCAGAAGCATTAGAATTCCATACGCCACCACGTCCTTGACCAAAGACACCTTGCTTGGCATGTTCGCGGTTTACTTCGTCAAAACTCACAGAACTTGTAAAGTTTACATTTAAGTTTCCACCTGTGGCATTTCCTCTTTTGGTTTGGATGATAATGGCTCCGTTGGCAGCACCTGACCCCAAACTGCTGCAGCTGCAGCACCTTTGAGAACAGTCATGCTTTCAATGTCTGTTGCAGGAATATCATTTAAACGTGACTGCTGAACAACACCCGCATTACTTGAACCAAAACTGCTATTTGAAATGGGCACACCATCAACAATAATCAGTGGAGAGCTGTTACCTAATACCGTGTTTTGTCCACGAATTTGGATGAAAGCACCCGCTCCTGGGTCACCAGCAGATTGTGTGATTAAAAGACCAGATGTTTTACCGGCAATACCTTGTAAAAGACCTGTTTCTCCTGAGCGAACGATTTGGTCACTCTTCACTAAAGTTGCGGAACTGATGTCCTCATCTTTTTTACGCTGAAAACCTAATGCTGTCACAACGATTTCGTCGAGTTCGTTGGAAGCAGAAAGATTTACATTGTAGGAGTCAGCACTTCCAACCTCTACCATTGATGAGTCGTAACCCACAAAGCTAAATTCGAGGATTGCTCCTTCAGCTACTTGGATGGAGTAATTACCATCAAAGTCTGTACTAACACCATTTGTAGTGCCTTGTTCAACAACAGTTGCACCTGGTAACGGAGATCCGTTTTCATCTAGTACAACTCCTGTTACTGTTTTTTGTGACCATCCCGAAAATGCAAGAAGCATTAGCGAAAATGTCATCAAGAACATTTTTTTCATAATTTATATATATAGTTAATAATCCTCAAACTTATCGATTTTTTGCAAAATGTTAAAGAAATACTAATTTTTTTTTCAAAAGCTCTAAAAAACCTCCTCTAGCTATTATGTTGACAAGTATTTAGTAATCGATTTTTTTTGATTTCACGCCAGGGGCAAAGCCGTTACGCCCAGTTGAGCATAAATATGGTTTATTTGCAGAATAGCATCCTTCTACAATCAAATGGTGCGCTAAAATCACGTAAAAAATGAATTCAAGGCTTTGTCATTTCTTAAATGGGTTTTGTTTGCTCCAACGGTCAGGTTTGTTTGGGTAGAAATTTACAAGCATCCAAGTCTTGCGGTGCTGTGAATAAAAAAAGTCATTCCATCTGATTTTTTGTCAAAAATCGATTGGAAAAGAAGAATAAAGTTGTTACATTTGCAGCCCTTAAAAATGGGAATTTAAACAATTTGTATGCCAACTATTGCACAATTAGTACGAAAAGGAAGAGTCACACTCGCCAAGAAGAGTAAATCGGCTGCTTTGGATTCGTGTCCTCAAAGACGTGGGGTTTGTACCCGTGTGTACACCACCACGCCAAAAAAACCGAACTCCGCGATGCGTAAAGTAGCGCGTGTTCGATTGACCAATGGTAAAGAGGTCAACGCGTATATCCCCGGAGAAGGACACAACCTCCAAGAACACTCGATAGTATTGGTCCGTGGCGGAAGAGTTAAAGATTTACCAGGAGTTCGTTACCACATCGTAAGAGGCGCCCTAGACACCGCAGGTGTAGAAGGCCGCTTACAACGTCGATCGAAGTACGGCGCAAAACGACCAAAAAAGTAAATCCTCTCGCAAAATTTAAACAATGAGAAAAAGACAAGCAAAAAAACGTCCATTACTCCCCGATCCAAAGTTTAACGACCAGCTCGTTACCCGCTTTGTGAACATGTTGATGTGGGACGGAAAAAAATCAGTTGCCTTTCAAATTTTCTACGACGCCATGGCGATTGTAGAGGAACGCAACCAAGACGAAGAAAAAACAGCACTTGAAATTTGGAAAGATGCGCTTTCGAACGTTATGCCCCATGTTGAGGTGCGTAGCCGTCGAGTAGGAGGTGCTACCTTCCAAATCCCGATGCAAATTCGTCCAGACAGAAAAGTTTCACTCGCCATGAAATGGATGATCAGCTTTGCCCGTAAGCGCAATGAAAAGTCCATGGCCCTACGTTTAGCCAATGAAGTAATTGCAGCGGCAAAAGAAGAAGGAGCAGCAGTGAAGAAACGTGTAGATACCCACAAAATGGCGGAAGCCAACAAAGCATTCTCACATTTTAGATTCTAATAACAGTCTACTGACATTATCATGGCAAGAAATTTAAAACTAACTAGAAACATTGGAATTGCTGCGCACATCGACGCAGGGAAGACCACCACTACTGAACGTATCTTATTTTACACAGGGGTGAGCCACAAAATTGGTGAGGTGCACGATGGTGCAGCTACCATGGACTGGATGGAACAAGAACAAGAGCGCGGAATTACCATTACTTCTGCAGCCACTACCTGTACATGGCAGTTTCCTACTGAACAAGGACAGCCACTACCAGATAGCAAAGGATATCACTTTAACATTATTGACACCCCCGGCCACGTAGACTTTACCGTGGAAGTTAACCGATCACTTCGTGTACTCGATGGATTGGTTTTCTTGTTTTCAGCGGTAGATGGTGTTGAGCCACAGTCAGAAACAAACTGGCGTTTGGCCGATAACTACAAAGTGCCACGTATTGGTTTCGTGAACAAGATGGACCGTCAAGGGTCAAACTTCTTAGGCGTTTGCCAGCAAGTACGTGATATGCTGAAATCGAACGCAGTACCAATTGTATTGAACATTGGGGATGAAGAAGATTTCAAAGGAATTGTTGACCTTGTAAAGAACCGTGCTATTGTATGGCATGATGAAAAATTTGGGTCAACTTTTGACGTAATTGATATTCCAGAAGATTTAAAAGAGGAAGCTGAAACACTCCGCGGTCAATTGATCGAGGCTGTGGCTGAATACGATGAAGGTCTTCTTGAAAAATATTTTGAAGATCCAGAATCTATTTCAGAAGAAGAAGTACACAATGCACTACGCGCTGCTACACAAGACATGAGCATCATTCCCATGATCTGTGGATCTTCGTTCAAAAACAAAGGCGTTCAATTCCTATTGGATGCTGTATGTCGTTATTTGCCTTCACCAGAAGACAAAGAAGCGATTATAGGAACAGATCCAGATTCGGGTGAAGAGATTGCGCGTAAACCTTCTGTGCAAGATCCATTTGCGGCATTGGCGTTCAAAATTGCGACTGACCCATTCGTAGGTCGTTTGGCGTTCTTCCGTGCATACTCTGGTCGATTAGACGCTGGTTCTTATGTATTGAACAATCGCTCAGGAAAGAAAGAGCGTATTTCTCGTATTTATCAAATGCACTCTAATACCCAGAATTCGATCGATTATATCGAAGCAGGAGATATTGGAGCTGCAGTAGGATTTAAAGATATTAAAACGGGTGATACTCTCTCTGCAGAGAAGTCTCCCATCATTTTGGAAAGTATGGACTTCCCAGATCCCGTTATCGGTATCGCGGTTGAGCCAAAAACCAAAGCCGATGTGGACAAACTAGGAATGGCTTTAGCCAAATTAGCAGAGGAGGATCCAACCTTCCAAGTGAAAACCGATGAGGCCTCTGGTCAAACGGTTATCTCTGGAATGGGGGAATTACACTTAGATATTATTGTTGACCGTTTGCGTCGTGAGTTCAAAGTTGAAGTAAACCAAGGACAACCTCAAGTAGAGTACAAAGAGGCCTTAACTGCTTTAGCCGATCACCGTGAGGTATACAAGAAGCAATCGGGTGGACGTGGTAAATTTGCCGATATCGTCTTCACGATTGAGCCTGCCGAAGAAGGGAAATCTGGTCTCGAGTTTGTGAACCTAATCAAAGGGGGTAATGTACCAAAAGAATACATTCCTGCTGTGGAGAAAGGATTCAAAGATTCAATGAAAAACGGACCATTAGCCGGATTCGAAGTAGACGCCATGAAAATTACCTTGAAAGATGGTTCTTTCCACCCTGTGGATTCTGATTCACTCTCTTTCGAGCTTGCTGCTAAAATGGGCTTCAAGGCCTCTGCAAAAGCAGCACGAGCAGTAATCATGGAACCAATTATGAAATTGGAAGTGTTGACCCCAGAGGAAAACATGGGAGACATTGTTGGGGACTTGAACCGCCGTCGTGGTCAAGTGAACAACATGGACGATCGTGCTGGAGCCAAAGTGGTTAAGGCAGAAGTACCCTTATCGGAAATGTTTGGCTATGTAACCTCGTTACGTACACTTTCTTCTGGTCGTGCTTCATCTACCATGGAATTTTCACACTATGCAGAAACGCCTTCCAACATTTCAGAAAAGGTTATTGCTGAAGTAAGAGGTCAAAACGCTTAAATCATTTACGATGAGTCAAAAAATTAGAATAAAATTAAAATCATACGATTACAACTTGGTAGACAAGTCTGCTGATAAAATCGTTAAAACAGTAAAAACTACCGGTGCTGTAGTAACGGGTCCCATTCCATTACCAACACACAAGAAAATTTTCACTGTATTACGTTCTCCCCACGTTAACAAGAAGTCACGTGAGCAATTTCAACTGTGCTCTTATAAGCGCTTGTTAGATATCTACAGTTCATCTTCAAAAACCATTGATGCGTTAATGAAGCTTGAATTGCCAAGTGGAGTAGAAGTAGAGATCAAGGTGTAAGTTGATTTTAGAAAAACGAATTATAAACAATTAATTATATAAAATGTCTGGGTTAATAGGAAAAAAGATCGGTATGACTAGCCTCTTTGACGAGCAAGGGAAAACATCCCTTGTACCGTTATCGAAGTTGGACCATGCGTGGTAACCCAAGTCAGAACCGCAGCGGTTGATGGCTATGATGCTCTTCAATTAGGTTTCGATGACAAGGCAGAGAAACGCACAGATAAAGCGGCCAATGGTCACTTTAAAAAGGCAAATACCTCTCCCAAGAAGAAAGTCGTTGAATTCCAAAATTTTGATCAAGAGTATCAGTTGGGAGACACCATTACAGTAGACCTCTTTACTGAGGGAGAATTTGTTGACATCTCTGGAACGTCCAAAGGGAAAGGTTTCCAAGGGGTGGTAAAACGTCACGGTTTTGGCGGAGTAGGTCAAGCTACTCACGGTCAGCACAACCGTCTACGTGCGCCAGGATCTATTGGTGCAGCTTCTTACCCTGCTCGTGTATTCAAAGGAATGCGCATGGCCGGAAGAATGGGAGGCGATAAAGTTAAAGTACAAAACTTAAAAGTGTTAAAAGTTGTTGCGGATAAAAATCTTTTGGTGGTCAAAGGATGTGTACCCGGACACAATAACGCTTATGTAACCGTTCAGAAATAATGAAAGTAGCAGTAGTTGACATTCAGGGAAAAGATACGGGAAGGAAAGTTGAACTTTCCAAAGACGTATTCGGTATTGAGCCAAACAATCACGCTATCTATTTGGACGTAAAGTCGCACTTAGCTAACAAGCGTCAAGGAACGCACAAAGCCAAAGAGCGTGGTGAGATTAAAGGTAGTACACGAAAAATAAAGAAGCAAAAAGGAACAGGTACAGCACGTGCAGGTTCTATTAAGAATCCCCTTTTTAGAGGTGGAGGACGTGTTTTTGGACCTCGTGTACGCGATTATAGCCAAAAAGTAAACAAGAAAGTAAAGCGATTAGCACGTAAATCTGCCTTAACATTAAAAGCGCAGGAGAAGTCAATCATCGTTTTAGAAGACTTTAGTTTAGAGGCACCAAAAACTTCGGCATACACAGCCATTTTGAAGTCTTTAGGCATTGACAGCAAAAAGTCTTTGGTCGTCTTGGCTGAGCCAAATAATAACGTATATTTGTCGTCGCGCAATTTACGTAAGTCAGAAGCTATAACTACTTCAGAATTAAGCACTTACAAAATTGTCAACGCAAATAGTCTTGTCATTAGTGAGTCATCCGTAGACGAGATAGTAACTATTTTGAATAAAGCATAGTGTTATGAATATTTTGATAAAACCAATCATTACGGAAAAAGCCACGGCAGATAGCGAGATGAATAATCGTTATACTTTTTTGGTAAACACTACAGCAAACAAAGTAGAAATCAAGAAAGCTGTTGAAGCAGCTTATGGGGTTTCAGTGAATAAAGTTAGAACCCAAAACTATGGTCCAGAACGTAAAACACGTTACACAAAAACGGGATTACAGCGTGGACAAACAAACCGCATCAAAAAGGCCATCGTAGATGTAGCCGAAGGAGATGCCATTGATTTTTATACTAATTTATAATAGCGTCACATGTCAGTTAGAAAACTAAAACCGATATCTCCAGCGCAGCGATTTAGAGTAGTAAATGGATTTGACGCCCTTACTACTGACAAGCCGGAAAAAAGCCTTTTGGCTCCGAAAAAGCGCAGAGGAGGAAGAAACAATACCGGGAAAATGACCATTCGCCATGTAGGTGGAGGACACAAAAAACGGTACCGTATTGTAGACTTCAAACGTAACAAGTTTGATGTTGCTGCGGAAATTAAATCAATCGAATACGATCCAAACAGAACCGCATTTATTGCCTTGGTAGAATATACCGATGGGGAAAAGCGGTATATCATTGCGCAAAGCGGATTGAAAGTTGGACAAACCGTTGTTTCTGGAGCAGATGTAGCCCCTGAAGTAGGAAATACCCTTCCGCTTTCGGCTATTCCACTAGGAACAATTATTTCTTGTATTGAATTACATCCTGGTCGCGGCGCCAATATTGCACGTAGTGCAGGAGCTTTTGCTCAGTTAATGGCACGTGACGGAAAGTATGCCACAGTGAAAATGCCTTCTGGTGAAACACGTATGATTCTCGTTACTTGTTTAGCAACAATCGGAGCAATATCTAATTCAGATCATCAATTATTGGTTTCTGGAAAAGCAGGTCGTTCACGTTGGTTAGGCCGTCGTCCTAGAACTAGACCAGTAGCCATGAACCCAGTAGATCACCCCATGGGTGGTGGTGAAGGTCGTGCCTCTGGAGGTCACCCACGTAACCGTAACGGTGTACCTGCGAAAGGATATAGAACACGTTCTAAGACCAAAGCGAGTAATAAATTCATTATAGAACGTAGAAAAAAATAAACAACTATGGCACGTTCATTAAAAAAAGGACCATTTGTACATCATAGTCTTGCCAAAAAGGTAGAGGCTAACGTAGAGTCCGGAAAGAAAACAGTTATCAAAACTTGGTCACGCGCCTCGTTGATCACCCCCGACTTTGTTGGGCAAACGTTTGGCGTACATAATGGGAGACAGTTTATTCCCGTTTATGTTACCGAAAACATGGTAGGACACAAATTAGGCGAGTTTTCACCTACACGTTCGTATCGCGGGCATGGTGGTGCAAAAAATAAAGGTAAAAAATAACAGACATGGGAAATCGTAAAAGACAAACCGCACAGGCCAACAAAGAAGCGAAAAAATCGCTTGCTTTTGCTAAGTTGAACAATTGCCCTACTTCACCACGTAAAATGCGTTTAGTCGCAGATCTAGTCCGTGGTGAGGGTGTCGATAAGGCGTTAGCGATCTTAAAGTTTAACTCTAAGGAAGCTTCTAGACGTTTAGAGACATTGTTGTTATCAGCCTTGGCCAATTGGCAAGCAAAAAATGAAGATGCTGACATCGAAAATGCAGCATTATATGTGAAAGAAATCCGTGTTGACGGAGGAAGTATGTTGAAACGTTTACGCCCAGCTCCGCAGGGTCGTGCACACCGCATTCGCAAACGTTCAAACCACGTTACTCTCGTTTTAGGATCTAACAATACAGAAAGTTAATATGGGACAGAAAACGAATCCAATCGGAAATCGCTTAGGCATCATTAGAGGATGGGACTCCAACTGGTACGGAGGAAATAACTATGGTGACAAACTTGCCGAAGACGACAAGATTAGAAAATACATTCACGCACGTTTGGCAAAAGCAAGCGTATCGAATGTAATCATCGAGCGTACCCTTAAACTCATCACCATTACCATTACCACGGCACGCCCAGGTATCATTATCGGAAAAGCAGGCCAAGAGGTAGACAAGCTAAAAGAAGAGTTAAAGAAGATTACTGCGAAAGAAGTACAGATTAATATTTTTGAAATCAAGCGCCCAGAATTAGACGCACAATTGGTAGGAGCATCTATCGCACGTCAAATTGAAGGTCGTATTTCTTACCGTAGAGCCATCAAAATGGCGATCGCTGCTGCCATTCGAATGAATACTGAAGGAATCAAAATCCAAATCTCTGGTCGTTTAAATGGTGCAGAGATGGCTCGATCAGAATCTTATAAAGAAGGACGTATTCCATTATCAACATTCCGTGCAGACATTGACTACGCTTTGGTTGAAGCCCACACTACTTATGGACGTTTGGGAATCAAAGTATGGATCATGAAAGGTGAAGTGTATGGTAAACGTGAGTTATCTCCTTTGGTGGGTATGACCAAAAAAACCAACAACGGAGGAAAAAATAACAATCAGCGTCAACAACGACGTAGAAAATAAATAGGTAGGAAATATGTTACAACCTAAAAGAACCAAATTCCGTAAAGCGCAGAAAGGCCGCATGAAAGGTCTTTCCCAACGTGGACATCAACTTTCCAATGGAATGTTTGGCATCAAGTCGCTAGATTCAAAATTTATTACTTCTCGTCAAATTGAAGCTGCTCGTATCGCAGCGACACGTTATATGAAGAGAGAAGGACAATTGTGGATTAAGATATTTCCAGATAAGCCCATCACGAAAAAACCTCTTGAGGTACGTATGGGTAAAGGAAAAGGGGCGCCAGAATATTTTGTTGCTGTAGTAAAACCAGGTCGAATTCTATTCGAAATTTCTGGTGTGCCTGCCGATGTAGCAAAAGAAGCCTTGCGTTTGGCGGCTCAGAAATTACCTGTAAAAACGAAATTCATTACTGCGAGAGATTTTCAAGCATAATTGAGCAATAACTATGAAACAATCAGAAATTAACAATCTTTCGATAGCAGATCTTCAGGATAAATTGAATGAGCATACGAAGCAACTCAATGAGTTGACTATGGCCCATGCAATTACACCCTTAGAAAACCCATTGCAAATTAGAAATGCACGTAGAACCGTAGCACGTTTGCACACTGCAATCACGCAAAGACAACAAGAAGCTTAGCATATGGAAAGTAGAAATCTAAGAAAAGAACGAATTGGCGTTGTGACCAGCAACAAAATGGAAAAATCCATTGTTGTGTCAGAAGTTAAACGTGTAAAACACCCAATGTATGGGAAATTCGTTTTGAAGACCAAAAAATATGTTGCCCATGATGATACCAACGACTGTAATGTTGGTGATACGGTAAAAATCATGGAAACCCGTCCTTTGAGTAAGTCAAAGTGCTGGAGACTAGTAGAAATTATTGAAAGAGCTAAATAATCATGTTACAACAAGAATCAAGATTAAAAGTAGCCGATAATACCGGTGCCAAAGAAGTCTTAACTATCCGTGTTTTGGGTGGTACCAAAAGACGCTATGCCTCTTTAGGAGACAAAATAGTTGTTACGGTAAAAGACGCTTCCCCATCAGGAACGATCAAAAAAGGAGAAGTATCTACTGCTGTAGTGGTGAGAACAACAAAAGAAGTACGTCGCCCAGACGGATCTTACATCCGTTTTGATGACAACGCTTGCGTGTTGCTTAACCCAACTGGTGAAATGCGCGGAACCCGCGTTTTTGGCCCTGTAGCACGTGAATTGAGAGATAAACAATTCATGAAAATTGTATCATTAGCACCAGAGGTGCTTTAATCCATTGTGATGGGAAAATTAAAAATTAAAAAAGGAGATAAGGTTCGCGTAATTGCTGGAGCACACAAAGGTGCAGAAGGTACTGTCGCGCTCGTTCTTCGCGAGGACAACAAAGCCATCGTTGAAGGAGTTAACCTTGTTAAGAAGCACGCTAAACCAAGCGCGCAAAATCCGCAAGGAGGTATCCAAGAAAAAGAAGCGCCAATCCAAATTTCTAATCTTTCTTTATTAACTGCAGACGGGCAAACTACACGAGTAGGGTACCGTATGGAAGGAGATCAGAAAGTAAGATTCGCCAAAAAAACTAACGAAGTAATTTAGTGATGAGTTATACACCTAGACTAAAACAAGAATTCAACGACAGAATCGTTAGCGCACTCTCCGAAGAGTTTAGCTACAAGAACGTGATGCAAGTTCCTAGCCTTGAGAAAATTGTTCTCAGCCGTGGAGTTGGTGCTGCCGTTGCAGACAAAAAATTGATTGACCATGCTGTTGAAGAATTAACGGCTATTACAGGTCAAAAGGCGATTGCAACCAATTCAAAGAAAGATGTTGCTGCCTTTAAACTAAGAAAAGGAATGCCTATTGGTGCGAAAGTAACCCTTCGTGGGGAGCGTATGTATGAGTTCCTTGATCGTTTAGTTACTGTAGCGCTCCCACGTGTGCGCGACTTTCAAGGGGTTAAAGCCAATGGTTTTGACGGTCGTGGAAATTACACTCTTGGAATTACAGAACAAATTATCTTCCCAGAAATTGATATCGATAAAGTGAATAAGATTGCTGGTATGGATATCACTTTTGTGACCTCTGCTCCAACAGATAAAGAAGCTAAATCGTTATTAACAGAACTAGGATTACCCTTTAAAAAGAACTAAGATGGCTAAAGAATCAATGAAAGCACGTGAAGTTAAACGTGCAAAAACAGTCGCTAAGTATGCAGAAAAACGCAAAGCCTTGAAAGAAGCTGGCGATTATGAAGCATTGCAAAAGCTTCCAAAAAACGCTTCGCCTATCCGTATGCACAACCGTTGTAAACTAACGGGTCGTCCAAAAGGGTATATGCGTCAGTTCGGAATCTCAAGGGTAACCTTTAGAGAAATGGCCAACAAAGGATTAATTCCCGGTGTAACAAAAGCAAGTTGGTAATCTAAAAAATAGAATTATGTATACAGATCCATTAGCAGATTATCTTACTCGAATCAGAAACGCAAACGCCGCAGGTCACCGCGTAGTTAGTATCCCTGCTTCCAATGTAAAAAAAGAAATTACAAAAATATTATTCGATCAAGGGTTTATCCTTAGCTATAAGTTTGAAGAAACAGCTAACAAACAAGGAAGCATTAAGATCGCTTTAAAATATGACGCCGCTTCAAAAGCACCCGTAATCAACAAAATCCAACGTATTTCTACCCCTGGTTTACGTAAGTATGCCAGTTCAACCGAATTACCACGTATTTTAAATGGTTTAGGGGTTTCTATCGTGTCTACTTCAAAAGGAGTAATGACGGGTAAACAAGCCAAGAAAGAAAACGTAGGTGGTGAATTATTGTGTTACGTTTATTAAATATAAAATCAAAAAGAAATGTCTAGAGTTGGTAATAATCCTGTAGCGATTGCTGAAGGCGTCTCCGTCGAGATCTTAGCTGACAAGCTTGTCGTAAAAGGAAAACTAGGTGAGCTAGAACAACCATACGATGGGGTATCTTTCGAAGAAAACGAAGGTATCATCACTGTTAAAAGAAATTCAGAATCAAAAGATCACAAATCTAAGCATGGTTTATACCGTGCCCTACTGGCGAACATGATCGAAGGTGTAAGCAAAGGCTTTACAAAAGAGTTAGAACTAGTAGGGGTTGGATACCGTGCGTCTAATCAAGGACAAAAGCTCGATTTAGCCTTAGGTTTTTCACATAACATCTTGCTCGACATAGCGCCAGAGGTCAAAGTGGAAACGATTTCTGAGAAAGGAAAAAATCCAATCATCAAACTTAGTTCTCACGACAAGCAACTGGTTGGTTTCGTAGCGGCAAAGATTCGTTCTTTCCGTCCACCAGAGCCGTATAAAGGAAAAGGGGTTAAATTCGTTGGAGAAATAATTAGAAGAAAAGCAGGTAAATCTGCATAAGTAGTTTAATATGGGACTAAGTAAAGAAGAAAGAAGACTAAGAATCCGTCGTCGCATACGCAAAACCGTTTCGGGAACTGCTGATGCACCACGCTTATCAGTCTTTAGAAGTAACAAAGAAATTTACGCTCAAGTAATTGATGATACCACGGGGAAAACACTCGTCGCTGCTTCATCAAGAGACAAGGGTGTTGAAAGTGAAAACAAACAATCAACTGCGACTGCTGTTGGAAAAAACATTGCAGAGAAAGCTATTGCAGCTGGAGTAACTGTTGTGCGTTTTGACCGCGGTGGATACTTATATCACGGGAGAGTAAAATCTCTTGCTGAGGGTGCGCGCGAAGGTGGATTAAAATTTTAATAAGCGAATATGTATCAAGATTATAAAAATGTTGAATTGGTAAAACCTGGAGGTCTCGAATTGAAAGATCGTTTAGTGGGTGTTCAGCGTGTAACCAAAGTAACCAAAGGTGGACGTGCATTTGGATTTTCAGCCATTGTAGTTGTTGGAGATGAAAATGGTGTTGTAGGCCAAGGTCTAGGAAAATCGAAAGAAGTTGCTGAAGCCATTTCTAAAGCGATAGAAGATGCCAAGAAAAACCTTGTTCGTATTCCCATTAATAACGGAACTGTTCCGCACGAGCAAAAAGGTAAATACGGTGGTGCACGCGTATTCTTAAAGCCAGCTTCTGCTGGTACAGGGGTAATTGCAGGTGGTGCCGTACGTGCCGTGTTGGAAGCAGTAGGGGTACACAATGTATTGTCTAAGTCGCAAGGTTCTTCTAACCCACACAACGTAGTAAAAGCAACCTTTGATGCATTACTTCAATTGAGAAGTGCAGCAACTATTGCACGTCAACGTGGCGTGTCTTTGGATAAAGTATTTAACGGATAATTCTGTCAGTCATGCAAAAAATTAAAGTTAAACAAGTAAAAAGTAGCATCAAGCGGATCAAAAAGCAAAAGCTTACCCTTGAAGCACTCGGATTAAGAGGTATTGGAAAAGAAGTTATTCATGACGCCACTCCAAACATCCTCGGAATGATAAATAAAGTTTCTCACTTAGTTTCTGTTTCAGAAGCATAAATCGTAGATATGAACTTAAGTAATATACAACCCGCAGAGGGATCTACTCACAAAAATTCAAAACGTCTTGGCCGTGGTCAGGGTTCTGGAAAAGGGGGTACTGCTGCTCGTGGTCACAAAGGAGCTAAGTCACGCTCAGGTTATTCCAAGAAATTAGGGTTCGAAGGAGGTCAAATGCCTTTGCAACGACGTGTCCCTAAATTTGGATTTACAAACATCAATCGAAAAGAGTACCAAGGAATAAACCTAGACACCCTCCAAGGATTGGTCGATGATAAAAAAATTAAAGACACCCTAGCCTTTGACGCTATTGTTGAATTACGTCTAGCGCGTAAAAATGAATTAGTTAAAATCCTTGGACGTGGCGAATTAAAAGCTGCGATCAAAGTTAGTGCACATAAGTTTACTGCTACTGCAAAAGCTGCTATCGAAGCTGCAGGTGGAGAAGCGATTGAATTATAATCAGCATGAAGAATTTTTAGAAACCATCGTTAACATATATAAAATAGAAGAGTTGCGTAACCGTGTTGGCCTTACGTTGATGATTCTACTTATTTATCGCTTTGGTGCTCAAATTACGCTTCCTGGGATTGATGCAGTTCAACTTGCTGAGCTCGGAAATCGTACTGGTGGTGGAGGTCTTTTAGGTGTTCTTAATATGTTTACCGGTGGTGCCTTTGCGAATGCTTCTGTCTTTGCCCTTGGAATTATGCCTTACATTTCCGCGTCTATTGT
The DNA here is from genome assembly GCA_038143735.1 of Flavobacteriaceae bacterium. Lineage (GTDB taxonomy): Bacteria > Bacteroidota > Bacteroidia > Flavobacteriales > Flavobacteriaceae > Arcticimaribacter. The sequence goes on from JAYQML010000001.1 coordinate 413,457, forward strand.
TGTTCAGTTGATGGGAATTGCGATTCCATATCTTCAGAAATTACAAAAAGAAGGGGAAAGCGGACGTAAGACATTGAATCAAATTACGCGCTGGCTTACCATTGCCATTTGTATTGTGCAAGCTCCTGCTTATCTCTACGGATTGGGTGCGCTTGGTGTGCCCGATTCAGCTTTCGTATTTGGAAAAGGACTAGGCTTTATGGTTCCCTCCGTACTTATTCTAGTTACAGGAACGATTTTCGCTATGTGGTTAGGAGAAAAGATTACGGATAAAGGAATTGGGAATGGTATATCTCTCCTCATTATGGTGGGTATCATCGCTACAATGCCACTTTCATTTGCGCAAGAAGTTGTTTCTAGAGTATCTGAAAACAACGGTGGTTTAATCCTCATTTTGATTGAATTAATTCTGTGGATTATAATTATTGTATTGTCTATTTTACTCGTAATGGCGGTTCGTCAGATCCCCGTTCAATACGCACGACGCACACAGGGAAGCACCAATGAATCGAATGTATTTGGCTCTCGTCAGTACATCCCATTAAAGCTAAACGCTTCTGGTGTAATGCCCATTATTTTTGCGCAAGCAATTATGTTTGCTCCTGCCTACGTAGGAAGACTCATTGGAGATAGCGATGTAGGACAGTGGTTGCAAGTCAATTTTTCAGATATTTTTGGACTTTGGTACAATATTGTCTTTGCTTTGTTAATCATCATTTTTACTTTTTTCTACACTGCAATTACAGTCCCCACAAACAAAATGTCTGATGATCTAAAGCGAAGCGGTGGATTTGTTCCCGGTGTTCGCCCAGGAAACGAAACAAGCGAATTTTTAGATAATGTGATGTCACATATTACCTTTCCAGGTTCTCTATTTTTAGCCGCACTAGCTGTTTTTCCAGCGATTGTAGTAAAGCTAATTGGAATGCAACAAGGATGGGCTTTGTTCTACGGAGGTACCTCTCTATTGATTATGGTTGGCGTGGCAATTGATACGATTCAACAAGTAAATTCTTATTTATTGAATCGTCATTATGACGGCTTAATGAAAGCAGGGACTAATCGTAAATCAGCAGCAGTTTAAGATGGCAAAACAAGCAGCAATAGAGCAAGAAGGTTCAATCATTGAGGCATTGTCCAATGCAATGTTTCGTGTAGAGTTAGAAAATGGTCATGTTGTGACCGCACACATTTCCGGTAAAATGAGGTTACATTATATCAAATTACTACCAGGAGATAAAGTTAAATTAGAAATGAGTCCTTACGATTTAACCAAAGCAAGGATCACGTATAGATTTTAAAATAGAAACGATGAAAGTAAGAGCATCATTAAAGAAAAGAAGCGCCGACTGCAAAATAGTTCGCAGAAAAGGACGGCTTTATGTTATTAACAAAAAGAATCCTAGATTTAAACAAAGACAAGGATAATTATGGCAAGAATATCAGGAGTAGACATTCCAAAACAAAAGCGTGGCGTAATCGCATTGACTTATATTTTCGGTATAGGTCGTAGTCGTGCCCAAACTATTTTAGCAGAAGCTAAGGTTGACGAAAGTAAAAAAGTATCTGACTGGACAGACAGTGAAATTGCTGCCATTCGTGAATCAGTTTCAAGCTTCAAAATTGAAGGTGAATTGCGTTCAGAAGTACAATTGAACATTAAACGATTAATGGACATAGGTTGTTACCGTGGAATCCGTCACCGTTCAGGCTTACCTTTAAGAGGGCAACGAACCAAGAACAACTCACGTACACGTAAAGGAAAACGTAAAACGGTTGCAAACAAGAAAAAGGCAACGAAATAATTCTAGATTATGGCTAAAACAACTAGCAAAAAAAGAAAAGTTATTGTTGAATCAACAGGAGAAGCCCATATCAATGCTTCTTTCAACAACATCATTATTTCGCTTACAAACGTAAAAGGAGAAGTGATCTCTTGGTCATCTGCCGGTAAAATGGGCTTTAGAGGATCAAAGAAAAACACCCCTTACGCTGCCCAAACTGCTGCAGAAGATTGTGCTAAAGTGGCACAAGAAGCAGGTTTGCGTCAAGTGAAAGTATTTGTAAAAGGACCTGGAAACGGACGTGAGTCTGCGATCAGAACCCTTCACAATAATGGAATCGAAGTAACAGAAATTATTGACGTTACTCCCTTACCACACAACGGATGTCGTCCTCCTAAAAGACGAAGAGTATAACTAATTTTAACCTGTAGAAGGAAACAAGTTATCGAAGGAATAGACCTTAATTCATAACTCCTTTTACATTAAGCAAACGAACAATGGCAAGATACACCGGTCCAAAAACAAAAATTGCACGAAAGTTTGGAGAACCCATCTTTGGTGCTGATAAATCTTTTGAAAAAAGAAATTATCCTCCAGGACAACACGGAAACAATAGAAGACGTGGTAAGAAGTCCGAGTATGCTATCCAGTTAATGGAAAAGCAAAAAGCTAAATTCACTTACGGAATATTAGAAAAACAATTTAGAATCATCTTTGCACGTGCTTCCCAGAGTAAAGGGGTAACGGGTGAAGTTTTACTAGAATTGTGTGAATCACGTTTAGATAATGTTGTCTATCGTTTAGGGATTGCTCCTACGCGCTCTGCAGCACGTCAATTGGTTTCTCACCGCCATATCACCCTTAACGGAAATATTGTCAATATCCCCTCCTGCCACGTAAAGCCAGGAGACGTTATTGGTGTGCGTGAAAAATCAAAATCGTTATCAGCCATTACACATTCTTTAGAACGCAACTCTTCTGTATACGAATGGTTGTCTTGGAATGCTGCTACCCTTGAAGGTACATTTGTCTCTACACCTCAGCGATTACAAATTCCTGAGAACATCAAAGAGCAATTAATTGTAGAATTATACTCAAAATAAATAACTGAAGTTTATCTTATGGCCATATTAAATTTTCAAAAACCCGATAAAGTTATCATGATCGATTCTTCGGAATTCGAAGGAAAATTCGAATTTCGTCCCTTAGAACCTGGTTATGGACTTACAGTTGGGAACGCACTGAGAAGAGTGTTGCTTTCTTCCCTAGAAGGATTTGCAATTACTTCAGTAAAGATCGAAAATATTGATCACGAATTTTCTACAATTCCTGGAATTGTAGAAGATGTCACGGAGATCATCTTGAACCTAAAGCAAGTTCGTTTCAAGCGTCAAATTGAAGACATCGAAAATGAAAAAGTAACCATCACTATTGGTGGTCAGGATCAACTAAAAGCATCTGACTTTCAGAAATTTATTTCTGGCTTTCAAGTACTCAATACTGACTTGGTAATTTGTAACTTAGAGAAGAGCGTTCAACTTAACATGGAGTTGACCATTGAAAAAGGGCGTGGTTATGTTCCTGCCGAGGAAAACAAAAAAATGGACGCCCAATTGGGTACCATTGCCATTGACTCTATTTACACACCTGTAAAAAATGTTAAGTTTAGCATTGAAAACTATCGTGTTGAGCAAAAAACCGACTACGAAAAACTTGTTTTCGAAATCATCACCGATGGCTCAATCCATCCTAAGGATGCACTAACCGAAGCGGCAAAAACACTCATTCACCACTTCTTATTGTTCTCTGATGAACGCATAACACTAGAGGCAGATGAGATTGCACAAACGGAAACCTATGATGAGGAGTCCCTTCATATGCGTCAGTTATTGAAGACTAAGCTTATTGACATGGATCTTTCTGTTCGTGCATTGAATTGTTTGAAAGCTGCCGAAGTTGAAACCTTAGGTGATTTAGTTTCTTACAATAAAAATGATTTGATGAAGTTCAGAAACTTCGGTAAAAAATCATTGACTGAATTAGAAGAATTGGTCGTATTGAAAGGATTGTCTTTCGGTATGAACCTTGCGAAATACAAATTAGATAAAGACTAATCGACATTTTTATACCTTAAAAAATGAGACACGGAAAAAAAGTAATGCACCTCGGTCGTAAAACGGCTCATCGTAAATCGATGCTTGCCAATATGGCCTGTTCATTAATCGAACATAAAAGAATCAATACCACAGTAACCAAAGCAAAAGCGTTGAAACAATTTGTTGAGCCATTGATCACCAAGTCAAAAGACGATACTACACACAATAGACGTACAGCATTTCGTTACCTACGAAATAAAGAAGCCGTTGCTTCATTATTTAGAGACGTAGCGGTTAAAGTTGGTGACCGTCCTGGAGGATACACACGTATCATTAAATTGGGGAACCGTCTTGGAGATAATGCAGATATGGCCATGATCGAATTGGTAGACTTCAATGATATTTACACAAACAAAGAGGAAGTCAAAAAGACTACCCGTAGGAGTAGAGCCAAGAAAACGGTCGATGCCCCTGTTGTTGAAGCATCAGAAGAAACGCCAGCAGTGGATGCTCCAGAAAAAGATGATTCAACCCAAGAATAAGTATGTTAATAATTACAACATATTACAAAGGATAAGCTTTTCTAGTTTATCCTTTTTTTATGTTTCTTTGTTAAAATTTTAGATAGATGAAGTACAAAAACAGATCAGAAGCGCTTGTTTTACTAGCAGACGGCACTATTTTTTATGGAAAATCCATTGGTATAGAAGGTACCGCCTTTGGGGAAATATGTTTTAATACAGGAATGACAGGATATCAAGAGATTTTTACAGATCCCTCGTATTTTGGTCAATTAATGGTTACCACCAATGCACACATAGGTAATTATGGAACTCAAGAAGATGAAAGCCAATCTTCGTCCGTTAAAATTGCCGGTTTGATCTGTAAAAATTTCAGCTACGAGCACACCCGTCCTAGTGGAACAGATAATTTATTTGATTTTTTCGCACTACAAAACAAAGTAGCCATTTCCGATGTAGATACCCGTGCTTTGGTCATTTATATTCGGGAACACGGCGCTCAAAACGCACTTATTACAACAGAGGTTGATAAAATAGAAGAGCTTAAAGCGCAGTTAAACGATTACCCTTCTATGGTGGGTCGCGAACTTGCTTCAAAAGTTTCAACTAAGGAGCCTTATTTCTATGGCGATGAAAAAGCTCCTTTAAAAGTTGCTGCCTTAGATCTTGGCATCAAGAAAAGTATCTTAGATAACATCTCAGCACAGGGAGTATATATCAAGGTTTTTCCATACGATACTGACTTTGCTACGCTTGAAGCGTGGAACCCTGATGGTTATTTCTTGTCCAATGGACCCGGAGATCCAGAACCATTGCACCAAGCGCAAGGTGTTGCTAAAGAAATTATTTCACGAAATCTACCACTCTTTGGTATATGCTTGGGTCATCAAGTAATTGCATTGGCCAATGGAGTATCTACATTTAAAATGTTTAATGGGCACAGAGGAATCAATCATCCTGTTTTGAACCACGAAACAGGAAAAGGAGAAATCACCTCGCAAAATCATGGTTTTGCAGTGAATCGGGAGGAAGCCGAGGCACATGCTGATCTAGAAATTACCCACACGCATTTAAACGATCAAACTGTTGCGGACTAAAAATGAAATCCAAAAAATGTTTTTCTGTACAGTACCATCCAGAAGCTGCTCCTGGTCCAAATGATGCCAAGTACCTTTTTACCCAATTTAAATCTTTAATTGAAAATTAGTAACCAATAATTAAACTACAAACAAATGAGTATTATCATTAACGTCCATGCAAGACAAATTCTTGACTCAAGAGGAAACCCTACCGTAGAGGTCGACGTCATCACTGAAAATGGAACCCTAGGCCGTGCGGCAGTTCCTCTGGAGCATCTACCGGAGAACATGAAGCGGTAGAATTGCGCGATGGAGGAAGCGACTTTATGGGAAAAGGCGTTTTGAAGGCAGTTAAAAATGTTAATGAAGATCTAGCAGAACTTATTGTTGGGGTCTCTGTTTTTGAACAAAACGAAATCGATCAAATGATGATCGATCTCGATGGAACACCCAACAAATCGAAACTTGGTGCAAATGCCATTCTTGGTGTTTCTCTTGCAGTAGCAAAAGCTGCAGCAAACGAATTAGGGATGCCGTTATACCGCTATGTAGGTGGAGTTAGTGCAAATACACTTCCTGTACCCATGATGAATATCATTAATGGCGGATCGCACTCGGATGCACCTATCGCTTTTCAAGAATTTATGGTGATGCCCGTAACGGCCCCTACCTTCTCTAAAGCAATTCAGATGGGTACTGAGATTTTTCACCACCTCAAGAAAGTCTTACACGACCGTAATTTGAGCACCGCAGTTGGAGATGAAGGAGGATTTGCTCCAACCCTAGACGGAACTGAAGATGCCCTAGATACGATAATAAAAGCTATCGGAAATGCAGGCTACAAAGCTGGAGAAGAAGTTATGATTGCTTTGGATTGTGCTGCTGCAGAATTCTACAAAGATGGTGTGTATGATTACACCCTTTTTGAAGGTGAAACAGGCGTCAAAAGGAGTTCGGAAGAGCAAGCACAATACTTGGCAGACCTATCTGCTAAATATCCGATTATCTCAATTGAAGATGGTATGGACGAAAACGATTGGGCTGGATGGAAATCGCTGACCGATAAAGTAGGGGATAAAGTACAGTTGGTTGGAGACGATTTGTTTGTGACCAATGTTGAACGCCTTTCTCGCGGAATCAACGAGTCGATTGCTAATTCAATTTTGATCAAAGTGAATCAGATCGGAAGTTTAACTGAAACCATTGCTGCAGTAAACATGGCACAAAATGCAGGATATACTGCTGTAATGTCTCACCGTTCGGGAGAAACAGAAGACAATACCATCGCAGATTTGGCAGTAGCACTAAATACTGGACAAATTAAAACAGGTTCTGCATCGCGTTCTGATCGTATGGCTAAATACAATCAATTGCTTCGTATTGAGGAGGAATTGGGAGATACGGCCTACTTTCCACAGCGCAATGCATTTAAAATATAAGCATAACATTCTATTGTAAGAAAGGGGATTTTCCCCCTTTTTTCATTTCCAAAATCCTGCTTTTTTAAGTAAATTAGCAGTCTTAATGAATTAAACGATGAACAAGACAGTACAGCTTACTTATAACGAAAAAACCTATGAATTTCCCCTTGTAGAAGGAACAGAAAAAGAAGTAGGGATAGATATTAAAGCATTACGTGCCCAAACCGGTTTAGTTACCTTGGACCCCGGGTATAAAAACTCTGGTTCTTGTCAAAGTAAAATCACTTTTCTTAACGGTGAAAAAGGAGAATTAAAATACCGTGGCTATTCCATTGAGGATCTTGCGGATGGCGCTAGCTTTCTTGAGGTAGCCTACCTATTGATTTTTGGAAAACTTCCATCGGAGGCACAGTTGAATAAATTTCAAGCAGATATTCACAAAGAGTCTTTGGTCGATGAGGATCTGAAGCTGATTTTAAAGAGCTTTCCACGAAGTGCACACCCTATGGGAGCACTCGCTTCACTAACGGCTGCTTTAACGGCATTTAATCCAGAATCAGTAGATGTTGATTCGGAAGATGACATGTATAATGCCATTGTTACCATCATGGCGAAATTCCCAGTATTGTGTGCTTGGACGCACCGTAAAGTAAAAGGCTTGCCTTTAAATTATAGTAATAGCACCTTGGGATATGTCGATAATATTGCGCAGATGATGTTTCGTCGTCCTACGGAAGAATACAAATCAAATGAGATCATCAACCGTGCATTAAATAAACTTTTAATTCTACACGCCGATCACGAGCAAAATTGTTCGACTTCAACGGTACGAATTGTGGGTTCATCTCATGCAGGTCTTTTTGCTTCTATTTCAGCTGGTATTTCTGCTTTGTGGGGGCCACTTCACGGTGGAGCTAACCAAGCAGTACTCGAAATGCTTGAAGCCATTGATAAAGATGGAGGAGACACAAAAAAATTCATGGCTAAAGCCAAAGATAAAAACGATCCATTCCGCTTAATGGGTTTTGGACATCGTGTATATAAGAACTTTGACCCACGTGCCCGTATTATCAAAGTTGCAGCAGATGAAGTGTTGAACGAATTGGGCATCAATGATCCTATCCTTGATGTGGCGAAAGGTCTTGAACAAGAAGCGCTGGCAGATTCCTATTTTGTAGATCGCAAACTCTACCCTAATGTAGATTTTTACTCTGGAATCATTTACTGTGCTTTAGGTATACCAACCGAAATGTTTACGGTAATGTTCGCATTAGGACGTTTACCCGGGTGGATTGCACAATGGCGTGAAATGCGGATGAATAATGAACCTATTGGACGTCCACGTCAAATTTATACAGGAGAAGTTAATTTGCCTTTTATACCACTCGCAAAGCGCTAAGCAGCCTTCGTTAGATTTCGGACCATCCCTTTAAAGATAAAGTAGTGGAATGGAACTAGACTGTACCAATATAATCTTCCCCATAATCCTCGAGGTCGAAAGGTAGCCGTTTGGTAAATGGGGGTTCCAACGATTTTAAACTCTAACCAAGCTTCACCTGGAAGTTTCATTTCAGCAAAGAGCAAAAGTCTTTTTTCCTTTTTGTCTGCGAGCAGTACGCGCCAGAAATCTAGTGAATCACCAGTATAGATTTTATCGGGATGTGTGCGACCTCGACGTAGACCAACCCCTCCTGAAAGTTTATCCAAATAACCCCGTATTTTCCATAAAAAATTAGCGTAGTACCAGCCTTGGTTTCCACCAATCTTCCACAAGGCCTTGAAGGTTTGTTCTGGATCAATGTTTTCGCGCTTTTGTGCGTCTTTTAAAATCCCGTATTTAGGAACCTGTATATAGCCTTTGAGATCTTTATTGAGTCGCCCGCTAACCATGCTATCTTTCCAGCTACTGATGACAGAGTTTTGCTCAATCCGCTTAAAGGCCATTTGAATGGCCTCATCGTAACTATAAGGTTTTATAGAGAGAATGGCTTGCAAACGTTGGTCAGCTGCAACCACTTCCATTTTCATACTATCAACCAAGCTAACCGCAAGACTATAGGTAGTTGAAGTAACAAAATTTAACCAATAGGAGGAAAGTCTTGGCGTCATCACCGGCACAATGACAATCCAATTGCGAAAGCCTCTGTTCTTGGCATAGCGATGGAGCATTTCTTTGTAGGTCAAAACACTCGATCCTCCAATGTCAAAACTATCATTCATGCATTTAGGATGTAATAGAACCCCGGTCAAATATTCCATTACATTTCGAATGGCTATGGGTTGCGATTTTGTTTTGACCCATTTTGGGGTAATCATAAAGGGTAATTTTTCACAGAGATCACGAATAATTTCAAAGGAAGCGCTTCCTGAGCCTACAATAATCCCTGCGCGTAAAACCGTTGTTGGAATAGATGATTTTTTAGAATGTCCTCAACATTTTTTCGAGAGGATAAATGTTTAGAAAGTGCTTTGTCGTTGACAATACCGCTTAAATAAATGATTTGTTGTACAGTTGTTTTTTCAATTAGTCTACAAAAATTATGAGCGCATTTTGCTTCCATCATCGAGAAATCTCCATCATCTGATGACATGGAGTGAATTAAGTAATAGGCTACATCTATATCTTTCGGCAGGTTGTCTCCAGCTTCGGGAGCTAAAAAATCAAGACTAAGAATGGTTATTTTTTCTGACAAAGCGCTAGTAATCGATAATCTTTTGGGGTCCCGTACTGCACAATAGACATCGTGCCCTGCAGCTACCAATTGAGGTAACAAGCGCATGCCGATGTAACCATTTGCCCCAGTCAATAATATTTTCATCGCATTATTATTTATAATTCATCTACAGATGGAGGGGCATTTTTAATTTTTTGTTCATTGATTTTTTTAAAAAAAGAATGAATGCTTTTGGTATTGGCCAAAACTTTGATGGTGTAGTGGTCGTTGTAGATTGAGTATTCTTCTGCCTTCCCCTTGTAGAGTTTTAGTTTGTAATAAGGAATGATTAGACCATATGTCTCCAACAAACTCCTAAAATGAACAATGATTCCTTTAGGGCGTAGTTCAACATTACACTGATTAATGTTTTGATCGAGGACCAAAAGATTGTGGATGTCGATAGAGGTTTGCGTGATGATGAGTTTGCCTGAACCGATACCCCCCATTTTCCAGCGTTCGCGTAGGGTAAAAGGTTTTCCCAATAATTCGTCTATTTGTGCACGAACTTTCGGTTCGTTGTAGGAAATATTGACCAGCATTTTTATTTTAAAGATAATGCATCTTCTCCAACAACTGATATTTTGCTCATTATAATTATCTTTGGCGAAATTCCTTTATGAAAGCACTTTCTGACCAACTATCGCCAGTACTAACCTCTTTTTTAGCCGCTTCACATGGAGTCGACATAACCGACTTTGAATTCCAACAAACACGAAAAGAATTTGCTGGTGACATCACCTTGGTTGTTTTTTTCCTTATTGCGTTCTATTAAGGCTAATCCTGTAGCTTTAGGGGGTGAGATTGGCGCTTATTTAGTTGATCAAATAGCATGGGTAACTGATTTTAATGTGGTCAAAGGATTTTTTAAATGTATCGATTGCAGATGATTTCTATGTAGGCCAGTTAAACACTATTGCTGCCTCAACAAACTATGGTCACTTAGATGCGGATCCAGCCAAAGGGGTAGCCTTGGTGGAATATTCTTCTCCCAACACAAATAAGCCGCTGCATTTGGGGCATATTCGTAATAATTTATTGGGTTATTCGGTTGCGAATATCATAGAGGCGAGTGGTCAAGAAGTTGTCAAGACCCAAATTATCAACGACCGTGGAATACATATCTGTAAATCCATGGTGGCTTGGCAAAAATTTGGTCAAGGTGCTACACCAGCATCAGAAGGAATCAAAGGCGACAAGTTTGTAGGAAATTATTATGTTCGTTTTGATCAGGAATACAAGAATGAAATTGCCACTCTGGTTGCTGAAGGAATGAGCGAGGATGATGCCAAGAACAATGCACCACTTTTTTTAGCCGCCCAGGCTATGTTGCGCGATTGGGAGGCCGGTGTGCCAACTGTTGTAGATTTATGGAAAACCATGAACGATTGGGTTTATTCAGGTTTTGAGGTAACCTATGCGAATCTTGGTGTTAGCTTTGATTCTTTGTATTATGAAAGTGAAACCTATCTTTTGTGTAAAACCCTGATTGAGGAGGGGCTTCAAAAAAATATTTTATTTACCAAAGAAGATGGATCGGTTTGGATCGATTTGACTGATGAAGGTCAAGACGAAAAACTCTTGTTGCGTTCGGACGGTACGGCTGTTTATATGACGCAAGATTTGGGCACAGCACTTCAACGTTTTAGTGATAATCCAAGTATGCAAGGAATGGTGTATACCGTTGGAAATGAACAAGATTATCATTTTAAAGTATTGTTCTTGGTGCTAAAAAAATTAGGCTTCCATTGGGCTAATTCACTCCATCATTTAAGTTATGGAATGGTTGACTTACCACATGGAAAAATGAAAAGCCGTGAAGGTACCGTAGTTGATGCTGATGACCTTATGGAGGAAATGAGTCAAACGGCTGCGTCAATAGCAGAAGAACTTGGGAAGCTAGAGGGCATGTCAGTCTCAGATAAAAAAGCACTCTATCATACCATTGGTTTGGGAGCGCTTAAATACTTTATACTCAAGGTTGATCCCAAAAAGCGGATTTTGTTCGATCCGGAGGCTTCGGTTGATTTTGCCGGAAATACGGGTCCGTTTATACAGTACACCTATGCGCGAATTCAATCTATTTTGCGTAAGGCTCAACAGTTAGATCGAGTCACCGCTCAGCTAGATAGCATTGAACAAAAAGAAAAAGAAATCATCAAGCATCTAATGGACTATCCCACTCTTATTCAGCAAGCAGCAGCTCAGTACAGTCCCGCTTTGGTCGCTAATTACAGTTATAATTTGGTAAAACTATTTAATTCATTTTATCAGAACATCAGTATTCTAGGTGAAGAAGATAGTCGTCGAAAAACTTTAGGGTAGTTTTGGCAGACCAAGTAGCAAAAGTGCTTAAGCAAAGCACTGGTTTGTTAGGGATAGACGTTCCTAGTCGAATGTAAATCAAAAAAAACCGCTCAGAGAGCGGTTTTAATTTCTTTTTCATAAGCCTTTTTTCCAAGCTTGTCTGGTTTTATTTAGATGTTACAGCTAAGTTGTAAACGACTAAACCAAAACCAATTTTGTTGATGGCATCACCAATGTTATAAATAACATCCAATTGTAATGGAATTCCGAAGATCATACCTTCGCCTCCGTACCATCCGGCAGTACCAGCCATGTAACCAATAGGATAGATCGCCCAACCAATCACAACAAACTTTACAAGTGTGTTGTGCGCAGCTTCTACGGCTCCTCCTGAGGCAACAGCTAATTTCTTGGCTTCTCCTGCTGCAATATCATATACGATAGCAAAGTAAGCAAGACCAGAAATTAATCCCCAGAATGCAGGTTGTATTCCAGAGGTGTATACTGCTTCTCCTAGATATCCAGTAACCAACATGACAACTGAAAGGCCAATCATACGCCACATCAATTTTCTTGTTGCACCGGCAGCTCTAAGAATTAAATAAAATTCAACACACATTAATGGTACTGTTAAAACCCAGTCCACATAGCGGAAGAATGTTGGTGAGGTAGCATTTGATGCCCAGTAATCACGCATGTACCAATAGTGTACAGCAGCGATAAACGTAATCAAACCTGAGATTAGGATTGATGTTTTCCATTTGTTGTCAAATGAACTCATCGAAAGGAAGAAAAACGCTGATGCTGCCATCATTGCCATACATCCTACGAAGAACGTGAACCCTACATAATCATCTGCAGCCATAGCTGGTACAGAAGACAATAAGCTTAAAAATTTTTCCATAATAGATATAATAATTTGTTTTTGTTTAGGTAAATTTAAAAAAAATTAAACTTACTAACTATATATATTGTTAAAATTTTACAATCGAAACTGAAAACTTAATGACTTTCGCAATAAAAAAATATCAAATTCATATTATCGCAACGATTGTGTTTATCATCTTGTCCAATTTGTTAAACCCATTTATTCAAGTAATTATGGCCAGTTTAATGATTTTCTCCGTTGGAATAATTCATGGTGCGAATGACCTAAAATTGATCCAAAAAAAGCCCAAAAAAAATCAACTTTTTTTTTCATCCAGTCGCTCATATTATACATTTTGGTCGTTTTTATGGGTATTTTTCTCTTTTATTTCTTTCCCACTTATGGGTTATTATTCTTTGTTGTTTTCAGTGCCTTTCATTTTGGGGAACAACATTTAGAAAGTAAAGTAGAAATAGCGAAAACCTCCTTCTACAAATGGACAATATATATTAGTTACGGCTGCTCGCTCTTTGGTCTACTTTTTACTTTGCAGTGGGAAAGCGTGCATGGAGTTATTGCTCAAATATCGGGGCAATATATCTCGAGGCAAATCACCGAACTATTGTTTTTTATTGGATTCCTTACTTTCCTTTTATCAGGTATGTTTTCGGCTAATCTGCGTAAGTTCTTATTCTTTGAAACGCTTGTGCTTCTCTTGTTGGGTTTTCTTTTTGTAAAAAGCACACTGATTTTAGGATTTGGTTTTTACTTTGTGGTCTGGCATAGTATACCCTCGGTGAAAGATCAATTAAATTTTCTCTATCCGTCGGATAATCGTGGTGCATGGAAATACGTTCAAGCCTCTTTGCCTTATTGGATATTATCTATTCTAGGCCTTCTAGGCGTTTATCTTTTTTTTAATGTTGAGTCAGCTGCTTTTTTGCCGTTATTTTTTTCTTTTTTGGCTGCCATTACTTTTCCTCACACGGTGGTGATGGGTTGGTTGAAATTGAGTCAACAAAAAAGCAATGGGTCTTCATAAGAATTCTAAAATTCTCATAAAATAAAGTAACTTTGTTTTTTTCAATTACACAATATGTTTGATAGTTTAAGTTCCAAATTAGATAAGGCCTTTCAAGTCCTGAAAGGGCATGGAAAAATCACCGAAATTAATGTAGCCGAAACCCTTAAAGAGGTTCGTCGTGCATTACTAGATGCTGATGTTAACTTTAAAATAGCCAAAGATTTTACGACTAGAGTAAAAGAGAAAGCGCTGGGCCAGAATGTACTGACAACGCTTAACCCAGGTCAATTAATGGTTAAGATAGTCAAGGATGAATTAACCGAGTTAATGGGTGCAGAAGTTGCAGGTTTAAATTTATCTTCCAAACCATCCATCATATTAATGTCGGGTTTACAGGGCTCGGGTAAAACCACCTTAAGCGGGAAATTAGCCCTTCATTTAAAAACAAAAAAAAAGTAAATCACCTTTATTAGTCGCCTGTGATGTATACCGTCCAGCAGCAATTGACCAATTGGGAATAGTAGCGGAGCAGGTTGGGGTTCCCATTTATGAAGACAGAGCAGAGAAAGACCCTGTAAAGATTGCCTTAGCGGGAATTGCTGCTGCGAAAGCACAAAATTGTGATACGGTGATTGTGGATACTGCCGGACGTTTAGCGGTCGATGAGGTGCTGATGAAAGAAATTTCTGAAATTCACAAAGCCATATCGCCTAATGAAACGTTGTTTGTAGTTGACGCCATGACAGGGCAAGATGCTGTCAATACGGCAAAAGCTTTTCATGACGCCTTAAACTTTGATGGAGTGGTTTTGACTAAACTCGATGGAGATACCCGTGGGGGAGCTGCCTTGTCCATTAAGACAGTAGTCAACAAGCCCATTAAGTTTATCGGTACGGGGGAGAAAATGGAAGCACTTGATATTTTCTATCCTGAACGTATGGCCGATCGTATTCTTGGAATGGGGGATGTGGTTTCGTTGGTCGAACGAGCACAACAGCAATTTGATGAAGCAGAAGCACGAAAAATTAATAAGAAAATTGCCAAGAATCAGTTTGGCTTCGATGATTTCTTGTCGCAAATTCAACAAGTCAAGAAAATGGGGAATATGAAAGACCTTATGGGGATGATTCCCGGTATGGGGAAAGCCATGAAAGGGGTTGACATCGATGACGATGCGTTTAAACACATAGAGGCCATTATTGGATCCATGACCCCCAAAGAACGCAGTCAACCCGATTTGATAAACCTAAGCCGAAAAAAACGCATTGCCAAAGGGGCTGGTCGAAACATTGCTGAGGTCAATCAAATGATTAAGCAGTTTCACCAAATGAGTAAAATGTTGAAAATGATGCAGGGCGGGAAAGGCCGTCAAATGATGCAAATGATGCAAAACATGCGATAAAATAAAAGGATATGATACGTTTAGACGGAAAAGAAACCTCCAACACAATTAAAGAAGAAATAAAGGTCCAGGTGACTGAAATGAAAGCCAAAGGGGAACGCATTCCCCATTTGGCCGCCGTTTTGGTGGGAACCGACGGAGCTAGCCTAACTTATGTAGGAAGTAAGGTGCGCTCTTGCGAATATGTTGGTTTTGATTCTACCTTGATTCAATTGGAGGAAACCATTACCGAAGAAGCCTTGTTGGCGAAGATCGATACCTTAAACAAAGATGAACGCTTGGACGGATATATCGTTCAGTTGCCCTTACCCAAACATATCAACGAAGAAAAAATTCTTCTCGCCATTGATCCTAAAAAAGATGTGGACGGTTTTCATCCCGCTAATTTCGGCCGTATGGCCCTTGATTTAGAGGCTTTCATTCCAGCGACCCCTTTTGGGATCATGCAATTATTGGAACGTTATAAAGTCCCAACTTCAGGAAAACATTGTGTGGTTGTGGGTCGTAGTCATATTGTAGGGCGCCCCATCAGTATATTGATGAGTCAAAAAGGACCGGCAGGAGACGCCACAGTAACCGTTGCCCACAGTAGAACGGAAAACCTAGCAGAACTAACCAAGCAAGCCGATATTGTTGTTATGGCGCTTGGGATACCAGAGTACTTGACCGCAGACATGGTCAAAGAGGGAGCAGCCATCATTGATGTTGGAATTACCCGCGTTGCCGATGAATCACATCCGAAAGGCTATGTGATTAAGGGAGACGTTGCCTTCGATGAAGTGGCAGCCAAAGCGAGTTACATTACTCCCGTCCCCGGAGGTGTAGGGCCAATGACAATCGCTATGCTCTTAAAAAACACCCTATTGGCTAGGCAGTGGAATCAAGCGTAGGATGCTCCATTGCATTGTAAATCTTTAAAATCAAAAGGGCGAAGCTTACCCCTGTAAGAATCAGTATCATACTCAAAAAACCTTCGGCTGAGAAGGAGATTCGAATGAGTATGGTTGCAATAATAAATCCTGTATTTCGAATGAGTTTTGAATATTGTTCGGTATAGCGAAACGAAATTAGTAGGATCACTACATCGGCTAAAATCAAGAGCGTAAAGAATTGATTAAAAAATAGGGCATCGATGTTTGGAACGGCTTGTTGGCTAAGAATATTTACAATCCATTTCCCAAACGTTGAAAAAAACATTATTCCTAGGACGAAAAACAGGCAAACACTTACAATTTTTTTTGAAGAAATAAATCGCAAGAGTTTAGGATCTTCCGTTGGTCTCTCAGGAAGGCGCATTTTGTTTTTATTGAATAAAAAGATTAGGAGGAACAACAATAAAAAACCAAGAAGATCAACGATTAATTCGATGTTTTGTTTGCTTAATATCCATTCACTTGCCAATTTCATTTGTGGAATGTCTTTGAATATTTTCCGAATTACAATCAAGGAAATGATTTCAAATTGTTTTGACACACATGAGGTAAAAGAGCGTGGAAGATAAAATAATAGTAGGTATACTTCGTAGATCAAAATCAATGAAAAAGGAGTGTAAATGGCTGAAATTGGATCAGAAAGTAAATCTTGATTTTGTACATTGAATAGAACAATTCCCTGTGATTTTAGGCCAATTAATCCCAAATGAATTAAAAATCCAATTCCGGCCAGAAGTAAAATAGTGTTTTCAAAACCTTTTTGGATTTTGGGATCAAATACAACAGAAAAAAGCGTGTTGAAACGCAATCGAAATGAATTCATTTTAGGTAGCAAAAAGTTGATCGATGTGTTTGAAACTCTTAAATTCTAACGCATTACCTGAGGGGTCAAAAAAGAACATGGTTAGTTGTTCTCCAGGCTGACCTTCGAAACGAAGGTAGGGGGCAATTTGAAACTCAATATTCAAGTCTATCAATTTTTGGCTAAAAAGGTTAAAGGTTTCCCACTCCAAAACAACCCCAAAGTGGGGGATAGGTACTGCTTTTCCATCGACTTCATTGAAGTTGCTTAGCCCTTTGTGATCTTTGTTTTCGTGTAAAACCAATTGGTGTCCAAAAAAATTATAATCCGCCCATTCTTTGCTTGAACGTCCGGGAATACAGCCTAAAACGTCTTCATAGAAACGTTTACAGGCAGTTAAATCGTTTACGCGAATTGCTAAATGAAAAGGAGTAAGTTTAACCATAAGTAAAGGTAAACAATTTTTAATGGAAGGCGTTCAGAAAGCCTTATCTTTGCCAATCTATGGATAAAATGACCGCGCAAGATGTAGCCACAGGAAACGCTTTACCTTTGATGGAAGCATTTTATACCCTTCAAGGAGAAGGATTTCACAAAGGTAGTGCTGCCTATTTTATTCGCATAGGCGGATGTGATGTAGGTTGCCATTGGTGTGATGTAAAAGAAAGTTGGGACGCAGAGAAACATCCGCCCACGTCCATTGCAACTATTGTGGAAAATGCCTCCCAATATGCTAAAACCATTGTTGTTACAGGCGGTGAACCTCTTATGTGGAACATGGACCCTTTAACAGCTGCCCTGAAAGCAAAAGGGATGAATACTCATATAGAAACGTCTGGAGCTTATCCTCTAACTGGGCAATGGGATTGGTTTTGCCTATCGCCCAAAAAAAATAAATTGCCCAAAGCGTCGGCGGCGTCTCAAGCAGATGAATTAAAAGTAATTATCTACAACAAAGATGATTTTCGTTTTGCCGAAGAGCAAGCTAAGACGGTAGGTTCTAACTGTGTTTTATACCTTCAGCCAGAGTGGAGTAAACGCGATCAAATGATGCCTTTGATGGTAGATTATGTGTTGGAAAATCCGCAATGGAAAGTTTCTTTGCAAACGCATAAATACCTTAAAATTCCATAGCAGTAAGTCTTGCTAGGTAATCTTCGTTTTCTCCTTCCAATATTTTTTCGCATTTTAATTTGGCCAAACCCGCCAACTCGTTAAGATTCAAATAATCTAGGTATAGCCATGGGAATTCCTCCTTTGCTCCTTGGTAGCCAATCCCGTAATCGACTTCTCCGTAATAACGCGTGTCATTTAACCAAGTTTCATGGTCTTCTTCTTCAAACAAATAAATTAAATTGGAAGAGTCCAAAAGAATTTGTCCATTCGTCTGCATTAAACTTTTCAAATGAACCAACAAAGGATAGACACCACTTAGGGTATTGGCTACTCCAAGGCCATTCATTAGCAATAATAAAGTGTCATACTTTTCATCTGAATAGTCCATAATGGAACAACAAACCGTTTTTCTGACTCCCCTAGATTCGGCAACACCAATAGCATTTTCAGAAATATCTAGCCCCGTTACATTGAGTTTTCGGATATTTTGTAAATACAAACTATGACTTCCACTGCCACAACCAATGTCTAAGGTTTTTCCTTTGCTCAGTTCAATAGCTTTCTGCTCGAGTAGTGGCATATTTTTAAAATCTCTAAAGAAATAGGCGAGGGGAACAGGATCTTCTTCCGTTAGATTGGTCCAAGTAACAATTTCTTGTGAACCAGGATTATGATGATAATCCGCTAAAGCTTTTCCAAAAAGGTCGTTCAAAATAGCGTAGTTTTGTTTAAAATTATTTTGCATGCGCAATCAATTGGAGCAACTGCCACAGCAGGTCAAAGATACAATAAGCCAAACCAAAAAGTTTTTCAAAAGCTAAAAAAGCGTCCACCAAAGAAATTAGATGAAATTACTTTAACCATACATGAAGAGGTTTTTGCAGCAACAAATTGCATGGATTGTGCGAACTGTTGTAAGACAACAGGCCCATTGTTTGAGCGAAAAGACATTGCTCGAATTGCAAAGTATTTACGTATGAAACCCGCACAGTTTGAAGCCAATTATTTGCGCATTGACGAGGACAATGATTGGGTCTTACAAACG
>JAYQML010000002.1:2500-525564 GCA_038143735.1 Flavobacteriaceae bacterium
TTATAGTTAAAAACATCTATCTGAACGATAGACCATCCATATTTTTCTGCATCTGTGATATATTTTGTTTCATTGACGAACTGTTCAAATTCTGCATAAGAAACAGGTTTTAAATTGATATTACCTTTTTCACATCTTACAAAAAGTAGGATGAGTACTATTCTATGTATCCTAATATTAATTTTCATTTTTTTATAGAAATCATGTTATTTCCATTATATATTTTCTATTGAGTATTATTTCTCTATCCTTTTATTGTGATAAATATTTGATGAAAATCTTTTTTTAGGACATAATTTTTCTTAATATTTTATAGGCCTTCACCATTTGTGCTTCCACTGTTTTAATGGAAACACCCATGTAGGTGGCTATTTCATGATAATCTAGTCCTTCTTGTTTACTTAATTTAAAGGTTTCTTTACAACGTTCTGGAAGGGTTTGGATGGCTTCTGTTAATGCTTGTTTTTTACCCTGAATTTCTTGTGTAGAGGAATCTTCTATCCAGTTTAATAGTTCACCTGCATGTTTTTCCTCAATTGAAATGAGTTCTCTTTTTTTTCGTTTTTGATCAATAAAACCGTTGTATATGGATCGATATAAATAGCTTTTAATATTAAAAATTGAAGAGGCATTTTTTCTTGAGTCCCATAATTTTATAAAGCAAACTTGTACTAGATCTTTCGCTTCAGCGTCATTTCTAAAAAGACTATAGGCATAGCGATATAAGCTATTATAATAGTGGTTTACGACAAATTCATAGCTATCCTCGATCCCTAGAGACAAGTCTTTTTTAAGTAGGTCTTCATTTTGATATTTACGATACATGTAGGTTTAATTTGGGGATTAAATATACCTAAAGTAAAAAAAATAATATAAAACAGTAGGGGGGACATTTTTATAGGCGTCTTATTACTAAATAATGAAACGATGTCTTTAAATGAATTTGAAATATTAATTGTCAAATATTTTAATCATACTATCTCTGAGGATGAGCTTAAAAAATTTCACGAAGAATTAAGATCTCCGGCTCAACAAGAATATTTTAGGCGGTGGGTTATTTTGCATTATTTGGTTATCCCTGATCAGCAAAATCATGATTTAGAAATAGCTAGCATTCTTCAGAAAACAATCAAGAAAAAAATGGCTCATTAGAGCTAGGACCACCCCTTTATTAAAATATGCGGCTATATTCCTCATTTTTTTTGGAGTAACTTATTACCACTTCAACTTTAATGGCACAGATCAAGAATTACCTTCCTCTTCTTTTTCCGACTATTCTAAAATTATACCTGGCGAGGAAAAAGCCATTTTAACAATTGAAAATGGTTCGTCTATTGCTTTAGGTAAAGGAATCTATTATAACGAAAACAATGTAACAAGTGATGGTGAATCAATAGAATATCAAAGTGAAGGCATCGTTGAAGATATAATGTATAATACCCTTACCATCCCACGGGGAGGACAATTTAGCCTAATATTATCTGATGGGACAAAGGTTTGGCTCAATTCAGAAACCCAAATAAAATATCCCGTTAAATTTCAATCGGGTAAAGTGAGAAGAGTAGAATTGCTCTATGGAGAGGCTTTACTTTGACGTTGCTTCAAGTGCTCTTCATCAAGGAGATCGTTTTCAGGTTTATTCAGATAAACAGCAGATTGAAGTTTTGGGAACCGTTTTTAATATTAGAGCTTATACAAACGAGGATAAAAATACTCACCACTTTAGTCGAAGGAAGTATCAATATTCAGACCTCAAAGGTAAATAAGATATTAAAGCCAAAAAGAGCAGGCTGTCTTGATCAAAGAGCGTGAAGAAATTTCTATTCAAACCCCTCAAGATCTCTTCAATGAAATTGCATGGCAACAAGGCTATTTTAGTTTCAAAGCCCAAACACTTGAGCAACTCATGCAAAACCTTTCACGCTGGTATAATGTAGATTATATTTTCCAAAATCCTGAAAAAGGAAAACTTCTTTTTTACAGGTGTTTTGGAGCGAGAAAGTACTATAGACGACTTATTAATTTATATCGAAAAAACCAATGAAATACAATTTAAGATCGAAGAACGAACCGTAAAAATTTATTAAAAAAAGGAACAAAGCCATTAATAGGTTGAAAATATTAAGATCGGCTTTGTTCCTATACCAAGGACTAACAAAATTATCACTAATCCCAATAAAACAAAAATATGAATAATAAACGTATTGCAGGAAACTGCAGTAATATTTTTAAGTTGACTATGCGGACATTCTTTTTTTTATGTATCGCTACCACTTTTGCCTTTAGCCCCAAAACAGGCCTTAGCCAAGATGTGAAAATTAAGATAGAATCTGATGTTACTTTAAGTATAGATCAGGTTTTTGATTTGATACAAGAACAAACAGGATACACCTTTGTGTATAATCATCTGTTTGTAAAAAATGCTCCAAAACTAAAGTTGAAAAAAGGAGTTATCAAAACCTATGAATTATTGGATCGCGGGCTAGCTCCTGTTAATGGTACCTATCAGTTTATAAACAATAAGACCATAGTAGTCTCAGAATTAACTGAGAAGAAAATTGATGAAATACAGCAATCTGTCACAGGGGTTGTTTTTGATCAAAACAACAGTCCTTTGCCTGGGGCTACAATTGTAGTAAAGGGAAAAACCAAAGGAACTACGACTGATTTTGAAGGTCAATTCTCAATTGACATAAGTCGAGGAGATATTTTGTTAATTACACATTTGGGGTATAACCCAGAAGAAATTCAAATTAACGATCAAACAAATCTGACAGTAATTTTACAAGAAAACGCAGAGCAGTTAGAAGAAGTTACTGTTGCGGGATTTAGAAAAAGTTTAGAAGAGGGTATTGATATAAAGAAAACAAATATCAATGCCGTTGATGCAATTGTTGCTGAAGATATAGCAAAATTTCCACAGTCCAATTTAGCTGAAGCAATACAGCGTGTATCAGGCGTTCAAATTAGACGAGATAATGAAGGAGGGGTTGGAAATGCGGTTAGTGTTCGAGGATTGCCTTCAGAATATACTCAAGTTACTCTCAATGGTGACGCTTTACCTAATTCAACAGATGGGAGAAGTTATGATTTTAATACGTTGCCAGCAGAAATATTTAAGCAAGTTGAAGTGTTAAAAGCACCCAAGGCAAGTTCAACAGAAGGAGGAATTGGCGGTTCTATTAATCTTGTAACCAAAAACCTTTGAACTTAAAGATCGTGTTGTGGTGGTCACCGCCGAAGGGATTCGCAATACTCAACCTCAAGATGATGCAGGGGTAACGCCTAAACTATCGGTAACTTATGGGAACAAATGGAATGATAAATTTGGTCTGATAGCAGGAGTGTTTTACAATCAGTTTTTTAATACTTCTGAAGCCTATGATGTTGTTCGATATAATCCACGGAGTTATGATCTAGATAATGATGGGGTTAATGAGTTTGAAGATATTCAAATCCCTTACCAAGATATGTAAGCAATGGACAAGAAGTAAAACGACTTTCCCTCAATGCAACCTTACAATATCAAGTGAATAAAGATTTTGATGTAGTTTTAGAGGCCTTATATGTGAAAAATGACCAAACCACTGCGCGTTATGCCCCTCTTTGGTTACTTCAAAACGGGAACGACCCTTCCAATATTATCGTCGAAGATGGCGGCTTAGTTCGATCAATCACTTATGGTAGCGTAACTACTTTAGCAGAAAATCAACAACAAACTAATCTTACTAAAAACTATCGTTGGAGTATAGGAGGAAAGTATAAGCTCCCTAATAACTGGAAGCTAGGGCTAAATTTAGTCATGCTTTTAATGAAAGAGATTCAGAACGTTTTAGATATTATGCCAATAACACTAATACGGCAACCTATAGTATTGTAGAAGACCTTCAATTTTTTGACTTACAAACAGAAACCAATTACTCAAATGCAGATGAGTTTGTCATGACACAAGCCAGACGCTATTTGTGGGATTATAGCGATGAAATTTTCAACACCAAGTTAAATATAGCTAAAAAAATTAGTCAAAGTTTTGAGTTAGAATTTGGGGTAGCTTTAGAGACCGAACCAAAACCCAACAGTACTTTTTTAGGAGAGATGATATTTCTGATGAGCCTTTTAGACCTGTCGCTGCTTTGTTAACGGGTTTTTTAGAAAATGTTGATCGAGCGAAAGGACATACAGAATTTTTGGTGCATGATTTTGATGCAGCACATGATCTTTATGGGAGTACACTAGATTTAGAAGATTTTGAAGTTATTAATCGTGCTTATGACATTAATGAAAAAATTAGTGCGGGCTATATTCAAGGAAATTTAAGAAAAAACAAGTTTAGTGCGAATGCTGGGGTACGTGTTGTAAAGACAAAAATCTTATCCCGCGGGTATGAGTTAGATGATGCCACTCAGATTTTTCAAGTAAGGGAGATCCCTACTGATTACATTGACTTTCTTCCTAGTGTTAATTTAAAGTGGGAGTTTTCAAGAGGTCTTTTTGCCTGTGCCGGGGCAGCTCGAGTGATTACTCGACCCAGCTTACAGAGATTATCAGCCTATAGAATTGTTAATGATGTGACCAATGTAATTAATTCAGAAACCCCTGAACTTGATCCATTTAGAGCTAACCAGTATGATATATCATTGGAATGGTATCCTAAACCTGAGACTTTAATTTCCCTAGCAGGTTTTTATAAAGACATTGAATCTTTTATCAGTAATCAAACAAGAAATATCATTTTCAATGGAGAGGAATATGAATTAAGACAACCTGTTAATGGGAATAATGCTAAAATTCGAGGAATAGAAATTGGATTTCAGCAACCCTTCACTTTTCTCCCAGGTATTTTAGACGGCCTTGGGATCGTTGCTAATTTCACTTTTGCTGAAAGCGATTTTAGGGATGTGTTAGAAGATGGGTCATTAGAGACCTATCCCTTACCAAACAATTCAGAGCGCACCTATAATATCACCCCTATTATGAAAAGAATGGTTTTAGCTTTAGGGTGGCGACCAACTTTAGAAGTAAATTTTTACGCGATATCCCCAACCCAGTAGATGGTTTGAAATATAGAGATGATGTCAAGATCACAGACATTGCTTCTTCTTACGAAATCAATGAAAACCTTGGAATAACGTTAAATGTACTTAATGCATTTAATGCACAGCGCTACGAGTACATTAGAGATGAGCGTTTTATGGATAACGCCTCTTTTTTTGGTATCACCTATCAATTTGGTGCACGATATAAATTCTAAATCTTAAAATAAATAAAATGAAAAATTACTTAACTAGAAAAGCCTCAATTTACGCTTTGTTACTTGTTGTATTGTCTGTTTTTAGTTGTACAGATGATAATATTATAGATGCTCCACACTTTCCGCCGCCTGCAGTAGAAGGCTTTGAGGTCATTCCTGGCAATGGCGAAGTGACGTTAAATTGGTCAAAAGGAAATACTACCCTTTTCACCCATTATTTGCTAACTTATTCGCCTAGTGACGGGGAGCCAATCACCATAGAAAATACCCTGAACACCTTTACAATAAGTGGACTTTCGAATGATGTAGAATACACCTTTTCATTAGTTGCTGCAAGTACGATTCAAGCAACAACTCAGTCTTCTGAGCCGGTTACTTTAGTGGCTACTCCTTTTGAGCCCGTTACAGTGGGGCCAGAGATTACCTCTTTTAAATTTATTGCTGCTTCAAACCCCGAAATGGCACTTGATGCTGCCGATCGTGTAGATTTAACGGGTACAATTGATCTAGACAATAATGCCATTACCTTTAATGCAGAAGACGTCTCTGCCTATATCTACAAAGATCAGTTGATTGCTACATTTGAAACCGAAGCTGGTGCAACAGTCACTGTTAATGGTGATACTCAAATGTCTGGCGTATCAACGCAGGATTTTAGTTCTCCTCTTCAATATGAAGTGACTAAAGACGGCGTATCGCGCATATTTACCGTTACCATCAATAAGAACTATTTTGCCACTATTCCTGACGAAGTATTTAGAGATTTTTTAATTGCTGAAGGCTTACCTTTTAACGATCAAAATCAATTGGAAACCAATGCGCAAGCTGTAATCGATTATAAAACTGGCGCAAAATTCAATATAGATAATGTTGGGATTAGCAATGTGAAAGGCATTGAATTTTTTATCAATGTAAATGAAATTGATGCAGAACGCAATAGCTTTACCACCATTAACATATCTCGAAACACTGTAGCCAAAAACCTTTTGGTGGGGCTTAACGCCAACATAGATGAAATCATAATTGGGAACAAAACAAATTTGGAGATTTTATACATCAATCATGCACCCTTACTAACAGAAACATTAATTCAACCTATTATTGATGCCAACCCTAACCTAAGACGTTTTTATGCCCCAGGTATAGGAACTGGATTGACTTCGATCAATGTGGACAACTTAGTGAAAATGGAACGCTTGCGTCTTAACGAATCAACCGCTAGGGCATCTGCAGGATCGATCAATACCTTGTTGTCTAAAAATCCTCCAGTGGCCTCTGATTTAGGAATTTAAGAATCTATACCGATGCTGATGGCGCTCAGTGTACTTGGGATATGACCTTGAGTCCATTCACTTTCGCCTGTCAATAGAGTTTTAACATAGCATCTACCCTGACTCAATCAGGTGGATGCTTTGCTATAATGAATCCTATGAAAAAAAGCCATTTAATAAAGGTTTTGGTCCTTAATCTATTAATCTTATTCGTTTTTTCTTTTTAACAGAAATCAAAATAATAAGACGAAAGACGCTTCACTTCAGTGGGAAGAAGGCTATTTGGATATTCATTTTATCCACACGGGTGGGGGAAACGTATCCTTAATTCTTTTCCCAGACGGAACTTCATTGTTATATGATGCTGGTGATTCAAAAGAAGAAAGGGGAACATCCTTCTTACCCTCCATATGATAATAGCGATTTAAGTACTGGAAAAAGAATCGCAGCATATATCAAACATTTTTCTCCTCATGATAGTCTAGATTATGCCCTTATATCTCATTTTCATCACGATCATTATGGTGCTGTTAAAGCGGACACTCCTTTTTCAAAAAACGGTGCATATCAATTGACTGGTATTACAGAGGTTGGTGATATCATTCCTATCAAAACCTTAATTGATAGAGCATACCCAAACTACAACTTCCCGGTTGATTTAAGAAAAAAACGCAATGGGAAGGAAAATGAATCAATGATCAATTATCTCAAATTTATTATTCATCATCAGAAAACTTCTCGCATGAAAGTAGAGCAATTGAGTGCAGGGAGTAATGGACAAATTGCTCAGGTGCACCAACCAGAAAAAACTAAAAATTTTGAAGTAAGAAACATAAAAGTCAATGATTTGATCTGGACTGGTGTAAATGATCAAGTAGCAAGATATCCTTTTGACCCCCGTTTGTAAACGATAAAGGTTACTTCAATGAAAACCCGTTAAGTCTAGGCATAAAAATAAATTATGGGGAATTCGACTTTTATGCAGGCGGAGATACACCTGGGGTAAATGACTATCCAGATTATGATATGGAAACCTCAATTGCCAATATCATTGGAGAGGTAGATGCCCTAACACTAGACCATCACGGATATAAGGACGCAACCAATACCTACTTTTTAAACAGATTAAAACCACAAGTAATTGCTCATCAAAGTTTGCATGATCCTCACTTTGCAGATAATGTTCAACACAACCTCAAAAAAAGTAAAGCAGATGTGTTTAGCCTTTATATGAGTGAAAAAGTAAAAAAGTGGTATGGACGAAGTGTTAAAAAAAGTTTATAAGAGCACCAAAGGACATTTTTTTATACGCGTCCATTCTAATGGTGATGCATTCGATGTTTATGTTTTAGATGAAACAAAAGATGATTTTGTTCTAAAAGAAAAGTTTGGACCCTATAAATCACAGTAAATGAAGCAGTTTGGCATATTACTTTTTTTAATGCTATTGCTGGGTTGTATTAAGGATGATTCAGATTCGCCTCACTTTGTCCAGCTTACCTTAGAACAGAAAACAACCCAACTTAAAAATCCAACAGATGACTATGTACTGGTCGCTTCCCACAGAGGTGACTGGCAAAATTATCCCGAAAATTCTTTAGCTGCCCTTCAAAGTTGTATTGATTTAGGGGTAGATATTGTTGAAATAGATGTTCGTAAAACCAAAGACGGACATTTAGTTTTAATGCACGATAGTGATGTCAATAGGACAACTAATGGAACCGGATCGGTAAGTACTAAAACACTTGCAGAAATAAAGCAACTTTTACTGATTAATCACAACGGTAGACTCTCTACAGAACGTGTGCCTACACTTAAAGAGGCAATGGAGTTGGCCAAAGAAAAAAATTATAGTAATGATCGATAAAGCCAATGACTCATTTAACACAACACTAGAAGTTTTAAAAGAGACACAAACCATTGAACAGGCATTGTTTATTGAACCCTACAGCTATACAGAAGCTATAGAAGTAATGTCTACAGAATTGTTTTATAATAGCCTCTATGTACCAAGAGTTAAAGAAA
Organism: Flavobacteriaceae bacterium; assembly: GCA_038143735.1. Lineage (GTDB taxonomy): Bacteria > Bacteroidota > Bacteroidia > Flavobacteriales > Flavobacteriaceae > Arcticimaribacter. Next base: position 11,048 of record JAYQML010000002.1, read on the forward strand.
CCGTTGACAATAAATCTGCTTACATCAATCCCTTTATTCGAAATGAAGCGGCAGCTGCCTTTGAAATTCGCTTTTCCTCCACAGAAGCACATACACTCAACATAATTCCGCAATTAAAAGAAGCCAATATTAGTATTTGGTTTACCACATTATCTGATGACCAATCTGCGGAATTTTCAGACACAAAATCTCTCACTCAGCCGTCATTGGGCTGGGAAAATGCATTGAACTAGGGGCTAATATTCTTATGACAGATTATCCCAATAAATTAATTCAATACCTAAATAGTATTGGTAAACGGGCAAAAAATTAAAACGCAAGAAACTGATGATGAAAAAAATATCAACGCTAAAAGTTCAACATATACTTATCATAATAGCCGCTGCACTTTTGATAACCTCCTGTTCAAAAGCCCAAAAGGATAAGCGGGTAAAAAAACCCAATATAATCTTCATAATGTCTGATGACCACGCATATCAAGCCATCAGTGCTTATGGAAGTAATCTTATAGAGACCCCAAATATCGACCGGATTGCTAAAGAGGGAATGTTATTTACGAACGCTTGTGTTACAAATTCAGTTTGTGCCCCTTCAAGAGCGACTATATTGACAGGAAAACACTGCCATATTAATGGAAAAATTGGCAATTATTTTCCTTTTGACACTACCCAAGTAACCTTCCCTCAAATTTTTCAGAAAAATGGCTACAAGACGGCTATGTTTGGGAAGTTACATTTTGGGAATAATCCAAAAGGAGTGGATGAGTCCATGATACTTCCTGGTCAAGGATATTACCTCAATCCAGATTTTATCAATAAGCAAGGGGATACCATAACGATCAAAGGATATCTAACTGATATTATCACAGATTTAGCCCTTGACTGGCTAAAAAAGAAGGGGATGAAAAGCCTTTTATGATGATGTATCTTCATAAAGCACCCCACAGACCATGGTGGCCCAGAGCAGATAAATTCAAAGCATTTACTCAAAAAACTTTTCCTGAGCCACTTTCATTATTTGATGATTATGAGAATAGAGGTACTGCCGCTAAAACTGCAGAAATGAATCTTCTTCAACATATGATGTACAGCCACGATAGCAAAATTTATCCCGAGACTTTAGCCAAAATGAGCGAGGTCACCCCACAAGTAAAAGAATACAGAAAGGAAAAAGGTTTTGTAGGGCGCTTTGGGAGAGCTTCTGAAGAGCAAAAGGCAGAATATAAACCTGTATTAGATTCTATCAATGATTTCTTTTACAAGAACTGGCCTAAAATGACCTCAAAAGAAAAAATGAAATGGAAATATCAACGGTATATGCAAGACTATTTAGGGACTGTTTCTTCGGTAGATGATAATGTGGGTAGGCTTCTAGATTACCTAGAAGAAAGTGGTTTGGCAGAAAATACAATCGTAGTATATACCTCTGATCAAGGATTCTTTTTAGGAGAACACGGCTGGTTTGATAAACGATTTATTTATAACGAATCGTTTAAAACTCCCTCATCATTAAATGGCCTGGGGTAGTAGAGCCTGGCGCTGTTGAACACGAAATGGTCCAAAACCTTGACTTTGCCCAAACCCTGTTGAGTGCAGCTGGAATTGAACCACCCGCAGATATGCAAGGAGAGAGTATCGTTCCACTATTAAAAAATGAAAAGGAAAACTGGACCAGAGAGGCGGTCTATTATCATTATTATGAATATCCAGCAGTTCACATGGTAAAAAGACACTATGGAATTGTAAGTAAAGAATATAAACTAGCCCACTTCTATTATGATATAGACGAATGGGAACTCTATGATCGAATAAATGACCCATATGAAATGAACAACGTTTATAACGATCCTAACTACAGCCAAGTGGTTGTTAAACTCAAAAAGGATTTGAAAAATCTAAGAAGTTATTACAAGGATTCTGAAGAGTTGGATCAAATGTACATCAATAACTCAGTAAAAAATGAAGTTCGATTTAAAAATAATGATCATGATTGCAATGAGTGTTACTCATTTTCTTGTCAAGAAAATGCAGGGTAAAGGTTTATGATGGGAAGAATAAAACGCCTGTTTCGGTTCATTCTGTATTGACAGAAGATCCTGATCAAGTCTTAGTTATTGCCCATAGGGGAGATTGGAGACATGCGCCTGAAAATTCTTTACAAGCTCTACAAAACTGTATTACAATGGGGGTAGATATGGTAGAAATAGATGTACGCTTAACAAAAGATTCAATCCCAATTTTAATGCATGACAGTACCTTGAATAGAACCACAACTGGAAAAGGAAATGTTAGTGATTGGACACTGCAAGAACTAAAAACCCTTTATTTAAAAAATGGAGCGAATCATGCTACACATCACAGAATACCAACATTAGAGGAAGCACTTGATGTTGCTAAAGATCAAATTTTACTCAATCTAGATAAGTGTTACGCCTATTTTGATATGATTTATCCCATATTAAAAAAAACTAATACTACAGATCAAGTCTTGATGAAGGGTACAGTGTCCTTAAAAGAGGTACAAAGTGATTTTGGTCCGTATTTAAATGAAGTGAATTTTATGCCCGTCATTCATTTAAAGGAGGAAGATGCACCGCAAAAATTAGCCGCTTATTTAAATGACGCGTCCCCGCCGCCAGCTATTGAGTTTGTTTTTTCTGATTTAGAATCCCCAATTATTCAACAGTTTAAAGCGATTCATAATGCTGGTACGCGGGTATGGGTCAATTCGTTATGGGAAAGCCTAAATGCCGGTTATGAAGATGATATAGCTGTTCAATACACCGATAGCATTTATGGCTGGTATTTGAAGAATCACGTGAGTATGATTCAAACAGATAGGCCTAGATTATTATTAGAATATATCCATTCTAAACAATGATTTACAACTGAAAAGGAAATTAACAAAATGAATCTTAAATAATTATAAAACATGAAAATCAATTTACTAAAAACAGATTTTGTTGTGTCTTTTGTATTGTTATTTAGTTTTTCTGTAGAAATGATTTATGGACAACAACGCGATGTGGATCCTTATATCACGAAATTTTTGGATCCCAAAAACAACCCTGGAATGATGATAGCCGCTCATAGAGGCTTTTGGTATAATGCTCCTGAAAACAGTATTAAAGCAATTGAAGAAGCAATAAGATTAAAGGCAGATATGGTAGAACTCGACGTTAATAATACATTAGACGGCGTTTTAATTTTAATGCACGATAGCTCATTAGAGAGAACAACTTCAATAAAAGATCACCCAAGTTATGATGAATTTAAAAAAAAGGTTTAAACCCGGTACAACCGTAGAAGCAGGTATGGCCTTAGTGAATAACGTCACCTGGGAAGAACTCAATATGACTAATCCCACAACTAAGGAACCTTATGTAAAACTTTTAGATCGGCATGGTAAAGTTTATTACACTTTAGATAAGCAGGGAAAGAAATTGTATCAGAAAATTCCACTGGTCACTGACGTTTTTGAAATCACCAAAGATAAAATATTACTCAATTTAGATAAGGCGGACAAATATCTGGTTCAAATATGGGATTTGATTAAGCAATATGGAGTCAAGATCAAACAATAACAAAAGGGTATCTGTCTTTATGGGAGTTAAATCAAAAATATGAAAGCAATTTCCTCAGTGAAATAATGTCACAACACATCTATACCCCCATTGCTAATGATAAAGTTCCATATGACCACCAACCGCAAGAGGACAAGTCATATCGTAGAGAAACATTAGATCTCATCAAGAGCAGTATTGAGGAATTTATGAATGATTTCCTTGTGGCCAAAGACATAAATGGTCATCCATGGGCAGATGCTTTCGAACCTAATCCAGAGTCATTAAACTCTCCCATAAAATCGTTAATTCAAGAAGTGGCTATTCCAGAGAATAAACGTGTAGGAACATTTTCAGCTTATGCAGATTTAGGAGAGGGACATGCCATTAATCAAGGAAGATGGAAATTTGACCCTCCTTTTGAACTAAGACAAAACTGGGATTTATGTACAAAAGTTGGAATCGACTACATCATAACAGACCGAATTAAGTTTCTTCAGGAATATAAAACATCCATTGAAAGAATAAGAGAAAAACCTACTGGGTTTCTAAACTTAGAAGAAATATCAGCGTCGTCAATTGGAGAGGGAGCGACTCTGGTCGCAACCCATCGTGCGGGTAATGGATCCTTAGGAGTAGAAAACACCTTATATGCTATAAACCAGTGTATTAACAACGGTATTGACATCATAGAAATAGATATTTTCAGATCAAGTGACGGGATTTACCATGTTTTTCATGATAGATCTTTAGCAAAAGTAACTAATGTAAAAGATCTCTTCGACAACAGACAAATAAAGTATATAGACCCCGATGCATTTACCTTAGATTATGCCTCCTCAAAATATTCGAGCGAGGAAATTAGTCAACTAAAATTATTTGCTCGTAAGGGTCTAACAATTAAGGGAGTTACAGCGCACAAAATTCCTACCCTAGTAGAAGTATTAAAGTTGTGTAAAGGGAAAATAATTATTCGTTTAGATAAATGGGATGATACCGGGGATAGAAACAACAATGTCGCTGAAATTTTGGATTTGATTGAAGCAGAAGACATGTTTGATCAAGTCATTTTTGGTGGAGTTCAATCGGCTTCTTCTTTTGATGAAATTTTTGGAGAAAAGAAAAATAAAATCTTCTTCAGCCCAGTTGTAAACTCAGGCACAAAAAAGAGAAAATAGATACTTATTTAACTGGAGAATACAAGATTCCTTTTTCAGAATACGTTTGGGGAACGAAAAAAATGCCCAAAAAGCTTATGTTAAGTTAAAGCCTCTGATAGAATATATACGCGACACTAAAGGGAAATGGATTTACAATTCATTGGTTTTAACTGGAAATAAATCTCAAAGTGGAACTGCTAAAGATGAAGAAAAGGGGTGGTTAGATATTATTGAAAAAGGAATTAATATCATAGAAACAGATTATCCCCTTCGCTTGAGGAAATGGTTGAAAAATAACCAGTATTGTTTGTCAGATTATGGGCAAATAAATTGTCCGTAAAACGGGCGAATTAACCCTAATAATTTTTTATTAAATCACCCAAAATCATGAAAAATAAACCTACTAACAAAATGCGTATCATTAATAAATGGATACTTTATTCATTTCTAATAGGGTTAGCACCTTTATATTCACAGGGTTCAGGAACTTCAAAATGTGATATTCCTGGGAATATTGCATGTCTTGAAAAATCCAATTTGAAGCTCGATAAAAAAATTCAAGACGCACATTATCTATTGACAGCAAAGATTCACAATGGTGAAGAGGCGGATTTTTTCTCGAAGTAAATCCTTATGATGTCTCTGGAAATGCAAGACATGGAGAATATGTCAATGTGAGTATTAGAAAACAAGAGGGGAAAGGCTTATACTATCAAGCGGCTCCACCGTTTTATCCTATCTACAGTCGAGAAAAGTCAAGAACAATACCCGCTAAATTCCCTAATGGAAAGGTATATGTAGGAAATCCAGGGAAAAAATTTAATGAACCCGACAATAATTTAATCGCTTTCAAACTAGATAAATACGGAGGGGCAAAAGCAAAATCTATCAAGCTTAATAAGATGTTTTGGGATGCAAACGGAAATGGAATACGAGAAAAGTTTGATAAAGAAGAGCAGCTTGTCAACGAGGATAAAAGAAACGAAAAGCAATTAAAATTTCCATTTAAATCCAATAGAAATGTAGATACATATTTCAAATTTCCACAACCATTTATGAAAAATGAAACTGGAAATTTCACAGTTTCTTTTTGGCTAAATCCACGAACAGAGAATATTTGTAGTATTAGCATGCCAATAATTGATACTCAATTTTTCCTTATTGAATTAGTGAATGGCGGGCTTCGTTTTACTCGAAAAGAAAACGGAGAAATAGTAGGAAACGACAGTCTTCAATTGTCCCCCCCAAGTACAGATAGCACTGAATGCCATGAACTGTTGTATAATAAATGGAGGTTTTATGGATTGAGTTTTCAGAGAGTGGATCAAGAAAAAATTAAAATCACTGTCATACGTAGATTTAAAAGTGAGAACCCTATTCAATCGATATCTCCCATTGTTACCTCTTTAGATAAAAATGTCATCCCAAAGAAGAAGCTCATCTCAAATATACCAGCAAGAATGATGGGAACTGGCTTTGCAGGCTCATTATATAGCGTTCGCTTTTTTAATACCGCTTTAAATAATGCGGCATTATTAGATCTTATTAAAACCGATTATAAAATTTTAAGAAGAAAGCCAGATAAAAGAACTCATCTAAATAATGGATTTCATTACAAGAATAATCTTAATGAAAGTGTATCCAACCGTTTTCAACATATCAATGGTGCTAAAGAATTTTCTGAGGATGAAACCATCCCTATAAAGAGTTTTTTACCTAAAAAAAATATGACGCTACAAAAGGTTACTCTGTCTCATTTTGGACTAAAATTGTAGATGACCCAACTAACGATGATGACATTCCATTTGATAAAGATGGCTATGACATGCGCCATCAATTTTTCTATGGAAAATCTGATCTTGACATCTATGCCGGGATGCAAAGAGTAAAAGACAAGTTAGGGGTTAATCGTTACTATTTTGATGATAAGAAACAAGAGCAATCGCCCATCTTTGCTTGGTTGTGGGAACCTGGAGCATTTAATAGTAAGGGGGCTGCGATGAACCGCCCTGTAAAGCAACTGGATGGTACCATGTAGTCTTAGTATACTACTCAAGTATGATGAGGGTTTACCTCTTTCATCCAGGAGAAAGTGATGTTTATCGAAGACTCCTTTATCTAGGTGCTCAAAATATATCTTCTGTAGAAGAATGGGCCCTTGGGGCACCAACTTTTTTGTCAGATAAATATCCTTACCCTGTACAATCAGCTAAGTTTTTAGATGATTTTAAAGTTTATGCATGGCCGTTAAGTTTAAATGATGTAAAAACACTTCACAAAACAGAATCTGACGAGTTGGCTACCCTTAGATTGGATCAAGCTTTAGCCGCTAGTGCAAATACAGAGCATGTCACCAATGCAGCACTCAGTGAAGGAGCAAAAGGTGGAATAGCAGGTTTAGTGGCTGGAAGCTCGCCTATTGCAGTAGGTTTGATTTATAGATTTGGACTTCCCAGGTTGAGTTCTGCAGGAAGAACTGGAGAACTAATCCCACTTGTGGATAAATCTGCAAATCAACCAAAACCGGCAAATGGAGTAACAACTGCGAAAAAATGTAACTAATGATATCAAAAAAACATTGAATTAATTAAATGATTGAGTTATGAAAAAAATATGTATTTATTTAATCATGATACTTAGTATTAATCTTGCATGGTCACAAGTATTATGTGAAGAATGCGAGTGTGAAGAGGAAAATATAGAAGGAGTTGAAGCAGCAGATGAGCCTGAGTTTGAATTTGGCATTGAAGGTGGAGATATAGCATTAGACGAAGCAGACTTACTGGGAGAAGAAGCCGTGGACGTTGCCGCAGATATAGTTGCAGATGTAGCAATTGACATCTCATTAGAGGCCATAGGATCTACTATACTTAATGCAATCCTTTTTGTGGGACAGGTACTTGCAGCATTAGGTGCGGCCGCACTAGCGGGCTATCAATTATACAAACTGTTCATGGATACTTCGGCAAAAGAAGAAGTCATGAATTAGCAGCAGCGGCCCATCGTGCCTATGCATTAGAACACGAGTCTTGGACCCCAATGTTTCCCTCTTTTTCAACTTATGTTAATGATTTGGAATCAAAAAAAGATACCGTTTCTTTTTTAATCAATACCGTTAAATTTATTGATGAAGAAGACGTTTTAAACTATCTAGAAGAAAATAATTTAATCTGTGATGCTGCCTATGATGAAAGTGGGAATAGGGAAAATATACAAATTAATAATGAGCATCCTCTTGTGCCATTTACACCTTGTGCATTTGAAACTTGGACGCATCATTACTCTGCACCAGTTGATGGAGAAGACGAAAATGGAAACTATGTAGACACCTATCGATGGTCACTCCCGGAAATATCTTTGGCTGTTGAAGGAGATCAAATAAAAACAAATGTAAAAATGTATTGGGAGACAAAATTCCCAGCAAATGAATATGATCATTTTCAGGAAAGTTGGGAAACCAAAGGATCGTGGAGATGGTTCACCCCTGTAAATAATAATTACCTTAAGCTAAAGTTAGCTAAGATGGGAACGGATAATATTTTTGAAGAAATAGCCGACATACCCTATAAGGCAAAAGACTTAGGAAATGGTAGAATAAATATTGCAGTAAGCGATTTTTCCTTATCAGAATACGATAAAGAAACCTATTGGGTTTTAGTCAAGGTAACATCATTAGAGCCCTATCTTAATATTTATGAATACCTAGATGAAAATTTTAATGTGGTGAATGATGAGATAGTACATTATCTTAAGCTTCCCAAAGTGCACCAAAAGTATTTAGAACTTGAAAAAGAGGGATATACGAATCGAATCATTGCCAATTTTAACGATAATCAAGGTCAAGATCACTATCCTTATATCCGTCAAACAAAAATGTCCCCTACCTTCTTTTCTAGATTAACTACCTATGACCCTTCTGTTATGTACCCCCAGCCTTTAAAAAGCGAAACACTCTTTTATGCTCAATTAAGAGATTTTCAGCATTTTGATACTAAGGCAACTATTGAAAATAAAGACAAGGAAGAGATAAATGTTATTCCCGACCTGAGCGTTATCAATAAAGATTTAATTACAGAGGAGGAACCCAATTGAAAAATACTCAAGGAAGTAAAAATCACTTTTTGATTGAAGTCGATCACCTTGCAGAGGTGAAGGAGATTCAATTTATCGAATTGACGAGTTTAGGATTAGATAAAAATATTATTTGCGAATTAAGTATTCAAAACTCCATTACCACAGATATTCTTGAATTGGAGGAGTTTATCATACAGATGACCAACAAGGAAAAATCACTATTTACACAGCAGTTCCAGTTCAACAAGGAGATAATGAAAAATATACTTTGACAGATCATCCTTTACAGTCTGTAGCTAAAGGAGGTAAGGCGGCTTAGGTGTTAGAAAACCTTCCCCTTACTGCTGGGGACAAAGTTTATTTGACTGCTCATTATAAAGATGGGACACTGAGTAAAAAATTGATCTCTATACCCGGTTCTGCTGCACCCTTTCCACGAGCCTATTACACTTTAAAAGTTCTTGATGAAGTTAATCCCGATCAAGAAGACAGCAGTCATTTCCTTAATCAAAAGGAAGATGAATACGGACAAGAAATTCTTAGTTTGAACCCAATTGAAAATAAAGAAGATATAGCATCAGATAAGAAAAATCAATGGCTGGTTGAACATTACGCAGGAAATATTTACACTTTTATGAATAGTCATTCTAAAAAGGTGTTAGGGATAAAAGACGAGATTTTAGGAGTGTACCCTTGGGATCCCTATGATGAAAATCAATATTGGTATTTAGACTTTTTAGAGGGTGATTTTGCAAGATTTTATAATATTGGATCTGAAACTTTGATTAGTGGGGACATTTACAATATTTACCACGCAACAGCTGAAGATGAGATTCAATTTCAAATTGATTATGTAAAAGAAGCAGAACCTATTCAAAGCGATAAACCCGGATGGTTAATTAATAGAAAACCGCATAATAATTACTTAGACGCAATTGATGACATTGTCCCTGCCTTGAATGATGTTAGTCCTTATTCAAACGATAATCAAATGGTTAGAATGCATTACCAAGGGAACCTACACTATACTATACAAAGGGTAAAGAACGAGCGACTACTCAGTGATAAATCGGGTGACTTTGAGTGGTCAGAAGATATTACTACACCATGGCAATATGTGCAGATTGATGAGGATTACTTTTCTCTAAGCTCTGAGAATTATGATTGGCTAGGAAAAAAACACCCACTTCTATAGCGCAAGCAGATGAGGTAGAAAACAAATTGGATAAAATTTTTATTCCAGAAATACCTCTAGAGGAGGAAAGTAGACATTTCTCCTTTACCCCTTTAAACCCAGACTACAGACTGTACCCCTAGTTCAAATAACAAATGGGAATGGATTGACACCTTTAGTATTGAAAATAATGTCAATAATTATTCTAATACAACAAAACAAACCACAAAAGATGGTTATGGTTTGTATGAGTTTGAAGACTGGGAATTAAAAGTTGGAGAGGATTATCTTTTCAGTATTACAGGAGATATTGATTTCGGTAGTTCATATTATGAAACTTATCGAGTGCTTATGGATCTTGATAGAAGTGGGACTTTTGATTCTGATGAAGTCCTTTGGGAAGGAGGCGAAACATTTTATCGAGATCAAATATCCACTGTTCAATCATCGATCACGATCCCAGAAAATATTCCACTGGGCCCAATTAGAATTCGTGTATCTCTTGCTTATAGTTCTCCATTAGAAAATAATTGTACTGATTTTACTTTTGGAGAGGTAGAAGACTACATTGTTACTTTAGTTGGAGACCTTGATTATTCAGAATGTACTGAAGAAAATTATTTTTATCCAGATAATGATTATGAATGGATAGAAAGTTTTGGATTAGGTTCTTATGTTAATGACACTGGATTAAATGGTGGATATACGTCCTTTGATAATCCTCATTGGACCTTTTATCAAGATCAAGCCTATGAATTAGACTACACCATTAAGTTATCAGACGACTATTATGAAAGTGTTGCTATTTGGATTGATTTTGATAAAAATGCTAAGTTTGATGATGATGAAAAAATTTACTCATTAACTGATTTTTCACCTCCCCATCTACAAATGTTACAGAATCTCTTGTCATCCCATCACAAATAAATGCTAAACACATAGATGCTCCAGGTTATACAAAGATGCGTGTAGCATTGAGGTTTTCTCATGAACCAAAAGGCTGTTATAAAGGTTATATGTATGGAGAGATAGAAGACTATAATGTGATTATTTTTACCTCCAGAAGATACCGGAGGTGGGAACGCATCAAAAAACCCTTACACAATTAAAATAAATAGTGCTACCAAAAGAAAAATGATATCCCAGCAAGAGCAGAAGTAGAGGCAAGGGTGGAAGAGAGGGATAATTATGATTCCTTTTCATTGCATCCAAACCCTACCGATGATGATGTATATTTAAGATATTCACTCACTAATGCTGATAGATCGCAAGGGAAAATTATTATTTATGACACTGCAGGAAATACTGTTTATGAGTCAGAGACAACTTTAAGTAAAGGGGAAAATGAAGTGGAACTCAATGTTGATTATTTAAGCACGGGGACTTATGTTGTCCATTTAATTCATTCTCACGCTAGAAAAGTAATGATAAACAGACTAATAATTGAGTAATATTTTTCTATCTAAGAAATAATAATGATGTAAAGTTCAAAGCATGGGTGATGATATTTTTTGCAACCCATGCTTTGTTACAAAAGCTGTCAACAACAGTTAATAGCATTATACTCAAGTGTATTTCGCTTATGGGTAGCGGTATAATTATTTCCAAATAATATTTTTTATTTCTCTCAATTTATTCCATAAATCACTCCATCTACTTTATATGTTAAACTACTTCAGAAAAGTTTTACCCATTGAGCCAAAAGGCACAAAAGAAGAACAGCAAAAACGCTATCAACATCTCAAATGGCAGGTGTTTTTATCTGCTACAATAGGCTATGGATTATATTATGTTTGCCGCCTTAGTCTCAATGTTGTCAAAAGACCCATTGTAGATAGTGGTGTGCTAACAGAATCTCAATTAGGGATAATAGGCTCAGCACTTTTTTTTTTACCTATGCTATAGGAAAATTCACCAACGGATTTTTAGCTGATCACAGTAATATTAGACGTTTTATGGGAGTAGGGCTATTGATTTCTGCCTTGGTGAATTTAATCATGGGATTTACTAATACTTTTCTGTTTTTTGCCCTCTGCTGGGGCGTTAACGGTTGGGTTCAATCCATGGGTGCCCCCTCTTTGTGGTTGGAATATCTAGATGGTTTAACAGTAAAGAGCGAGGAAGTTTCTATGGTTTTTGGAGTACAAGTCATAATATTGGAGAAGCCTTAACTTATTTACTAACAGCAGCTGTGGCAACATATTTTGGGTGGCAGTGGGGATTTCGTGCTGCCGCCTTAGTTGGAATCGTTGGTGCCATTTTTTAATTTTTTTATTTTTTCACAGTAGTCCAGAAGCTAAAGGGATTGCCGATCATAAGCCCAGAAGTAAAAACCAAAAAATCGACCACCTGGGAGGAACAAAAATTAGCCTTAGGAAATCCCTACATATGGTTAATTTCACTGTCAAGCGCTTTTATGTATATCTCTCGATATGCTGTAAACAGTTGGGGACCCTATTATTTTGAAACAGCAAAGGGATATTCCCTTACCGAGGCGAACTCTCTGGTCGCTATAAGTGCTGTTTGCGGTATTCTAGGTACAGCATCATCTGGATTCATTTCTGATAAATTATTTAACGGCCACCGAAATATACCTGCACTAATATATGGTTTGATGAACGTTGCGGGGATCTCACTATTTTTATTGAGCCCAAAAGGACTTTGGTGGATAGATGCATTTAGCATGGTTATTTTTGGATTAGCGATTGGAGCACTTATTTGTTACCTGGGTGGACTAATGGCAATTGATATTGCTTCAAAAAAAGCGTCTGGTGCAGCTTTAGGCATGGTAGGGATCATGAGCTATTTAGCTGCAGGTATTCAAGATATAGCTAGTGGTTATCTTATTGAACAGAATAAGACTGAAATCAATGGTGAAATAATTTATGACTTTTCCATGATCAGCTTTTTTTGGATAGGCTCTGCAGTACTTTCTGTGATTTTTGCTTTAACTACATGGAAAAAAACTTAATTCTTTATTTCTAGAACCTATCTCTAATCATAAATGCTATTTTCTAACTAGTACTCGCGTTTTTTCAAAATGATCCTTTATGCTTAGCGAACGATATTCATCTTTTGTTTTCTTAAATCTGCTCAGCTATTTTGCCATTAGTGATTTTCTTTTTCAGAAGCAAAAGCCCACCCATGTCCCTCAGGAATAGTGGGTTCGTCAGTGCGAACTTTGGAGATTTCACCAAGTGGTGATAGTGTTAAAGATCATGCTTTATGTTGTGCAGCCATTTCTTTGACAATTTCTGGATGCTTCGATGCGATGTTTTTTTCTTCTTTAGGGTCTAATTTTAGATCAAACAATTGCCATTGATCCCTTTCATGTTTTTTGTAAAGACGCCAATTTTTCCATCGAACTGCAATCAAGTGTCTTCGAACAGCATCATCTGGTTGATTGTTTAGCCAAAATAGATATTCATGGGCATCACCATGCTTTTTACCAGTTAAATATGGAAATAAATCTACTCCATCACAATGCTCAGGAATGCTTAATCCGGCAAGTTTTGCAATAGTTGAATAGAAGTCAAAGTTTGAGACCAACCCGTCATAGGTCTTCCCCTTTTGGGAGTGTTCCTGGCATTGTGAATATGGTGGGTACTCGAACCCAACCTTCTTTTTGTGTACCCTTACCTTTGCCTCCTGCATAGGGTTCTGAACTTCCACCATCGGAAAGATTAGCCCCATTGTCACTGGAGAAAATAATTAAAGTATTTTCTCTAAGCCCATTTTTTTCTAGCACTTTCAACAACTTCCCAACTTGATCATCAACCGACACTACAGCACCCGCTAATTTTTGTCTTTTGCTTTTTTCTTTAACCAATGTTCGGCTGGTTAAACGTTCTGGTACCTCTGTATTAAATGAGTGTACCGCTTCAGGAGACCAGTAGAGAAAGAATGGTTTCTTTTTGTTTCGATCAATAAAGTTGACCATTTGATCGTCATTATAGTCTGTTAGCCATATGGTTTTCCCATCCTCATCAAGGCAAAAATATTTAGATACACCTTTCCTCTTTTTTATGCGTTGTTGTAGCCCTTTTGGAGCTTCTTTTAATTCTTCTAAGGTGTAGACCTTTTTAGGGGGATTTTTTGCCACCTCCATAAAACCTAATTTTAAAGGTCCCTGCAGTTTTGTACCAATGTCCCACTTTCCTATTTGCCCAGTTACATAGCCATTTTTGCTCAAGAGCATTGCTAATGTTGGCCGGTCATTAGGTATAGCAAGACCACGCGACATGCCATATTTGCCAAATTTTTGAGCATATTGTCCCATGATTATGGGCTGCAAGGTGGATTAGTGATATATGAAGCAGAGAATCGAACCCCTCAGTAGCCAATTGATCAATATAAGGGGTAGGGATGTCTTTGCATCCATAAGGGCCAATGTCTCCATATCCTAAATCGTCTATATAAATAAGCACAATATTTGGCAGAGAAACTTGGGTCTGAGGCATAGACACTCTTTCATTGAAAGAGAAAAATTATTCCCATAATTATTATTCTCACTACAACCTATTACTATTAAAAAGATGAACAATAGTTCTAATAGATAATTTTTCATTTTGATTATTTTTAACTGTACAATCCATTTCATTTTAAAACTTATAGGAGTCTTAACAATAGGGTGTAATCGATCTGTATCGTGAAAAAGTATAGGCTCCATGTCAGTAGAACAGATTTGGGATCAATTCTTACTCAAGAAAGCTAATATTCTGAAAACAAGGAAATAAACCTTAAATCCTATAAGTCAAAGAGGTATTGAAACTTAAAATAAAGTTGACTGTCTTCAACTTGAAAATCACTTCTGTTATCGATACGTGAGTAGCCATTAGTTCCCCCAATGTAAAAAATGGTAAAGGGATTAGGATTCCATTTTAACAAGGGCTGGATAAAGAAGCCTTTATCAAAGTCGTTGTATTCTCCAATTAAGCGAAAGGAGAGGTTTTGATTAAATTGATAATTAATGTTGACTCGACTAATATAGCCTTTAAAGTATAAGCTATTGTCTGCTTTTGCACGAAGTTCGCTATAGCGAAGACTAGGACTAAGACGCAGTTTAGGACTAATTTGGAAATTATTAAAGGTTCCTATAAATAACGCTTTTTCCCACACTGGGATCATCTTCGTCATAACGAATAGATTCTGAAAAGGAGACAAAGGCCCTTAGGTTTATGTTTTCAGAAGGATTATAGCCGTTAAACATACTGATCTCTGTCATATTGCGTCCAATAAAACCTGCAAATTCTTCGTTAACGATATGGATTAAATTAAAGCCTGTTCTAAAGTTTCCCTTCCATTGAATAAAGGTATTGTTAAAAACATCAAAGTATTTACGCAGGCGATTGTAGTTAAAGGTAAATTCTGAGCCTACATTGACGTTGAGTCGTTGAATGATTCCCTCTTTATTTTTTGGGAAATAGGTATAGGAGTGGGAGAGTTGCATGTTGCGAATGCTGTTTTGGGTAACAAAGCCTAGCGGAGCTTCATAGTGCGGAGAGTAGTGAAAATAATACAGCTCTGTATTCCAATTTCTGGTATTGCGTTCAAGGGAGAAATAGAGTCCGTCGCCTTTTTCTTTTCCCCATCGAGGCGCAAGCTTTTTCCGTTGATATTTTCCTCGCTATCGATCCAATCTGCTATGGGTTCTTTGATCAAGCTTTGATTGATTTCAAAATTGAGCGTATATAATTCTGCGAAGCGCAAAAGTCCATTGATCCCTATAACATGACCATTTCCACCTCCTTAAAAAAAACGATTAGTGGATAGTAGTCCCACATAAGAGCCTTTGCTAAAGGTGCGTTGATAGCTAAAAATATTCGAAACGGCTTCTCCTCCCTCGCCAGAAGTCGAACCGTTTTCCCCAGCGATTAAATAAGGGGAAGCTTGGTCATAGGCTGTAAGCCAATAGATGCGTTGCTTGTCCCCTTGATGGATCAATTTGGTCGAAGCAAGTGGATCGTTAATCGTACGGGTATAGACGGTATTGAGCTTAGTGTTGATGATTTCATTTCCTTCATTAAAATAAGGGCGACGCTCTGGGAAAAAGAGGGCAAAGGTGGTGTTAGCATTTACCTGAGAAACATCGGCTTCTACTTGAGAAAAATCTGGGTTTAGGGCGAATTCTAAAGAAGTCACGCTATTGAGATCAAATAATCCACTTAGTCCTATATTACCCATGGGAGAGCTATAAGCTAGCTGGTTTTCTTCTCTTTCGCCAGAAAGCCCTCCGAAGACATAGGGCAATAAGTTAACGCGATTTTTGGCTTCTACCTTTTGGAGGATAATTTCGTCTGGAGTTTGACAAACCACACAGGGATTATTTCTGTCAATGGGGGAAGTTAATGCTTTGACTTCGGGTATCATTTGTAAAAGTGTTTCGCGCTAAAACGACTTTCCAGCGCATTTCTTCTGCGGGTTTAAACTGTAAATTGGCAAAAGGGATTTTTAGCTCAACATGATAAGCATCGTCTTGTTTAGAAGCTTTGGAGTAAAAATTGACATCATAGTTATCATCGTCTCCGTTGGGTAATACTTTTAAATCAATTTGATTTCCTTCTGGATTAGCCCCTAGGCAATCATATAGCGCCCATCTCCATAGGCGTCAAACCCTATCATGACATTGTCGTCTTGCCAGCCCTCGTCTCTGTTGCGAATAGAAGAGCGCAACTGCTGCATGTTAGCTTCTGCGATAAAGCCCACATAGAGATCTGTAGGGGAATAGGTAATATATACCGTTGTTTTTTGAGGGGCAGGGGAGTTGTCTCCTGGTTCGATTTCATATCCGATAATAAACTCTTGGGCGTTTTGCCATTCTTCTTTTGGACTATTCCATCAAATCGCGGGAGATTATTTTGAGCAAAAAGAATAGATGTTGTTAAGGTGATAAGAATGGGGAGGAATGCTTTCATGGAAAGAGATTATACTTCTATGACGATATATTTTAAACTTTGTTACAGTTCTAATTGTTAAAATTCTGCTTAGTTTTAAAAGAAAAAAATTATGCTAAATCACCTTCCTTTAGAAGAGAAATGGAATGTTTATACCCATGCATTTGGTGCATTGGCCAGTTTATCGGGATTCGTTTATGCGCTATTTTCATTGAACGACTTAGCTTTAAATGAAATCATTGGCTTGGTGGTTTATGGTGCTTCCATAGTATTTTTATTTTCGGCTTCTGCCAAATACCATAGTGTTACGGGAGAACAACAAGCGTATTGGCAAAAAGTTGATCATATTGGCATTTTTTTTTCTCATTGCAGGAACCTATACCCCGGTTACATTAACTGTTTTAATGGCCAGTTCTGGTCCCTATATGTTGGCTGCAATTTGGGGAATTGCGCTTTTTGGATTGGTATATAAACTTTTTTTTATAGGGCGTTTTAAAAACTTTTCACTAGTATTTTATTTGGCCATGGGGTGGTTGGCCATTGTGGATTTTAAGAATATTATGGACTTGTTTCCTCGTGCAGCGTTTATCTATTTAATACTTGGGGGAATGTGTTATACCCTCGGTACAATCTTCTATCGATGGGAAAGTCTTTATTTTCATCATGTCATTTGGCATGTGTTTGTTTTGGGTGGTGCTGCTGCACACTTTATGATGGTTATTCACCTTCTCGCTTAATTTAGCAATAGTATTTAACGTTCCTTATGCTTTGGTTCGTTGATCTAAGGATAACTATTGTTGCATTCATTGATAATTTCCCCTAAATCAATCACTAAAATAGACATTCCCTTTGCCTGTAATTCGCTTATATAAAGAGGGCATGCCCTTGGAGTACACGTTGGCCTCTCCTTTTATCACTACACTTAACTTTTCGATGGCATTGACCTCACAATATCCCTTGCCTTGGATGTCTATGTTTACTTTTTTTGCTGGAAATTTAAAGCCATTAAAACGTCCCCTTCCCCCAATTCGAATAGAAATTTGATCGAGCGTATCGAGTTTTGAGGAACCTGCTATTTCTGCCTCACGACTCAATTCAGCGTAGAAGTTGCGCAATCCCTCAAATCGATTGATTTCCAAAAAGCTCTTTTTTGTCAGGCTTATATTTAAGTCAGATTGATTCTTAAAATCCTCTACATTAATATTACTTCTGTCGCTAACATATAGATCGTTTAAATCAGTCATGTATATGGTAATGGAAAATGTTGTGTGCGCTTGGCAAAATGGAATAGTATTGTGGAGATATACCTTATTATTCTTCACATGTGTTGAAAGCGAATCAATATAGTATTGATGACCGGCCACCTCTATCCTATGAAAGTCAGCTTGCTTAATGGTGTATTCACCAGGAAGGTATGACACAATTTGATTGAAATTAGCTAAATCAAATGAGCGAATAATTTGTTTATCTTCTAAAAAAAAGCATTCATCTAATTCTGTTTCACAGCATTGGAAGCTATAACTTGTCAAAATGCTACAGGCAAGAGAAATAAGACGTTTAATCGGTAAGATAGTTGGGTACATAATAAATTTAGTTTATTATATGTTGTTAAAACGACGGCTTATTTTTTCAAGAAAGACTCTCCGGCAATCACTGCAAGAGAGCCTTAATGAAACAAAACAAAATCAATTTTTAACTATATATATGTTTATTGATGTAAAGTTGCGCAATCCCTAGCTGTTATCTTTATGACTTGTAGTAACTGGCTGTTTTGATTGCATATATGGTAGGTTTAAAGTAATAAGTGGTAAAATAGTGGGCATTCACATTGGGATATAAAAAAACCCTCAGGAATTCTTTTCATGAGGGTTTTTTTGAAAAAAATAAGTAGCGTAGGTTAAGCTAAAATTTATGAAAGTATGTGTTTTTTTATTTCTTGATGTAAAGATGCAAATACCCCTTGAATTTCAAATTACTGTGTGTAATAACTGGCCAAAATGAGTATATAGCTGGTATGTTTTAGGTAATAAACGGTAAATCTTCGATTACCATTGCTACCACAATTCCTAATACAATGGAAAGGAACTTTTGGAGATTAAAGTCGTGTCCCTCAGAACTTTCGAAAAGGATAGTCGTTGAAATATGGAATAGAATACCCACAATAAAGGCTTCGACATAGATAATTAAGTCTGGCGAATCAATCATTCCGCCGAAATAGCTCCCCATTGGGCTCATCAATGCAAAAACAACTAAGATGATAACCTTCATTGCTAAAGAGACATTTATTTCATAAAGTAAAATTCCTACGACCAAACCAATGGGGATTTTATGGATGCTCACTGCGAGAAGTAAAGTGGGTTGGGTAGTAAGGGGTAAACCCTCTAAAAAAGCATGTGTACACAAACTAATCAGTAATACCCATGGCAGTTTGTTGCTTTTGGTAGGATGGGCGTGTCCGTGTTCAGCACCCTTAGAAAAGAATTCCAGCAGATTTTGAAAAAGAATACCCATCAAAATCCAAAGACCAGCAGAATGATCTCCTGCACTATAAACTTGCGGTAGCATTTCTAGAATCAATACACCGAGTAGGAAAGCGCCACTAAAGGCAAGGAGTAGTTTCATGCTCTTTGCCGTTTTTGGTTGAACAAAAAGGCAAGGGATGCACCGATACATACAGCTAAAAAAGGAAGAAGGTAGGCCAAAGGCGCGTTTTTTTTATTTACGTGGTTTAAAGAAAGTTTTATTGCGTAAAATTAGGTTATTTTTGATGGAAGAAACTTACAGATGAGTGCAAATTTTAAAATGCTAGCCAAAACCTTTTTTGGGTTTGAAGATTTATTGGAACAAGAGCTGAGGCAACTGGGCGCTCAAGATATTGAAAAGGGAAATCGTATCGTTCATTTTAAGGGTGATAAGGGTTTTTATACAAGGCAAATTTGAGCCTACGCACGGCATTAAAAATTCTCGTTCCCATTCACAGTTGCCAAGTAAAAACAGAACAGTCACTCTATCAAGCAGTTTACGATTTTCCTTGGAACAACTATTTTTCTAGCAATGAGACCATTGCCATCGATAGTGTGGTTTTTGGGGACACATTCACCCATTCATTGTATGTTTCTCAAAAAGTTAAAGATGCCATTGTTGATCAATTTCGTGCAGCTACTGGGGTTCGACCCTCGGTAGATTTAAAGCATCCAGACGTGCTAATTAATGTTCATATTGATAGGGA
This sequence comes from Flavobacteriaceae bacterium, assembly GCA_038143735.1. Taxonomy (GTDB): domain Bacteria; phylum Bacteroidota; class Bacteroidia; order Flavobacteriales; family Flavobacteriaceae; genus Arcticimaribacter. Next base: position 31,140 of record JAYQML010000002.1, read on the forward strand.
TCAGTGTACCTTTTCCTTGGACAGTTCAGGTGCTTCATTACACCACAGAGGCTACAGAACAGCCACCAACATTGCCCCTTTGAATGAAGTGCTTGCGGCGGGATTAATTCAATTGTCAGGATGGGATAGACGAACCGATTTTTTGGATCCAATGTGTGGGAGTGGTACGCTACTCATTGAGGCTGCGATGCTCAGCTGTAATATTCCGGCCAACATCAATCGTAAGGAGTTTGCTTTTGAAAAGTGGTGCGATTGGGATGAAGCATTGTACTTAACCATTGAAGAAGCACAGCTGAATAAAATTCAAGGGCTTGCGGGCTCCATTACGGGCTTTGATAAGGCTCCCTCTGCCGTGGAAAAATCAAAGGATAACATACGAAATGCCAATTTAGAGGAATTTATTTCCATTGATAAGGATAATTTTTTCTATACCAAAAAGGAGATGATTCGCCTTTGCATATTGTAACTAATCCTGCCTATGGGGAGCGTTTGGAAGGGGATATAAATGCACTTTACAAGAGTTTTGGGGATACCCTTAAGCAGCACTATACCAATACGCAGGCGTGGATGATTACTTCCAATTTGGAAGCAATGAAACACGTTGGGTTACGTCCATCACGAAAAATTAAACTATTCAATGGAAAGCTTGAGTCTAAGTTACTCCATTACAATATTTATCCAGGAACAAAAAAAAAATTCATAAATTAAATAGAACAGAAGAATGAAAAAGGAAACACGCGCTTTAATCTTAAACTTCATCTTTTTTGGGGACTTTTTCTTTTTTTAAAACCCTCATTGGTTCCGTCATTCCAATGTCTTATGTTCCGCTCATTGCCTTTTCTGCATTACTTACAAGTATTTTTTCACCGAAGTTTTTAGTGCATAAAGGAAAATTGTTCATGAAGATTCCGTTGCGTAAAAAGCCAATTCAACTCTAGTTCTTTTCCTTCTTAAATCGAAAAGGAAAGGAATAGGAAATGGTGTAATTGAATCCTGCACCAAAGCTGTTTTCATCAGTTATCTTGTTAAAGCCTGGGGCATAAAGATTCCCAAAATCTTCTGGTTGAGGATTGGTGAGGAGGATGTTCAGTCGAATACTCATTCCAGCGTATAGGTTTGGTAATAACTGTACTTTGGTTCCAAAGATAAGTTCCATCCAACCATTGCTTAGCTGTTCACGTTCACCAACGAGAAAGCCCGAAGAGGTTGTTTCATTTAAGTATTGATCCAATTGATATAATTCATAGGAATTTACCGTATGGGTGTGTATACTTCTGGCATAGCGTAGACCCAGATAAAGGGCATTGTTCATGCCTTTCCAGTTGTTGAAAAAAGTTGTAGTCAATTCCGAGTTTTAGGTAGGACCCATTGGTGGTAAAGCTAATGAGCTCAGATTGCTGTGTTCTCTTTTTTCGCTTCCAATTTCTGCGGCGACAAAGATTCTTCGGCTTAAACGTAAATCTCCTACCAATTCTAGCCCTTGGAATTCTGAATTAAATTGGGTGCGTATCGGTTTCACGATGTCCAAGCCAACACGTAGTGCAAGGTGATTTTGGGTTTTTCAACAATTTCTTCAATTGTAGTAGTATTGTTTAATGAAGATGCTTCACCTTCAATTTGTCCAAATAGATATAGCCCCAAAAAAAGGCTAATGGTAGATAGCCAAATGTGCTTGTTCTTCATTTCTAAGGGTATCGATTAATATTTCTGCACGGACGAACCAACTGGGCGTATTGATAGGAGTAATTGGGTTTTGATCAAGAACGTATTCAGCGATTATTCCACAGGCCCTGCGGGTATAACGGTCTGTTCTACTGTGATAGTTAAATTGTAAGGTATCATTAAAGGTTCCCGTTCCTACAGCACTGTTTTCGATTACAAAGGCATAGCGCGTTGCGTTGGTCGATAGCTTCAAAGGGAATGCAATGGAATCACCTGAAATGCTTGAATGTTGCAGGTCGCTATTTATTTCTTGAAGATATCCTTGTGCACTTTTACGTTCCGTTGGGTTGTTGGCGTCATACAAGCGAACAATCAGACGGGGAGTTCCTGGGGTACCCAAATCACAAATATCATCTCGTTCGCAACTCAGCAGCAACAAGACCAGTACAAGTGATAAAAGGGAACGTTTTAACATGGGTTTATTTCTTTTCCAAAAGTACAACATTTTCTACATGATGGGTTTGCGGAAACATATCAACTGCTTGGGACTTAACAACCGAATACTGCTCACGCATTAGGTTTAAATCCCGTGCTTGGGTAGCACTATTACAACTTACATACACAATACGTTCTGGTGCCAGAGACAAGAGTTGTGCGACCACATCTTTATGCATACCATCGCGTGGTGGATCAGTAATGACAACATTTGCTTTGCCATGACGCTCAATAAAGGCTTCAGTGAAGATAGACTTCATGTCTCCTGACTCAAAGGCCGTGTTATGAATGCCGTTGTCTAGTGCATTAACTTTTGCTGCTTCAATCGATTCAGGCACAACATCAACACCCACTACCTTACTGACATCTTTCGCTATGAATTGTGCAATGGTGCCAATACCCGTATAGAGGTCGTAAACCACATCTTCTTTCTTTAGTTGAGCGAATTCTCGTGCGACTTTATAGAGTGCATAAGCCTGCAGTGAATTGGTTTGATAAAATGTTTTTGCGCCTATTTTAAAACGTAAGCCTTCCATTTCTTCTACAATATGATCTCTTCCGGCATGAAGCAGAATTTCTTGATCATATAAGGTGTCGTTGGCTTTGTTGTTAATTACATAAAGTAGGGAAATTATCTCGGGGAAACGATCCATTAGATGATCCAATAGAGGAACTAAAGCAGGGTCACCATGCACCACTTGTAAAAGCACCATTACCTCTCCAGTGGATGTTGTTCGAAGCATTAGCGTGCGTAGAAAACCACTTTGATCTCTTGGATGAAAGAAAGAAAGCCCTTCTGCAAGTGCGTAGCGTCTAATTTCGTTCCGAATCGCGTTGGAAGGATCGGCTTGAAGATGGCATCTATTTATATCAACAATCTTATCCCACATGCCGGGTTTGTGAAAGCCTAAGGCATTTTTATTAAATTCTTCCGTTGAGGCAATTTCTTCCTTGGTCATCCATCGATTGGCTGAAAAAGAGAATTCCATTTTATTGCGGTAAAAGTAGGGGGTTTCACAACCTAAGATGGCTAAAGTCGTAGCAGGAGTCAGGCCTCCAATTCGGCGTAAATTCTCACTCACTTCCTTTTGTTTGAATTCTAATTGAGCAGCATAGTTCATATGCTGCCATTTGCATCCACCGCACACCCCAAAATGATCGCAAATAGGAGCTGTTCTGTGATCCGATTCTTTGTGAAAGGCAATGATTTTACCCTCAAAGTATCCCTTCCTTTTTTTAATGGTTTGAATGTCCACCACATCACCCGGAACCCCTTGGGTAAGAAAGATTGGGATCCCTTCGTTGGTTTTAGCCACTACTTTTCCTTTAGCGGCAGTATCTACAATAGTGAGGTTTTCAAAAATCTTTGCTTTGTGTCGATTTCGCATGCAGCAAAAATACATTTTATCTGCTGACCAAAAGGAAGGATTTTTAATGAAATCAAAGAAATATTTGTACATTTAGCACGGATGATTTCTCTCCGATACAAGTAGGAATTTTGTATTTATAATTTTAAAACAGTTTTAGATATGGAATCTATACAATTAACGAAAGAACAGCATCTGTTAGCCCTAGAAGACCGTTTTGGTGCACACGATTATCATCCACTCCCTGTTGTCTTGGCAAGGGGCGAAGGTGTTTTTTTGTGGGATGTAAACGAGAAAAAATACTATGATTTTCTCTCCGCCTATTCAGCCGTAAATCAAGGACATTGTCATCCGCGCATCATTAAAGCCATGCACGATCAATCGGCAACCTTAACGTTGACTTCGCGAGCCTTTCACAACAATAAACTTGGGAAGTACTTTGAATTTATGACAGATTACTTCGGTTTTGAAAGTCTCCTCCCAATGAATACTGGGGCAGAAGGTGTTGAAACTGCTCTCAAAATAACCCGTAAGTGGGGCCATACAATAAAGGGGTTACCAGAAGGACAAGCCCAAATTGTGGTATGCGATAATAATTTTCATGGAAGAACCACGACCATCATTTCATTCTCAACAGACGCAGGGTCTAAAGATCACTTCGGCCCTCATACCAACGGATTTATCCATATTCCCTATAACGATACCAATGCGCTAGAACATGTTTTGGCCAATAACCCCAATGTAGCTGGTTTTCTTGTAGAGCCCATTCAAGGGGAAGCAGGGGTGTATACTCCTGACCCAGATTTTATGCGCAAGGCACGTCAAATATGTACTGATCACAACGTCTTGTTGATCGCCGATGAGATACAAACAGGAATTGGACGTACTGGAGCACTTTTGGCTGTTTGTGGTGATTGCAGCTGTGAAGCTCATTGCGAGCGACAAGAAGCGAGTTATATTCGCCCCGATTTATTGATTTTAGGGAAGGCCTTGAGTGGAGGAGTCTATCCAGTTTCAGCAGTCTTGGCCGACCGTGCCATCATGGATGTTATTCAGCCAGGGCAGCACGGAAGTACTTTTGGGGGAAATCCACTTGGAACTACCATTGCGATGGAAGCACTCACCGTAATTAAAGATGAAAAACTCACCCAAAATGCACGTCGTTTGGGAAAACTTTTTCGCGCTGAAATGAACAAATATATTGATACCTCCGAAATTGTTAAGCTGGTTCGGGGACGTGGTTTGTTAAATGCCATTGTCATCAACGACACAGAAGATAGCGATACTGCTTGGAACATTTGCCTTCGCTTTCGCGATAATGGTTTACTGGCTAAACCTACACATGGAAATATTATTCGATTTGCCCCTCCTTTGGTCATGACTGAAGCGCAACTATACGACTGCATTTCAATCATTACAAGTACTTTACAAGCGTTTGAACCCAAAAAAGGATAATATTCATGCAAGTGTATTTTGACAATGCCGCGACTACACCCATTCGTCCAGAAGTGATTGATGTAATGCATCAGGTACTTCTTGAAAATTATGGAAATCCATCTTCAACGCATGCCTTTGGCCGAACTGCACGAACACAAATTGAAACTGCCCGTAAAAGCATTGCTGCTCAATTCAATTGTAAGGCACAAGAAATTATTTTCACCTCAGGGGGAACAGAATCAGATAATATGCTATTGCGTTGTGCAGTAGAAGATTTAGGGGTTACAACACTTATCACAACAAAAATTGAGCACCATGCCATTTTGCATGCTGTTGACTTTTTGGCAACCAAAGGCTGTAGAGTGGTTTACATTCCAGTGAATCAAGAAGGACAACTAGATTTTGACGCTCTCGAACAAGCCCTTACTGCAGATGATTCCAAAAAGCTGGTTACGCTTATGCATGTCAATAACGAGATTGGAACCATTTTAGATTTGAAAAAGGTTGCTGTTCTTTGCCAACGTCATGCCGCTCTTTTTCATTCCGATGCTGTACAAGGAGTAGGGCACTATGAGCTTGATTTGAGTGCGCTACCCATTGATTTTTTATCGGCAGCAGCGCACAAATTCCATGGACCCAAGGGGGTCGGATTCTCTTTTGTTCGTTCCAACTCAGGATTGAATCCTTTTATTCTTGGTGGTAGCCAAGAGCGTGGTCTACGTGCAGGGACCGAATCTGTTCATAACATTATGGGCATGGCCAAGGCTTTAGAGATTTCCTATGCTAAACTGGAAGAGGAACGTAACTACATCAAGGAGCTAAAAGCTTATGCCAAAAAACAATTTATTGCTTTATTTCCTGAAGTTCACTTCAACGGTTGCTGTGGCGATGAAGACAAAAGCACCTATACCTTGCTAAACGTATGTTTACCTGTTCCTGCAGACAAAGCGGGTTTGTTAGATTTTCATTTGGATTTGAAAGGTGTCGCCTGTTCAAAGGGAAGCGCCTGTCAATCGGGTAGCACAGCAGGCTCACACGTATTGCATGAGGTAGTTCCCCAAGAATTGAAATCTAGGCCCTCTCTACGGTTTTCGTTTTCTTCTTTCAACACAAAGGAAGAAATTGATTATCTCATGGATGTTTTAGCAGAATTTAGCTCTACCGCGGTTTCCTAAAAATGTTCGTTTTGTAAACATTGGTATTTCCTACATTATCTATTACTTCTACGTGGAGGTCTAGTTTTGCTTCCTTAAAGTCAATATCATTGAAATCATAGATCAGGGTTTTGTCCTTGGGCTCATACTCCATACGAATCCATTGATCGTTGATGGTAGCTCGATAGCTTTGTATGCCAGAGAAATCGTCGTCTATACTTATTTTCAGCTGATCGTAATTACTCATCCATTGTTGATCGACAAAGTTTAACGGCTCAATGCTAGGTGCGAGGCTATCTTTGGTGATAAGATAAGTACCCGTGTAAGCATTCGTTGTTTTAAGCACACTATCTTTTTTACTGGTCCAAACATATTGAAGCGGGTTGTCGTCTTTTTTCGCTCTAGGATTTACTTTGGCCAAGCACAATTGTTGTAACTGCAGTGAATCAAGTCCCTCAGGGATTTTTGCTTCAAGGGTGAAGCCTTTTCGCTGTGCTTGCTTGATGTCTTCAATGAAGAGCGTATCGTTTACGGTACTGATGTCCATTTTTACGGGTGCATAGAAGGTTTCTTGGGAAGGTAAACTTCATAGGGCGCATGGGTAAACAAATAGTCTTTGTAGGGTAACACGGCGTCTGAATTGGGTGGCAGGGGGAGATGGACGCTCATAGGGAGCTCCAGCTACATAAAAAGACACATAGGTTTTGTTGTGTGCATAATCTTCGACCATTAATTCAACTTGGTAGGAAAGTCCTTCTTCAAAAACAAGGTATCCGTTGGGGGAATCTTTGGGTAAAAAACTATAGCCTACACCAAGGTTACGAAAAAGTTTTTGAATGCGAATTCTTTCTTCTCTGTAGGTTGAATAATCGATCAGGGCGTCTATTTTTTTTACCATCCTTAAAGTCAATGCGATCAAAGGTATAGGAGAATCGTGTACTCCCATTTACTTTTAATCTTGCCTTATAGATCCCGTTTCGGTTATAGCTCAAATCTTGCCGATCGAATAAACGAACGCCAAGGCCAAAGGTTCCCCCTAGGGATTGAAGATCTGCAACATAGGTGCTATCATTTTTTTCTGCAAGGCAAGGGCTGTTTTTTGACTGGTTTTATCTCTAAAGATAGAATAAAGGTATAGCCCTTGAATTACAGGACGTAGGCTATCCTCGATGGCAAGACCCAACTGCAATGGGTTCAACGGATTGGAGGATTTGGTATCCCTAATTTCGAAGTGGAGGTGTGGCCCCTCCGATCCTCCAGTATTCCCAGAAAATCCAATTATTTCTCCTTCCTCTAGCGTAAGTTCATTTAATTTCAAGTAACGTTGAATGGTAAATTGCTCTTTTTCGTATTGATACTTTTTGATGTAAGCTTCTATTTTTGGCGCAAATTTTTGCAAGTGTGCATAGACAGAAGTTGTACCATCGGCATGCTGAATGTAAAGGCATTTTCCATAACCCGAAATAGAGACATTGATGCGTTTGAGACTTCCAGCCTTTATCGCACGTACATCGAATCCTTCTTTACCTTGGGTTTTAATATCGAGACCCGCATGGAAATGGGTAGCCCTAAATTCGCCAAAAGTTCCAGAAAGCTTTAACGGAATATCTAAGGGAGGCGTAATTTCTTGTCCCCGCGTGTTCCACATAAAAAGCGCGAGTAGGGAAAATAGTGTACACTGTTTTAACATAGAAACGAAGATAAGGCATTCCATTTATTTCTCCATCGTTTGGGACTGGGCAAAATTGGATTGCTTTTGGAGGCTTTAATCACTTTGAACCGATAGTTCAAACCAACGCTCGGTTTTTGTTTCTATGGCGGTGCTTAGCTTGTTCAGTTGTATGGAAAGCTCAGTAATGGTTTCTGGAGCTAAATTGGCTGCTGTGAATTGTTTCTCTATGCTTTCTTTTTCTTTTTCCAGTTTTTCAATTTCTTTTTCCAGTCGATTGTATTCTTTTTGTTCTGCATAGGAAAGGGTAGGGGAATTCTTGGCGGTTTTCCATTCTTTTTTTTTCAGAATCACTTTTTTCCTTTTCCGAAACTTTGGGTTGACTGTCTTCATAGGAACGGAAATCGGAATAGTTTCCAGGAAAATCTTCAATTGCACCATCCCCACGAAAGACAAATAAGTGATCTACAATTTTATCCATAAAATAGCGGTCGTGCGAAACCACAATCAAACATCCCGGAAAATCCATCAGAAAACTTTCGAGTACATTGAGGGTGACAATATCTAGGTCATTGGTGGGCTCGTCGAGAATAAGGAAGTTGGGATTTTGAATCAAGACCGTACACAGGTAAAGACGCTTTCGCTCCCCTCCGCTAAGTTTCTCCACCAGATCGTATTGTTTTTTTGCGATCAAATAAGAACCGTTCGAGTAGTTGTTGCGCCGAAATTTTCCGCCCTTTTTTTAAGGGGATAAATTCTCCAAACTCCCGAATGACGTCAATTACCTTTTGCCCTTCCTTAATGGTTATTCCACCTTGAGTATAATACCCAAATTTAACGGTCTCTCCCCAGACAATTTTTCCACTGTCGGGTTTAATATTCCCCGTAATGAGGTTCAAAAAGGTTGATTTCCCTGTTCCATTTTTTCCAATAATGCCAATGCGGTCGTTTCGTTGAAAGGTATAATCGTATTGATCTAAAATGGTCTTTTCTCCGAAGACTTTCCCCACCTTGTGCATTTCGATCATTTTGGTGCCCAAGCGCTCCATATTGATTTCTAACTCTACCTCGTGTTCTTGCCTGCGTTGATGCGCTTTTGCTTTGATGATTTTAAAATCTTCTATACGCGATTTTGATTTGGTCGTTCTTGCTTTGGGTTGACGACGCATCCACTCCAATTCCTTTTTAAAGGTTTGTTTGATTTTATGCGCCTCTACCTCCTCCTGCATAATTCGCGCATCGCGCTTATCGAGGTAATAGGAATAATTTCCTTTGTAGGTATATAATTTTCCTTCGTCTAATTCAATGATTTCGTTGCACACCCGTTCCAAGAAGTAACGGTCGTGCGTAACCATAAGCAGGGTGAATTTTTCTTTTGCAAAATAAGCCTCGAGCCATTCAATCATTTCAAGATCGAGGTGGTTGGTGGGCTCATCGAGGATAAGCACGTCGGGTTTTTCGAGCAGTGCTATGGCCAGGGCAATGCGTTTGCGTTGCCCTCCAGAAAGGCTCCCTACTTTGGCCTCTAGTTGATCTAGTTTTAATTTGGATAAGATTTGTTTGTATTGGGTTTCAAAGTCCCATGCTTGGTGTTGTTCCATGGCTTCAAAGGCCCGTTGGTAGGCTTCTTCCTCCTCCGGCTTATTCAACGCTTCCTCATAGCGGGCAATGACTTGTATGCTTTCATTGTTCGATTGAAGAATGCATTCCTCTATTGTAAATGCTGGATTGAGTAAAGGTTCTTGCGCTAAATAAGAAATACGTGTTCCTTTGCGTTGGTTGACCTCACCTTTGTCTGGGGTGTCGTCTCCAGCAATGATTTTTAAAAGCGTTGTTTTACCGGTTCCATTTTTTGCGATCAGGGCTATTTTTTGCCCTTGATTTACCCCAAAAGAGATGTTTTCAAATACGGGATGATCCTGAAAAGTTTTTCCAACTCCTTCAATTGAGAGTAAATTCATGGGCTAGTGCTGCTAGTCGATTTTTTCTCCTAGGAGATCGTGTGGAAGATGTTTATGCGGAAAAGGGTGTTCGTCTTGTGCACAAAACATGCCCAATTTTTCTCCGTATTCGAAGCGAAAGTCCACCTTGTCTTCAATGCGATTAAATCCTTTGAGTTGCGCAATTCCATTTCCCAAAACTAGGGTAGCATCACCGTCCTGGTCGACTTCCCCTGTGTAAGTAAATGTTCGTTCTTTGTTAGCAATAAGCGTTTTGAAGACCAGCTCAAATTGATCGTTTTCATAAAAGCTTACAGCATCGACATAACAACGGTTGGGACCTTTCTCGGCAATCTTTCTTTTTACCTTCCATTTACCCACCATAAGGGTGTTTTGTGGTTGATGTGGTTTCATCAGGAGAGACGCTCCATAGACAGAGCAGAATAATCAATAGTCGCATAACTTACTTTTTTGTTTTAAAGATACGATGATCTAAACTGAATTTACCTGCCCCATTCAAAACAATTACAAGCGACAAGAGAAGGAATAGCAGCGGAAGCTCGGCAGCCTTGAGTCCAACTTCAAGCTTTTTAACACTTGCAACCAACATGGTGAACGAGAGTAAGAATGCTGCAGGTCGCGTAATAAACCCCAAAATGAGGAAAATCGCCGCAATCGATTCGGCAAAACTGGCCATAAAGCCTAAAGAAACGCCCAAGAAATCGAGTCCAATAGTTTCTGCTAACCCGCCACCCAATCGCTCCCAGCGATCTGTACCAGCCATTAGTTTACTCCAGCCATGGAGATAAACCATGAGGAAACCAGTACAAACGCGTATAAAAAGGAGGGATGAATTGAGGTATGTTTTTTCGGAAAAAAGCAAAATAGTGCGCAGCATAATAAAATAGTATTGTTTTTGTTTATTCTTTAATGAGACTGTTGAAATCAATTTTTTGGATAAACGGAATGTTCTGTCCTTCCCCTTCCGAACTAATCCAAACAGATTCATCCAACAAAATCTTTACCGCTTCTACTTGGGCATTCTCAAGGGGCAAACGATAACGGGTAAATTTTAAATCAGCAAGCTTACTAAGTGAAACGTTTTCAGCTACCAAAAGATATTGCGTTCGGTCGGGTAAATAGGCCGTTAAGATCATTCTTTTGGATTGGGGAGAGTAATCGCCTCCCGTAATGAGGGCATTCACCTCAATTTTTTCTACTCTTTAGGGAGTAGTCTCCAGCTGTTTTCGGAAAAGCATAGAGTTGGGTGGAATAGGATTTTCTATTTTTTGAGAAGAGCACGAGGCTGTCATCTACCACAATCAATGCCTCGGCATCGTATTTGGTTTTCTTGTTTTTCTTGAACTTTTTTTGCTTGGCATAGCGAATGGTGATGGAATCGAGCAAATGGAAGTCTTTGGTCAGCCGATAAATGGTAAGGTCTTTTCGCTTTCCATGGTTATTCCCCGTATCGGCGATGTAATAAATGGAATCGTCTTGCGCAAGATCTTCCCAATCACGATTGATTGCGCCCAAAATAGGGTAGGTATCGATTAATTCTCCCTGTTTGTTTATACGGTAGAGCAGGGCATCATCCCCAGAATCATTATGAGTAACAAAATCCTCACCTACAGTGGCGAGGCCAGAGGTCTCCTCCACAGCCTTGGGAAGGGCAATAGTTTTATTGGGTTGAGTTGCTGTACAAGCATAAACTAATGTGATAATACCAAAAAGGAGTAGTCTATAGAAAAGCATGGTGTGTGGAATCGAATATTATTTCCGTGAATATAGCGATTAACTATATTCAAATGAAAAACATTTCGTGTTCCTCTTTTTTTATTAGGTGTTTTTTTAGTCACTCCTGCTTGCTTTTTTCACCTCAAAAAAACACAAGTCAAAACCAAAACCACAGGTTTGTAACATGAAGTAGGCAAATTGACTATTTTACCATTTTAAGCGATTTAAGGGGTTAAAATTAGTTCTGGTTTAGTTGGGGGTCTATTTACTTTTTTGATTTTTGTTAATTTGTTTACTCAATATCAATACTTTAAAAATACTGTTTTTGATTTCCCACAGGTTTGATACATTACCTAAATGCTTTGTTCGAGGAATTGGCTTCTTGAACGGGTTTGTCAAAAGTAAGTCCAAAGGGATAATAGTCATTGGTTTTGCAAGATGTCTATTTCATTGGTCGTCTGGTTCTTGGTGAATGATATACGGGTGTTGCCTAAGTGGTCTTGTAAGCGGTAAACGTACCTAAAATCATCATTACCAACAGGTTCCATGTATCCCTCTGGGGTATGAATCAATTCTAAATTTCCATTAGTATAAATGGTCGTTGGGGTGTATTCCGTGGTGTTTCCACTGGCGGTTTTCTTGAGTTTAGTTCCATCTTTGAGTAAATGTACCCAATGGAACTTCCATTAATAGTAATAGATTCAGGTAAGTTCAGATGATTGTAGTCAATACCTGTAATGCCTTTACCACTATCAGAGGTCATGTTACCATTAATATCATAAACATAGCTGGCAGTAGAAGCTTTAAAGCCTTTACTTGTATCTGCTGTTTCACTAATGCCTGTTAATCTATTGCCTAAATAACTGTAGCTCATTTCGTCTATTGTTCCAAAACTACTTCCAAGATACCCATTTCTGGTCAGACCTTGGATGTTTCCGTTCTTGTCATAGTTGGTTACTGCCATGTTGTAGTTTCCTGTATTGTGGGTAGCAGTTACAACGCGATTAAGGGCGTCATAGGTATAGGCATAGCTTTGTGTGGCTTGCTGGCTGTGGACCCATTGCATGGCACTAATGTTGCCGTTGGGGAGGTAGCTTAGGCCATAGGCAAAGAGGTCGGTGCTTCGACTTTGCTCAGCACCCCCAGAGGCGCCTGAGGCGCCTGAGCCTGTCGAAGGGATCAGAAGGGTCCTCGGGGTCATTTGTGGCAGTGAGCCATCCTCTAATGTTGTAGGTATAGTCCAGGGTTTGTAAATCGCCACCCAAGGTCTTCTTTTCCAATTGTCCCAAATCGTTGTAACAATGGGCAGCGATTGTTTCTGTTTTGTCGTCTAGGGTGCGTTTTTGGGTGAGCAGTCGCCCGTTGGTGTCGTAGGTAAAATCAATTACGAATAAAAAATTACGAATTACGAATTCATCGTCAACAAAATACAAGCCAGAACAAAAACCCACAGGTTTGAAACATGAAGTAGGCAAATTGACCATTTTAAGCGGTTTAAGGGGTTAAAATTAGTTCTGGTTTAGTTGGGGGTCTATTTACTTTTTTGATTTTTATTAATTTGTTTACTCAATATCAATGCTTTAGAAATACTATCTTTAAAAACCCACAGGTTTGATACATTACCACATTACCACAATTCATGGGTTGGTAGAATTACCCTCTTTTCTCTTTCTCCATGATATGAAATTTAAAACCAAAACAATTACAAGATAAGGGATGAAGAAGAAAGTGAGTGTGTAGGTTATCCATCCTCCAACTTCTAAATAGTTATTGTTTTTCTAAAAAAGCCACAAATAAGATGTAAACTAGAATAGGAATTAAACTTGTAGTTAAAGATTTTGTAGTTTTTCTAAAACTTAGTGGTCTATTAAGCCATAAAATAATTAAAATAATTAAAATGGGGATTAGACCTGAAAAAATGTAAAACATAGCTTTATTCTTTATCTTCTTCAATTGTTACATTTCTGCTAGCTTCTTCTCCTCCAAGATAATTAACAATATTGGTCAAAACTTCTTGCCATGATTGTTCTTGTTTATCTCTTGCAATACTTTCAATTATTGGAAACATATTTGCTGTTCCATTATCAACTTTTGAAGTACTGTTAATTCCAAAAGAAATACTTCCATCTTCATTTTGAGTAGCCGAGAAGGTAATCTCTCCTGCTTCAACATGCCCCTCTAAAGTGCCAAAAGTGTAGCTAAAATGATTCTCACTACTTTCTTCTCCTGTAACCTTAACTTTTGAATCATTCAATGGGCCTCCAATAGCAATACCAATAATACTTCCTACTCCAAGGTTAGCATTTTCTAATCTATTGCCATCTCCGTCGATGGGTTGGAAAGTTGCTTTAGAATTTGATAATACATTTTGTGGAGAACTTCTGAAAGTAGAACGCAAATTTTGTAACGCTTTTTTAGGGCTTGTTACTAGAACATTGTAGCTCTGATGCTGTACTCCTTTTCCAGAGGGGACAGGTTTCATTTTTAAATCCCTTGGTTTATTAAATTTACTTCTAAAGTTTTCCCACTCTAAGCCTTCCAATTCTACCCCATCGATAACTCGATTTTCTGCAAAATTGTAGGGAGAGTTGTGAGTAAATTCTTCTGCTAAAGGATCAACTTGCCAAAAACGTCCAATACTAGGATCACTAATGCGGTATTTCCACTCATCAATGATTAGGCCTAAATCTTCGCTTCGTTCTTGCCCTTGGAATTTCCAATTTTGCCCTAGGTTAGAAGAACTGGCCTGTGCATTTTCTTTTGGTGTTCGAGGCCAAAGGGATAATAATCATTGGTTTGCAAGATGTCTATTTCATTTATAGTCTCGTTCTTCGTGAATGACACTCGTGTATTGCCTAAGTGGTCGGATATGTGATAGACACACTTCATTGGATTGGTAAATTAGCATTTATTTCTTTGCATAATTTCCTTCTTTATACTTTGTTCTTGACCATTTACGCTTAAAGTAGAGACATAGTAAAAACAATTACCTTCAATTTTAGTAATTCTATTTAAGACCCCATTATTGTCATTAATAAATTTTTGATATTCTGTCAACTCTAATTTTGTTTCATCATATTTAAGCCGATAAGTACAGCTATCAACCCATTCGATAATTTCGTATCCAATTAAGCTTTCTGTATCTTTCTTTTTTCTAATAATTCTTCAGGAATTTCTAATAATTCTTCAATTTGAGAAGTTCCTGTTCTAATTATTTTAAATTTAATTTGAACCGAACCAGAATTTTTTCCATAAAAGGTACCCTCATGGAAATCTTTACATTTTAAATCTTGTGAAAAACATGAAGTGAAAAAGAGCAGAAAAAAAACACCACTGATGCTTACGAAATATGTATTTATTTTATTCATACTAAATTGTTTTAGCAAGTTCTCTCGCTATGAAATATATACCAAGAATTACTAATAGAATTGAAAATTACATACCCTTTTATAGTAAGATGGTCAACCTTATGATTAATTTTCTCTTTGTCAAATAGTTGATACAATATAGGCCCTAAAATAAGACTAATTATTCCTAAAAGAAACCACAAAAAATTCATCTGTTTATTTTTTATTGTCTTATTTCTTCTTTTTTCGTAATACTGCTTTGAACCCCTTCCCCAGTCCTAGCGAGCACAGTATTTGTTAATTCAGTTGCAACTTTTCCTCCATCAGCTTGTTTTACTAATGACCCCATACCTGCGGAGCCAGCTTCTATAATCACTCTTGTTGCTGCACTTTCGAGATTACCCTCAGCTAAATCTAAGGTAACATTAGTCAAAAAACCAACGGTTCCAATAACTCCACCAGCAGCAGCCGTTACAGGAGCAACTGGTCCAGTTAATGGAGACCCCATAACCATACTATCTCCGACTAGTTCAGTTGCATTTGCTGCATCTCGAATATCGCTTTTATCAGGCAAAGCATTATCAATTTGACTTGCACCATCTAGTATTTTTGCAAAATCCACATTTTCTAATACTGGTGTTTCGGGTTGATTAGAAACTAAATTATTTAAGGGTGGAGTTGTTTGATTTACTGTTTTAGAAAGCAAATTTGAACTACCCGTTGACATTTTCTCTAAACCTTGAGCAGTATCTGCCAACCAAGGTAATAACTGTAACTCTTTCCCTTCAAGCTCAGTTCCCAACCCCGTCTTATTTTCTTGGAAGGCATAAGTGGAGTTGTACACATAATCTTCTGCTAAAGGATCAACTTGCCAAAAACGTCCAATAGCAGGGTCACTGATTCGGTACTTCCACTCGTCAATGATGAGCCCTAAATCTTCGCTTCGCTCTTGCCCTTGGAACTTCCAGTTTTGCCCTAGGTTCGAAGAACTCGCCTGTGCATTTTCTTTTTGGTGTTCGAGGCCAAAGGGATAATAATCATTTGTTTGTAAAACGTCTATTTCATTGGTGGTACTGTTTTTGTAAAGGACACTCGGGTGTTGCCTAAATGGTCTTGTAAGCGGTAAACGTACCTAAAATCATCATTACCAACAGGTTCCATGTATCCCTCTGGGGTATGAATCAATTCTAAATTTCCATTAGTATAAATGGTCGTTGGGGTGTATTCTGTGGTATTATTATCTACCGGTTTTTTGAGTTTTAGTTCCGAATCGTCGTAGGTGTAATGGACTTACCATTAATGGCAATGATTCTGGTAAATTTAAGATGGTTGTATCCTATGGAAGTAATGCCTTACCGCTGTCGCTAATCATATTGCCATTAAGGTCATAAACATAATTAGAAATACCATTTTTAAACCCATAACTACTATGCCCAGTATCTGTTACTTCTGTGAGTCTATTACCACTATAATCATAATCTAAAATATCCACGTCTCCAAAACTACCTCCAAGGTAGCCATTTCTGCTTAGACCTTTGATATTGCCATTCTTGTCATATTCGGTTACGGCCATGTTGTAGTTTCCTGTATTGTGGGTAGCAGTTACAACGCGATTAAGGGCGTCATAATCATAGGCATACCAATTAAGTGCATCATGGTTCACCGATTTCCATTCCATATAAGCAATATTCCCATTGGGGAAAGCTTCTCCTGCAAAGAGGTGTTTATCGCTATTGTAACCCCCAGAGGCGCCTGAAACCAAAAAGGTCGTTGCCTAAGTTTTCAGGATCATTGGTCGCAGTGAGCCACCCTCGAATATTGTACCTGTAGTCCAGGGTTTGTAAATCGCCACCCAATGTTTTCTTTTCCAATTGTCCCAAATCGTTGTAACAATGGGCAGCGATTTGTTCTTCCTTTGTCGTTCAACGTTCTTTTTGGGTGAGCAGTCGCCCGTTGGTGTCGTAGACAAAGTCATCGACCCAAGTTAATGTTTCTCCACCTTTGGTATGGGTGGTAGTGGTTTGGGTAATGCGCCCCACAAAGTCCAAGACATGGGTTTGGGTTTCCACCACATCTAATTCAGGATTATCGGTGGCGGTGTAGACCATGCGGCCTTTGATGTCATAGCCCGTGACTGTGGTGATCCAATGGTCTGTGCTCAAGACCCTAGTTTTGCTCCAAGTAGGTAGGCCATGGGTAGGACCGGGGGTTGGCGGGTCTAAGTCAGTCAGACCGCTGTAGTTATCATAGTACTGCAGGCTAAGAACTTCACTTATTTCACTACTAATTAGGTCGTTTAATGCAGTTTGTGTACTAATTGCTGTGGCAGTAATAAACCCAGTTTCAATGACCCGACTGTGGGCATCATAGACGGTTTTTAGGGCTTTATTGTCTGCCCGCATTTTGGCATCTTGCATCAGTACTGGTCGGTCTTGGGCGTCGTAAACAATGTATTCCACACCTTTGCCGGGGAGTTGTTTACTCACTTGGCGGTTGCGGTGGTCGTAGGTGTATTGGTAGCATAGTTGAGCGAGGGTAGTGGCATCGGTTGCTCCTTCTGCCGCGCGGGGGCAGCACATAGCGCAGGTTGCCATAGTCGTCATACAAATAGTAGGTGTCGTGTACTTCGGCATGCTCAGTACCCGGTCCTCTTTTTAAAACGACTCGTCCTTGTAGGTCGGTATAGGTGTAGGTGGTATGGCCGTTTTCGTCGGTTAATCCGTTTTTAAAGAGGGTTCCGGCGGCATAGGTTGTTGCGGTTATTGCTCCTGCATCGCTTACATTGTAGCGGTTAACTTCGCCCGTAGTATTGGTGTCGTAGCTGTTTTTAATGGGATTCGCAGCAAAATTTCCGGGGGCTTTTTGCTCCATCACCCTGTTGAGAGGTGAGGCTTCATAAATCGTTTGACTATAGGGATTGTTTACCCCATAGTGAGTGGTGGCATTGGTTTCCATGGCAGTGCGGTAACTTCCTGCCGTTCCTTCCATTGGAGTGGGGAGGTAGGTTTTGTCTGGGCGTCCAAAGGCATCGTAGTTTTGGCTTATGACCAAATCTGCTCCGCTGGGCGCTGCCCCCACGGCTACACTTTGGCTGAGGCGACCCAATCCGTCGTAGTATTGTATGCTGGTTAGGGCATTGGTACCCTCACTGTTTTGGTAGGTTTTGGTCAGTACATAGTTGTGGTCGCTGCTCGGAGAAGCGGCAATGTATTGTCCTGTAGTAGTGCCTGCGCATATTTCCTCTTCTTCAACTGGTGGAGGTGGCGCTACTATTTCCTCAGGACAGCCCTTGTTTTCGGCAGGGCCGAATTCTTCGGGGCATAGGTCGGTGTTGTCATACACCCAGCCCGTTGGAAGATCGCTACCTTCAATAATGGTGTCTGTTGCTTTCGGATCACCTAATCCGTCTTCATCTTGGTCTTCGTAGATGGTTTGCATGCTGTAAGGACAGCCCTTGTTTTCGGCAGGGCCGAATTCTTCGGGGCATTCGTCATTGTTGTTTTCTACCCAATTTTCAGGAAGTTTTGCTCCTTTGATAATTTCTTGGGTAGTGTTGGGATCACCCAATCCGTCTTCATCTTGGTCTTCGTAGATGGTTTGCATGCTGTAGGGACAGCCCTTGTTTTCGGTAGGGCCGAATTCATCGGGGCAGTTGTCATTGTTGTTTTTGACCCAAACGCCTGTGCTTGGCGGACCCTCGAGAGCACAGCGTGTTGTAGTATTAGCCGGATCCCCATAACCGTCTTCGTCCGTATCTTGGTAATAGGTGATCTGTGCCGCAGCGGGCTGGGTTAAGGTGACTTCCCATGCAAGGGTCTCCCCAGCATTGTAATGGTTTTCGGGGACCAATAGTGAGAGTGCAAAGGTCCGTGCAGTGTCTTGACAGACGGGGTCAAATACAAGGTTTTTTGTTGTCTCTTCCACTTTGGTTAATCGAATCTGACCCACCCAGGGAGATTTTGCTGCCGTAAACCCAACGCTATTGTTGTGAAAATTGGGGCGTGGGAGTTCACTTACTGTTAATAGTGGATAGCTGACGGGTTGGTCCACGCCCAGGGAATATTGCGCCTGCGTCCCTGCATTTCGATATCCCTTGGGAATATAATAGGCAACGCTAAGGGTTCTTTTGGTGGGGGTGTCCACCCATTCCATTCGCTCATACGCATTATTTTTAAGTCTGAGTTTTTCACTCCTTACATCAACCTCACCCATTCGGTCAATGGAGGCGTTTAGCCATTTTCGTACTGTAGCATCATCTAAGGCAGGGAGTGCTTCACATTCAACGGTCCAAATGGTTAAGTCTGCCCCTTCTTGTTCTTGCACACTGCCACCAATTGCTTCAAAGTCGATGCTATCTCCTAGTGGGATAGTATGGCTTCCTTTATTTCCATCGGGACGCATAAAAGTCACTCGGTTAGGGGCTAGTTCGCTACCATCATTGAATACACGGTAGGTACACACCGCACCATTAACAGATGAAGTGGTTGTGCCAGGTGCAACAGGGGTGGTAGTGATGTATTGATTGTCATCATCTAAATCGCTGCGATTGGTGACATAGCCTGGGGGTTTTGTGGCGGCACGGGTAGTAGAACTGGGATTGCCATAGCCATCGCCATCGCTGTCGCGGTAGTAGGTGTAGAGCCGTACCGTGGTTACTTGTGGGTCGTTGTCGTCGAGGTCGTTGTTGTTGCGCACATAGTTACTTCCCGGAGGAGTACAGCCACGGTAATTGGCATCAGCAGTAAAATGCATTGCATCTTCTCTAAAGGGTTCTAGCACAGCTTCCCTTGTTGTTGGTGGAGTAGCCGAACTTCCATAGCCATCCCCATCACGGTCCAAATACCAGAGGGTGTTGGGGTTTAAAGTGCGATCCCCATCGTTACAATCGCTGCGATTGGTGACATAGCCTGGGGGTTGGGTGGCAGCACGGGTAGTAGAACTGGGATTGCCATAGCCGTCGCCATCGCATCGCGGTAGTAGGTGTAGAGGGGCCTGGCCTTGGCGGGTTGCGTAGCAGCATAGGATTTAGAGAAGAGTTGTCCACTATTGCTGTAGCCCGAAGGTACCCTAAAGCTGACCTGTACACTTCTATTTTGAGCATAGTAGCTACTCGAAAACGTGCTGGGACTATATCCGCTTATGTTGCTCCCACTAGCACTAACCCTGCCATCGCTATTGATGCTGACCCTAGCGTTAAAGCTGGCTGTATTGAAAGCAGGTCTTGCCTTGGCGGGTTGGGTAGCAGAATAGGTTTTAGAAAAGGTTCGCCCACTGTTGCTGTAGCCTGAGGGTACCCTAAAGCTGACCTGTACACTTCTATTCTGAGCATAGTAGCTGCTCGAAAACGTGCTGGGACTATATCCGCTTATGTTGCTCCCACTAGCACTAACCCTGCCATCGCTATTGATGCTGACCCTAGCGTTAAAGCTGGCTGTATTGAAGGCAGGTCTAGCCTTGGCGGGTTGGATAGCAGCGTAGGATTTGGAGAAGGTTCGCCCACTGTTGCTATAACCCGAAGGAACCACAAAGCTGACCCGTACACTCCTGCGCTGGCTGCTGTAGCTGTTCGAAAAACTACGGGGGGAATAACTGCTCACCGTGGCACCATAACCCCTTACCGAAACACTCCCGGCTGAGTTGATGCTCACTGATGCGCCAGCGGCTGAGGTGTTGAAGGCTGGTCTTGCCTTAGCGGGTTGGGTAGCAGTATAGGTTTTAGAAAAGGTTCGCCCACTGTTGCTATAACCCGAGGGAATAACAAAATTGACACGTACACTCCTGCGCTGGCTGCTGTAACTAGTTGAAAAACTGCGTGGGGAATAACTGCTCACCGTCGCCCCATAACCCCTTACCGAGACACTCCCGGCTGAGTTGATGCTCACCGATGCCCCTGCGGCTGAGGTGTTGAAGGCAGGTCTAGCCTTGGCGGGTTGGGTAGCAGTATAGGTTTTAGAAAAGGTTCGCCCACTGTTGCTGTAACCCGAAGGAACCACAAAGCTGACCCGTACACTCCTGCGCTGGCTGCTGTAACTAGTTGAAAAACTGCGTGGGAATAACTTGTTACCGTCGCCCCATAGCCTCTTACCGAAACACTCCCGGCCGAGTTAATGCTCACCGATGCCCCTGCGGCTGACGTATTGAACGCAGGTTTTGGTTTGGCAGGTTGGGTGGCATAAATGGTTTTATAGATGGTTTGTCCACTATTGCTATAACCCGAAGGAACCACAAAACGCACATAGATGGAACGTCGAACACTGCTGCTACTGGGCGAAAAACGACTTGGACTATAACTGTGTAAGGTTGCTCCATAGCCACGTACACGAACACTTCCTGAACTGTTGATCGAGGCATAGGCACTCACCCTTGAACTACTAAAATAGGGTTTTGGGGGAGGAGTATACCGATAAGAGGTGTAGCTGCTTCTGCCATAGCGATTTTGATAATAGGCATCATCAAATTCGTATTGAGCCTGGCTGTAGTGCAGACCAAGAATGAATAGAAAAACGGAAAGTAGGCGTAGACGTTTCATAGGGTAAGATTTTTGTCAGTGACTGGGGAGTCGTTTAGGGGTGTTGTGTTACATGTGTTAATGTTTAGCGTTCAGCATAATGATAGCTGTATTCTTGGAGTAAATCATTGGCTTGGTCTTTCACCGCTTCCAAACGATTAAATGCATCGTATTCGTAATGGGTGGCTACCCCATTGGGCTGGGTGATGGTTTTAACGCCCACCAACGGAATATGTTCATAGGTGGTGATTTGCCAGTCGGTTTGGATGTCCGCAGGGCATTGATGGCACTTAGGTGGGTTTCGTCAGGTTCTTGGGCTGCAGTCAATCCCAAGGCCGCTTGTACCTCGTCATAGGTGGCATTTTCTATCCGGGCAATGGGGTACTGGCCGTTGTAGCCCAAAGGTAAGAAGTTTTGGGTTTACCACTATTTTTCGTGCTTGAAGATAATTACCGTAGCTATCGTATTTTTCATACACCACGCGGTTTTCTAGAGTATTATTGCCTTTAGCAGTTTGGACATACTGAGGGAGATAGCGTCCTTGATTATTATGACTGGTAGCATATGTTGTATTTTGAGTAGATAACAATACATTACTCTTACATAATTTTCTATTTTTATCGGCTCAATGATTCTGTGTTCATTAATTAAACGTTGATTGTTTACATCATGTGCATAATATGTTTTTGTTCTTAAGATTTCTTCTTTGCTATTGGTTGTTTCTACGCGTGTTGGTTGGAGATGATTATCATTTTCATAAAAATAATTCGTGATTTTTGTTACAGGGTTTTCTCCGTTCATGTCATACATTGAAGAAGTAGATTGAGTTAACAAATTTGATTGAGAAAACAATTGATATTTATTAATCACGTAAGACTGAAGTACGCCTATGGTAGCAGATAAAATTCCATATCCTTTTTTAAGATCAGTAGAAGGAACTACTAATTCTGCCTTAAGTAGTCTTCTTAAGCTAACCGCATTTATAGCATCGTGTTTTTTTAACTGATAGGTATGGCTTATTTTTTGAATTGGAAGGTTATTTTTATTGTAATCAATTTTAGAGAGCAACTTGCCACGCTGTATTTCTTGGTTTACCAAAGGTACTGTTGCAATAACATAAGCTAATTCTCCTGCCATTTTTTTGGGTAGTGATGAAGCGTTGTCATATCCAATGTGTTCCTCTCAAAAGAGAAATTATACGATGTCTTTCCATTATCCCCTCCTTCTCTAATTTTAGTTACTTTATCATAACCCACATAACTAGATTGTGAAGTAGCCAATGGAACACTGCTATCGGAAGAATAACTTTTGCCAGCAACATATTCAACTTTGCTAATTAGATTACCACCATTTGAACCTCCATATTTAGTATCATAATAATAAAAATTGAAGCCAGATAAACGATACGGTAACGAAACTAAATTACCTGTGGCTTTTCCCTGCGCATCATCATAAGAATAATCCGTGAGATAAGCGTTTCCATTTGCATCATAGGTTTTTATTTTTTTAACTCTAAGTCCCCCAGCGAGTATGTAGTCTTGGTCACTCAAATCAGTTTTTTCATAAATATTGAAAAGTACTGACCAATCGGCATTTCCATGAATATTTGGATTCCAAGAACCACTAGTTTCGTTTATCCAATGAACAATTATTCTATAGTTTCCAGCTGTTAGTGCCACTTCGTTTTCTCCAGCGTCATTGAAATTGTAAACACGTGATCCAAAGGGAAACCATGAATTGGTTTGTTCATCAAATTTTTGAATAAAAGCTTCCCAATACGGTTCCTCTTGATTCGTGTCTGCAAGAGCATAATTATTGTGATTGGAATAGTTAAAATTGATTAGTTGAGTAGTATTTAGACTCGATGTTTGAAAATCATCTAGCGTAAAGTTCGCTACATAATATGGGTTTCCATTGTTGTAATTGTATTCCGCATTGGTATGATTAAAGGTATAGGCAGTAGATTGGTAATTATAATATATTGGATCGAAATGTCCTTCATAATTTGGTTTTGGATCAACGTCTTTTTTTACTCGATTATTCTCATAAAAGTATTCTGTAGCACCTCCTGTAGGATAAGTGATTTTTGTTAAAACACCATCTTGAGCATGGGTTTCATTTATCATACGATTTGCTTCTCCAATAGTTCGAGCACCATTCCAGAACAATTTGAGTTCCCTAGGGATTAAATTTTTGTTCCTCGTTACCCCATTATGAAAACCCCAAAAATCTTGTGCTTCTGAAAAACGATGTGGTAAATCTTCGGGATTACTGTATTCAAATGTGTATTCCGTAAATTTATTTTGCAATACCGTATTGTTTATCTTATCTATCCCATATTCTTTTATGTCAGTTAAAAAGAGGCGATATTTTATACCCACTAAGTTCTCATAAAAACTACCTAAATCTTTTTCGCTGGAAACAACATTACTGCTTTCAATTTCAGTATGACTAAAACCATAACTTTTTATAAGGTTGTCATTTGAATGAATATTGATCCACTTTAGGGCATAAGAACCGCTTAAATCTTTTCGTTCATTTGTGTTTTTGATGAATTCTATTTTACCTTGATTAAAATTAATTTGTGTCAAAACATATTCTTCAGATTCTTGATCGCTTAATGTGTGTTGAGATGATACTGTTTCCACAGGTGTTTCTTCTACTAGGATAGAAGATGATAATCTTTGATATAATTTCCCAAGTTTATATTCCTCATAATCAAAAGTGATACTTTGATCGCTTATTGGATCATAAATTTCTTTAAGATACCATGTGGCTACATATTCAGGATTGTTGGTAACGGAAGGGTCTGTTTCATCAGGCGAAGAACTGTATTTACTTCCAATGGTCCAAACATCCATAGCGTCATATTGACCTCCTTTTATTTGTTTTGTTGTACTTGTTCTTTCTTTATTTTCTCCAAAGTAGTATTGAATGCCATCAGGTGTGGTTATTTTAAAATAAGCATAATCCATCCATTCAACCTTTAATGGGCTTGCTTCTTCAAATATGGGCTTCTTCGTTTCTTGATTAAAGAAAAATCTACCCGAATATTCTCCAAAACTAAATATAAATAAGTCGGGTTCCATATCTTTTTCGTGCGCATTATGATCGGAAAATAACACATCAAGATATAGATGGTCAGAAGCAACTTTTGGATCAATAGTTAAATTCAAAAATTCTTCAACTGTTTCGGTGGTTTTTAAATATCCATATTGGGGCAGTTCATCTGGGGTGCTTCTTTTTTGTCTGTGAATTACTCCTCCCGCATTCAATGTCCACCCCATTCCTACTCTAGAAGCTATTTCTTCTACCTTAACTCCTTGTGCATGATAGCTTAAATTAATGGAATGATTTATTCTGTTTTGATTAATCTCATAAATAGGTATTTGAATTTTGGGTATGCCTGTAAATTCATTAATTGGTGTTTCAATATATTTTCCTAAAGAAGCTACCTCAGGGGTTGGGGGAATAATATTTATTCCAGGAGCTGATACTTCTTGAGTTTGACTATAAGCAAATGTCGTAAGTAGTAGGATTGTTAAATTAATTACTTTTTTCATTTAGGTTAAGTTTTTTGATTTACAATGGGGTTGAAATATTACCCATTACTGGGTTATGGTTGGGGATCGTTTAATTTTCTCTTTTTTAGATTTAAATGTTGTTTTTCAATGGATTTAAAAATGCTACTTTTAAAAGCCCACAGGTTTGATACATTACCGAATATCAGTGTTTTAAAAATTAGTTTTTCTAAAACCCACAGGTCTGATACATTACCCTTGGGCAGTGAGGATCCCAGTTGAATTATAGTTAATAGATAATGGAATCTCAAGTCCTTTAGCTGGTATATTATACAAAGGAATATTAATATTCGTTGTCCCAGTGTATTTATTTAAAGGAAGATAATGTGATTGTAAAAACTCAAAAGAAGAGGGGGTAGTGGAAAGTTTACCGCAAGATGATTGTTATTATTTAATAATTGTGACCAACAGTACTCCGATTTTAAACATAAAAGTAAAAGCGAGATTCTAATGATTAAATAAAATTTTTTCATGGCACAAAGATTTTAGGTAGCAGAAAACTACATAAAAAAAATAATATGTGCCAATAAAAAGTTAAAATAATTTTAAATTATTTACTATATATATTACTGATTATCAATTTTGTACATGCAAAAAAATCAATTATCTTAGTCCAACAAATCGAACCTACTCCCATGAAAAAAATCCCTGCTTTTAACCTACAAGAAATGCTCATTGTTTTGGCCATTATTGGCATATTGTTGCTCATTGCCCTCCCCAGTTTAATGCCCCTAATCGGTAAAGCCAAAAGCGTAGAAGCCCAGATTCAACTCAAGGCTTTGTTTCATAGTCAAGAGACCTACCGTTTTATCCATTCGCGCTATAGCGATGAATTGGCGGCCTTAGACTTTGAGGCACCCATTGCTGTTACGGCCGGGGGGACAGCCAACTATCGCTATCACATTCTCGAGGCAAGTTCTCAGCACTTTATTGCTCAAGCGGAGGCCGTGGTCGATTTTGACGGAGACGGTGTTTTCAACCTATGGGAAATTAACCAACTTGGGCAACCGGTTCAAAAAATAAAAGACTAATGGTGGCAGTTCTCCCATATTTGCTCCTGCTTGTCTTGCTCTACACTTTTCTAGCAGATTGTACTCATTTCGCCCTAGCGGTCTGGGTGTTTCCTGCACTTTGGGCAGGGTGGGTGCTGCTGCATTTTCTCACCCTAGGGGGGAATTGCTTTGGCGAAATGGCTTGGTCAATTCGCTTTTGTTGAGCGGGAGTTTATTGGTTTTAAGCAGCTATGCACGTTGGCGAATGGGCAGCTTCCTCAATACGGCTTTTGGACTAGGAGACCTTTTGTTCTTAGCAGCCTTTGCTTGGGCTTACCCTCCGCTTGTTTTTGTAAGCTTGTGGTTGTTCGGTACCCTTGCTTCGCTGCTTATTGCAATTCTTTTATCGCAAGAAAAGGTTCCTTATGCGGGCTATTTGGCCCTTACCAATGCCTTGGCCATTGGAGCAGACCTCTCGCTACCTAAATTAACCCTCTATCCCATTGCGCATGATCTCCTCTAGTCCACCCTTACAGGTCTTGACCGATGTGCTTAGCTTTGAACAGGTACATCAGTTTCGCCTTATTCCCTATGCCCAAACGGAAACGCATCTACTTTGTTATACCGATGGTTCCTTTAAGACTCCTAAGCAAAAGGAAGTGGAGGTGGTGTTGGGCAAGCTCATTCAACCAAAACTTTTGCCTTCGGGAGAGTTTGAAACGCTCTTGAGCACACATTTTTACACCTCCATTGCTACCGATGCCCAGCTCAACGTATCGGAGGATGTTTTGGATCAAATCATTAAAACCGCTCATGCCCTTCAAAGCAGCGATGTACATTTCGAAATTTTTGAGGCCTCTACGCGGGTGCGTTTTCGGTTGGATGGGAAATTAAAATCGTTCTTTTCAATCACTAAAGCGGAGTACCCTGCTATCATCAATAAAATTAAGATCAAAGCTCAACTCGATATAGCAGAAAAACGGCTACCGCAAGACGGTCGCATTAGTTATACCACCCATGCAGGGGAGAAGGTAGACCTAAGGGTTTCTTCCCTGCCTACCCTTTATGGTGAAAAACTGGTGTTGCGGATATTAAGTCGTGAAAAAGGGTTACTCTCCTAAACAAGCTGGGCTTTAATCCTGAGGATTTAAAGAGCTATCGCACACAACTCAAAAATACCCAAGGACTGGTGGTTATTTCTGGTCCTACAGGTTCGGGGAAAACCACAACACTCTATGCGACCCTAAAAGAAATCAACCGTTCAACTACCAATATTTTAACCATTGAGGACCCCATAGAATACACCCTCGATGGAATCACCCAAGTTCAATTAAAAGAGAGCATTGGGCTGACCTTTCCCAAGGCGCTACGCGCCTTTCTCCGTCAAGATCCGGATGTTATTATGGTGGGGGAAATCCGCGATGAAGCGACAGCACAAATGGCCGTAAGAGCTGCACTAACAGGTCATTTGGTTTTTGCTACCCTACATACCAATTCAGCTTGGGGCATCATGAGCCGTTTAGAAAATATGGGAGTACCTTCTTTTTACTTTTGGAAACCTTAAAACTTTCTATGGCACAACGGTTGGTGCGCAAACTTTGTGTGCACTGCAAAGAAGTTCAGCCAGTATTCCCTAAAGATATTGTTCCACCGAAAAAGGTGAAACAACACCATCAAGCCAAGGGCTGTAATAGCTGCTACCATACGGGTTATGCTGGTCGCATTGCCCTCTATGAACTTTTACCACTAACACCCGCCTTGAAAACAGCATTTATATCGGCTCCTAATGATGAAGCTGCTTACCGAAGAACCCAAGCCCATGCTTCTCTTAAGGAACAGGCATGGAAATTAATTCAAACAGGAGTTACCTCCTTAGAGGAGGTGTATTCTTTTGTTGCCCTCTAACTTATGATCTTACCTATGAAAAAATGGATGTGTTTGCTCCTATTGACCTCAGTAGGTCTTTTCGCCCAAGAAAATGAAGCGCGAATCGACTCCCTACAACAGCAGCTCGATCGTTTGGCCGTTGAATACCCTGTTTTTACTGCTCTGGTAAAGGTTGAAGCTGATTTGGCACAAATTTCTATGGCCGATTTCTTACAATCCATTGCTGATTTACATCAGGTAAACCTTACGGTTGATCCGAGTTTAAAGAACCGTTTTATTCTTGCACAGTTTTCGGCTGTATCAATTAAAGATGTTTAGCTCTACATGTGCAAGACCTATGATTTGACCATCGACTTTTCCGGCAGTATTTTGCATATCTCCCCTTATACAGCACCAAAAGAAATTCCTCCACTTCCGTTTGTTTACTATGATTTTGATTCAGAACGATTGAACATAAACATAGACAACCACAAGTTGGGTGAGGTTTTCCGACTTGTCACCCAGCAAACGCCATATAACCTATTGTATGCTCCGGACCTGAAGGAGTTCGAACTTAGTTTTTTTATTGAAAATGTCCCTGTTGAAAGTGCGTTAAGGCAGTTAGCCAAATTACATCGTTTGCGTATGGAAATCTCTGAAGAAGGGTTCTTTCTTTTTGAACGAGAACAACAAGATCGAACAAAGAAACGAACGATTTGGCCTTCCAAGGAAGAACTACCCTTTGTTCTCTTGGACGATGGCGAACATCTTCGCGTCCGTGCGCGTGACTACCCCATTGGTCAATTGCTTTTGGAGTTGGCAAAGGTATTGGAGGTTAATTGGTATCAGTCGGTCCCCATGGATGAAATGGGAACCATTGATTTGCAGATTGATCGGATTCAATTCGACGCGCTCTTACCAATCTTATTCGATAATCAAGTCCCCCAATTTCTTCCCAATGGGGAAGGCACTTTACCTAGCTTTACATATCGTAAAGAAGGATCGACTTATTTTTTGGAAGAGAAGATCAATTGAGTGCGCGAACAGCTAAAAAAATTATCCTCCAACACCGTTCCATTGAACTCTTAGGAGAACCCTATCGCGAAGCCAGTAGCCTTCCACAAAGCGCTCCCAATTTTAGTAATCTGGCTGCTGGGCAAGCCTTTGGAAATCAACGTATTGGTCAGTCGTTCGGAAACCAAGGTCTGGGACAGTCCTATGGAAGTGCGTTTGCTCAGCCCTTGCAAGGGAACTTTGCTCAACCACAAATTCAACCCCTCAACAGTGTAGGTAATCCTTCTTCGACTGCCCAGCCCAATGCAAGCATGGGTAGTCTTGTTCCAGCCGTACTGACCAATGGGCTTCAAATTCAGGTAGACAAGGAATTAAATGCCTTTCTTGTGGTTGGTAGCACGCAAAACGTCAGTCGTTTTGAACATTTTATCGAGCAAATCGATCAACCCATCCCCGTCATTCTGATTGAAGTGATGTTGATTGAAGTCAATAGTTCGGCTCAACTAGATACGGGTATTTCATGGGGTTTGGGGAAGAGGAAACCACCGATCAAGGAGATTTATTCCCGACTGTAAACGCTCGATTGGGGCGCAAACGACCAATCGTATACTAGGAGGAATTAGTCAGCTACGTGCGTTAAACCTTGGGCAATTGCAACCCAATTTCTTCCTTCAATTACGCGCACTGGAGGAGAGTGGTACAGTAAAGGTGCTTTCTTCCCCGCGTATGGCAACACTAAACGGTCATCGTGCCATGTTTTCCAATAGTGAGATCAGTTATTATGCCTATACTTCCCAAAATTTTTATGGTTTCCAAAATCCGCAAACGTCCGAAATAACCAATTACATTCCCATTAGTGCAGGACTTACCTTAAGTGTAAAACCCTATGTGACCGGAGATAGTGGAGTGACATTAGATATCTTTGTGAAGCAATCTTCCTTTAACAATAATCGTATTGCTGACGACGCACCGCCAGGAATTGAGTCCAGAGAGTTTAGTTCAATCGTTCGAATGAATAATAAAGACATTGCTATTTTAGGGGGCTTAGAGCAAAATACAAGGAATAATTCAGGGACTGGCGTACCGCTTCTTGCACGAATTCCAATCATCAAGTGGTTGTTTAGTCAGAAAAGATACACCAGTTCAAAGCGAAAACTGACTGTTTTAATCCAACCAACATTGCTACAATAATATGTTTTT
The DNA here is from genome assembly GCA_038143735.1 of Flavobacteriaceae bacterium. Classification (GTDB taxonomy): domain Bacteria; phylum Bacteroidota; class Bacteroidia; order Flavobacteriales; family Flavobacteriaceae; genus Arcticimaribacter. Next base: position 61,109 of record JAYQML010000002.1, read on the forward strand.
TTATCAAGAAAAAAGTACAGATTTATTTGTAGTAGAATTAGAGGGAAATGTACAGTATCCTTCTTTTTTCCTTTCTGTTTTAAAGGTAAAAGACAAGCAGCTTTCACTTCAATCTCATCATATACTGACCCATTGGAAAGCGGTACTGCACTTACTCCCGATGAGGGCCAAATCTTTTGGATAATCAATGATGAAGCTGTGCTATGTAAAGCAAAGTTGAAACTGCCAATTTCATCCCTTTTCCCTAATTTAGATCGCGCTTCTTTTTTATTTCTGAAACAGATCAAACGGTGAGTATTTGCCGTAAAACCCATTGGCATGCTTGGAAAGAAAAAATTGAAGCTGCCAATAAACCAATTGCTCAGCTAGCGATAGGGATCAACTGTTTTGAACATTTCATGGATGTATTACCGGCTAGTTTTCAAGCCGGAAAATATCAATTTACCTTGGAAGAGAGACAGCTTATTTCCTCGAAAAAATTGATTTTGAGTCAGAAAATCCATTGATTTAGGGAAAAATTCTATTGGATCTACTGCCTTTTTGGGTTTCGCTATGGCGGTAAATTATCTCTCAAAAAGATCCTTCAAACTAAACACTCTTTTCATTGATTTACTCAAACAAAAACCACAAGATTCTCCAGTTACAGAAGCTCCTTTAATCAATCAACAACATTATTTAGAGCAGCTTTTTTTAAATCGTTTATTTGAAAAAAAGTTTCTTGGCTTACATCGAGTTGTAGTTGTCGTTGTTTTGGTGCTGGGCAGTTTTTTGTTTATGTGGAGTGCTAGTAGTCGTCAACAGTTCAATAAATTAGCTAAGCAACAGCAAGCATTACATTTGAAGGTTCAACAAAAGGAAGCTCTTCTTGGCGATGAAAGAGTAAAATGGCAACAGATAGATCGCAAAGCGCAGCACCAAAGAATATCACTATTAGATCAATTGATGCAGGCTATGCCTAAAGGTATACGGTTGAAAAAAATAACACTTTCTACTACCGAAAATAATGTCACTGATAAATTGTTGATTTGGGGTGAGCTGATAGAAAAGAATACATTAACCCAATGGACCAACACCATCCGTCTCCACAAAAAAGTTAAAAATGTATCTATTGTCCAGCTGACAACGAACAAAGGTCTTCAGCTCCATTTTGAACTTCAAATCTTATTGCAAGATGAACACAAAAAATAAAATTTGGCTTAGCCTCTTTACGACCATTTATTTACTAGCTTTTTATCTACTCTTTCTACCTGCCATAAGGGGACTTCACTCTTCAAGGGCACTTCAGGGTCAGGTTGAACGCATGGATGTGTATTTTCAGACATTGAAAGCAAAGTGCAAAACTATGCTGCCATGAATAGGGAATGGGGCAATCAATTGGTTTTTTCTGAAGCTACTTTATTGGAATTTATGTTGGACTTAACGGATGATTTACCTATTCGATTGGTTGATTTTAATGTGGAACAATCTTCACCTATCTCAACAGATTCTTCCTCTATAAATGATCGTTATCATTTTGAAATCCGTGGAGGGTTTTTTGCTACGCTTTCTTTCCTTAATGCGATTGAACAGCGTTTTCCCTTTGCGACACTAGAGGAAGTTAGTATGGTAAAAAAACACAAAAAAGAATACAATTTATTGAAACGCACTTCTATCTTCAGCAATAGTTCATCAGCCTATGGTTGTGCTAAGTTGAAACATGGGTAAATACATGGCGACCAAAATCACCGCTATGATCCCACCCACAAAGATAATAATCAGTGGTTCTAATAAACTTGATAACCGTTTCGAGCGTTGGTTTATTTTCTCACCATAATAGGTCGTCAATTCAGCAAAAATTGCTTCCAATTGATTGGTTTCTTCCCCAACACGAAGGAAAGAATGCATGCGTGTATCAAAAAGCTGGTTTCTTTTAGCGATTGCCCAAATCCATCTCCCTTGCCAAAGACTGCGACATTTTTGCTAAGGCATTTTGTAAAGGGTAAAAGGCGTGCATTTCTTGTAAAAGGCTTAAACATTGGACAAGGTTTACCCTAGATTGTGTCAGTAAATGCATACTTTGACTAAATTTAAACGAATAATTTATTTGGAGTTGATTTCCAATAATGGGTAGCCCAAAGAAAAAACTTTGTAAAGCTTGTTTAGTGCTTGGTTTTTTGTAAAGCTGACGCCCCACCAAAAGAAGTCCAAAGACCCCCAGAAATAGTAGTAATCCATGGCTTTGAATACCATTAGCGAGCTTAATAATCCATTGTGTAATCCATGGAATATCCACCCCTTGCTGTTGAAAGATGCCTTGGAAAAGGGGCACAATAGTGGTGAGCATAAATACGATTACGATAAATGCGGTCAGCATTAAAAGCGCAGGATAGGCCAATGCACTTGTGAGGGTTCTTCTAAAATTGTTTTTTTTGCTGATAATAGTCCGCCAATGAATGGACGACACGTTCCAATCGTCCGGTTTCTTCCCCAATCTTTATGGTATTCCACTCATATATGCTGCAGTTGTCAAGTTTTCGCATGCATTCGTAGAAAAAGGCACCTTTTGCCAATTCAATTAGTAATGGATTGTAAAACCGTTGATCTTGTTTTTTGTCATAGCTGCACAGATCATTTGAATGGATTCTTTTACTGGAATTTTTGCCTTTAACAAGAGTGCTAGTTCAGTATAAAATGTCTCTTTCTTCTGGTTAGTAAAAAAAGGGGTGAAAGCGGTGGTCCAAATTGATTTTTCAGTTGGATTAGTGGAACGTTTTTTTGTATCAAATGTATAAATCATGGTAAGGAATATAAAAATGCACTTTGAGGTAAAAAGAAAAACAGCGTGTTAAATTTTTTATCTGAAAAGGGTCAATACGATTTCAAGAGCATCAAATCGGCCTTCTTGAATTTCTTTTCCTTGAAAGTAAAAATTAAGGCTGTGATAGTTGTCTAAAAGTTGTTGTCCGTTTCGCATTAAGTTTTTTTCAATAAAGGTATAGGTGATTGTCTCGACTGGAGTACTTAGCTGAAACTGCTTTTGTTGTTGATCTACGATTGCCAATGAATTTTGATGGATGTCTTTCCAAATAATTCGTTCGGTTGTGCTGTGATCTAATTTGTACAAAAGATGATTGGTATAAATGCTCACTTTCTGTTGTAGGTAATTGAGGGTAAAAAAGCAAATCCCATAACCAAAATGATAATCAGCATTGCGACCAATAATTCAACCAACGAATATGCCTCAATTTTTTTTTTATTCCAGTATATAGACATAGGTGCTGTGTTTTACATCAGGCTGAAAAGAAACAATAATCCTTGAAGCTGATTTTTCAATTGAATAAGGTTGAATGATCTTGTTAGTAAAGCGCTGATTGAATTGTTCCAATTGATTGAAATGATGAAAATAAACAAGCGCATTTGCTTGATTTCGTTGATGCATAGATGAAGTGTCAATTCCCTTTGTGTAAAATGAATGAATTAAAATCGCACTTATACTGAACGTAATGACCGTTAAAAAGAGGGAAACTAACGCTTCCAATAACGAACTTGCTCTTAGCTTCAGTACAGCCATTGAATTACTTTTTGAATTCCATGATTTTCAAAGCCGATGTCAAGTGCGCCAAATGGTCGAGCTCTTCCGTCAATCTCACCCTGGACAAGATGATTGATGTAACGAATGCCCTGTTGCTGAAAAGCAATATTTTGTGTAAAAACACTACCAAATACCTGCCCTTCTAAGGCGAGTGTTCCTGAACAGTAGATGAGCCCATTTACTCTTGATTGTGCTCCAATGGAAATGTTTGTATTCTTAGTTTTCGGAGGATTAGACGCTGTCATTCCCAGGAAACCATTCATCTGGATATGCTGCGCTAAAGTAATTTGTCCAGAGGAGGCTGCCTCGTCTTGTGTTTTTTTGTGTACCCAGAGTGCACTTGGATAGGAAAATGACAAGCTGAAGCAACTTCAATTCGTTCACTAGCAATGGCTTGTACTTGGCCAGAAAATCCCTCTTCAAATGAGATGATAGGTGCGCTGATGACAACATCGATTAGTTTACATGATGCACCAATGGTGATGGGTGCAGTTGAGCGAATCCAAATATTTCCAATCAACCTTATCTCATCTAAAGTGGTTGGCACATTCAGATCTATAGTCAATGTAGGTGTAAAGAAACTATTGATACTTTTCACTGGAATTGTGCTTTGACCAGAGCGGTACCACAAGGAGGGATTCAATAAAGTGTCTAACTGTTTTATTAGACTTGATGTTATTCTTGGAAGCGACAAAGCACTTTTTTTAAGCAAATAATCGTGTTTTATTTTTTTGTTTCCCTGACCAATACCGGTAGGTCTAATACCACTAATTGGGGCGTAAATTTCTCCACGAATGGGTGTGTTGATTCCTAGGTAAAGTGCATTTCCTTGATCGGGTAAGAAGAATGCAAGATTCTTGTTTTGGGGTGTTTGGCCTATCATGGCTCCACTTTTCACCTCCCCTTTCATGTGTGTAATTACGGGTAATAATCCATGGTAAAATTTTTTTTCACCGAGGGGTTGTTGACATGGGTTAGTATGTCAGAAGTTGATTTAAGTTGTTCCAATAAAGTAAATCTGTTTTCCTTTTCATTTGTTATTTCTATTAATGATAAGTTCTTGATGTGTTGACTAAAATATACCCAACCCACAAACCCACTCAAAATTAGAAGAGAAAAGAAAATTAACGCAATAACATAGGGAAGAGATCCAGCGAGTATTTTTGTTTTGAATATCACAATGTTGATTGTATTAGGGGGACAATTTCTTTGGTTGAAGCATGTCGTATGATGAGGTTATTTTGTTTTATTTCTAAAAGATAACCCAACTTTTCTTCCCCGATTCCCCATTGAATGATTCGCCCATCAATCTTGAAAAGATGCAACGTTCTTTGGTTAGATTCTAATTTTCCAATATAGAATATTTTAGGGTGACGCATTGTTTTTTGTTGACTGGTTTGTGGTTTTTTATTTTTTTTTTGGACGATTGATTTTCCAAGAAAGGGATCAATGGAATAGGGTTGTACAGTATATTTTTGTCGTTTATTGACTCTTTTTCATTTCTCTAACCTCATTTTTGCTTCTTTTGGTAATACGTTCTTCTTTTCCAATGGCATGAATTATTCGAAAACTGAGTCCTCCCAAATCACAACCACAAGTATGATTAAGACTGAGGTTTTTTTCTTGTAGATGGTTAAATTCATTGCGTTTTAAATTTTGCAGAGGTGTAGTTAGTGGATGAGATAGCATTGACCCCTTTTACCCTCCATTCATAGGATGTGGTGGCTTGTAGGCTTGCCGTTACCATGGTGTTGTTCACTTCTTGATCAAGAACGATTTGAGTAGCATTGAGAAAAGATGGTGTGGCAATTTGTACATGGTAATGTTCAGCCTCATCCAATGCTGTCCAATTTAAATTCACACTTGTGTTCGGTAGCACACTATTGTTAATCGGAGCTAGGATTGAAATTGTCTCATGTTCAATAGAATTGATTGAGGCAATATTGAAATTTCGCGTTGCGTAAGCGGTTTCTGATATTGCATTTACTGCCTTCACCCTCCATTGATATTCTGTGTGGTCGGGGAGTACAATGTTTATTTGGTTTTCATTGGTAATGCTATCAAGATGAAACTGTTCAGGCGAAATAAAATTTGGTGTGGCAATTTGTACATGGTAATGTTCAGCGTCATCCAATGCTGTCCAATTTAAATTTACACTTGTGTCTGGTAGCACACTATTGTTAATCGGAGCTAGGATTGAAATTGTCTCATGTTCAATAGAATTGATTGAAGCAATATTGAAATTTCGCGTTGCGTAAGCGGTTTCTGATATTGCATTTACCGCCTTCACCCTCCATTGATATTCTGTGTGGTCGGGGAGTACAATGTTTATTTGGTTTTCATTGGTAATGCTATCAAGATGAAACTGTTCAGGCGAAATAAAATTTGGTGTAGCGAGTTGGATCTGAAAATATTCAGCGTCATTCAATGCTTCCCAATTCAAGTTTACACGCGTGTTTTTTAGATCAGCATTGTCACTTGGAGCTAAAAGTTCTATGACTTCATTGGTGATGGATAAGACACTCTCAGTACTGAAAGACCGAGTAGCATATTGGGTTTCAGACAAGTCACCAATGCCTTTTACGCGCCATTGGTAGCTAGTGTTATCTGGAAGCCTAAGGCTAAGTTGATTGCTTGTCACGATCGAATCAAGGATAAATTGTTTGGGTAAGTTGAAGTCTGGGGTTACAACTTGTAATTGATAAGAAGTAGTGTGCTGAAGATTTTCCCAATTAAAATGAACTGTGGTGTCTTTAATAATAATATTATTGGTTGGGGTGAGTAGTTTGATTTCCTTTTCTAGAAGAGGGTCAATCAAGCTAAATGTGCGTGTAGTATAATTGGTGTTATCCATTTCGTTTTCTCCTCGAATACGCCATTGGTAGTTCCCTAATTCTCTCATTTCGAAACCAATTGATGTTCCTTGAATAATTGAGTCGATAAGAAATTGAGAGGAAGCACTGAAATTTGGTGTAGCAAGTTGTATGCGGTAGTTGTCAGCCGCAGCAAGAGTTTCCCATGCGAAAAGTAGCTTTGGAGAATTTATTGCAGCATTTTCTGCTGGAGAAAGTAAGCGAATTTCTTCTTGTTGTATGCCCGGTAGTAAGAGTTGAAAAGTACTTGAGCTGAATGAGGTTTGATAGCCACTGTTTTTTGCTTGAACACGCCAGGTATATGTTCCATTATGGATGAGTGTGTCAATGAATTGATGGTTGTTTAGAAGTGTATCAACCACAAGGTTTGATCCATTTACTTCGTCAACGTTAAAGACCTGAAGTAGATATCGTTCAGTGTTTTCAGTGGGTTGCCATGAAAAGCGAACGTTAGGGGACTTAATGATTGAATTTAAAGAAGGGCTTAAAAGCGTTACCGTTTCATTTTCAATGTTTGGTACGGTTAAAATTTCTTCACAAGAGAGAAAGGTTAAACACAAAAAATAGAGGGCTATTTTTTTCATTTCAACAGGGCTTTGATTTGTTTTTTTCTTTTTTTATAGGGTTTTTCAATACAGTCATATTTATGAAATTCAATATTACTTTTTTGTCCAAAAGGCATGTCTTTACTGCAAAAGATGAGTTGTTCGTGTTCAATTAAAAAGACATCTTTTAAGGCAATGACGACTTTATTTCCCAGTGAATCATCTTCACATATTCGGTATTGTCCTTTAGCGGTTTTACTGAAATAAATGTTTTTTTCAAGATTTAATTTTGTCAATTCCTTTTCGTTGAATAGGTAAGTCACAGAATTTATGACTCCGTATGATTTTCTTTTATCAAAAATAATTTCTGACGTTACATGGGTGAGTGCTTCCATGTTATCTAGATCATTAAGAGTGAACCTAACTTTGTAATAGTTGACATGTTCCGAATCTTCGGCACCTTCTTTCTTTAATTTTTTTTGAAGAAAAAGCTTCGAAAACCATTCTAGTTTTTTAACCATAACGTTGATTAGAACGGGTTTTTTGGGGTTTGAGTAGTCCAATTCTTGAAAGATTATCTTCGTTTTTTATTGGATGACTTACGATTGATCCTAATTGAATACCTGTGGGATTTTGATTGGTCAAAAACCCAACCGATTTACAACCGATGAAAAGGAGAGTTGTCAGCGTTATGCTAATCCAAAAGATAGATGTATCCCGAGATAGAATAAAAGATGTAACAGGATAAGTTCGATACATGGCGATAGATTGGGTACTTCAAATGTATAAAAAAATGTAACTTAGGGCATGAAGAAGTCTTTTGAATTCGTTTTGTTGCCCCACATTTATGTGTATACAACAAAAATAAGTTCAGGCATTATTCCCCTAATGTCTTTTAGGGAGTCTAAAGAAGCTACTTTTATTGTAAAGAAAGAAGAAGCTGAGGAAAATGCCCTAGCGTTCCGTTTTCCTTGTCGTTGTATTAAGCTTAAATCGCCAACAGCTTTGTCTGATGTGGGCATTACCGCTTTAGTGAGTAGCCAATTAGCTAAAAGCAATATTTCGTGTAATGTGGTTGCTGCATTCCACCACGATTATTTCTTTGTTCCTACCACCCATGCAGCGAGAGCAATGCGGGTACTGAATGATGATTTTTTAAAGCCTAAAAATTCTGTTAAAATTTAAATTGAATCCCAGGATAGAATCTCCCCTATGGTAAAATTCATTACCTTTGATTTAGGAGTAATGAAGGCCCTATGGATGAATCAAATCAAAGTGTAGCCACCCTCGAGCAAAACATCGTATTGTTGTTGAATAAATTAAAAGACAACCACTACGCCATCGAGTCGCTTCGTCAACAGTTGGAAGAAAGTAAAACCATTCAACAAAAATTGGACGAAGATAACAAAGCACTGAAAGCCAAAAATGATTCACTTTCCGTAGCCAATTCGTTACTTGGTAGTGACAAAAGCAATGTAACAACCAAAAATAAAATCAATACGTTAATCCAAGAGGTAGATGCCTGCATAGACCAATTAAATCGATTAGCGTAAACAAGATGAATGAGTGATTTGTTAAAAATAAAATTGACCATAGCCGACCGGGTTTACCCTTTGTCGGTTGCCCCTGAACAGGAGGAGGCGCTGCGTCTCTCGGCCAAGAAAATTGAAGCAATGATCAAACAGTTGGAACAGAGCTATGCGGTGCGCGACAAGCAAGACGTTTTGGCCATGTGTGCCTTGCAATTTGCAACACAGTTGGAGCAAACCCGTAAAAATGAAAAAGAGAGTACAGCCATCGATAATGCAACGCTAAATCATCTTAATGCGATGATAGACGAGCATATGGCTTCTTTCTGATGCGTTCTTTATATAAATAATACACTTACTGCCTGTATTGGTTTACTTTTTTGATAAACTCAACGAACTTTTTTTAAAAGAGGTGAGTCCATATGGTAAAAGCATGCTGCTTAGCGCAGATCCTTGATCCATAGGTTAGCCGCAATCCTGTAATTATGGAGTTTATACAAATCCTAAGCTGATACAGGCTTTTTTGATTTAATTTTTTATTCAAATGACAACAACAATACTCATCATAGGTGCAGCAATAGGCGGAGGTTTACTCAGTCTAATCGGTACACAAATAGTACAACGTTCTAAGTCTAGCTCTCGTATCAAGAAAAGCGAGCAACAAGCCAAGCGAATCATTAAAAAAGCACATCAAGAGTCGGACAGAATCAAGAAAGACAAAATGTTGCAAGCCAAGGAGCGCTTTATAGAGCTTAAATCGGAACACGAAAAAGCGATTTCTATCCGAGAAAAAAGGTAGAAGAAGTCGAAAGACGAGCGAGAGATAAGGAAAACAATCTCAACAAAGAGCTTTCTAAAACCAAAAATATCAACGAACGTTTAGAACAAAAAGCCAATAATTATGATCAACGTATTCAAAACATTGATCGCAAAAAAGCAGAATTAGAAAAGGCAGAAAAGCGCTATCAAGAACAATTAGAGGTTGTATCTGGTTTAAGTACTGAAGAGGCAAAAAAAGAACTGATATCTTCCCTTGAAGATGCCGCTCGAACAGAGGCCATGTCCTTTATTCAAAAATCAATTGAAGAAGCAAAACTGTCTGCTGAGCAAGAAGCCAAAAAAATAATCATCAACACCATTCAGCGTATTGGAACAGAAGAGGCAGTGGAAAATTGTGTTTCGGTTTTCAACATAGATTCTGATGATGTAAAAGGAAGAATCATTGGAAGAGAAGGACGAAATATTCGTGCTATCGAGGCAGCTACCGGGGTAGAGATTATTGTTGACGATACTCCAGAAGCCATCATACTTTCGTGTTTTGATTCTGTCCGTCGAGAGGTTGCCCGTTTATCTTTGCACCGCTTGGTGACAGATGGTAGAATTCATCCTGCGCGCATTGAAGAGGTTGTACAAAAAACGAAAAAGCAAATTGAAAATGAAATTACAGAAGTAGGTAAACGAGCTGTTATTGACCTCGGAATCCATGGATTAAGTCCTGAATTGATTAAAATGGTTGGACGAATGAAATACCGTCCTTCTTACGGTCAAAATTTATTGCAGCACTCTCGTGAAGTCGCGAAACTGTGTGGTGTAATGGCGTCTGAGCTGGGCATCAATCCAAAACTGGCCAAACGTGCTGGACTCCTCCACGATATAGGGAAAGTGCCCGAAGAAGAAACAGAAGTACCTCACGCCATCTTGGGGATGCAGTGGGCAGAAAAGCACGGTGAAAAGCCGGAAGTATGTAACGCCATTGGCGCACACCACGACGAAATTGAAATGACCTCCTTATTGTCTCCCATCGTTCAGGTTTGTGATGCCATTTCTGGTGCTCGTCCTGGCGCAAGACGTCAAGTCTTGGACAGCTACATTCAGCGTTTAAAAGACCTAGAGAAAATTGCTTTTGACTTTAACGGTGTAAGTAAAGCCTATGCCATTCAAGCCGGAAGAGAATTGCGCGTTATTGTTGAAAGCGAGAAAGTTTCTGATAATAATGCGGCAGAACTTTCTTTCCAAATTTCTCAAAAAATTCAAACGGATATGACCTATCCTGGACAAGTTAAGGTGACGGTTATTCGAGAAACAAGAGCGGTCAATGTGGCCAGATAATTAGGTCATCAATATATTGTAGAGTACACCTGCAGCGATAGCTCCCGTAATGGGTCCAAAAATTGGAACCCAGCTATAGGCCCAATCCGCCCTTTTGTTTTTTCTAGGAAGTAATTGATACATGAGTCGTGGACCAAAATCACGCGCAGGATTGATTGCGTAGCCCGTTGTGCCTCCCAATGCCATACCGATGACGACTACTAAAATAGCCACAGGCAAAGACTCTAAGGAGCCAATCCCGAAGTTCTGTGTTACCACGCCATCAATAACAATGTTGGGTGAAACGATAAAAAAGATACCAAAAACAAGTGTAAAGGTACCAAGGGCTTCACTGAAAAAATTGTTTTTGTAATTGCGAATTGCAGGAGCAGTACAAAAGGTAGCACGTACGGTATCCTCTTCTTTTGTTTCCCTATAATGGTCGATATACAAAAGGTAACACAGCCAACTGCCAAACATGGCTCCTAGGAGTTGAGCGAGAAGATAAGTGGGTACCAAACCCCATGCAAATTTTCCAATGACGGCAAGGCCAATGGTTACGGCTGGGTTGAGGTGGGCTCCACTAAATTGTCCCGTCACATAAGCGCCTACAAAGACAGCAAAACCCCATGCAAAGGTGATGAGTAGAAGAGGCGTTTGTGCTTCCCCATAGGTTTTCTTTAAACTTACATTAGCTACTACACCTGCGCCTAATAGGAGCAACAAACTTGTGCCAATAAATTCAGCAATAAAAGGAGTCATCATTTCATTAAATAATTTTGTGTTAAACGCGTATATTTTTCTAGTTGATTTGTAATCCAAGCGGCATCTTTTTTCATTTCTTTTGCCATGATAGCCGCCACCCTCGGGGCTAATAGTAGGCTTTCAGCTGCATTGAGAAAGAGTGCTCTAGATCGACGGGCAAGTACATCTTCAATTGTCATGGCCATTTCTTCTCGAACTGCCCATATGATTTGATTTTTAGTTAAATGGAGTTCTTGGCTCAAAGAGCTGTTTCCTTTGGGATCTAATTTGGTTATTTTTTCCAGGTCTACCCCATAAAAGTGAAGCGGATTACTCCAATCAGAGTTGTAATCATATCCATGAATGGGAAGGTTATGTGTAATGCATTCGCGCTCGGGTAACCCCCCCAACAGACTGAGATGTATTGATGACGTCTTCTGCCATTTTTCGATAAGTAGTCCATTTACCTCCCAAAATACTTACAAGGCCAGAGGTGCTGACCAATACTTTGTGGTGGCGTGAAATTTCTTTGGTAGCACCCCCGTCTCCCTCAGGCGCGGCAAGAGGGCGAAGACCGGTAAAGATACTTTTAATATCTGCAGCTGTGGGAGGGGTGGTCATGTACTTTCCCGCATTGTCTAAGATAAATTGTATTTCTTCTTTAAACGCCTTGGGTTCAATCAAACTTTCTTGTATTTGTGTGTCCGTTGTGCCAACGACTACATAACCATTCCAAGGGACAGCAAATAGAACACGTCCATCAGAGGTGTGCGGGACCATAATTGCATGTGGACCACTCAAAAAGCGTTTATCGAGAACAATATGTACACCTTGACTTGGGACAATGCGTTTTTTTGCCTCGGCTTGATCCATTTGAATAATTTCATCTGAAAAAACACCGGTAGCATTAACGACTACTTTTGCCTGTAGGGTATAGGTTTTTCCACTGAGTTCATCTTTGGCCAAAACACCGTTGATCATGCCGTTTTCTTTGGTCATGCCTGTAACCGAAAAATAATTCAATAGACTAGCCCCATGGTTTTCAGCTGTCTGTGCTAGACTGATTGCCATGCGCGCATCGTCAAATTGGCCGTCATGATAAATGACTCCTCCAAGTAAATCTTTCTTTTTTACATTGGGAATAAGTTCAATGGTTTCATCGCGATTGAGAAGGGTAGAAGGGCCTAGGCCTAGCTTCCCAGCCATCATGTCGTATATTTTTAATCCAATTCCGTAAAAAGGGCTGTTCCACCAGTCGTAAGAAGGAATAACAAAGCTAAGGTCTTGCACTAGGTGTGGAGCATTTTTTCGCATGATTCCCCGCTCTTTCAAGGCTTCGATTACCAAAGAGATATCTCCGTTTTGTAAATAGCGAACGCCGCCATGCACCAGTTTGGTGCTTCTTGAGGAAGTTCCTTTGGCAAAATCATACTTCTCCACTAAGAGTGTTTTATACCCACGACTAGCAGCGTCTACTGCGGCACCTAGTCCAGATGCACCGCCACCAACAATGAGTATATCCCAAGGTTTTTTCTTGTGTTTATTTTGGCAAGATGGTGTTCTCTATTCATCTATGCTTACTTAAGTACTTTGGGTATACGTTTTTCCCATAAATCTATACAATCCTTGGTAGTTGAATCACTTTGGGGTTGGAACGACTTATCTTCCTTCCAAATGGTTTTAAGCTCTTCTTCGTTTTTCCAAAAGCCAACGGCTAGTCCAGCAAAGAAGGCTGCTCCAAGCGCGGTTGTTTCCGTTGTTTTTGGTCGAACAACCGTTTTCTGCAATATGTTGGCTTGAATCTGCATCAACAAATCGTTGTTGCTTGCCCCCCCATCTACTTTTAGGTTAGCAAAGCTTACTCCAGCATCTTTTTGCATCTCAATAATGATGTCTCTAGAACGAAGTGCAATAGCCTCTAATGCAGCACGCGCAATATGTCCTTTTTGGGTTCCGCGTGTAATGCCCATAATGGCTCCTGTGGCTTCGGGGTCCCAATATGGAGCGCCTAAACCAGATTAAGCTGGGATGAAAGTAACCCCACCATTGTCGTTTACCGTGTTGGCTAAAGCTTCAATTTCTGGGGCAGTGTCAATCATTTGAAGTTGATCGCGCAACCATTGTATTAATGCTCCCGCAATAAAAACACTTCCTTCTAGGGCGTAGGTAACTTTCCCATTTATTTGCCATCCAATAGTGGTAAGCATTTTGTTTTGGGAAACAACCGCTTTTTCTCCAGTATTCATGATACAGAAACAGCCCGTTCCATAGGTATTTTTCACATCTCCCGGATGGATGCATAATTGCCCAAATAGTGCCGCTTGTTGATCTCCAGCGATACCGCTGATTGGAATTGCTTTACCTAGTATTGTATTTTGTGTTTTTCCAACAACCGCTGAAGAACTCACTACGGAAGGGAGTAGGGATGCTGGTATGTTGAGTAGCTTTAGAAGGTCATGATCCCATTCGAGGGTATGAATATTAAAAATCAATGTACGACTCGCATTGGTCACATCGGTAGCATGGACTTTTCCTGCAGTTAGGTTCCAGATCAACCAAGTGTCGATGGTACCAAAGGCAAGTTCACCAGCCTCAGCACGTTTTCGAAGACTAGGGTCGCTATCGAGTATCCATTTTATTTTTGTACCCGAAAAATAGGCATCGAGTACCAACCCCGTCTTGGCTAAAAAAGTAGGTGCTTTATCGTGCAATTCGTCACAAATAGAGGCTGTTCTTCTATCTTGCCAAACGATGGCATTGTGAACAGGCTCCCCTGTTTTACGGTCCCAAATAACCGTAGTTTCTCGCTGATTAGTGATTCCCATTGCCGCAATGTCATCGATGGAGACACCTTGGGAGTCGATCACCTCTTTAATTGCCTTGAGTTGGGTTGTCCATATTTCTGTAGCATCGTGCTCTACCCAGCTTTCTTTCGGGAAGTATTGAGGGAATTCGTGTTGAGCGATCGCTTGCGCTTCTCCCATTTTATCAAATAATATTGCACGTGAACTGGTGGTTCCTGCATCTATGGCGAGTATGTATTTCATTGAATTTTAACTAAGTTCTACATTTTTCATTGCCACGGAATAGCATCAGTGACCTAAAGCCTTCACAACAATGTATTAAAAAACTACCGATCTATCCAAAATTATGTGCAATTAATCATTCGCATAAACGTTAAATTAAATTTGGTATTTCAGTAGATGAAAGTAGTGTTTGAGCTACTTAGCTAAAGGAGTTCATCAAAAACCTGAGAAATTGTTGGCAACTAGGGGTTTTCTTTGGTTGTGTATTTTTCTTTCCAATCGGGATCGTAATGAAAGAAGAAATTTGCCCATACTATTTTTGATAAAGCATTGAGATAGGGTGCCAAGAGGATCAACACAACAAAAATGGACCAGAAGGCCGTCATAAACGAAAAGGATTCCATCAACAAATGATTCATCACAATTACCGCCACCATAACGGCCACCCCAAGGGCATAAGCGACAAACATAGATCCGAAATAAAAGCTTGGTTCTATATGATAATTTAAAGCGCAAACAGGACAGCTTTTTCTTACCGAAGTTAGGCCACTAAAGTCATACACTTTGCGTTGAATAAACGCTCCCTTGTGACAGCGTGGGCAACGAATGAAGAGTATACTGTTGAGTTTGTTTCCCCTGGGGAGCATGCTTAAGTTTTGTGTTAATTTAATATCTTTTAATGGAATATAAGAAGGGTTTAAAATCTATTTTTTATCTTGGGTAGCCTAAGGAATAGAAGAATGGAGAATCTTGCTGATTTTCAAATAAAAAGTCAAGCGGCATATGAGGAAGCCTATCGTAATTCTGTTGATAATCCAGTAAAGTTTTGGGGCGAGATTGCCGCCACTTTTCAGTGGCAGGAGCCATGGGAAAATGTGTTGAAGCACGATTGGACTATTCCATCTACAGCGTGGTTTGTTGGGGGTAAATTAAATATTACAGAGAATTGTTTGGACCGACATGTTGCCACGCATCCAGACAAGGAGGCGCTTATTTGGGAGCCAAATGACCCTAATGATACGGTTAAGCGATATACTTATAAGGAGTTACTCGAGGCAGTTTGTCGTTTTGCCAATGGCTTAAAAAGCCAAGGGATTAAAAAAGGAGACAGGGTATGCATTTATATGCCCATGGTGCCTGAGTTAACCATTGCTGTCCTTGCATGTGCCCGTATAGGTGCTATTCATTCAGTTGTATTTGCCGGCTTTTCATCAACTGCTCTTGCTGCTCGCATTAACGATGCCGGCTGTGTTCTTTTGGTGACAGCTGATGGTGCTTTCCGTGGAAATAAAAAAATTCCCCTTAAATCTATCGCTGATGAAGCACTAGCGCAGTGCGATACAGTTAAAAAGTGCATTGTTTTTCAACGTACATTTCAAACGGTTGATTGGAATAACAGTAAAGACCTATGGTGGCACGATTTTATAGAAGGACTTTCAAATAAATGTACTCCGACTCTAATGGATGCGGAAGATCCTTTGTTTATTTTGTACACCTCGGGTTCTACCGGAAAACCGAAGGGAATGGTGCATACATGTGGTGGATATTTGATTTATACTGCCTATACTTTTATGAATGTATTTCAGTATCAGCCAGAGGATATTTATTGGTGTACTGCTGATATTGGCTGGATTACAGGGCATAGTTATATGGTATACGGCCCCTTGGCCTGTGGTGCTACGTCGTTACACTTTGAGGGAGTTCCCTCTTATCCTAAATGGAATCGTTTTTGGGAAATCTGCGAAAAGCACAGGGTTACACAGTTTTACACTGCCCCAACGGCAATTCGCTCTTTAGCAAAACATCCAACTAAATTAATTGAAGATTATGATCTTTCCGCCCTGAAAGTATTGGGTTCGGTTGGAGAGCCTATCAACGATGAAGCATGGAATTGGTACAATACAAATATAGGAAAGGATAAGGTCCCCATTGTAGATACATGGTGGCAAACCGAAACAGGGGGGATACTAATTTCTTCCTTGGCGGGTGTTACCCCACAAAAGCCAACCTATGCGACGCAACCTTTACCAGGTATTCAGGTAGCTTTACTCGATGAAAATGGAAAGCCAATTATAGAAAAAGAAGCGGAAGGGATCTTGACCATTAACTACCCATGGCCTGGGATTGCAAGAACAATTTATGGTAATCATCAACGCTACAAAGAGGTGTATTTTTCAGCTTACAATGGACGCTATTTCCCTGGAGACGGTGCGCTCCGTGATAATGAAGGGAACTACAGAATTACGGGAAGAGTGGATGATGTAGTCATCGTCTCTGGACATAATTTAGGAACTGCTCCTATTGAAAATGCGCTCAACGAACATCCTGCAGTGGTCGAAAGTGCAGTGGTGGGCTACCCCCACGATATCAAAGGAAATGCCCTTCTGGCGTATGTGATTCTGTACGATTCGACCGAAGAAACCCCTTCTTTGGTTGATGAAATAAAAACTTCAGTCGCCTCCCAAATTGGTCCTATCGCCAAGCCCGATAGAATTTTGTTTGTATCTGGACTTCCAAAAACACGCAGCGGAAAAATTATGCGTAGGATTTTACGGAAACTTGCGGCCGGAGAAAACGATCAGTTAGGGGATATTTCCACCCTGCTAAATCCAGAAATTGTGGAGGAAATTATTCAAAACCTATCGAAAGAATAGTATAAGTGCTCCGATAGCAGTAAGTAAGAGGATAAGTTTACGGTAGTTTGTGTCATTGATGCGTTTGACTAAACGAATACCCACGAACAATCCAAGTATTAAGTAAGGGGTGAATTGCATGCTTATTTCTAAAGAAGAAAGACTAATGGTTTTCCATACCCAAATATGAAATGGAATTTTAAAAATATTGATGATAAAAAACACATAAGCAGCAGTGCCGATAAAAACGTTTTTCGGCAAACGCATCGCAAGAAAGTATATGTTTGTCACTGCTCCGGCTAAATTACCAACCATGGTAGTAAACCCAGCTAATGCACCAATACTTGCCCCAAAAAACAAGTTGTTAGGAATTTTATTTTTCGGACGATATTCCCAGTAAAATAGTAATAAAGTGGTGATTAGGATAAGCGTGGCCATGCCTATTTTGAAACTATCCTCGTCCAATATCTTTCCGCCATAGGTTCCTAAGAGTACCCCAAAACACATCCAAGGAATAAGTTGGAACACATACGTCCAGTTTGCGTGTTTTTTGTAGTAAAGAATAGCAAAAACATCTCCAGCAATAAGTAGGGGCATTAATATGCCAGTGGAGGCTCTCGCATCAAATGCAAAGACAAATAGTACCACAATAAAAACAGCAATTCCTTTTACGCCAGACTTTGCAATCCCTAATAGAAATGCACCTGTAGCAGCAAGTAAATAGTCTGAAGAAGTATTCGCAAGTAATTCGATCATAATTTGTAGTGCAATAATACTCTTTTATGTCCATGATTTCAATACATTTTATAATCTTTGCAACTAATCTTTACTATTGAAAAATATTCCACCCGCCATTCGCTACATGATTTTAAGTACCATGGCTTTTGCTTGCATGAATGGGCTTTTAAAGTTTTTGATTCAATTTCCTACATTTGAATTGGTGTTTTTCCGTTCCTTAGGAACGTTGTTTATCACCGCATTTATTTTGAAATCCAAGCAAATATCCTTTCGTCCAAACAAGCCAGTATTGTTGCTTATGCGTGGTTTGGTTGGGGTAACTTCCATGTGTTTGTTTTTTCTATCTGCACATTATATACCGATTGGCTCTGCGGTAACAATACGATATATAGCCCCAATTTTTGGTGGAATTTTAGCGGTATTTTTTTTTAAAAGAAAAGATTTTTCCTCTTCAATGGTTTTTCTATTTCCTCGCTTTTATTGGTGTTGTTTTCATCAAGGTCTTTGATGCAAGCATTAGTTTACTTGGGGTGAATTTGGTTTTAGCCGCAGCTTTTTTTAGTGCAATTGTTTATATTCTGATCGCTAAAATTGGTCAAAATGATCATCCGCTTTTGGTTGTTTTTTATTTTATGTTGATTGCTACTATGGTTGGAGGAATTGGAAGTAATTTTGCTTGGCTTACCCCTAATTTTTATGAACTTCTTTTGCTTATATCGCTAGGTTTGTTTGGCTATTTTGGCCAGTTGTACATGACAAAAGCATTTCAAGTTGGCGAGGCGAGTAAAGTCGCTCCGTTTAAGTATGTCGAAGTGGTATTTACCCTTACGGTTGGTGTTTTTTGGTTTGAGGAAGTGTATACCCTATCTAGTCTAATTGGGATATTTTTGGTCATCTCTAGCCTTACCTTGAGCGTCTTGTATAAATCCTATAAGCATAGGCCAAATCAATAGATTGCATTGCTCTTTTGGGT
The DNA here is from genome assembly GCA_038143735.1 of Flavobacteriaceae bacterium. Lineage (GTDB taxonomy): Bacteria > Bacteroidota > Bacteroidia > Flavobacteriales > Flavobacteriaceae > Arcticimaribacter. The sequence continues at coordinate 79,829 of JAYQML010000002.1, forward strand.
ATTTTTTCTTGTTTGGTATATAAATAGTAAATTGAAGAAAAATAATTTTATGAAAGACTTGAAGTACTTGTTTGCCTACACTGTTCCCTTGGCAGCTCTTGTTTCTGTTTTGTCGAATGGAATTCTCACCTATACTGCTCCCTTATATACCTTTGTTTTGATTCCCATACTCGAACTTTTATTGAAAGATATGGAGGGAATCAATGGCTCACCTTCTGAACCGAGCTCAATTAGAAACGCTTTTTTTGACCTTCTTTTGTACCTAAATATTCCTTTTGTTTTTGGTGTATTGGGGTATGGATTGTTTGTGCTCAGTTCATCTACCCTCATGATTCATGAATATGTAGGAATCACTCTTTCTCTAGGAATTTTATTGGCGACCAATGCCATTAATGTCGCACATGAATTAGGACATCGCACCGCACTATTTGAACGAAGCCTTTCAAAAATATTACTCCTTCCTTGTTTGTATATGCATTTTTATCTTGAGCATAATTTTGGACATCACAAAAATGTAGCCACTCCTTTAGATCCTGCAACGGCTAAATTAAATCAATACCTATATCATTTTTGGTTTACCTCTGTAACACAGCAATATCGCAATGCATGGAGCATTCAATTTGCCTTATTAAAGCAACATAACAAAGGCTTTTTTAGCATTAAAAATGACATGCTTTGGTATACCCTCTTTCAATCATTTTACTTAGCTTTAATTACTATTTTGTTGGGTTGGAATGCATTTTTTTCGCTGTGTGTGTTGGTCTAATGTCCTTTTTGTTTTTAGAGACAATCAATTATATCGAACATTATGGTCTTCAGCGTAAGCAGCTGGCTTCAGGTCGTTATGAACGGGTACAAACGCACCATTCATGGAATTCAAATCATATTATTGGAAGGATAGTTTTGTATGAACTGACCCGTCACAGCGACCACCATTTTAAATCATCAAAAAAATATCAACATCTAGCCCATAAACCTGAAAGCCCACAATTACCCTTTGGCTATCCAACCTCTATATTGCTGGCTATGGTTCCACCTTTGTGGTTTTTTGTAATGAATGCAAGGGTGCCAAAAGTAAAACAGATCAAGATCCAAGCCTAGAATTAGTTCTTGAAAAGAACATTTTTCCATCGGATATAGAGCGCAAGTAGACAAAGAAAAGACCCCATTGGGAGGAGAAAAATAACCACCAATAATGAGTAAAAAGCCCATCCTTTGGTTTCTCGAATAGATTGACCATACTTTTTAATAAATTGGTTTATTCTCTCTTTCATGCATCGTAAAAGTAATCATATCTATCTTGCGGTTTATTGTTTTGATTAAAATTTTAATGCTGAGAATTAAAATAATTAAAAAATAAATAAATTAACCATTAAATGCTATATACCTTTTACATTAGTAGAAAACAAAATGTTTATTTATCTGATCATTCATGTAAAATGATGATAATCAGATACTTTAATGTATTTTTGAATATTGATAGAATTTAGTAATAAATTAATTTTAAATTAAATAAAATGAATTTTTCATTAACTGAGGAGCATAAACTAATCCAAGAAGCCGCCCGTGATTTTGCTCAGAGAGCAAAAGAAGGAGTGATTGAACGAGACACCAAGATGGAGTATCCCACAAAAACGGTAAAAGAAATGGGAGAATTAGGTTTTATGGGTATTATGTCATCACCTGATTATGGAGGAAGTGGATTAGATACCCTTTCTTATGTGCTTGTGATGGAAGAACTCTCCAAGGTTGATGCTAGTGCAGCGGTCATTATGAGTGCACATAACTCTCTTGTGGTTTGGGGTATTGAAAAATATGGATCGGAAGTGATTAAAAACAACTACTTGAGGCCTTTGGTTACAGGTGCATCTATAGGTTGTTTTTGCTTATCGGAGCCCGAAGCAGGGAGCGATGCCACAAGTCAACAAACAACCGCCATTGACAAAGGAGATTACTATCTTCTTAATGGCGTTAAAAATTGGATTACCAATGGCGGGAAGGCGGATTATCATATTGTGATTGCCCAAACGGATCGTGAAAAAGGGCATAAAGGAATCAATGCCTTTGTTGTTGAAAAATCATGGGATGGTGTTCAAATTGGTGAAAAAGAAGATAAGCTAGGTATCCGCTCTTCCGATACGCATTCCATCATTTATAGCGATGTAAAGGTTCCCAAACAAAATCGAATAGGGGAGGACGGTTTCGGGTTTAAGTTTGCCATGCAAATTCTTGAAGGAGGTAGAATTGGTATTGCTGCTCAAGCTTTGGGTATAGCGGCAGGTGCATACGAATTGGCTGCTTCCTATGCCAAAATCCGTAAAGCTTTCGGTAAACCAATTATAGAACATCAGGGAATAGCATTTAAATTGGCCGAGATGGCCATGGAAATTGAATCAGCTCGTATGTTGGTCTATCGTGCTGCCTATCTCAAAGACCAAGGATTGCCCTACGGCTACGCAAGTGCAATGGCCAAATTAAAAGCTTCTGAGGTGGCAATGAGTGTTACGGTTGACGCTGTTCAAGTACACGGCGGGAATGGATATGTAAAGGAATATCATGTAGAGCGCTTGATGCGAGATGCAAAAATTACACAAATCTATGAAGGTACATCAGAAATACAGAAAATTGTTCTGTCGCGACACATTGCTAAAGGAGATTTGCAGTTGCATTTATAAAAAAGCGATGCCAAGGATATTATAAGAAATTGTACCTTGAAACATGGAACATTCTTTCTTTGATGACTTTACTTCCTATTCTATAGCTGAGCAAAAAGCCCAAATGGAAAAGGTGCTTAATATGGCTTCAACTTCTGTTTCTTATGGATGGATGAGTCCAGAGAAAATCCACATTGCTCCCATTTATTTTAAACAACCCCACCCTTCGAAAAAAGTTTTGACCACTGCTCCTATAGCATGGAAAATAGTTCAGGCGATTTTTGTTGAAGGTGCATTAGCGGTTATTGTTGATTTGATCAACGATGCCATTGCAGCTGAGGTGGATTGTCTTCATTTTTTTATGGGAGACGATGTTCAGGGTGTGGAACTTTTGTTTCAAACCATCAAAAAGAGTTCAGTAAACTGTTTATTTGTCTTTAAAACGGTACCTGATAAGAATGTGCTGGATCGGTTTTCTGCATTTGAAAATTGTTCCGTAGTAGTTGATTTTTATGGACAATATGCACGAAAGGGGAGCTGGGAAAAGTCAGGGTTTGAAGATAAGAAGCGTTGGTTTTCTATGTTGGAGCATACGGTTGACGTCCCACTTTTTATCAATGCCTCAATTTATGCCAATGCTGGGGCAAACCTTGTTCAACAAATAACCTTTGCACTGGCACAATTAAATGCTTATCTCTCGCTAATCCATGAAAACAATATTGGTTTCCCATCAACCATTCATGTTCAATTTGCTCAAGGAAGTAATTACTTCTTTGAAATGGCAAAGCTAAATGCTTTTCGTTCTTTAGCCGAGTTGGTTGTGCGTGAGTATGATACTTCATTGACTTTGGAAATTACTGCTGAGCCTCAGAAACGAAACAAAACAACCACCGACTACAATGTAAATTTCTTGCGGACTACTACCGAGGTGATGTCAGGTATTCTTGGGGGAGCAAATAGAATAATGAATCATCCCTATGACCTGCGCTTTAACCCTCCCAACCCGTTTGGGGATCGTATTGCTAGGAATCAACTACATCTATTAAAGCATGAAAGTTATTTTGACAAGTTACCCAATGTGATGGAAGGTAGCTATTTTCTTGAGGCTTTAACCAAGCAAATGAAGGATAAAGCATGGGCACAGTTTTTATCCCTAGAGGAAAATGGGGGCTGGCTGGTAGCACTTGAATGCGATTGGATTCAAACCCAAATTGAGGAAGTAAGGGTGGCAGAACAAATGCGTTTTACTTTAGGTGAACGGCTATTGGTGGGTACAAATAAATATGTATCAGAATCTGGATTGAGTGCGCAAGTAAAAACGGATAAACAGCCGTCTATCAATTCAAGCGGATCTTTTACTCCTATAAAAACCATTTATTTAAGCAGTGAAGATGAGCATTAAAAAAACATTTAATCATTTAGCAATTCACGAAGTTTCTCCAACTAAGCAAATAGATGATAATGCTTATCGCACACCAGAGGGAATTTTGTTTAAGCAACAACTCCCTGCCTTTGAGAAACCCCACCAGCTTTATGGTGCTGGAAAACCTCCATTCATCCGTGGGCCATATACGAGCATGTATGTACAGCGTCCGTGGACAATTCGTCAATATGCAGGATTTTCTTCTGCAGAAGATAGCAATGCGTTTTATTTACGCAATCTTGCCGAGGGGCAAAAAGGGCTCTCTGTGGCTTTTGATTTGCCAACGCACAGAGGGTATGACAGTGATCATCCTCGCGTCAAAGGTGATGTAGGAAAAGCAGGTGTGGCGATAGATACAGTCGAAGATATGAAGCGTCTTTTCGACAATATCCCACTTGATAAAATGTCTGTCTCGATGACAATGAATGGAGCTGTCTTGCCCATTTTGGCTTTTTATATTGTAGCTGCAGAAGAGCAGGGAGTCGATAAAGCCGATTTAGCAGGAACCATACAAAATGATATTTTAAAGGAATTTATGGTGCGCAATACGTTTATTTATCCACCAAAGGCTTCCATGCAAATCGTATCTCATGTTTTTTCCTACATGGCCACACATATGCCTAAGTTCAATAGTATCAGCATTTCTGGTTATCATATGCAAGAGGCGGGTGCCTCCGCAGATATCGAATTGGCCTACACCCTAGCCAATGGACTAGAATATCTCCGAACGGGAATCAATGCAGGTTTATGCATCGATGATTTTGCTCCACGTTTGTCTTTTTTTTGGGGCATAGGAATGAATCATTTTATGGAAATAGCAAAACTTCGTGCCGCTCGAGTCTTGTGGGCGAAGTTGGTGAAACAATTCAATCCTAAAAACCCAAAATCCATGGCTTTGCGGACCCATTGTCAAACTAGTGGATGGTCACTTACCGCACAGGATCCGTTTAATAACGTTGCTCGTACAACCATCGAGGCGATGTCTGCCGTTCTTGGGGGCACTCAGAGTTTACATACAAATGCACTGGATGAAGCAATTGCACTCCCCACAGATTTTTCGGCGCAAATAGCACGAAATACACAACTGTATTTACAACACGAAACACAGCTAACCCGTGTGGTTGATCCATGGGCAGGAAGTTATTTTGTAGAAGATTTGACCGACCAATTAATGGATAAGGCTTGGCAGCTTATGGAAGAAATAGAAGAGATGGGTGGGATGACGAAAGCCATTGAGGCAGGGGTTCCAAAAATACGTATCGAAGAAGCAGCCGCTAAAAAGCAGGCACATATTGATGGCGGTAAGGATGTAATTGTAGGCGTTAATCGTTTTCAGCTGGCGGAAGAAGAACCACTTTCTATTTTGCAAATAGATAACGACAAAGTGTTAGCACAACAAAAAAAGCGTTTAGCAACGGTGAAAGCGCAAAGAAATAGTACTTTAGTTAACCAAGCATTAACCGCATTGACCAAAGCAGCAACGAAACTAAACTCCGGAGAACAATGTGAGGAGAATATGTTAAATTTAACCATAAATGCTGCTCGATCAAGGGCAAGTTTAGGAGAGATATCTTTTGCACTAGAAAAAGGGTTTGATCGATATAAGCCAGCAATCCAAACTTTTACAGGCGTATATGCCAAGGAAATGAATCAGGACAACCATTTTTTACGAGCGAAAGAAATGAGCGATCAATTTGCGCATCGAAATGGTCGTCGCCCAAGAATTATGATTCCAAAAATGGGGCAAGATGGCTACGACCGTGGTGCTAAAGTTGTTGCGACTAGTTATGCCGATATTGGCTTTGATGTCGACATCAGCCCTTTATTTCAAACCCCTGAGGAGGTTGCTAAACAAGCTGTAGAAAACGATGTTCATGTTTTAGGGATTTCATCCTTAGCGGCTGGACACAACACCCTCGTACCTGCCGTAATAGATGCTTTACATGCATATGGCCGAGGCGATATTTGTGTAATGGTCGGCGGTGTTGTTCCACCACAAGATCATACTTTTTTAAAAGAAAAAGGCGTCGTTGGTATATATGGACCGGGGACCTAGATAAGTAACTCAGCAATCGATTTGCTTACTCTGTTAATGCAAAACTGAGGATCTTGGCAGCTAATCGAGCATATTTCCTTTCCCCGTTTTTATCCATGTAGAATTTATTTGAGGATATTTTGCGACGATTTTTTGGTTAGTGTAGGGGATAGTTTGTTTCGACCAGAAAGTACGTTATTCAATAATGTGGTATTTTTGTATCCTATTGTAATAGAAAATTCTTTTTTGAAAGCTTAAAATGATCGATTATTTGTCTTAATCGTTTGGCAGATTCACTTTCAACATGATTCAACAAACTAGGACTTTTGATGAAATCATTGAAATCTATATTTAGTCCGTCCAAAACTTTTAATAAGCTTTTGAGCGTAAAGTTATTTCCGTTTTCCATCTTCCAGTATTGTATCCTACTGATATCATGATCCTCGGCAAACTGCTCATAGCTTTTGTAGCCCGCTTCTATTCTACGCTTTCTTATTTCGTTCCCGAAGAGATGGGAAATCTGATTAAAATCATTCATTTTTATTAAGAGGTCTTGGCTCTCAAATTTAATTTTTTTTCGTGGAAAACTCAACAAATTGAGATTTATGTAAGGAAATTTTCTGCCTTTTTTTGGCATTTAATTCACCTAACTATGTATAAATATATTTAAATATACTAGATTTGATATTATATGTCAGCTAGTAACTTTTTTTCTCCTTTTATGAATGGGATTTGATGAACGAAAAAGAGCGTGAGGAGAAATCTTATATTATTGATTTACTCCTCTTGGATTATGTTCATTTAAATGATTTATTTTTTGATTTACACAATGAAAATTTATCTCAAGCGCAACTGTTAGAAGTTCAAGGGCAATTGAACAGCCTCAACATCGTTTTTGCTTTAGGAAAGGTTGTTGATTTAGATCATCAAAGTGTGTTGGAAGATATCGCCTTTGATATACTGACTTCAACACGAGGAGGCGAGCTGTCAAAACTTGACAGAGCCAAATTAATATTCTCGGCTTGGCATCAAGCTTTTTTGGTATTGTAGAATTGATTTTTTGCATTCGTTTATCGAAGGCAAATTTCAGGCTAGCTGTCATCAAAACTTGTTGAACACAAACGATTAGTTTGATTAAACGTTTGTAATGCTACGAAATTAGCAGAAATCGCTTTATTGGGCCATAAATTAGTTTAAACCTCAAAGCAAAAAAACACCTACGGTGTAGGTGTTTTCTTGTAGCGAGAGGGGGCACGATCCCCCGACCTCCGGGTTATGAATCCGACGCTCTAACCAGCTGAGCTACCTCGCCATTTCAACGGTTGCAAATATAAAAAAAATGCTTAGAATCGTTATTAATTAACCCTTAAAAAAAGTCAATTTGTTTTAGGTTGTTTCTAATTTTTCAATATATTGGCACTCTTAACAAAAACACTATGTCTGCTAAAGTTCCCTTTACGCTAGAAATCAATTTTCACGCTTCTCCACAGCTACTTTTTCAATATTTGTCTACCCCGTCTGGTTTGTCAGAGTGGTTTGCAGACAACGTAAATTCAAGAGGTGAGGATTTTACCTTTATATGGGACGATACAGAAGAATACGCCAAGCTGATAAAGAAAAAACCAATGAGAGAGTTCGTTACCGTTGGATAACAGGGGAAGATGATCAAGATGATTATTTTTTTGAATTTCAAATTCAAGTGGATGAAATCACCAAAGATGTTTCTTTAATTATTTCAGACTTCTCCGATGAAGACGAATTGGAAGAAGCAAAGATGCTTTGGGAAAACCTTGTTGATAGCTTAAAGCAAGTCCTCGGAGCTGCCTAGCCTTATGTATTCATTTCAAGCGAAGCACTATGCTTCTTATCAAGACGTTCCTTCTTCGATTCTCTCGGCTTTTATGGAGCAAAATGTACTCACTGAAACCATTCGTGTTTATAACGGAAACTTACTTTTCTGGGAAGAGCATTACCTTAGGCTAATGGCCTCAATGCGTATTTTACGCATGGATATTCCTTTAACATTTACACTTCAATATTTAGAAAAACAATTGCTAGAATATTGTGCGATAAATGAAAATGAAGCATATAGAGGACTTGTGAAATTACATGTGGTCGCATCCACAAAACCTACAGCAGAAAAACCTATTCCACCCAGCTTATTTTCCATTACGGCAGAAAATTCTAGTGATTTTTTTTTCGTTTAAACACGATCCCTACCCTATCGATTTATATAAGGATCATTATCTTACCAAAGGATTGTACTCCTCTCTGGAGAGTGTACATGCACAATGGAGAAACATGGCATGGGTATATGTGCATGAGAATCACCTATCGGATGGAATTATTTTAAATGAAGATAAACAATTGGTCGAATCACTTAGGGGAGCACTTTTTTTAGTGAAAGATAATACAATTTCTACACCGACAATTTCTTCGGGTTGCCGAAAAACCGTTTACCGTAATCTTCTTATAGCACTTTTGTCTGAAAATGAAAACTTCGAATTTGTCGAGGAGGAAATTTCTCCCTTTGCCATTCAAAAAGCAGATGAATTGTTTATTCTTGAGGGGGTAGAGGGAATAAGAAGTGTTCGTCAATACAGAAAAAAGAAATTTAAAAGTGAAAAAACACAGCTTATTTTTTCACTTCTCCTCAATAAATTAGCCTAATTAATTGTGTGCCGGATTATTGGGTGTGTTAGCCCACAAACGATATTCTCCTCCCTTGGATAGAAGTAGATCTTTCCATAGTGTTGTAGACGAACAAGAAACAATCTTCTCTTCAAATATGTTGGTTGATGTAAACCAGCTATTGAGGGCTATTTCATGCGCTAACTGTCCCTTTGACCAGCCACTATAGCCTAAGAAAAATCGGCTATTTAAATTATTTAAAATACCTTTTTCAATTGCTTCAAAAACTTGCTCAGTATTGCCACCAAAATATAAGTTAGGGCTTACTAAAATGCTATCCTCTGTTAAATTGGGAATATTGTGGATGAAGAAAAGATTATCTGGGTCTACTGGCCCCCCAAAATACAAGGGAATGCTTTGGTTGATTTCTGGGATAACTTCTCCCAAACTAAAATCTAAGCGTTTATTGAGAATCAGCCCCATGGGGGCATGATCGTTAATGGCAGTAATTAGGACAACCGCACGATGAAAGGAAGCATCCCCAATGATGGATGGATCGGCAATCAGCAAGTCGCCTTGATGCAGTTTTTTATTCATACCTCAAAATTAGGCAAAAAAAAATCTCCCGAAGGAGATTTTTATCTGTGTGCTCAGAAAACTAGTTTACTGAATTTGATAATTCAGCTCCAGCTTTAAATTTTACAACATTTTTTGCAGCAATCTTGATTGTTTCTCCGGTACGTGGATTTCTACCGTCACGTGCAGATCGCTTAGAAACTGACCAAGAACCAAATCCTACTAGAGAAACACGTCCACCGCCTTTAAGTGATTTTCCAACATTTCCTAAAAAAGACTCTAATGCTTTTTTTGCAGCAGCTTTAGAAATTCCGGAATCAGCAGCCATTGCGTCGATTAATTCTGTTTTGTTCATAATTTTATTTTTAAATTAACTTTTAGACTTACACAAATATATACGCTTTGCCCGAAGAACAAAGGATTTGAGCTAGAAATCCTGTTTATTGTTAATAAATCTGACGGATTGTTTATAAAATAGGATTATTTCACCAATGCAGTGGCCGAAACCTTGAAACCATTGAGTAAATCGGTGGTTTGCATTCGCCTTTTGTTGGGGAGTTGTACTTCTTTGATACAAAGGAAACCTTCTTTATGCGCTACTTTAAGTTGTTTACCTTCCACAATTAATCGATTAGAAGGAAAATTGTGTTTACATCGTTCAATCTCACTGGCGTAAATTTTCATGGGAAGATCTTTTTCTCCCTGTCCTAATTCCGTCCACGCCACCGGGTAGGGAGAGAGCCCTCTTATCAGGGCGTCGATTTCTTTCAAGCTCTTGGACCAGTCAATTCGGGTATTTGCCTTATTTAATTTTGGTGCATCTTTTTCTGTTCCATCGGTTATTTGTGGTGTGGGAGTGATTCCTTTTTCTAGCTCATCTAAGGTTTGTACCACTAGTACACCACCCAAAGAAGCTAGAGAATCGTGTAAGCTCCCCGCTGTTTCTCTTTCATCAATTGGAATAGTGGTTTGCAAAAGAAGATTTCCAGTATCAATTTTTTCATCGATCATAAAGGTCGTTAAACCTGTTCTTGTTTCCTGATTGATAATTGCCCAGTTAATGGGAGCCGCACCTCGGTAGTTTGGAAGAAGAGATGCATGAAGATTGAATGTCCCTTTTGGGGGAATAGACCAAACCTCTTTTGGTAACATGCGGAAAGCGACCACAATAAATACATCAGCGTTGCATGCCTTTAGTGCGTGAATGAAGTCATCTCCTTTAAGCTTCTCGGGCTGTAAGAGTGGAAGTTTGTTTGCAAGCGCATATTTTTTTACGGCAGATTCGTTTATGCGTTTTCCTCGACCTGCCGGTTTATCGATATTGGTGACTACACCAACAATATTATGCTTGGATGAGTGTACAGTAGCTAAAACCGATACGGCAAAGTCGGGAGTCCCTAAGAAAACAATTTTTAAACTCATACTTTTGTGATTTGCGCTAATGCATTTTTTTTGATTTTTTGCTGTTTCATAAGCCATTCTAATCCTTCTGCCAATTCTTCCATAGAAAGATGTGGCAAAGATAATTTAAGCTGATGAGTCGCTAGCGGCTCTCGTTCAACATATTCCATGATTTGTGCCGTAATTGTCGCGAGAGGTGTTTTTTCATCGTTTGAACGACATTCTGCTGCACTGCATTGACCACAGCTTTCAGTTACCGACTCACCAAAGTAAGTCAGTAAATCTTTCTGTTTGCACTGGTCTTCCGCTTGAATAAAATCAAGCATCCGGGTTAATCTTTCTTTTTTTGCTGCATAAATTGATTGGGTGTTTCGCAATAGTTCTCGTAGGGTGTATTGGTCATCTCTTGCAGTAATTCCAATAAGGTGAATATCTGTCATTGCATAATTAAATGAAAGAATCCCTTGCTGTTTATAATGTTCCAAAATCTCAATTAGTACACCAAATGGAAGCTTGCTTTTCCGTACTATAAGATCTAGATCAATATTGACTTCATGTTTAAATATTCCAGCATAGGCTCTACCGAGCAGTTGTAAAATAGTTGAATGCGAGCTGGGGGCTTTTTCCAATTCCAATTTGAATTGAGATGGAGAGCAGCGTAAATGACAGCTAGCGTTTTGTTTGTTGGTATTCATTCGATGAAAAATGCTGCCTTGATCAAGTAAGCTTAAACAGGCATCCACTTTTTTAGGAGGATACTGATAAGTTGCACAAAAATCTTGAAAAGAAAGATGCCATTCTTGCTCTATTCCTTCTCCGTGGCCAATCTCAAGATAATTACAAAGCGATTTATAACAGTTCTGTATGAATTCAGTCGTTGGTAGTTGTCCAAGGTATTGTTGCACTAGCCGCTGTTCATCACCTGGCCCAAAGAAAACAATTGCTTTTCGCTTTTTCACCGTTTCTACCCGCTCGTCCAATTTCTTGGTAATAGTGTTCTAGGCTAGCAGGAGGTGTAAGATGAATGATTAATCCCACATTTCCTTTATCTATTCCCATCCCAAATGCATTGGTTGCTGCCATTACTTGGGTACGCTCATTTTGCCATTCCAAAAGCTTATCTTGCTTTTGAGAAGGCGTAAGTCCTCCATGGAAATAGGTTGCATCAATGCCGTTTGCGTTGAGTAGTTGATCGATTTGTTCTGTTTCTCTTCGACTGCTACAGTATACAATAGCAGGCGCAAGGGTTAGACTCAAAGCACGTAAGATTTCTCCATATTTATCTTGGGATTTTTCTATTTTTAGTGCAATGTTCTTTCGCGCAAAAGAGGTTTTGAATATTTTGGGATCGTTTAATTTGAGTTGTGTTATAATGTCTTCCAAAACAGCCGAAGTTGCCGTGGCAGTTAGGGCAATAATGGGTACTTCTGGCAGTTGTTCTCGTAGCACTTTGATTCTACTAAAAGCAGGCCTAAAATCACTTCCCCATTGAGAAATACAATGGGCTTCATCGACGGCAATACAACAAATATTGAGCTGATCTAATCGGGCCAAAAAGAGGGGATTTTGAACTTTCTCTGGTGAGCAATACAGAAGTTTATATTTTCCAAAGCGAGCATTGTCAAGTTGTTTGTCTAAGGATTGAGATGCATTGAACGCCATACTTTTAATTCCTTTTGCATTGGCCTGTGCTACTTGATCTTGCATTAAGGCAATAAGGGGAGAAATAACCAAGGTTGGGCCATCAAATAGAAGCGATGGCAATTGGTAACAGAGCGACTTTCCCCCACCAGTAGGTAAAAGTGCTAGGGTGTCTTGTTTTGTTAAAATGGAAGAACAAATATTGTACTGCTCTGGGCGAAATTCCTTTGCTTTCCAATGTTTGAATAAAAGGTCGTATAGTTTATTCATGGCAATGCGTCAAAATAAAGTCTAGGCGTTTGTCTGGACTTAGGAAAGGTACTTCAATAATTTTTCCTAAACCTTGGTAGGTGTCTTTTAACTTTTGGTGAAGTACCATAGCTTCCTCAAAACTCTCCATTCGCTGGTCATCTGTCGTGTAAATGCTTTTCTCTGGCGCAATCAAAAAAATCAAATGATAGTGGTAGATTTTTAACGCTTTCTCCCAGTCTTTTTTTCAATTCCTTTATGATTTAAATAGGCAGTAACATCGGGCAAGCCTCGGTCAAAAAAGACCCAAGGGAGTTCTTCTGAATTAAATAAAATGGTATCCGCGGTGAAATAGTCTGCTTTTCTACCCTCCCAAAGGGAGTGGCTAAAATCAAGGGGGTTGTTGTTGAAAACATTTTGGACACCCTCTTTTTTCCCTTTTTCAATGAAACCGCGAGAAATCTCGTCAAAACAATGGAATCCACGTTTCTTTAATAAATTAATCAACGTAGTTTTACCACTTCCCGGACCACCAGAGAGGACAATTTTCTTTTTGACTTTCAATTGATACTATTCCTTTTCATCTATATTTGTGTAAAAATAGCATAGCAAATGCTCCCAAAAGAAAATCCAGAAGAATTTTATTCACGATTTCACGAACAACTAGAGATTTCTCAGGAATGGCCAGGAAAATATATGTTTAAATTTATTTTACGCATCGGCGAAGTAGAGGAAAAGAATTTAACTGATTTGTTTGTTTCGACAGATGCTACCTACAGCCGTAAGAAGTCTTCTAAAAATACATTTTTAAGCCTTTCGGTTCTTGTCACCATGCAAAACCCAGCTGAAATAATTTCGATTTATAAAAAAGTAAAAACGATAAAAGGAGTAATTACACTCTAGTTTTTGGTTCTTTGTTAAAAAGAGTACATTTACAGTATATTTCACAATAATTTTCAATCCATTTCATGGAAGCACTCCAATATAATTCCGAAAGGAAACCGTTAATCATACCTGAATATGGTCGTCATATGCATATCATGGTCGATCAAATGATCGCTACTACTGATAGAGTTGAACGCAATAAAAAAGCAAAAGCTATTATTGGTGTAATGGGGAATTTAAATCCACATTTACGCGATGTGCCTGATTTTCAGCATAAACTCTGGGATCAATTGTTTATTATGTCCAACTTTGAATTGGACGTAGATTCGCCCTATGAGCAACCGCAAAAAGAGGTTTTTGATAAACGACCAGAACCGCTAGCTTATCCACAAAACTTTCCTAAATATCGTTTTTATGGAAACAACATTAAAAGCATGATTGATGTCGCTTTGGGTTGGGAAGAGGGTGAAATGAAAGATGCCTTGGTTTTTAATATCGCAAATCATATGAAAAAGTGTTTTTTAAATTGGAATAAAGACACCGTGGATGATCAGGTTATTTTCAATCATTTAGATGAGTTTTCTGGTGGGAAGCTCAAAGTAAAAGAAGAATTACTTCCTTTGACTTCTACTCAAGATTTATTGCGCATGAAATCTAAAAATGGCAATGGACCAAAAAGTAATGGTAAAACTAAATCACGGAAAAACAGAAATAACCGTAAACGATATTAAGCTTTTTTATGGGTACATTTATTATTGAAGGTGGTCACCAACTCAAGGGAGAAATTACCCCGCAAGGGGCAAAAAATGAAGTACTACAAATTTTATGTGCCGTTTTACTAACTCCAGAAGAGATTACCATTGAAAACGTTCCAGACATTATTGATGTCAATAAACTCATTCAACTACTCATTAATTTGGGGGTAAAGGTTACCCAACTTGGGCCTGGTAAATATCGCTTCCAAGCAGATGAAGTAAATTTAAATTATTTACATTCAGATCAATACAAAGTAGATGGAAGGGGGTTACGTGGTTCAATTATGTTGGTTGGACCGCTCTTAGGCCGTTTTGGCCTTGGAAGTATTCCGCGTCCAGGAGGGGACAAAATTGGTCGTAGACGCCTCGACACTCATTTTGAAGGTCTCATTAAACTTGGCGCTAAATTCAACTACAATCGTGAAGATTATTTTTATTCTGTTGAAGCAAAATCGCTTATCGGTACGGATATGTTATTGGATGAAGCCTCTGTTACGGGTACGGCAAATATCCTTATGGCAGCAGTCTTAGCGAAAGGTAAAACAACAATTTACAATGCTGCTTGTGAGCCCTATTTGCAACAGCTATGTGCTATGTTGAATCGCATGGGAGCTAAGATAGAAGGTGTTGGTTCTAACCTTTTAACCATAGAAGGGGTAGATGCTTTGGCGGAACTAGCCATCGTGTTTTACCCGATATGGTTGAAATTGGCAGTTGGATTGGTCTTGCCGCCATGACAAAAAGCGAATTGACCATCAAAAATGTTCGATGGGAGTTTTTAGGTCAAATTCCATCTGTTTTCAGAAAATTAGGCCTTACAGTTGAACAAAAAGGGGATGATATTTTTATTCCTGCCCACACAGATGGGTATGAAATTCAACATTATATCGACGGCTCAATTTTGACCGTATCAGATGCTCCTTGGCCCGGTTTTACTCCCGACCTTTTAAGCATTGTTTTGGTTGTGGCTACTCAAGCTAGAGGAAGTGTCCTTATTCATCAAAAAATGTTTGAAAGCCGTCTGTTCTTTGTGGATAAACTTATTGATATGGGTGCTAAAATTATTTTATGTGACCCGCATAGAGCATCTATCATTGGTCACGACTTTACGTCTCAATTGAAGGCAGCCACATTAACCTCTCCAGACATTCGTGCGGGGGTATCCTTGCTAATTGCTGCACTATCTGCCAACGGTACGAGCACCATACATAATATTGAACAAATCGATCGAGGCTATGAACATATCGTAGAGCGTCTCCAGAAAATTGGTGCGAAGATCCAACGTGTCTAAAAAAATGTAACCCCAATCTTATTGCATGAAACCTACACTACTCTGCTTGCTGCTAATGGGCTTAAATCTGCAGGCGCAGCAATTTGTTTTTGGTCAAATCCATGATGCTGAATTAGATACTCCCTTACCCTATGTTAATATTGGTATTCCCGGGGAAGGTGTAGGTACCGTCACCGATGAGCAAGGGTATTATCAACTTGAAATCCCCAATCATCTATTGGATTCAACCATTCTTTTTTCTATGGTGGGCTTTACGACAGCGGAAAGGTCCATCGTTTTGGATAAGGGTAGTGAAAAGCTGCTTAGCCTTAAATTACACCCTAAGGTTACTGCTTTAAAAGAAGTTGTTGTCACCAATACGCAGTGGAAGTCAATATCTGTCGGAAACAAAACAGCTTCTAAGTTAATCACTGCAGGTTTTACATCTAATCATTTGGGAAATGAGATTGCCCAATTTGTACGTATTAAAAAAGGTACTCCAACGCTACTCAAGAAATTTTGGTTATCGATAGCAGAAAATAATATTCAAGATGTAGTTCTTCGATTCAATGTATATAATGAAGTTGAAGGTCTTCCGGGAGATAATATTTTAGAAAAGCCTGTTTACATTTCCTTGCCCAATGAACCTCAAACTATTACTGTTGATTTATTACCCTATGATATTTTTGTTGAAGACGATTTCTTTGTTTCTATTGAATGGATCGAAGATTTAGGCGTTGATAATCTTTGGTTTTCTGCAGGGGTGTTTGGTAAATCGGTTTATGCAAGAAGTGCCAGTCATTCTGCGTGGATCCGTCAAAAAGCATTGAGCATTGGAATGGGGGTAACGTTAATGCAAAAATAACCTCATTAATTGTATTTCTTTTTGATGATCTCTATGGAATCAACAATCAGTTTTTTCAGCACCGTAAGGTCAATATCACTCAAGCGTCTAATGTAGAGACAACCTTTCCCTTTTTTGTGTTTCCCGAGTCCATCGAAGTTCAACCCATCATGCGAGAGATCGCACATTAAATACAAGGTTAACGCTTGCTTTCTGGGGGCAAAACCAGTGAGAAACCAATCGCCTTCTCGACCACTTTTGTATTTGTAATGATATTCTCCAAAGCCAACTATACTGGTACCCCACATGGTGGGAGGTGCTTGGGTAATGTCTTGCATAATATCGAGAAGCTTAAGACTATCTAAACGTTTTTCGTCTTCACTTATGGAGGTTAAAAACCACTCGACATTTTCACTTGTTTTTTGGGTTTTATTTTTTTTCATATTCAGGGCTTTTGCTCTAAATTACGAAAATTATCGTTTAGACACTTTGTTATTGCTAATCCCGCGTTGTCTAGAGCATCTAAAACGATCTACATCTTCCCCACGGTTTTTGCGGTGTTTCGTATTTCTTCCTTGCACCCGTGCACGCCACAAATTAAAACTTGAGCGTTTCATTTCTTTGCGCATTAATTCAATCACATCTTGCTCTTTTAAGCCAAATTGATCTGTGATGGCATCAAAGGGAGTGCGGTCTTCCCAGGCCATTTCAATAATGCGATCGACTTGTTCTTCATTAAGGTCAAACTTCTTCTTCTTCTTCATTGTATGCTTTTTCTGTTGGGTAAGGTGTGTCGTTGTAAAATGCGTTTGCTTTCATGATATACATGAGAATTCTTCTGTAAGTTCCACAATATATCAGAGGCATGATTTCTGCTTTTGTCTAGATCGACGATTGGTTTAGGATAGTTTCTACCTAATTTAAAATCATAAAGTCCTTCTTCAAAAGAGGTAATTTCCCAGGGGGTGTGGACCAGTGCAGCGGGAAGATTTTTTAATTCTGGAAGCCATTGTAGGGTGAAATGTCCTTTTGGGTCGTGCTCTTGTCCATTTTTTACTGGATTGTATATGCGTAGGGTATTGATTCCTGTTTCACCAGCTTGCATCTGTAATTGTGGAAAATGAATACCCGGTTCGAAATCTAAGAACTGTCTGGCTAAAAAAGCCGAACAAGCTTGCCAGGGTTGCCATAATTGATGCACAAAAAATGAAACTACTAATGCGCGCATTCTAAAATTCAAATAGCCTGTCGCAACCAAACAGCGTATGGCGGCGTCAACCATGGGGACGCCAGTTTTGCCTTCTTCCCATGCCTTTATGTAGTTTGGGTTCAACGGTTTCTTGAGCAGGTGATATCCACGATTAATACTCTCAAACTCCATGCGGCATTCCATTTCAAACTTTTGAATAAAATGGGCCTGCCAACGCAGGCGTGACTCAAAGGCGCGAATTCCAAAACCTTTTTTACCTGCTTCCTTTTCTGATTCAGTACGCTGTAAAACCTGTCGCATGGAAAGATTGCCATAGGCGATATAGGGGGAGAGGCGACTACAGCTTTTTCGGGCAAGGTCTGGTTTTGAAATATGCGTTTGATAGTTTTGATAGCGCCCTTCAAAAAACGAATCTAAGTAGCGGTGGGCTGCTTTTTCACCTCCTGGTTGTATCCCTTTTATTGGGGTTGTTACGCAATCTAATGACACAAAATAAGTGCTCAAGGTGTCGATCCCTTTTTGGTGTATAAAACCCTTTTTAGAGGGAACAGGATATTGCGCTTTATTCATCAATTGAGTCCACTGTTGAATCCAGTTTTTTCTGTTTCGCATGCCGCGAAAAACACCTTGTTGCCTTTTTTCAGTCCATGGAATATTATATTCTTGACACCATTCTGCAACATTGCAATCTCTTTGATAAGTTATACCAATACCTGTTTCTTGGTGCGAATAAACTCCCTCTATGACTAGAAGCTGTTTGAGTTGGTTCAAGACATCAATTACTTCTCCTATCACAGTTAAAACAGCAGTATTAAACGCTTTTAATTGTTGATTCAAATCAACCAAAGATTGTTTGATAAAGTCTAGGTGACGCTTGCTACTATGGGCCTCTTCTCTTAAGGAAGGCTCTGCGACGTAAAGCAAAAGAACCTGCTTATGATTTTGATGCGCCCAATATAATGCCGCATGATCTCTTAAGCGTAAATCGCGTTTTAACCAAACCACTGCTGTTGGAATCTTATTAATAAGCATCTGGATTACTTAATATGGCTCCTGCACGGGTTTTGATTTCTGCTAACTCTTGCGGAGGAATTTTCTCTAGTAATCGCAACATCATGGCCATGCGATTATTGTTGGCGAAATACTGCTTTTTATCGTCGAGGAAATTCCAATAGAGACTATTGAATGGGCAGGCGTCTTCTCCCAAACGTTTCTTTTTATCATAAGCACAGCTCTCGCAGTAATTACTCATTTTATTGATATATGAAGCAGCAGAAACATAGGGTTTTGTGGCGACTATTCCCCCGTCTGCCCACTGGCTCATTCCGCGCGTATTGGTAATTTGCACCCACTCAATCGCATCGGCATAGATACCCAAATACCATTGATCTACGGCATCTGGATGTACCTGTGCTAATAGGGCAAAGTTCCCTGTGATCATCAAGCGTTGAATGTGATGTGCATAAGCATTATCTAAAGAGTTTTGAATGCTGTGGTGAAGGCAGTTCATCTTTGTCTTTGCAGTCCAGTAAAAATCTGGAAGCGGGTTCTGATTATCTAAAGCATTCATTTCCGCATAAGCGGGCATTTCTTTCCAGTAAATCCCGCGCATATATTCTCTCCACCCAATGATTTGTCGCACAAATCCTTCTACTTGTGCTAGTTCTATTTCATCTTCATGTTGTCGATAATAGGCGATTACTGCTTCGACTACTTCTAGGGGGCTTATCATTTTAACATTGAGTGCAAAAGATATTCTAGAATGGAAGAGATTGATTTCTTCGGTGTGTAAAGCATCCTGATAATCTCCAAAATGCACTAATAAATGCTCGCAGAAATAGGTGAGCTGTGCTAAGGCCTCTTCCCGACTAAAGGGGAAAAGAAAATTATCTACATCTAGGGAGCCAATTGTCTTTACACCAGCGTTGTGAATGAGTTGCTCGAGCGAGACGAGATCTTCTGTCTTTGGGATATAAGCAACAGGAATTGCCGGACTTCCTTTCCATTTTTTGCGATTATTTTTATCAAAATTCCACTGCCCTCCTTCGGGTTGTCCTTGCTGCATTAAAAGGTTGAATTGCTTGCGCATATTGCGGTAAAAGAATTCAAGAATCAATTGTTTTTTTCCTTCAAAAAACTGCGATAATTCTTCTCGACTAGTCATAAAATGGCCACTGTCAACCATGGCCGTGGGTAAATTAATTCCTTCACAAAAGCTTTTTAGTTGCTGATCTAGACGATATTCGTCTGGAGCTTGATATTCAAAAGAAGTGATTTGCTGTTGTGCAATCACAGTAGTCAAATTAGCTGTGAGTGACTGTTGGTTTTCGGCATCATCCAGTTTTATATAAATCACTTGATGTCCTTGTCGTTTGAGTGCCTGAGCGAAGTGGCGCATTGCGCCAAAAAAACCCACGATCTTTTGAATATGATGCGGAGCGTAATCAGTCTCTTGTCGCATTTCCATCAAGATATAAGTCACTTCTTGATCCACCACCTCAAACCACGGATGCTGCAAGTTGAGTTGGTCCCCTAAAATTAGCCGTAGTTTCATTCGAAAAGACTTTTTTGATTCCACAGGCGTTGAAATTTTCCGTTTTCGTCATAGCGCTCTGCTTGCATACGAACGTTGAATTTACGGTCTCTAGGATCATTTCCTACGCCAGCAACATACATCCAGTTGCCATAGTTACTGTGCACATCGTAGTCGATTAATTGAGCTTCAAAATAGGCTGCACCAATGCGCCAATCCAAAAGAAGGTCTTTGGCAAAGTAAGAGGCTACATTTTGACGTCCGCGATTACTCATCCATCCCGTCTTTTGCAATTCAATCATATTGGCATTGACAAAGGGTTCTCGTGTTTCCCCATCGATCCATGCTTGAATGGTTTTGGGATTATTTTTCCAGTGATAATCTTTCTGTAAAATGCCTCCCAAATGAAAAATACGGTCTTGATGTTTGAGTGAAATATACTTAAAATAATCGCGCCAGATTAGTTCAAAAATAAGCCAGTAAGTCGATTGATTCTTTTGCACTTGTGCCTCATATTCTTTCACCTCCCAATAAATCTGTCGCGCAGAGATAGCACCGTTTGCTAGCCAAGCAGAGAATTTTGAGCTGTAGTCTAACCCCACTAATCCGTTGCGGGTTTGTTTGTAAAAGGAGAGTTTTTCGGTATCCCAGAAATAATGTTCCATGCGCAATTCTGCCCCTTTACTCCCTCCTTTAAAGGGAAAAGCTGTATTAGGGTGAGCGACTGGAGTAGTGAGACCTAAATCTTGTAAACGAGGAAGTTCAGCTACCTGGGTTAAAAGATTACTTTGTGGCATAACGGCAACATCTGAAAAAGTGCTGCGTATTTTACTGTATTTTTCACATTTCTTACGAAAGACGGTAAAGACCTCGGGTAATTGGTCAATTTCCATGGGCACATCTTCTGGATGAAATAGAAATTGATCGTAGTAGGTATGCACAGAAATATTTTCTGAGAGTACAGCGCGAACTTCTCTTTCTCGATCTCTTTCTTCCTTTGTCCATTCTTCTTGCCAGTAGAGGTTTGTAATCGCATGGTCTTTGATTAGCTCTTGAATTCCCTTTGAGGGATCTTCTTTACTAGTCACCAAACTAATGTTGTGGTTTTTGAGATCCTCCTGCAACTGTGCAAGTGTTTCAAGTAGAAACTGTGCTCTAAACGCTTCAGTTTTTTTAAACCCCCATTCTGTTTCGCTATAGTGTAAGGGATCAAAGCTATAGAAAGCAATAACCGTTTCGTGCTTGTGGGTGGCATGATAGAAAGACGCTTGGTCTTTAATGCGCAAATCATTTCTTAGCCAAATGAGGGCTTTTCCTTTTCGTTTCTGCATCTTTTGCTACAATATTTTACATCTTCCCAGTCCCTTTCCCATTTTTTTCGCCAGCTAAAAGGGCGGTTACAGCACAAACATATTTTTTCGGGAAGGTTTGATTTCTTTACCCCCTTAGGCATTTAGCGCAGCTTTATAAGTGGCTAGACAGCGTTCGCGGGCAAACTTGTGCTCAACAATGGGTTTTGGGTAGGTAAATTCTTGATAATCTGGGACCCATTTCTGGATGTATTCGTGTTGTTTGTCAAATTTTTTGATTTGATCAATGGGATTAAAAATACGGAAGTAGGGCGCAGCATCAACGCCGCAACCTGCAACCCATTGCCAATTTCCTACATTGCTCGACATTTCGTAATCCAATAATTTTTCTGCGAAATACGCTTCTCCCCATCGCCAGTCAATTAAAAGGTGTTTACACAAGAAACTTCCCACCAACATTCGCACACGATTGTGCATAAAGCCAGTGGCATTTAGCTCGCGCATACCTGCATCAACAAAAGGGTAACCTGTTCTGCCTTCGCACCAGCGCTTAAACTCTTCTTCGTTATTGCGCCATTCTATACGTTCGTATTGGGGTTTAAAACTACTTTGTGGCGTATGAGGGAAATGCCATAAAATTTGCATGAAGAATTCACGCCAGATCAATTCTTTTAAAAAGATTGGATTTTCTGCCTTGGCAGAGTCAGCGACCATTTTACGCACACTGATGGTTCCAAACCGCAAATGCGCTCCTGTTCTAGAGGTTTTATCTACTGCTGGAAAATTCCTAGTTGCCTCGTATTCTTTGACAATTGTTGCATTAAAGGTATACTTGGGTTGGGGAACTTCTGAAGGCTCAAAGCCCAAATCCTCCAGACTAAGTTGTGGTTGTTCAACAGTAGCCAGTTGATTTAAATGATCTTCAGAGGGGTAGTGGGAGATCCCTTCTTCTCCAAAGCGTTTTAACCACTTACGTGAATAAGGAGTATACACTTTGTAGGGTGTTCCATCGTCTTTGACTACCTCGCTTTTTTCAAAGATGACTTGGTCTTTGTGGGTTTCAAATACTACTCCATTATTTTTTAGGAATTCGCCTATTGCTGTGTCACGTTCTGTTGCATAAGGTTCATAGTCGTGATTTGTAACGACTTTAGCAATATTGACCTTTTTTAAAAGAGATTCAAAAACGGCCTTGGGTTGTCCCAGATACATTCCAACGTTACATCTGTTCCCCTTCATAGCATCAGTTATGTTCCTCAAGGCCGCATGAATCATTTCTATTCGAGCATCCTTCGAAGGCAGCTTGTGAATGATTTCAGTATCAAAAATAAAGAGGGGGAGTACTTTTTGACCACTGGTAAGGGCGTGATAAAGTCCTGCATTGTCTTCGACGCGCAGGTCCCTTCTAAACCAAAATACTGTATAGTTTTCCACTCTAATTTGTTTTCAGGTCTCCTATTCCACCATCTACATGGAGAATTTGACCGGTCATCCATTGACTTTCCTCTCCTAAAAGAAAGGCTGTCATCTGGGCGATATTTTTGGCTGTCCCCACTTGTTTTAGTGGGTGACGTTCTTGTGCTTTTTCCAGTTTAGCTTCGTTGTTTAAAAACTTATCTGCTAAAGGCGTATCTGTTAAGGACGGAGCAATACAATTTACGCGAAACTTTGGGGCGTATTCAGCTGCCAACGAACGCGTTAAGCCTTCTAGCGCTCCTTTGGCTGCAGCCACTGAAGCATGGAACGGCATTCCGGTTGTTACCGCCACAGTACTATAAAATACTAAGCTTGCTTGCGGACTTTTTTGCAACAAGGGTAAAACGGCCTGTAAAGACTTTACTGCACCAACAACGTTCAAGTTAAAATCATCTTGAAATGTTTGTGGTTTTAATCCACGGAAAGGGCGTAAATTGATCGATCCAGGGCAATAAACAAAGCCATCAAGTTGTTCGGGTAAGGTGCTCACATCCAATGCATCATTCAACGCATCGTAGTTCAAATGTGTAGCGCCTGTGTTGTCTAGTGATTCATTGCTTCTTGAGGCAACGTATACAGAGCAGGTGGGTGAAAGTAAATCCACCAACGCTCGTCCGATTCCACTAGAACCACCAATGATTAAAATGTTCTTTTTCATAGCTACTTAATCCCGATAATCGCCGAACAACTCGATCAGCTTGTTATATCTATAGTTAAAAATTTGATTGAGTTTTCTTTTTACAAAAAGGGGGTGTGCAATTCTTCCAAGCATTCCAAAAGGTAATTTGTAGTCTACAACATCAATCATCTCCACACCCCCTGGTATGGCTTTTATAAAATGTTTGTGATGCCACAAACTATAGGGGCCAAAACGCTGCTCATCAACAAAATATTCATTGTTCTTCACGTGGGTGATTTCAGTAACCCATCGAAGGGGTATACCTAAGACCGGCGTTACAATATATTTGATGATTTGCCCAGCGTACATTTTTTCATTTCCCCCATCTAATATCTTAAATCCCATATAGTCTGGGGTGATGGTTTTAAGGTTCCCGGGATCCGATAAAAAGTCCCAAGCTTTTTCAACAGTAATGGGTAAATTTTGAACTGTTTTAAGTCGATAGACCATTTTTTCATATTTTGTATAAAGATAGAAATGTTTAATGATTTAATACAATGGTTAAACAAAAATATTTAATAATTTAATTAACATCGTTATTTCTAGTCGGTTTGTGGATAAAAAAACATTTTCTACATTTGGATAATCTTAAAACACAAACAATGAAAAAATTAATCTATTTACTGGTGCTTAGCTGTTCTACTGTGGCCATGTCACAAGTACAAACCCCACAGCCAAGCCCTTCCGCTAAATTTTATCAAACTGTAGGTTTAACAGAGGTAACCGTTGAGTACTCTCGCCCCGCAAAACGCGGAAGAGACATTATGGGCGCATTAGTACCCTATGGTGAAGTATGGCGCACAGGAGCCAACAAAAACACCCTGATTAGCTTTAGTGATGCAGTAACTTTTGGTGACCAAGAATTGGCTGCTGGAAGTTATGCGATCTATACACGCCCAGGAGAAAAGCAATGGGAAGTTTTCTTTTACACCGCTACTGACAATTGGGGTACTCCGGCGGAATGGGATGCGACAAAAGTCGCGGCTACCATTGAGACTGATGTAATGAAAGGGTCTTCTATGGGGTCATTTTCCATTTGGATTTCTGATTTACACAACAATGGCGCTACCCTCAACATAGGGTGGGATACTACCCGTGTAGCCTTGCCTTTTGGGGTGCCTACAGTGGCTAAGGCAACAGCTTCCATTGAAGCGGCCTTAAAAAATGACCCTAAGCACCGCGACTATTACAGTGCAGCAGTCTATTACTTACAAGAAGGACAAGATTTGAAGCAAGCCAAAGCGTGGATCGAAAAAGCGATTGAAGGAAAAGATGATGCCTACTGGTACTTCCGTCAATATTCTTTGATTCTTGAGGGTTTAGAAGATGTTGACGGCGCTATTGCTGCCGCAAAACAATCCTTGGCCTTAGCAGAAACGGCTGGAAATCCTGATTATGTGCGTATGAACAAAGACGCCATTGCCAAGTGGAGTAATTAAGCTATTCTTCTCAAAATTATTAAAAACCCTACCGTCTGGTGGGGTTTTTGGTTTTTTCAACCTTTGATGGGTTGGTTATTTTTCCATAAAAAATTGCTGTAATATCGAAGCTAGCAAAACGGTTAAAATAGCTCCAATTGCATTGAGCCAGAGAAAGCCCACCCAGTCTTGGGTGAAAATATAAATGATTGTTATTTCGGAAATAACAGCAGCCCAAAAGACAGCTTTCCCTTGCACATGCTTGAGGAAAAAGGCGACCAAAAAGACCCCTAAAATGGTGCCATAAAAGACCGAACCAATGATATTCACCAGTTGAATAAGGTTTTCAAACAAGCTACCGTAGGTGGCAAATAAAATGGCTATAACGCCCCACAGCAATGTGAAACCTTTAGAGACTTTAACGTAGTGCGCTGGGTTTTCTCCTTGTCGGTTGCGTTGGTATAAATCCACCGTGGTTGTCGCGGCAAGTGCGTTCAATTCAGAAGCAGTGGAGCTCATTGCGGCAGAGAGGATAACCGCCAGGAGTAAACCAATCAAGCCTTGCGGAAGGTAGCCCAAAATAAAAGAGATAAAGACATAGTCCTTGTCGTTGGTCTCTTGTGTTGGGTCGGCTTGTTGAATTAAGTCTTTTGCCGCTTGGCGTTGTTCCCGTTCTTGGCGGTCCAGTTGAGCGATTTGGCTTAAAGCGGCTGCATCCAAATTCCCTTGTAACAATTGGTGGCGTTGGTTTTGGGTGGCTTGATGGGCTTCTTCCAATTGGAGGTAGGCTTCCGCTTGTGCGGATTGACGCACGGTTTCCACTCCTTTGGGATTAAAATGCAAGGGGGCTGTTTCAAATTGATAGAAAACAAAAACCATGACCCCTACCAGTAAGATAAAAAACTGCATGGGTACCTTTAAGAAACCATTCATGAGCAGTCCCATTTGACTTTCTTGCACCGATTTCCCGGAGAGGTAACGCTGTACCTGACTTTGATCGGTGCCAAAGTAGGAAAGGGCGAGGAAGAGTCCGCCGGTAATACCGCTCCAAAAGGTATAGCGGCTGTTCGGGTCAAAGCTAAAATCAAGGACTTGTAATTTTCCTGTTTGTCCGGCGATGTCCAAAGCTTGTATAAAGTCAATTTCTTGGGGGAAGCTATTTAGGATATACCCAAAGGCAATGATCATACCCGAGAAGATGATAAACATCTGTTGTTTTTGGGTCACATTGACCGCAGCTGTTCCCCCAATAACGGTATAAAAAATGACGACTAAACCAATGAGAAAAATCAGCGGTTTTAAGGGCCAGCCCAAGACCACGCTTAAAATAATAGCGGGAGCATAGATAGTGATTCCTGCCGCCAAACCGCGTTGCACCAAAAAGAGTACAGCCGTTAAGGTACGGGTGCGTTGGTCAAAGCGTTGTTCCAAGAACTCATAGGCGGTAAAGACCTTTAATTTGTGGTAGAGTGGAATAAAAAAGAGGCAAATGATGATAACGGCAAAGGGGAGTCCAAAGTAGAATTGAACAAAGCCCATTCCATCGTGAAAGGCCTGCCCAGGCGTCGATAGAAAGGTAATGGCACTGGCTTGCGTAGCCATGACGGAGAGACCAACGGTCCACCAGCGGGCGCTATTTCCGCCTTTGAGATAATCGGTGATGGTGTTGTTCTTACGGTTTTTCCATGCGCCATAGCCCACGATTCCGCCTAAGGTGCCCACTAAAATCAGCCAGTCTATAAGCGTCATACACCAAAACTTTTCATGAAGACATAAAAGAGGACCCAATAGCCCACATTGGCCAAGGCGAGGTAAAGATAACGCTGCTGTTCTTTCATCTTAGTCTAGAGCGATTAGGTTCAACAACAATCGGTAGGCACCGGGAACCCCAGCGGGTAATTCTCTAAAGAAACTTAGCCCAGTATAAACCACCGTTCCTTCTCCGTGTTTAGCAACCAAGAGACTTCCGAATTTCTCGGATTCTCCTGCATCATTCATGCCCAAGAGGGGCGTGTATTTCGGATCCCAATTGTTGGCGAAATACAGGCCGCGTTCTTGTACCCACCCATCGAAGTCTTGGGCAGTAATCTTGTGCGGATACTGCATGGCCGGATGTTGCGGTTCCAAGATGCGTACACGACTCGTCTCGTCGGTAACACGGTCGCGCGATAATTGGATAGGATAAGGAAGGATTTCCTTGGTTTGTAAGCGTAGGCTGGTATTGTACTGCACAATCAAAGTCCCTCCTTGTTCGGCAAAGTCAAACAAAAGTTGGTTCTTGTATTGAAGTGATTCCAAGACGTTAAATGCACGAATCCCAACCAAGACGGTATCGAACTGATTTAATTCCTCTTGGGTAAGGCGTTCTAGATCGATGGCAGTGACTGCTAGTCCGATGGCTTCTAAATTTTCTTTGACCAAGTCTCCAGCACCCATAATGTATCCCTACTTTCTTTTGGGGAAGGCTAAGATCTAGACGCACCAATTTGGCTTCACTGGGTTGACTGACATATTGCTTTGGGATATGGTCATAGTCGATGCGTTGCACCGAAAAGACATTTTTGGTTTCCCCGTTTTGGTGCACCAGGGGGCCCATAAGTCCGCTTTTTGCTTCAGCCGATGGCTGAACCTCAAACGCCAAAAACTGCGCACTACCGCGCTGGTTGAGGTTGACTTTTCGTTTGGCTTGATCGACCATCCAACCATTGGGGAAACAAAGTTCGATTTCCCCCGAAAATGTAGCCCCGTAGTTGGTAACTTCTAACCGTACTTGCTGTGCCGTGTCGTTGGCATAAAGATGGACGGTTTTATCGAAATTGATTCCCAAAGCGGGGAGGGTGTAAAATGGTGTAACAATTTCCCCACGAACCGGGTCGTTGATGCGGTAGTTCACCGTTTCCATAAAGTGGATAGGGGTTCCGTCGATGGTCACTTCCACTTTTAATTGTAGGGGAGGTGTCTCGGGAGCACCGATCAATGCTTTATTCTCTATACGGAAGGTTCCTAAACTTCCTTTTTTCAACAACCAATAAGGAGAAGACAATTCGTCTTTCAATGAATAACTTAAACTGCGATTGAGTGCTGTGTTCGGTAAAAGGGGGACCTCTAATGCTTTCCCATTGATTTGTTTGACTTCTATGGAAGCGTCACTTTGTTGCACTGCGGCAAGTTTAATGTTTACTGTTTCTCCAGCTACTCCATAGGCACGTTCTGCATTCAATTGAAGTTGCAAGCCAGCACATGCTTTGATTAAAGCTTTGGTTTCGTCTAATTTTCTTTTCCTCCACTCGGAGGGAGATAGTGCTTCAATTGCTTGATGAATGGCTAGAAGTTGCGGAACCGAAGCTTGGGGTTGCGCAAAATTAAAATCGGCAATAGCTTGGCCAACCATCGTCCCAATTTTTGCCCCTCCTTCCAAGCGTGACCAGCTTGTATTGATTCCTTCAAAAGGATCATTAGAAGAGGGTCGATCGCCACTGATTAATTCAATGTATTCGGTACGACTTCCTAAACTTGGAGAACTACCAAAACCTTGCGATTTGTGTGAACTACGGCTAGCGCCCGCAATTTTACTATTGGATATGCCACGTATGGGGTCGTAATTCCCGATCTCTAAGGCCAAGAGATTGGTTTTATCGGCTTTTTCAAAGCGTTCCCGGCTTCCGTAAAACCACCAAGAGGTATTGAAAAATTGACGCTTCACTTGCCAAGGAGCTACTTTTTCTAACTGTTCGGGGTAGCTATTTTTATTGTTGGACAACTCAAAAGCTTGATGACTCAATAAGGCTGAAGTGGTGTGGTGTCCGTGTGTTCTACCCGGTGTACGGTGGTCAAAACGGTGGATGATAATGTCGGGTTGAAACGCGCGTATGCGATACACTACTTCGCCCAAGATTTGTTCTTTGTCCCAAATATTTAGTGTTTCCTTGGGGTGTTTGGAATAACCAAAGTCGATGGCTGAACTAAAGTACTGTTGCCCCCCATCAATTTTTCGGGCTTGAATGAGTTCGTTGGTGCGAATGACACCCAAAAGTTCTCGCAATTCGGTGCCAATGAGGTTCTGTCCTCCATCTCCTCGCGTGAGCGAAAGATAGGCAGAGTGCGCATGAACATGGTTGGAAAAATGAGAGATCAATGCGGTGTTTTCATCGTCGGGGTGTGCCGCAACATAAAGCATGGAACCGAGGAAGTTTAATTTTTCCAATTGGCGAAAAATGCTCCCCGCGTCTTGCGCTTTGAGCGAAAATAAACAGCTTAATGCTAAGCCATAGCACAGGTTTCTTTTCCACATAATTTAGTCGAGTTTAAAGGGTATTCTAAGGGATTCTGACTCCCTGTTGTTCTCTCGCCAATATTGACGTCGGTCGGTATGTATGCGCTTTGCTACAGAATGAAAAGCTTCTCCTTTGTTCGTATACTGTTCTTCCCAACCCTCGATGATGTAAGGAAAGCTAGGTGAAAAATAAATGACCAATTCCCGTTTTAGGGATGGCATAATGAGCGTGTATTTCCCTTTCTCCAATTTCCCGGTGGCTGTGACCGCTTCTGCAGGAAGATGATTTAATCGAATGAGTTCCAAAGCGGGGAGCACTTTAAATTCTCCTTTGGGAAGCGTTTTGGGTGAAAACCGAATACGGTTCCACAATTCGTCTTCACTTAGAATTTTTGGAAGAAAGAGCAGTTCATCGGCTTCCCTTCGAAATAAGAGTGAGAAATTAAAGAAAGGTCTTCTTCATCTGCATTTAATTGCAAGTAACTTTGCCCACACCATTCTTGAATGGAGGCAACCGATTTGATGAAAGGATGACCTTTACGCAGGGAAGAAAAGCTGCTGTTCATAATGGAATAGGGGTAGATGCCTGTGAGGAAATTCTTGGTGCGGTTGGACTTTAAAACAGGGACAGTAGATTTCGACTTTCGATTGGCTTTCACTTGCTCTTCTTTCAAGAAATCTTCGGTCACAAAAATTAGGACAGCTTTACCTTGGCGTTGTTCGCCATAACGCGATTGAGTTAATTCATAGGAATTGATTTCAGCTTTTCCGTCAAACCAATGCGATTTAAATTCTTGTGAAAGTTGTGCTTGCACCCAAGTGGAACAGAATAGACATACCAATAAGAGATTTTTCATTAGGCGAGAATTTTTTTCAAGGTACTTAAAACTTGAGCGACGGGCAAACCCACGATATTGCTGTAGCTGCCTTCAATTTTTTCAACCCCTACAGTACCAATCCACTCTTGTATGCCATAGCCCCCTGCTTTATCATAGGGTTGGTAGGTGTCTATATAATAATCAATTTCAGTTGCATCGAGCGCTCTAAAATAGACCTTAGTTGTCTCGTGAATAATGGTTTGTTGATGTGCTTGGGTAAAAGCGACTGAGGTGATGACTTGGTGCGAACGTCCAGATAATTGATGTAACATGGCTTGGGCTTCTTGCTTGTCTTTTGGTTTTCCAAGGTAGTTGTTTTCACTCCAAACAATGGTATCGGCAGTCAAAATCAATTGATTTGGTTCAAGGTTCACAAAGGGTTTCGCTTTAAGTTGAACCAGGTAATTTGGAATTTCTTCTGCGCTTAAATCAGAGGGAAAAATCTCTTCAACCTTGTGTGTTTTGACACGAAATTGGAGACCAATATCCGTTAAAAACTGTTGCCTTCGAGGAGAATTAGAAGCTAAAATGATATCGGTAGAAGGAAATAACATTGTTAAATTAATCGTTTTTTGCGCTCGGTGTTGTGGTCCATTTTCCTTGTACCCTTAGGGTTTGCTCGATGATTTCTCGTACACAGCCTTCCCCGCCTTTTTTGTGGGAAACATAGTCCGCCATATTTTTTACATCAATGACAGCGTCGTTGGGGCACACTCCCAACGCAACTTCTTCCATCACGGGAATATCTGGTACATCATCCCCCATGTATAAAATTTCATCTGGAGACAAATCATAACTATCCAAAAGATCTTGATAAGGCTCCATTTTGTGGTGGGCTCCTAAATAAATGTCAAAAATTCCCAAGGCTTTTAATCGATTGCGAATTCCTTCATTTGTGCCTCCGGAGATAATACAAATCTTAAACCCTTGGTCGAGTGCACATTTAAGTGCATAGCCATCTTTGGTATCCATTTCGCGGTACATTTC
Organism: Flavobacteriaceae bacterium; assembly: GCA_038143735.1. Lineage (GTDB taxonomy): Bacteria > Bacteroidota > Bacteroidia > Flavobacteriales > Flavobacteriaceae > Arcticimaribacter. Next base: position 110,957 of record JAYQML010000002.1, read on the forward strand.
ACCTGCTGAGGTAATCATGACCTTTCCGTTGGTCAGGACTCCGTCCACATCAAAAATGAACGTAGTAATTTGCGGAAGAATTTCTTTGTAATTTTTATTTGTCATAAAATTGTTGAATCGATCTTGTGAGCGTAGTATAAAGTTGTTTTTGTGTTTCGTCGGTTAACAGTGATACATGGTTTTCAAGTGTCTTTTTGTCTTTTCGAAGGGCTGGTCCTGTTTGGGCATGTTGCGGTGAAAGGGTTTTAATTTTATCTGCTGTTTCGGCGATCAAGGCCTGTAATACAGTGAAGGGGACCTGGTGATCTTTGCATATTTCTTCCCCAATGGCGTACAAATGATTGGTAAAATTATTGACAAAAACAGCTGCTACGTGTAAAGCTTTGCGTTGTGCAGAATCGATAAGGTGTATGGGACCCTCTATTTTTGACGCCAACTGCTGAAGCAAGGCTAGGCTCTCTGGATTATTTGCTTCTAAACACAGTGGAATGTTTTTAAAATCAACTTCTTTTTGTTTTGAAAAGGTTTGAAGAGGGTAAAATACCCCATGATTCTTAAAGGCTTCCAAAGCCGAGAGGGCTATACTTCCTGCCGTGTGTGCTACGACTCCACTGCGTTCACCCAGTTGTATGGAAAGTGGTTCAATCACGGCATCTGAAACGCAGATTAAATAGACGTCTGCCTCTTTAAGTTCAGAAATATTGTTGGTGGTTGGCGTTGTTCCAGCATACTTTAGCAAAGGTGTATTTGTGCGGTTGTACCATTGCACAATTTGAACATCGGCGGTGTTCTGTAAAACGGCATGTAGGTGATATCCCACATTTCCTGCACCTAGTATGCTGACTTTTATCATGAGATTAAAAATAGGAAGATTTTGTTTTTAATTTTAACGCTTTGGGTAAAAGTTATGCTATGATTTAATTAACATTTATCAGCCCTCGAACGTAGCGTGCTCCCTATTTAATTGCACAACATTTTCTTTTATTGTACCAGGTCTAACACTATTTTTCTAAGCTAGCAAAAACGCGCTAAATCCTACACAATGAAATATTTTAATGCCCTACGTGCGGTTTACGTCCAATACTTTCTATTATCTGCAACAGCATCTATTATCGTGGTAGCCTTTTTGGCTTCGATCAATGTATTGCTGCTCACCATGCGTCCCTTGTCGTTTATTGGTATGATTGGTTTGCTGTTTACCACCGTAGGAATGATGCGGTTTTTAGCTTTTTTCTTGCACAATATCCCAAGAATCGCATCTTTGAATCTTTCCTGTCAGGCATTGCCATTCAATTAATTGTTCTTACTACTTTAGCCTTGAATTAATCCGTTTTTATAGGCCATTTTCCTTCCTTTACATTTATCTTTGCATCGACAGAAGATGAACGTTTGATGAAAGACTTTTTTTTAAAATACCTCGCCTCTAATCGTTTAATGACCGTACTTTTTTTCGTTTTTCCAGCAGCCATGGGCCTGGGGACTTTTATAGAAAGTTGGTACTCTACTGATACTGCGAAAATTTGGATTTACAATGCCTGGTGGTTTGAACTCATCATGGGCTTATTTGTCCTTAATTTCATAGGAAATATCTTTAAGTATAAATTGTTACGCAAAGAGAAGTGGTCCGTATTGGCCATTCACCTGTCTTTTATTTTGATATTAGTTGGTGCATTTGTTACCCGTTACATTGGCTTTGAGGGCGTAATGCCCATTCGAGAAGGAGAAGCGTCATCAAAATTTTTATCAGAAAAAACCTACCTAACCTTCATGGTAGACGGAGAATTTGAAGGAAGAGCACTGCGAAAAGAATTGAAAAAGGAGCTATTGCTTTCTCAATATGTAGATAACGATTTCCACATTGCAGATGATTTTAAGGGGAAAGATTTCTCCATTGAATTTGTGGATTTTATGGAAAATGCTACTGAGGGCCTTGTGTTGGATCCCGAGGGAGAGCGTTACCTTAAAATTGTCGAGGCGAGTGACGGAAATCGACACGATCATTACCTCAAAGCTGGGGATATCGCCAATATCCATAACCTCTTGTTTACGTTAGACAATCCAGTCAAAGGTGCAATCAATATTGAAGTAATCGATGGAGAATATTTTATTACAAGTCCCTTTGCCGGTTCTTTTATGCGTATGGCTGATCAGTTTCAGGGTAAACTCGCTGCAGAAGAAAAACAAGATCTGCAATTGCGTTCCCTTTATTCTTTACCCAATTTTCAGTTTGTTATCCCAGAACCCGTATTAAGAGGGAAGTTTGATATTGTTGAAGCTGAAGAAGTCCAAGGCAACGCTCGCCAAGATGCGCTTCGTTTAGAAGTTATCTCGGGGGAAGAAAGTCAAATCGTTTCCTTATTAGGTGGGAAAGGCTACGCTAATGATCCAAAAAAAGTAAGTGTAAATGGGCTAGATTTTTACCTAACCTATGGATCTCTTCCCTTAGAACTTCCTTTTCAAATAAAACTAAACGATTTTATTGCAGAAAAATATCCTGGTACGGAAAAGAGCTACGCCTCTTTCGAAAGTGAAGTTACCGTTCTAGGGAAGGAAGAATTTGATTATGCTATTTACATGAACCATGTTTTGGATCATCAAGGCTATCGTTTTTTTCAATCCTCGTTCGATCCAGATGAAAAGGGTACCGTTTTGTCTGTCAATCACGATTGGTGGGGAACGTACATTACCTACACAGGATATATTTTACTTTATTTGAGTATGATGGGGATTTTCTTTCTTGGAAAAACACGTTTTAAGGATTTAGCCAAAGCCCTCGACAAAATTAAAGCCAAGAAAGCGACCTTAAGTTTATTGCTTTTGTTTGGTAGTGGGGTATTGTATGGACAAGATCATTTGAGCCATAATCGTTCAAAAGTTGATTTTGACTCGATCGTTGTAGCAGATGCTTTTCCGAAAGAACAAGCCGCTAAGTTTGGTTCTTTGATCATTCAGGATTTGGGTGGAAGGATGAAGCCTGCAAACACATTTTCTTCTGAGTTGTTACGCAAGGTGAGCAAAAGTGACACCTACAACGGTCTAAATTCTGATCAAGTCTTACTGTCTATTTTAAACGGTCCAGCAATTTGGTATAATATTCCCATTATATACCTAAAGCGAGGAAACGATTCGATTCGTTCTATTGCAGGTGTGGATAAAAAAGCCAAATATGCCCCCTTAATTTCATTTTTTGATGAGGAAGGAAATTACAAAATAGCCACGCAAATGGAAGAGGCCTATCGGGCAGCTATTCCCAACCAATTTAATAAAGATTTTATCGAAGTTGACAAACGAATTAATCTTCTGTATTCGGCTTTGGAAGGTAAAGTACTGCGTGTTTTTCCGATTCCAGATGATGAAAACAATAAATGGGTGTCTTTTCCAGAGTTAGCTGAAGCTAATTTTAAAGGAACGGATTCGTTGTATGTTAACAATGTTTTACCGCTTTATTTTCGGTCCATGCGTTTGGGAAAAAAGACCGATGACTATGCTGAAGCAGATGAACTTTTGGAGAGCCTCAAGGGCTTTCAACAACGTTTTGGCAGTGAGGTTATCCCAACGAAGGACAGAATAGCAGCTGAAATCACCTACAACAAATACGATATTTTTAAGAAGTTATTCAGTTGGTACCTCTATGCGGGCTTCTTTTTCTTTGTGCTATTAATTGTGCAGATATTTAGGGATAGTAAAGCGATTCGATCCGCTATTTTGTTTTTTAAAGGAGTAGCTTTTGTATTGTTTGCTTTGCACACTGCAGGCTTGGCCGCTCGTTGGTTCATTTCTGGACATGCGCCATGGAGTGACGCTTACGAATCGATGATTTATGTGGCTTGGGCGACAGTATTGTTTGGTATCCTCTTTGGACGAAAATCAAACTTAACTTTTGCAGCAACAACTTTTGTGGCTTCCATGATTTTGATGATTGCGCATTGGAACTGGATGGATCCTGCCATTGCAAATTTACAACCCGTATTGGATAGTTATTGGTTGATGATTCACGTAGCTGTTATTGTAGGTAGTTATGGCCCTTTCGCTTTGAGTATGATTATTGGTGTTGTAGCATTGTTTTTGGTGATAATGACCACCAAAAAGAACAAAGCTCGTATGGATTTAAATATTAAAGAATTGACCATTATCAATGAACTTTCTCTTACCGTTGGACTCATTATGTTGACCATTGGAAATTTTTTAGGCGGAATGTGGGCTAACGAGAGTTGGGGACGCTACTGGGGTTGGGACCCCAAAGAGACATGGGCGCTGATTAGTATCATGATATATGCCTTTGTGATTCACATGCGCTTGATTCCAGGTCTCCGTAGCAGATGGCTTTTTAATTTGGCTAGTATCATTGCTTTTGCAAGTATATTAATGACTTATTTTGGCGTTAATTTCTACCTTTCTGGTTTGCATTCTTACGCAAGTGGAGATAAAATCATCACCCCTAATTTTGTGTATTATTCTATTGTTTTTGTCGCCCTCTTGGGAGTAACTTCTTACTTTCCATTTAAGAAGCACTATCGTAAATAATTGCCATAGTTTTTCCGCTTTATCTAAGATGTAAAGCCGCTTCTTCTTATCCTGCCTTTACCAACTAACAGTTGAATGAAGAAAAATTTGGGTTCAGCTTTTAGGCTTTTATATTATTTATTGATTGGGTTTGTCACTATCTTTCAATAAAAATACAATGTCTGCAAAATTGAAATGGCTCACCTATGCGGTGAGTGGATTACTCTTGTTCGGGTTTGGGTTATCTCTTTTGGGAGAAGCCATTATCTTGAAATACACCGCTTCATCCTATTGGGTAGCAGTAGGTACTTTAGCTCTCATCGTCACCAATAGTGGACTCTGCTTATTTGGTCAGGCGATTATTGAGAAGATAAAAACAAATTGATTTAGAACGCAGCGACAAATTCGTCTTCATCCAATCCTTCGGACACCAATTTAAGTGCTTTAGCAGCGATGTTGTTTGACTCCTCGGTGTTGAACCCAAGTCCAACAACAAGACGATTTAGTAAAAGTACTTCTTCCTGGTCGGCAATATTGTCTGCAAATACCATACGTGTTAAATCGTATAAGCGTTCCAAACGACGTTTTCATTGGCAGGAGGGTTGATAGGGTAGTTGTCCGGGTTTGCCATTATTTCGGTTACCTCACTGTCTTCGATTTCTAGATTGACTGCTGTTCTGTTGATAAAAGCTTTTTCTTCATCAGTAATAATCCCGTCTGAAAGTGCAACACGAACAATGGCTGCGAAATGATCGCGATTACGTTGTTTGAAACCTGATGTAAAAAGTTCTGAAAATGACATAAAATTAATTTTGCTCAAAGATAGAAAATCAACTAAAATAGTGAAGCTATATTGGAACACATTTTGCAGAAATATGTACATTTCAACAATAAAATCTGATTTCAATGAAGCCACTCAAAGTAATTAAAAACAGATCTGATATAGGCGCTGGAACTCGCGGTTCTGACATGGGGATTGATGCACTTGAAATAGCAGCAATTAATGTAGAAAACGATTTTTTTAATCGCCACCCCTACATTGACGTTCCAACCCACAACGAATCGATTTACGATAAGGTGAACAATACCTTTGCTAAGCGGATCAATTTTGTGGCAGAACAGTGTGAACGTTTATGCGAGGTTACTTCAATGGTTTTAAACCAACAGCATTTCCCTTTGGTTATTTCTGGTGACCATTCTTCTGCTCTGGGCACTATGGCAGGAATCAAACAAGCTAATCCAGATAAAACACTCGCCGCAATTTGGATAGATGCTCATGCGGATTTGCATGCCCCCTTAAGTTCTCCTTCTGGGAATATTCACGGAATGCCCTTGGCAGCAGCTTTAGGGTTAGATAATGCGGCATATGGGGTAAACACCATAAGTGAAGCCACTACCGCTAGTTGGAACAAATTAAAATCCATGGGCGTTGATCAGCCAAAAATTAAACCCGAACATCTCATTTATTTTGGCTTGCGTTCTACCGAAGAGGCAGAAGATAAGGTTATAGAAGACTTGGGAATACGTTCTTATGCCGTTCATGAAACGCGCCAACGTTCAATGGCCGTTTGTATTGCTGAAGCTATCGATCAATTAAAAGAGGTAGACAGTATCTACATTACCTTTGACGTAGATAGCTTGGATTGTGATTTAATTTCTAAAGGAACAGGGACACCAGTTTCGAAAGGTTTTGATCCATTTGAAATTATGGCATTGATTCAAGGATTCATCTCCACAGGTAAAGTGGTTTGTTTGGAGGTGTGTGAAATAAACCCTCTTTTGGATGAGAAAGGAAATAAAATGGCAGAAACAACCTTTGACATCATTAACTCAATTTTTGGGAAGACGAATTAGTCGTCCTCCGTTTGAGCCACCAAATAGGCATAATGCTTTTTAATTTCTCCTGAACTGGTTCTAAATTTTCGCTTGCTTATTTTGTGTAAACGACATTCTAGATCAACTAAACTAGCTTTAATGGTCGGATTTAACTCTTCATCTGCTTGTAGAAGCTGTATTTGGTGTGCAAAGTGAATCTGTAAACCTTGACGAGAGACATCAGGCTTGTCAACATTTTTAACAAGGTCATCGAGTAATTGATCGAGTAATTCGTCTACGGTCAATCCATTTCCAACCAAGGTATTTTGTGTAGAGAGCAAGCGATTCAACTTCTTGGTGTTTAGTAAGCGCGTCATCGCGGAACGTTGCAGGTTTTGAAGATTCAATAAAATTCCTTCTCCCTTAATTTCTGAAATTAATTGGGGTTGCATCAGCCATTGTTGGGTTTCCCATACATTTGCGTTTAAAAAGTTCAAGGCGTTTAGTTGTTGAGTTTTAGGAACATTTTTATAGGTCACAACTTCTTTTTGGTTGGCGTTGTGTTGGGTTTTATTCACTCCACCAATGATGCTGTGTACGTGATTAATATATCTTCTGTAAACCCCAGTCAGTTCTCCGTACAATTCATTTAAATCGGTGAAATCATTGTTCGGTTGAAGTGTCCATTCCATTAGGTTATTGGCTACAATTTTTAAATTGTTTAGACCATAAGTACTTGCTTTCACTGGATCATCTCCGATGTTTTCGGTTTGTGCATCTGGGTCATTTCCTCTTCCTCCAAACATGTAGATTGGATCCAATGACTTAGCGTCAACCATTTGAATCAATATTTTTTTCTCTTCTTCTGGTGTCTTGTCAAAGAAGCGATACCCCCATTCAATGGCATAGTCATCATATGGCCCTAATTGACGAACGAAGCGAATATTCTCATCTCCAGGTTGCGCAACATAATTGTAGCGAGCGTAGTCCATTATTGTTGTAGCGATCCCATATTTTTGCGTAAATTTTCCAGACCGTAGCGAATCAACAGGATAGGCGCTACTTGCTTTCATGTTATGAGGTAAACCCAAGGCGTGTCCTATTTCGTGTGATATGACTCTTCGCATCATCTCCCCAATTTCTTCCTCGGGTGTATTGAGCGTTCTCGCTTTCGGATTTGCTGCTGCTGTTTCTAATAAATAACGGTTTCGATAGGAGCGCAGGTGGTTGTGGTACCATATGATATCACTTTCTAATATTTCTCCTGTACGTGGATCAGATACACTTGGTCCTGTAGCGTTTCGGGTAGTAGAGGCAACATAGCGCACTGTGGAATAGCGAATGTCTTCTGGGCTAAAATCTGGATCTTCTTCTTTTGAAGGAGGATCCTTGGCCAAGATGGCATTTTTAAACCCTGCTTTTGCAAAGGCCGTATTCCAATCTTCAATTCCCATCTTAAAGTATTTTCGCCATTTTAAGGGTGTTGCAGGGTCCAAATAGTAGACAATAGGTTTTACGGGTTCAACCAATTCTCCTGCAGCATAGGCTTCTTTGTCTTTGGGTTCTAAACGCCAACGTCTAACAATAGCATATTCGTCAGCTTTTAGCGCTTCAGAGCTATAATTGATTTTGTTTAGGCTAAACCATCCCACACGTTCGTCTTTGTAACGAATAGGCATTGGTATTTCGGGTAAAGCAATAAAGGAATGATTGATTTGAAAACTAAATGTTTTGGCCCTGTTGGAGCGTGGGGGTTTGTTTACACTAAACGTTAGCGTATGAAGAATTTCGGTGTTTTTTGGAAAACTATTAGCGCTATCAATGCTACTTCTTTTTTTGTCAACACCGCCGATCTTGTAGCGATCCTTGTCTCCTTTTCGTATGATATTAAAGCCAGGCGAATCTGCTAAAAAATGATTGCTAACATCAATTAAAAAACGATCTTCCTCCTTATTTTTTATATCAAAGCTAGCCAGAATGGGGTGAAAATTGTTTTCTGCCACGCTGAGTGCAATGGGGTCGTTTTCATCAGCAAGGTTAGAATAGCTCACTTGCTTAAGCAAGATTTTTTTCCTTTTTTTGAAAAACGAAGTACTTGTTCGGCTGTTTTTGAGCCTGCGTTTAAATAGGCAGAATAATTGGCTGGGAGTTGCGCAATACGTGTTACAACTAAAAGATCTTTGTTTAAAACAGCATCATCCACCTCAAAGAACAATTTATTCTCCTCATTCAAATAGGTAGTAATGATGCCTTTTTGCCGAACCATTTTTGTTGTTAAAGAATCAATAGGCTTTAGCGTTGATTTTCCTTTTTTTGGGCTGCCATTGTAAAGGTTAGCAGCAGGGCAATTAATGGAGTAAATTGTTTCATTGAAATAGAGGAATAATGAGTTAGCGTAATTTAGTCGTTAAATGGGATGTTTAGTAAGATGGGATTATTTTGTTCACCCCATTTGGATACAATGAATAAACTGTTGTATTCGTCCTCCTTGAGAGAGGCATATTTTTTTCTCCTAAAATGGCATTTACAAATGCAGGAGTGGTGTTAGAATGTCCTACAATAAGTACCGTTTTTCCACGAGTGGCTTGTTGAAATTCTTCATCAAATAATGTTCTTGGATTGTAGGGAAGAATCGCAAGTCCCTGTTGTTTTGCAATAGGCGCTGCAGTTTTTTGCGTGCGAATGTAATTGGTCGAGTAAATGGCATCAAAAGCAACTGTTTTGAGCGTTTCAGCCCAATGCAATGCATGATCTTTTCCGCGACTGCTCAGTTCAGGATTTCTGTTGCTTGTGTCTGTGGTTACTTTCTCTGCGTGACGAATGAGATAGTAAGTGCTAACAGTTTCTGTGTCTTGCGCACAAAGCGTGTATGGACCAAAGAAACCAAGGAACGAAAAAGTTAGATAAATTAGTTTTAGCTTCATTGAGGTAGCTTTTTGTAAAGATGCAAAAAAAAAGAATAAGCTTGGAACCTTTTTTTTAGGTGGATTCTACTAGTTCAGCGTCCATCTAAATCCTACAAAGAAGCGTATTCCCTGATTGGAAGCATACACATAGCTGGGATCAAAGCTCAGGGCATAGGGGTTTTCGTTGGTTGGCTGTACATTGCCATCCGAATCAAAAATGACATTTTCATCAAAAGGGTCAAAAGCGCGAGCAATGCTGTTCTTTGCTGGAGTAAAATTGAGAAGGTTTTTTACCCCCCCATACAGTGCATAATTGTTTTGCCATACTTTGTTCAATTGAAGGTTAATGATGCTAAAGGTTGGTGAAAATTGGTCTCTAGGATCCAATTCTCCAAGCAGTGGTAGTTTTAGTGGGCCAGTCAACGTCCCAGTAAAATCAATGGTTACATTTGCATCTCTAAATTTTTGTTCAACCTTCCAAACACCCTGGAACCTTTCAGTCAAATAGGGAGGGTTTTTTGACCTTCCGATTGAATGAAGGAATCGATATAGGTAACGCCTAGATTGATTCTTAAACCACTTTGAAAAACACCATTGGCGTTTAAGGAAAGTCCTTGAGTAATAGACTTACCGATGAGGTTATCATATATGATCTGGTTCGGATTAGTAGCGTAATCAGGGATGATTTTATTCGAAAAATCGGTTCTAAAAAGACTTGCATCAAAATCGATTATATGGCCTTGGCTAAGATATAAAGAGTAAACATAATTTAGATTGATATTCCATGATCTTTCAGGAGCTAGGTCATTCATAAAGCGTACTTCCCTTGCACCAGTCAATGCAGCATGGTCTTCGGTAAATACTTGCGCAATGCGATAGCCCGAGCCCATGCTAAGGCGCAGGGAAGAACTGCGATCTTTGTTACTAACTTTATAGTTAAGGCGGGGGGTGAGTATGCTCCCGTGGAGAGAATTATAATCATAGCGAACTCCCAAAAGAAGGCTGTGCTGTTGGTTGAATTCTATTTCGTTTTGAATGAAAATCCCGGGTAAGCTTGTTTTTTCCACTTGATTGACTCCAAGTGTGTCATTGTAGGTTGCCGTTGTATTGTCGTCATAATAGGTGTAGCGCATAGCAACACCAAGTAGTATATCGTTTTTTCTAATGTTTTTATTCCAAACAAACTGCCCAAAACCTATGGTTTGGTCAGCGTTAAAATGGGATGTTCCGTAAACAGAATTTTGATTATGGTCATTAAAGCTAAACTGAAAAGAAACTGCATCATTGATTGTATATTGCCCAAAAAGCTCAACCCGACTGGTGTAAATGCTTTCTCCATAAACTTGATCACCACCTCTGAAACTTGGATTCCAGTTGACTTGCCCTCCCCAACGATCTTCATACACAAATCGACTGGCCAATGAGAAACGTTTTCCAAGATCAATTTTGTTGAAAACTGAAATACGATTCTGTAGCGTAAGATCGGTGAAACCATCAGCGTTTTGATCGATTGGATTGGTGTAATTGACGTAATTTATTCCCAATAAACCATTTCCCACTTTTCCTAGCGCATATTTGTGGCCGATGTCCGTTGTCGATTCTCCCCAGCTAGAAACAAAAGAATCAAAGGAAAATTTGGCCGCATTTTCTGGAATTTTAGTGATTAAGTTAATGACACCGCCAATCGCTTCAGAGCCATAGAGGGTAGAAGCGGGGCCTTTGACAATCTCTACTCTTTCAATCAATGATTGGGGAATTCCAGAGAGCCCATATACGGTTGAAAGGCCACTTACAATAGGTAAGCCATCGATTAAGACCATCGTGTAACTTCCTTCTTGACCGTTGATGTGAATATCTCCTGTATTGCAAATATTACAATTCAATTGAGGGCGAATTCCATTCACAATCTCCAGCGCTTCAAAAATAGAGGGTGTTGGGTTAGATCTAAAGAAAGTCGATGAATATACTTCTACGGTGATAGCACTTTTGAGTTTCGAAACTGGTTTAAGTGTACCCGAAACAACGACTTCTTCCAATTCACTAATGGGATAAAGTTTAATTAATCCAAGCTCGTAATCTGCTTGTTTAATTTTTTTGCAATCGATTTATATCCTTGATAGGAGATCATTACCTCAGGATTTTTTATCTTCGATACGGATAATGAAAATCTTCCTGAAGCATCTGTAACGGTTCCTATATTTGTACCTTTGATAATCACTACAGCTCCCTCAAGAGGCATTTCCTCAGCATAAATAACCCCTGATACGGTTTGTTGTGCTAGGGTAAGTTGACAGAAAAGGACAAAAGCGAGAAGCCTCAGAAACATAGCAAAGTTTTACACTGCAAAACTAATCAATTGTTTTGTACTACAAAACATCAATATGAAGAAAACAATTGAAAAAGAGAATTACCTCAAAGCATTTTATAAGTTTGAGGAAAAAAGTAAAGAAATATCCGTTACGGCACTTAGCGAATACTTTGATGTTAGTAAGTCTACGGTATCAAATATGATTAAAAAGTTGGTTAAAATGGGGTATGTAGATACACAGCCCTATAAAGCAATTTTGTTAACCGATGCAGGGAGAGCGAAAGCCATCGAAATTATTTCAAAACACCGTTTGATCGAACTTTACTTAGTCAATAAAATGCATTTTTCATTAGAGGAAGTTCATGAAATTGCAGAGGAAATAGAACATATCGAAAACTCTAAGTTCTTTAATCGTATGCGTGAAATTTTGGGTGATGCAAATTTGGATCCACATGGATCAATCATTCCTAAGACAGAGTATTAATTCGTCGATTCAAGGTAAGGTAGGGTGTTGGGTGGCAAGTATAAGTTAAATAATTGGTTAGGCATTCAAATTTTGAACACGCTTATCACTCACTTGTTGAACCTTTTTAGTCCAGCGCATAAAAAAACCCTTCAAAATATCAATTTAAAGGGTTTAGCGGAGAAAGAGGGATTCGAACCCCCGGAGGTGTGACCCTCAACAGTTTTCAAGACTGCCGCATTCGACCACTCTGCCATTTCTCCTATGCGGTGGCAAATATACATAGCTTATTTGACGTAAGAAAGCTTTTTTTTAAAAACGATATCCTTATTTTCGCTCAATACGAGTTGCTATGGATGAGCTAATACGGTATGGGGTTTTATTATTGGCTGGATTGGCTGCAGGAATCATCAATACCCTCGCTGGGGAGGATCTTTGCTCACTCTACCCGTTTTGATTTTTATGGGTTTACCGCCTTATATCGCTAACGGTACAAATAGAATAGGGATAGCCATTCAGGCTTTGGTAGGCACTGCTGGTTATCGATCCAAAGGTATTTCTACTTTTCCATTCAATGTTTATTTGGGTTTAGCTGCATTGTTTGGTTCGCTCATTGGTGCCCAAATAGCTATGGACATCCGCGGAGACGTTTTTAATCGTATTCTATCGATCATTATGATCGTGGTTGTAGCGATTATAGTGCTTAAACCCAAAACAAAAGATATTAATTTACCGGAGCGTTTAACAGGCAAGTACTTGTTATATGCCATTGTTGGTTTTTTCTTCATTGGTATATACGGTGGATTCATCAATGCAGGAATTGGCTTCATCATCATGCTTTTTTTAAACAACATCAATCGTTTGTCGTTGATTAAAACCAATGCTACCAAAGTGGCTTTGGTTTTTATTTATACACTTGGCGCCTTGGCACTTTTTGCTTGGAATGATGCTGTTGATTGGGGACTTGGCTTGGTATTAGCCGCAGGAACCTCTCTAGGAGCTTGGTGGTCTAGCCGTTGGTCGGTAGATCAAGGGGAGGGGGTCATCAAACTAGCCATGGTAGTTATGGTCACCGTAATGTCGATCAAACTCTGGTTTTTTTAGTACTTAACGTATTCGACAATTTCTAAACCATAGCCTGTAATTCCAACGCGTGGACCTTGCGATGAATTCGTAATCACACGTAATTTTTTGATGTGTAATTCATGTAAAATTTGGGCACCTATCCCAAAATCTTTCGCATCCATTTTTAAGGGAGGTGCCTTGGGCACTCCTTTGTTATGGGTAGTATATTGCTTAAGTTCTTTTATTCTTGCCAGAAGATTTTCGGATTGCTGTTGTTGATTGATGAAAAGAATCGCTCCTTTCCCTTCCTGATTAATCAGATTAAACGTTTCTTCTAACCCTTTGTCATTGGAACCGGTTAACATGCCTAAAACATCATTGCTGAACTGTGATGAGTTGATACGTGTCAAAACAGGTTCATCGCGCTCCCATGCTCCTTTGGTCAAGGCAATATGAACTTGGTTATTAGTGGTTTGTTGAAAAGCACGTAGCCTAAAGTCCCCAAAGCGGGTTTTGATCTCGGTGTCCTCCCGTTTTAAGATCAAACTATCGTGTTGCATTCGATAGGCGACTAAGTCTTCGATGGAAACAAGCTTTAAGTCGAATTTTTGGGCAACTTTCATCAATTGAGGGAGTCTTGCCATAGTGCCGTCTTCATTCATGATTTCAACAATCACTCCTGCTGGTTTTTTACCGGCCAAGCGAGCAAAATCAATTGCAGCCTCTGTGTGTCCCGTTCTGCGAAGTACGCCACCCTCTTTTGCAATTAAAGGGAAAATATGTCCTGGGCGACTAAGGTGGTGTGGTTGTGTTGATTCGTCAACCAAAGCTTTTATGGTCAATGCACGGTCTTGAGCAGATATTCCGGTGGTCACTCCTTTTCCCTTTAAATCAATGGAAACGGTAAAGGCTGTTTCCATGGGATCCGTATTGTTAGAAACCATGCGGTCCAATTGCAATTCATTGCAGCGTCTTTCGGTCAAGGGAGCACAAATGAGTCCTCGACCCTCTTTGGCCATAAAATTGATGATCTCTGGACTAATGTTTTCCGCGGCAGTTAAAAAGTCACCCTCGTTTTCACGATTGTCATCATCGACAACAATAATGACTTCCCCATTTCTTATAGCCGTAATGGCGTCTTGAATTGCGTCTAGTTTCTTTTTTCCATAGCTTATTTCTGACTGCTAAAGTAGTATTCTTTATTGAGCTGAGGAAGCTTTGCACACTAACAACGACGAAGTCGTAATTAACCAAACCCTTGTCGGTCGAGGCACGCCTAGTGAAATAGAGGGCTAATGGTGATATAATTAACAAGGATAACCAGCTTCCCATGAAGGGAGTAAGACTATTATCTTCAGAGGCATTTTTTCCGAACAGCCCTATATAATGATAGGTCAAGAAAATTAGGATCGCCAGTACCATGGGTAGTCCAAGACCACCTTTCCGAACAATGGCTCCTATGGAAGCGCCAATCAAGAAAAGAAAAAAGATACTAAACCCAAGGGTGAATTTTTCGTGGTAGGTATTTTTGTGCAGATTAATGCGTTTTTGATCGATAAAAAAAAGTCTTTTTTTATTGTCTAAATTCCGAATTACACCTGCCAGTCCAGAACGTGCCGTTTGTATTACCTGTGAGTGACGGCTAGATAATTCACTTCCCATAAACGTAATGGGATTACGGTATAGAGCAAAAATAGAATCGGGGACAATACTGTCTGCGGGGATTATTGATGAGGTACCTAGATTTTTAATGCTATTATAAGCCCCTGTTTTCATGAAATTATTTCCATAAATTTCGCGCTGTTCTTTGAACTTAAGTTCGAGTGAATCGATGCTCTCCACCAGCTCTTCGATTTGTTGCATTCGATAAGTGCTGGTATATTTTTCTTCGCCCAAATCAACATTATTGAACTGAGACAAATCAATGTTCATGATGTATTCTTTGAAAGCGACTTTTGCATGAGGTGCTTTGCGCTGTTCTGTCGGCGTTTTGGTCTGTACTTCCTCGTATCGATTCCCATCAAATAGCACCAATTGTAATTGCTGTCCAATTTTTGCACTCTTTAATTCACCATGTGCAGCTTTGATAACAATTCTATTTTTATTGTCTGGAGTAATTTCATGAATGATGATATTTTCGAGAAAACGATTATCCTCTCCATATTTTCGATCTACCTTGATGTTCATTGTACCGAGATCATTAAAGATTCCCTCCGTAATAGCAAGTGCAGGTTTCAGTTTTGCCATATTTCGTCTGAGGTTAAAGTATTTAAACTCCCCGTATGGAATAACATGATTGGAAAAGTAAAAACTCCCTATGCCTAAGAAAAAATGAAAAACAATAAGTCCTAATAACGCTCTTTGTAGTGAAATCCCAGTAGATTTCATTGCAGCAAATTCATAGTTTTCAGCAAAATCACCATAGGTCATTATGGAGGCTAGTAAGACCGAAAGCGGCATTACCAACGGATAGAGTTTTGGGGTGTAATACAACAAAAATTTTAAAATAATTTCTGCATCGATTCCTTTACCGGCAAACTCATCGATAAATAACCAGAAGGTTTGAATAACAAAAATGAGCATCAGAATTAAAAATACACTGATCAAACGCGACAGATAGGTCGTTAAAATATAGCGATCTAGTATTTTCATCTAATTATTCATTAATATAATAGTTAGGGTACTTTTTTTGATCAAAGACAAAATAATCGGTGGGTAATACGATATTGGATTCTGGATTGCCCAAGGTAAGGGTGGTCATGGTTCCATTTGCTCCAACTTCTATTAAACGATACACCTCTAAACGATCTACATCTATACCGAGCAGTAAGTAGTCAACTTCACCATTGTTTTCTATTGGTATTAGTTTAATGAATTGAATATTTTTTCCCATCACACGTTGTTGGATATCCCATTCGTAGCCATAACCCGTTTCGTAGAAGCTGAGTAGTTTTGACGGATTTACGCTAACGTCCTCTTCGTCTTCTGGGGTACTTATGGTAATTTCTTCATTTTCTGGGACAATAGTGTAGATTTTGTTTCCATCGAATAACTGTTCTGCTGCTAGGAAATTTAATCTATAGCGGTCTCCTGAAAGGGTAACATCGCCTTCCATTTCTTGACGTATTTGTTCTTTTTTATTTTCAAGAACATAACTAAATGAGAACCGAATATTTTCTTTGCTTTTTATTTGATTGGAAACCTGATCTAACAAGCTCTTGGCTTGATCGAAGCTTTGTCCGAAGCACAAATGAGAGAGAAATAATAAAAGAAGAAAGGTGTTTTTCATGTTGATAAATGCTATACTTCGTTGTTCAAAAATTGTTCCAAGCTCGTTAAGTCAGGTATAAGTACTTGACGGGCTTTACTTCCTTCAAAAGGACCAACAATACCTGCTGCTTCCATTTGATCAATGATTCTTCCCGCTCTGTTATACCCCAGCTTTAATTTCCTTTGTAAGAGGGATGCTGATCCTTGTTGGGCATTGACTATGACCTCAGCCGCCTCGCGAAACAAGGCATCTCGATCACTTTTATCGATGTCTAAAGCACTGCTTTCCTCGCCAACAAATTCTGGTAATAGGTGTGCTTCGGGATAGGCTTTTTGACCTCCAATGTAGCTGACAATTTCTTCCACTTCTGGCGTGTCTACAAAGGCACATTGGATGCGGGTTAAATCGTTCCCTTGGGTGTAGAGCATGTCACCACGGCCAATTAGTTGATCGGCTCCACCATTGTCTAAGATTGTGCGTGAATCTATTTTCGAAGTAACACGGAAAGCGATACGTGCAGGAAAGTTGGCTTTGATAATACCCGTAATAACATTCACCGAGGGGCGCTGGGTTGCAATAATTAAATGAATACCAATTGCTCTCGCCAACTGAGCTAAACGCGCAATAGGCGTTTCGACTTCTTTTCCTGCGGTCATGATTAGATCAGCAAATTCATCTACCACCAAAACGATATAAGGTAAAAACAGGTGACCGTCGTCTGGGTTGAGTTTACGTGCTTTAAATTTTGCGTTGTATTCTTTGATGTTGCGACACATGGCATTTTTCAACAATTCATATCGATTGTCCATTTCAATGCACAAAGAATTAAGGGTGTGAATTACTTTCGTGTTGTCGGTAATGATTGCATCCTCTGCATCAGGTAATTTTGCCAAGTAGTGCCGTTCAATCTTGTTATAGATGTTCAGTTCTACTTTCTTTGGATCTACTAAAACAAACTTTACTTCAGCGGGATGTTTTTTATAGAGTAGGGAGGTTAACACGGCATTCAGTCCAACCGATTTTCCTTGTCCTGTGGCACCAGCCATAAGCATATGCGGCATTTTGGCAAGATCAACAACAAAGGTTTCATTACTGATTGTTTTTCCAAAGGCGATAGGGAGCTCCATTTCGGCCTGTTGAAAACGCTGTGAGGCAATGACCGAACGCATGGAGACAATGCTAGGCTTTTGATTGGGTACTTCTATTCCGATGGTTCCTTTTCCTGGAATGGGCGCAATGATTCGAATCCCTAAGGCAGACAGCGAGAGGGCAATATCATCTTCTAAATTTTTGATTTTAGAAATACGTATTCCCGCTGCAGGAACAATTTCGTAAAGGGTAACCGTTGGACCAATATTGGCTTTTATTTTAGCAATTTCAATTTTATAATTGCGCAGGGTTTCAATAATTTTGTTTTTATTGGCCTCTAATTCATCTTCATCAATAGTAATGGTAGACCCTCCGTAATCTTTCAATAATTCAAGTGTTGGGAATTTAAAACCACTCAACTCTAGGGTTGGATCAAAAGCTCCATATTTCTCAACCAATGCTTGAGAAAGCGTATCCACGGTATCTTCTTCTTGAATCGTTTTCACCTCTATGGTCAGTTCTTCTTTTTCTTCACTAGTGGGGGTAGTTTCCTCATTTACAGAAACAATCTCCAGTTTTTCGTCGCCAAATTTGCTTTCTGAACTTTCCTGCTCTGCTGAATTGTTTACAGCAAATGCTTTACTTTCTTCTTCAAAATTGGAGATCGGTTCGTCTGTTTTTTCTTCTTTAATAAAATATGGTTGTAGCCCTGCAATGATTTTTTCTGGAGTTATACCAAGGTGTAGTACAAAGGCAATGAGCGTCATAAATGCAATGATGAACCACAAGCCAATTATTCCTATATAATCGATAATAAATTCGGTGATTTCGAAGCCTACTTTTCCTCCTAAGAAAGGAAAAACCCCCGTATATCTTGCTGTAATTAAGGGGAGTAATATCATGTAGTAAATTCCCCAGCTCCAACGATTCAGCAAACTCTTTTTCTGAATGTCAAAAAAAAGGAACATTCCACTAATTAATAGCAGATAAGTAAAAATGTAGGAAGCAATCCCGATGCCGCTATAAATGAAGATATGACCGAGTTGTGCACCAAGTTTACTTAACAAATTTGTGCTTTCAATCGAACGATCACCAAGCGTATTTAATTCACTTTGATCAATTTTCCAGCTAAAAAAATAAGAGGTGAAAGCAACGATGAGTAGCAGGGAAAGTAAAACTAAAAAACCACCAAAGAGTATTTCTCTCGACCGCTTTTTTTGTGGATCATTCGTCTTGAAATTTGGCACTTTTGGCGATGTGGTTTTTTTTGCGGACATATACGATGAGCATTCCCAACAAAATTACAAATTATGATTGACATCTTCCCTTTTATTTTAGGGATCAAAAAATGACAATAATAAAAAAAACCCCGCCGAGAGGAGGGTTTTTTGCTTTAGGTATCAATACTTCCTTGCACCCTTTTCATAAAATTATTTAAGGCCTCTTTTTTTGGCACACCTGATTTAATCTCTTTGTGCACTTCGAAGGCGCCATAAAGATTTGAAATCATTTCACCTAACACATCCACTTCATCATCTTTTAGGCCAGAATATTCTGTTAAATGCTCCAGCACTTCAAGCGTTTCAGTAATGTAGTCTTCATCGTATTCTTCTACGAATTGTACAATGTGTTTAATGAGCGGTAACTTCATCTACAAAGGTTTTGAGAATGTCAACTTTATTGGTTTGAACTTGATTGAGCAATGTACCATTTGCAAAAGCAGCAAAAGTGGGTAGATTACTTACATCGGCCAATTGTCTTGAGTTTGGGTTTTTTCAGCATCAACAAGTACAAAAGTAACGTCCTCATTTTCAGCGGCCATTTTCTTAAACTTGGGCTTCATGATCCGGCAGTTGCCACACCATCCGGCCGAATACTGAACAATAACTTTAGACTGTTCTCCCACCAAGGAAGCTAAACTGTCGTCTTTTATCTCTTGCAACATAATTCCTTTTTTAGTTGTTGCTCAAGTAGCTCTGAACCCCCTTACGGTCAGCATTCATGGCTTCTTTTCCTTCTTCCCAATTGGCAGGACATACTTCTCCCTTTTCTTGAACGTGGGTCAAAGCGTCTATGATACGGAGGTATTCATTCACATTTCTACCGATTGGCATGTTGTTAATTCCTTCATGTTGAACCACACCTTCTTCATCCAAAAGATAGGTTGCTCTAAAGGTAACATGGTCACCATCAACCAATACTGTTCCCGTTTCTTCATCATAGCGTTCATTGGTGCTATCTAAGATACCCAATATGCTCGACAAATTACGGTTACTATCAGCAAGCAAATTGTAAGTTACACCTTCAATTCCTCCGTCATCTTTTGCAGTATTTAACCATGCAAAATGCACTTCTGCAGTATCGCAAGAGGCACCAATTACGATGGTGTTTCTCTTTTCAAATTCTGGTAAAGCTGCTTCAAATGCATGTAACTCTGTTGGGCATACAAAAGTGAAATCTTTTGGGTACCAAAATAGAAGTACTTTTTTCTTGTTTTCAACGGCTTCTTTTAGCACGTTAACAGAAATGGTGTCTCCCATTTCGTTCATGGCATTGACATTTAAATCGGGGAATTTTTTTCCTACTCTTGACATTACAATTTGTTTTAAATTTTGCACAAAACTACACTTTGTAGCAAGGATTAAAACCTTTACAAATATCAATTTGTAATTGGACTATAGGAAAGTCTTATTATTGTGCTTAGGCAAGTTTTAACTGCTTGATTCTTATGCCGAAATAAGCATAGATTAAGGTCATAATTGGACTGAGCCAATTGAAAATAGCGAAGGCAAAATATTCTCCAACGCCAACCCCTAATACACCAGATTGATAGGCCCCGCAGGTATTCCATGGGATGAGAACGGAAGTTACTGTTCCTGCGTCTTCAAGGGTTCGACTGAGGTTTTCTGGAGCAAGCCCTTTATCGCGATAGGCTTGATCAAACATTTTTCCGGGGAGTACAATAGAGAGGTATTGATCTGATGCCGTCAAATTAATGGTAACACAAGACGCCGCAGTTCCGGCGAACAATTGAAAAGTACTTTCTGCTCTTGCCAACAAAGCTTGACTCAGTTTTTGAAGCCCACCAATGGCGTCCATCACGCCACCAAAAACCATGGCACAAATAATGAGCCAAATGGTGCCCAGCATGCCTTGCATACCGCCAGAAGTGAATAGATCATTTAGTAATTCGTTTGATGTAACAATCGCATTATCTACCGTAATGGCGTTCATGACACCGCGATAAGCCGATAGGAGGGAGAGCTGAGCCGCTCCGGCGGTTTCAACCACCAGATGTGGCTGATAAATGAGGGCAAAAACACCTCCCAACAGGGTTCCGATCATTAGGGCAACCAAAGGAGGGGCTTTTCGAACAATCAATACAATGACCGTTAGGGGAACGATGAATAAGCCCAAGTTAATGGTAAAGCGTTCGTTAATGCTATTCAGTAAAAGTTGTGTGTCTGTGGTTCCGTTGGTTTGCTGAAAAAAGCCAAGGATTAAAAAAACAATTAAAGTAATCACAATGCTAGGAACTGTCGTGTAGGTCATATAGCGAATATGCGTAAACAGATCGGTGCCTGCCATGGCCGGAGCCAAGTTGGTGGTATCGCTAAGCGGCGATAGTTTATCGCCAAAATAAGCACCAGAAATGACTGCACCCGCCACCATACCTACAGGAATTTCAAGGGCTCGACCAATACCGATGAGGGCTATTCCCACGGTTGCAGAGGTGGTCCAACTACTTCCCGTCGCTACGGAGATGATGGCACAAATGACAATACAGGCAGGCAAGAAAATTGACGGATGAAGAATTTGTAAACCATAGTATATCATGGCGGGGATAATTCCGCTGAGTAGCCACGTACCAGCAAGTGCTCCAACAAATAGCAAAATAAGTATGGCCCCCGTCGTCGATTTGAGGTTACTTCCAATCGCTTCCAACATATCGGTATAGCTCACCTTAATTTTAAAGCCGACCATGGCCGCAACAGCAGCACCAATCAACAGAATAAACTGATTGGATCCACTCAAGGCATCGTCACCATAGACATACACATTGAAGGCCAATAAAAGCACCAAAATGAGCACCGGTAACAGTGCTTGAAATAGAGTGATGGAGGAAGTCTTTTGGCTCATGTCAAATTCTTTCCCGTAATGATACGATTTTTTCTCTTATTTAGATTTTCCAATTTGGGATTTATAGTGATAAAAAACAGCATTGATAAAGCCCAAAATAACCCCCACTCCCATGATAATATACCCAATGGTAAAAAGTTTTCCAAGGTCGGTTACTGGAGAAAAGTCTCCATAGCCAATGGTAGTGAGCGTAATGACGGAGAAGTAAGCAGCGTCAATCCATGACCAACCTTCTAAATAATGATAGGTTATGGTACCAAAGGCAAGAATGATTGCAGTTGTCCCTAATAATTGACGATACCCTTTATCGGTTAAAAAAGAGAGGATAATGTTAAATAAATACATAATGAAACGATTTGGTGATATTAATGTAAGGTGTGTAAGATTAAAAACCAATTTTATTTCAGTGCAAATGAAACATTTGTATTTTTGTTATTGTAAATAAACTAAACCACATGAGTCAATTTGATGTTGCCGTAATCGGATCAGGCCCTGGAGGCTATGTAGCTGCTATTCGTTGTGCCCAATTGGGGATGAAAACGGCTTTGATTGAAAAGTATAATACCCTAGGGGAACTTGCCTAAATGTAGGCTGTATTCCCTCAAAATCTTTGTTGGATTCTTCGCATCACTATGAAGATGCCATGAAGCATTTTGATACCCACGGAATTGAGATTCCTGGAGAGATTAAAGTGAATTTCGAGAAAATGATTGCCCGTAAGCGTGGGGTAGTAGAACAAACCACCAAGGGGATTGACTTTTTGATGGACAAAAACAACATCACCGTTTTTAATGGTTTAGGAAGTTTTGTCGATGCAACCCACATTAAAGTTGAAGGGGAAGAAGAAACAACTATTGAAGCGAAGAACACCATCATCGCTACCGGATCAAAACCCGGTTCTTTGCCGTTTATTACCATCGATAAAGAACGTGTCATTACCTCTACAGAGGCTTTAGAGTTAAAAGAAATTCCCAAACACCTAGTTGTGATTGGTGGTGGGGTGATTGGCTTAGAGTTAGGTCAGGTCTACCGTCGTTTAGGTGCAGAAGTTTCCGTCATCGAATACGCCGACCGTATTACCCCAGTGATGGATAGCGCGGTCTCACGAGAGTTGACCAAAGTATTGAAAAAACAAGGCGTTAAGTTTTACTTGTCCCATGGGGTTAATAAAGTTGAACGCAAAGGGGACAAGGTAAACATCACTGCCACCAATAAAAAAGGAGAGGAAGTTTCCTTTAGCGGAGACTACTGTTTAGTATCGGTAGGACGTCGTCCTTATACCGATGGCTTAAATGCACAAGCTGCAGGAGTTCAAGTAACCGAACGCGGACAAATAGAAGTCAACGATCACTTGCAAACTACAGCGTCAAACATCTACGCCATTGGCGATGTCGTGCGTGGTGCCATGTTGGCCCATAAAGCCGAAGAAGAAGGGGTGATGGTCGCTGAAATTTTAGCGGGTCAAAAACCCCATATTGACTACAACCTTATTCCTAATGTAATCTATACATGGCCAGAAGTGGCTTCTGTGGGAAAAACTGAAGAAGAATTAAAAGCAGCTGGAGTAGCCTATAAAAGCGGACAATTCCCCATGCGTGCCTTGGGGCGTGCTCGTGCAAGTATGGATACCGATGGGTTTGTAAAGATTTTGGCGGATAAAACTACGGATGAAGTCTTGGGCGTACACATGGTAGGTGCTCGTGTAGCTGATTTGATTGCTGAGGCGGTTACCGCGATGGAATTCCGTGCTTCAGCCGAAGATATTTCTAGAATGTCGCACTCGCATCCGACCTATGCCGAGGCGGTAAAAGAAGCTGCCTTAGCCGCAACGGATAATCGTCCTTTACACATCTAAAGACAAACGTCTGTCGTCCAAGTGGCCACGCCACTGTTCTTTGCTACGCAACTGTTGCTGTAGGTAATGCCATCACAGCCACAAACGGGTTCGTAAAGTTGAATACAGATTTGATCGGGTACCACGGGTACTCTACAATCTTGTTCCACAGCGGTTTTACTCACTTCGCGCACAAGTACATAACGATGGGTAGGGCAATCGTCTTGACAATTGCTCGTGTCTAGTGCCGTGATTTCCACGTCAAGCTCATAGATGTAGCCAAATTCAAAGGTAAAGCCCTCGATGGTAATGGCTTCTTTTTGCCAGGTTTCACTTCCTATGGCCTCGTCAATTTGAAAATTAAGGCAACTGCGTTCGAAGAAAGCTCCGTTGCACAAGGAATTGTAGAAGTTGATTCGCATTTTCGAAGCGGAAATTTGTTCCTCAGGGACAACGGTAATTTCTGAATTACAAGCAGTTGAAAGTAGGAGAAAAAGAAGCAGCTGGGGCAGTGGTTTCATCATTAAGATTTACTATTCGAATAGAACTCCAGCATTAATTGTGCCAATTCATGTCCGCAGTCTTCTTGGAGGAAATGTCCACCCTGCACGATTTGGTGTTTTTGGCCCTTTGTTCCTGGGACGATCTTTTGAAACACCTGTTCGCCCCCTTTGGTAATGGGGTCTTGATCGCTAAACAAGGTGAGAAAGGGTTTTTTCCATTGGGCGAGTATCATCCAAGCGGCTTTGTTGTTTTCGCTTTCTGGGTCTTCTTCCGAGGTGGGTACCAAGGCAGGGAATTTTCGCGCACCAGCTTTATACTCCTCACTGGGGTAGGGCGCATTGTAGGCTGCTAATTCTTCTTCCGTCAAATTAGTCGTTGTGGCGCGTTGCAGGACGGTGGCAATGTCGAATTTCGGACTGTTGGCGGCAAAGTTTTGCCAGTCAATAAAAGCTTGTGGTGGGGTAGCGGTACCGGTGGGCAACATGGTGTTTCCAGCCACTACCGTTGTAAAATTATCGGGATTGGCGGTGAGCAAGCGCAGCCCAATGAGTCCGCCCCAGTCTTGAATAAACAGGTTGATATCTTTTAATTCTAAATGATCTAAAAGCGCCTGCGTCCAAACAATGTGTTTGGCATAGGTGTAATCGTCTTGCGCGGCGGGCTTGTCGGAACGACCAAAGCCAATCAAATCTGGAACGACAACGCGGTATCCCCCTTCCACCAAAATTGGAATCATTTTGCGGTACAAGAACGACCAACTGGGTTCCCCGTGCAACAAGAGTACTACGGGCCCAGCTCCCTCGTCGATATAGTGCATGCGCAAGTCGGTTGCAACTTGACAATAGTTGGGTGCGAAAGGGAAGTGGGGAGTTGTGCAAAGGCACTGTCGGGTGTTCTTAATACGTGCATAAAAAGCGGTTTTACAAATCGAGACGCGTTAGAAAAGCCAAGCTTTACCCCTTTATCTGTTTTTCTTTTAAAAAGGTACGTAATTTTGGGCGATAATGCCCATCTGCCAAGACCAAAGCGGTACAGACCAGCATAAAAGCGAGGGCACCTGCGATCGCCTGGGGAAAGGTCCAGCTGTATTTGAAAAATTTATACAACCCTAGACCAAATAAACTCCCGTAAAGGATAAAGTAATGTACAATATATATTTCCAGGGTCTTCCCTCCAATGGTGGTCCACCCTCCTTTTTTCAAATAATCGTTGGCCAAAATAAAGCCCCCAAAGAGGAAACACACATCCCCCAAACGAATAAACAAGAAGTTGTTATAGGCCACTTTACGGAACAATTCGATCCCGGTAAAAAACTCCAGGTCGATGAGAAAGGCGGAAGACTTAAACACCAACCAATAGCCCACAGCGAGAAAGCCCAAGCCCCAGGCCCACAATTGCTCGGTGTTGGGGTTAAAGAGGTAGGCAATACAACTCCCAATACATACATAGCCAAACCAAGGGAACAAATAAAACACCCCTTTGTTGGCTTTGGAAAAATAGCCTGCGATAAAATTGGGCCAATCGTCCAATACGAGATCCACATAAAGTGGTTGACAAATAAAGATGATCAGTCCTACCAACAAAAATACCGCTCCCGCCCAACGTTTAATAAAATGAAAACAGCCGTAGAGGAGAATAATTAAACTCAAACTAAGGCCGATGATCTGTAAGACATCCGGATATATAAAAGAGTTGTTGATTTGTCCATTGAAGAGCATGGGGAGGTTTAAACGCAGCAAATACCCCCAAAAGAGCAATTCAAGGGTGCGTTTAAGTCCTTTTTTTACCCGGGGTTTTTCCAGCCCTGCACGCTATTGCGCAGCAGTAAAAAGGTAAACACCCAACCGGTGATGGTAAAAAAGACGGGGGCGGTAAACCCACGGCTATACAACCAAAAGGAATAAATGGGGTTGTCGGGGTCTTTAAAAACTGGATCGAGTAAGCCACTGATAAAATGCCCTTGTAGCATCATCAAGATGGCAAAGGCACGTAAGGCATCGATAAAATATAACCGTGGTGGATTCCCCATAAATGATTTCCTACCCCAAAGGAAAAGAATTGCAACCGGACTTCCTAATGGGAGGGGGAGAGTTCGTTTACTTTTTTCTCTGGCGCGCGTTTATAACGCGTGCTAACAATCGTATGCATTTGTAAGACGTGCAAACTTCTATTACCACAACGGGTGAACTTTAATGTCGTTTGCTCTAGATTTCCTTCTTCATATGCTGCATAGCTACTGTTTTTCCAGTGGCGTTCACGGTAAACAAATTGTGCATCGACAGGATTATGGTGTATATAATTTACCCGTTGCTCCCATTTTTTATAGGTGTCCAAAGGACAGGGTGAAAACCATCTCTCCACGCTTTATATTTTGTTTTTCGTTTTATTCTTTTCGCTTCGTAAGCGAATTTATTTAACAGCCATTCTCTTCTACTTTCGGGATGTTCTTTAATGGCTTCAATAAGTTTTTTGCTCGTATGCTTTTTAAAGTCTCGAATGATTGAATGAATGTCTTCTTTTTGCGAAGAAACGATCAAATGCAAGTGGCTTGTCATATAAACGTATGCATGTATAAGTAAGCCTTTAAATGTTATACAATACTGAAAAGATTCATCTAGGATTTTTGTGTAAATAGGACGTACAAATAAATCGATCCAGCCTACAACGGTAAGGGTTATAAAATTAGGTTGATTGACTTTATACCTTTCTTAAGTAGGATTTGAGTAGTTAAATATATATCATTTTAGGTAAGGTTAGGATCGCGATATAAAGCTGTCTGACTAGAGCGCTAGTAAGTTAAGGCACGCGTTACAAACCTGTCAGACGACAGGCAAACGCGCGCCAGGGGGCGAAAAGTGATGCAAGATCACTTGCTTTTGTCTTTGCCAGAATAAACCCCCTATTTAAAGCCTATAGTCAGATTTTAAGAAATGTAGTTTTTAGAAGACAAATGGGCAGTTCAAAATATCGAACATCTTAAATGAGCTTAAAATCAGCTAACGAATAGAAAATTATTGACTTGTGCAACGGTTACCTTTGTTGTGTATAGTTTTAAATGTTTAGTTCCATTCTGCTATTGCCCTTTTTAAATCATGTATAAATTCAGGATTTTTTGTCATACTTGCCAGCATACTATGTGCCAATAATCGAGCAGCTTCTTCGTCACTGGGATAGTGAATACCCATGATCTCTCTTGAATGACCAACTTCAAATGCAATAGCTAAAAACGCTGAACGTTTTTCGGGTATAATTCACTCCAAACAAATGCCTGAATATATGCCCAAAGAGTATGACCACTTGCAAAGGATGGGGAACCCATTTGCTGCATATTGTTTAGTTTAGGCTCTAATAAATATGGTCGTGCTCTTAAGAAATGATACTTTACTGTGAATTCCATTATCCGCATATCTCTTGTTACTCCAGCGAGTAGCTTTAGGGTGTTAGGGTAGTCGTCTATTAAAGCTTCATTATTAGTTACTTCTTCATATTCCCAAAACAAATGATCTACATTTCGTCCAAGGTCATTTGTATTCTTTTCAAGAGGCGGCCAATATCCTACTCTTGCCAACTCCATAACTCTGGCCTCAGAAGCGGGTGTTCTTTCTTTTTCTAATTTTAATAAATATGCTAATTCTGCTCTTGTTTGTTCTGAGCTATTTTCAGGAAATTCCAAGCTTGTTTTTAATACTGTGACTTGCTCTTGTGTAAGATAACTTGGTTCTATACCTATAAACTGCGCACCTGGCATTCTGCTATCGATAGGAAAACTAATCTCATCTAGGTGTGAATACAACGGATTAACCTTATTGTTTAATTTTTGTAATTTATCGTAATGCCCACTCACAGGTTCTAATTCATGAATATATTGTGAAGATGCTTTACACCCGAAAAGAATAAAAAGAAGTAGTAATAGAGGTTGTGATTTCATACTATTATTTTTATCTCCCCACTGGCGCGTGTTTGTAACGCGTGACTAATTTTTCCATAATGGGTGTTATTTAATGCTCGTTTGCTAAAGAAAAAAACGAAAAGTGCGTAAACAGGGTTAAGTTGCTGCATGGCGTAGAATAGATTTGGGTTCAATTCTAAATACTAAGGTAGACTTTTTTTGTAAATGGTGGAAAACGCTGGGATAGGAGATATGGTAGGGGGAGTAAGATACGACACGCGTTATAAACACGTGCCAGCGTTTATCTTAACCCATCCATTTTCGCTTTGATCTGGTCTAGTCCTAAATTTCCAATACTCCCAAGTGGGTGTGTTGTAAGTTTCGGTTAGGGGTATATTCCCCAGCTTCAATGGCGTTCCCCAAATCGCGATACGCATCGCGGAAGGGTTTCCCGGCCAAGACCTCGGCATTGAGGGTATCGACACTAAAGAGGTAGTCATATTTCTTTTGGTCGGTAATGGCTTTATTCACCTGAAGGTTAGGAAGGCTAAACAACAAAATATCCAAACAGGCTTTAATCTCTTGTACTGCTTCAATGATGGGCCCTTTGGCCAATTGCAATTCGCGGTGGTAGCCGCTGGGAAGGTTGGTGGTCAACAGCGCCAATTGGTTGGGGAGGGCTTGCAAGGCGTTGCATTTCCCACGTACCAATTCAAAGAGGTCGGGATTCTTTTTTATGGGGCATGATGCTGGAACCGGTGGTCAATTCATCGGGGAAGGAGATAAAGTTAAAATCCTGCCCCATGTAGAGACAAACGTCCATACTCAGTTTTGCCAAGGTACTGCCAATACTAGCAAAGGCTATGGCGGTGCTTTTTTCCAATTTTCCTCGGCTCATTTGGGCGGCTACGGCATTGACTTTAAGTTGTTCAAAACCTAAGGCTTCGGTCGTAAATTCCCGGTCAATGGGGAAGGCGCTTCCGTAGCCCGCTGCACTCCCCAGGGGGTTTTGGTCGGCTATGGTATAGGCGCTTTGCCAAAAATGGAGATCGTCGATCAAACTTTCGGCATAGGCAGAGAGCCATAGCCCCATAGAGGAGGGCATCGCCACTTGCAGGTGGGTATAACCCGGAATCAGTTCCGCTTTGTGCTTTTCGGCTAATGACAGCAACACGTCAAACAAGGCAACGACTTGGGTTTTTATCGTTTTTAGTTCTTCTTTAAGGTAAAGGTGCATGGCGACCAAGACTTGGTCGTTACGGGAACGGGCGGTATGAATTTTTTTCCCCAAATCGCCCAATCGTTCGGTCAATACATGCTCAATTTTGGAGTGCATGTCTTCGTGTTCCTCTTCAATGGTAAAGCGGCCTTCTTGCGCGGCTAGTCTTAATTCGTTTAAAACCTCGACCAAAGCAGCGGTCTCTTCTGTACTGATAAGACCAATCTTGGCCAACATTTGGGCGTGTGCCATAGAGGCTTCGCACAGTCATTGCAGCTAATTGCAAATCGTATTCACGATCTTTTCCTACCGTAAAATGATCGACTTTTTGGTGGGCAGCAGCCCCTTTTTGCCAAAGTTTCATGCTTAAAGAATTTTATTTAATAATGCAATATAGAGTTCAATTCCCTCTTCTATCTCCTGTACAAAGATATATTCATTGGCTGTATGCGAACGGGTCGAAGTCTCCAGGGCCTAATTTTAACGAGGGACAACTCAGTTTCGCTTGGTCAGAGAGGGTAGGCGAGCCATAGGTCTCGCGGCCTAGTTCTAGTCCGGCTTCCACCAATGGATGGTCGATGGGAATGGCCGAAGAGTTTAAATCGGTCGAGCGGGGCGTCAAGGTCAAGGGAGCGTCTTTTTGGAGTAAATCAACAATCGCTTGGTTGCTGTAGCAAGTCGTTCACACGTACATCGATAACCAAGTCCACCGCTGCGGGAACCACATTGTGTTGTTTCCCCGCATTGACTTGGGTTACGGTTAATTTTACTGGCCCTAGTACTTCCGAGTTTTTTTCAAAGGAAAAATTTTGCAACCATTCGATTACTTTGGGAAGTTTTAAGATGGGATTATCGGTATTGGGATGCGCCGCATGGCTAGCGGTTCCTTCTACCTTTCCATCAAAAACGACCAAGCCTTTTTCGGCAATAGCCAATTGCATCAAGGTGGGTTCTCCTACAATAGCGACATCAATCGGAGGCAACTGTGGTAATAAACTGTTTAAACCGTTGGGTCCTGAACTTTCTTCTTCAGCCGTAGCGGCCATTATAAGATTATAACTGGGGTTAGGATGTTCGTAATAGTGTGTGAAAAAGGGCCATAAGCGAAACCAAGGCCCCCCGGCATCGTTACTTCCTAGACCGTAGAGCTTTCCGTCTTCTACATGCGGGTGAAAGGGATCTTTGGTATAGGCCGAGTTAGGTTTTACTGTATCGTGGTGGGAGTTGAGTAAAAGCGTAGGCTTGCTTTCATCAAAATTGGCGTTAAAGGCAAATACATTGTTTTGTATGCGTTTACTGGGAATATCATGATCGCTAAACCATTGCTCGATGCGTGCTGCTGTTTGGTCTTCCTCGCTGGAGAACGATTGAATGGAGATCAAATCTTTTAATAAGGCGATGGCTTCTTGGGTAACTACTTTCATTTTAGGGTAATTGAGGTGTAGGGAATGTTTTCATGGATCATTTTCGTGGGGCCAATAGCGACTTCGGCTACCCCGGCTTGCAGGGCGTCAAAGGCGTTGTGCAGTTTGGGGAGCATACCCGCTGAAATGGTATTGTTCAGCAATAGATTTTGATAGCTTTCTAGGTTGATTTTCTCGATGAGGGAATCGGCTTGGTGGATGTCCTCCATGACCCCGGGCAATTCAAAACAATAGCTGATTTTGGTTGCATACTGTTTCGCTAGGGCCTTTCCAATTTCTGCTGTAATGGTGTCGGCATTGGTGTTCAACAGTTGCCCGTTGCCGTCGTGGGTGAGGGCACAGCACACCGGCACAAGCGACTTCTAAAAGCTGTTGGTACAAATTAACATTGACTTCTCTTACATCGCCCACAAAACCGTAATCGATGGCCTTTACCGGACGTTTATCTGCACGAATGGCGTTGCCGTCGGCGCCAGATAATCCCAAGGCATTACAACCAAAAGCTTGTAAATGAGCAACGATGGTTTTGTTGACTTGACCAGCATAAATGCCCGAGATGAGTTCCAAAGTGGCCGCATCGGTAATTCTTCGTCCGTCTTTCATTTGTACGGGTATTCCCATTTTTTCGGCCCAAAGGCTGGCTTTTTCCTCCACCGTGCACCAAGATTTTTGGTCCTTTAAGGGCGGCAAAATCAGCTAGAAACAGCGCTAGTTTAGCAGGGTCTTCAATGACCGCACCACCAATTTTTACAATGGATAATCTAGGCATGGTCAAGGAGTGTTTTTAAGACGGCTTGTGCCGCATAAGTTCTGTTGTTGGCTTGCTCAATGACCAAGGAATTGGGTCCATCTAGTATACCATCCGCGGCGACAATATTGCGTCGAATGGGTAAACAATGCATGAATTTTGCGTTGTTGGTTAGCTGCATTTTTTCGGGGGTGAGCATCCACTCGGCGTCGGTACGTAAGACCTCTCCGTACTGTGCGTAGGAACACCAGTTTTTTGCATAGACAAAATCTGCCCCAACCAAGGCCTCTTCTTGATTGTGGATAATGGGAATGTTTTTGGTGATCTCAGGATCCAAATCATAACCTTCAGGGTTGGCTATCACGTAGTCTGCATCACGTAACTGCATCATCTTGGTGAAGGAATTTCCAACGGCATGGGGGAGTGCCTTGGGGTGGGGTGCCCAGCTAAGCACTACTTTTGGACGATGAGGAGTTGCATGTTCCTCAAGTGTTAGGGCATCTGCTAATGATTGTAGTGGGTGTCCTATAGCACTTTCCATATTAATGACAGGGATAGAGGCGTATTTGGCAAAGCTATTCAATACAATCTCCGCCTCGTCTTGTTCTTTATTGTTTAGACTGGCAAAGGCGCGAATGGCGACCATGTCACAATACTGTGATACGACGGCGGCTGCTTCGCGTACATGTTCAGAACGAATGCCGCGCATTTCTGTTCCGTCTTCAAATTCCAAAGCCCAAGCCTCGTTTGAGAAGTTCATCACTATGGTGTTAAAACCTAAATTTTGGGCAGCTTTTTGTGTGCTTAAGTCGAGTACGTAAACTCGGATTAAAAAACAGTAAGCCCAAGGTTTTGCGCTTTCCAGCAGTTTCAAAAGAATAGGGATCTTGTTTCAACTGTTTTGCCAAAGCAAGCGTTTGATCAAAATCTGGGAGATCGTTTAAGGTGATAAAGTGTTTCATGCCGCAATGGTTGTTAAGGCTGTTTTTAGTTCTTGTAAGAAAAAATCGAGCTGTTTTTGTTGTACCGTGAGGGGAGGGAGGATACGCAATAATTTTTTGTTGCTGCTTCCGCCTGTAAAAATTTTGTGGGTGTAAATCAATTCTTTTCCGAGCGATCCAACTTCAAAATCAAACTCAAGTCCAAGCATTAATCCCCGACCCTTGATTTTCTTAACCCCCTCAATAGCTTGTGCCTTTTGCCAAAAGTATTCGCCCAACTCTTTCGCATGAGCTTGTAATCTATCTTCTTTGAGCACATCAAAAACAGCTAAGGATGGAAGCTGCACAGGCAAATGATTTCCGCCAAAGGTAGTTCCTAACATTCCATATTTTGCTTCAATGGAAGGATGGGCCAAAATGCCTCCAATAGGAAAACCGTTCCCCATGCCTTTCGCCATGCAAATAATATGGGGTTCAATGCTGTATTTTTGATAAGCAAAGAAAGTCCCTGTGCGACTAAAACCTGCCTGAACTTCATCTGCAGTTAAGCAGACCGAATAGGTATTACACAAACGTTCCAGGGCGTAAATAAATTCCTCTGAAGGTTCATCGAGCCCACCAACTCCTTGAATTGCCTCGAAAATAACTGCACAAACATCTCCTTTTTTTAATTCATCTTCAAGCGCTTTTTCATCATTGAATGGCAAAAAAGTTACTTTTTGTTGTTGGTTTAAGGGTGCGTTGATTGCTGGGTTGTCGGTGGCCGCTACTGCTGCACTGGTTCTTCCGTGAAAGGCATGATTAAAGGCAATGATACGTGCTTTACCTGTGTGAAAAGAAGCCAGTTTAAGGGCATTTTCATTGGCTTCTGCTCCCGAGCTACACAAGAACAATTGATAGTCATGACAACACGATTGTTCTCCAATGGCATTGGCCAATTTTTGTTGTAAAGGATTTTGAATGGCATTGGAATAAAAACCAATTTGATGCATTTGTTGTGTAAGGCGATCCAAGTAATGAGGATGACCATGCCCAATGGAAATCACAGCGTGCCCTCCATACAAGTCGAGATACTCATTGCCATTTTCATCATACACATAGACATCTTTGGCCCTAACAGGGGTGACATCGTACAAAGGATAAACATCGAATAATTTCATTTTATTGGGTAGATATTTCGTTGATTTTTTCAAAAGAAGCGACAAGACCTTGAATGAGGGAAGAACTCAAGCCTTGGTGCTCCATTTCATTTAGTCCAGTGATGGTACACCCTCTTGGCGTGGTTACTTTATCGATCTCCTGCTCAGGGTGCGTATCTGTTTCTATGAGTAGTGATGCAGCTCCTAGCGCGGTGTGCATCGACATCATCATGGCTTCCTTGGCATCGAAGCCCAACTGAACACCCCCTTGGGTGGTCGCACGAATAAGGCGCATCCAAAAGGCAATACCACTAGCGCAAATTACCGTGGCCGCCTGCATATGTTCTTCTTCAATTACGATGGAAGTTCCAAGGCCATTGAAAATAGCAGAGGCAATAGCAATGCGCTTTTCTCCTATAGTATTTGAGCACAAGCAAGTCATCGATTTTCCAACAGAGATAGCCGTGTTTGGCATACTGCGATTGATGGGGAATTCTGAACCAAGAATGGCCTCAATTCGATTGATTTTAAAACCAGTGATGGTAGAAATGATCACATGCTTTTCGGTCAATAAATCTTTTATTTCAGTTAAAATATTTTCGAACTGACTGGGCTGAACAGCAAAAATTAGAATGTCAGCATTTTTGACTGCCACAATATTGTCGGAAGTAACGGTTACATTTTTTGTCTTGTTCCAATCGGATAGGGAGGCTGTATTGCGCTTGGTGAGATGAAGGGAGGTAATGGCGTTATTGATCACCAATCCTTTGGCAATGCTTAATCCTAAATTCCCTGTTCCAATGATGGCTATTTTCATGAATGTAATTTTTTAAAAAATATTTGCTTTAAGTTGAAGACCTAAGTTTTCTTCCCAACCCATAATTAGATTGAGGTTTTGTATCGCTTGTCCAGATGCTCCTTTGATGAGATTGTCAATCACCGCTGTGACTAACAATTGATCTTGGTGTTTGTGTAAATGCAAAAAGCATTGGTTGGTGTTGACGACCAATTTGAGATTGACTTCTTTTTTGGATACCTGTGTAAAAGGGCTGTCTTTATAAAAATCGCTGTACAAGGCATACGCATTGTCTAATGTTCCATTGAACTTAGTGTAGGCACTTGCAAAAATCCCTCGCGTAAAATCGCCGCGCTGTGGTAAGAAAAGAATCTCGGTATTGCTTCCTTGTAACTGGAACAAACTTTCACCAATTTCACCGAGATGTTGATGGGTAAAGGGCTTGTACCACGATAGGTTATTGTTACGCCAAGTGAAATGTGTTGTTGGAGACAAGCTTACCCCGGCACCTGTGCTTCCTGTTGTAGCATTCACATGTACTGTTTCGCTAAGCTTTTCGGCCTTCGCCAAAGGTAAAAGGGCAAGCTGAATAGCCGTGGCAAAACAACCAGGGTTGGCAATGGCATTGGCTTTTTCTATGGCTTCTTTGTTGATCTCGGGTAAGCCGTAAACAAATTCCCGTCCGCCAAAATGTGCATCTGCATTTAAGCGGAAGTCATTGCTTAAATCGATGATAATGGTTGAATCCGAAAAGCTGTGCTTTTCCAAAAATGCACTTGAATTCCCATGTCCTAGGCACAGAAACAACACGTCTATTTCTGGATTGATTTTATCGGTAAAATTTAGGTCTAACGTACCCAAAAGATCCTGATGAGTATCACTTATTGGAGTTCCGGGTCGGGTGGTACTATAAACAAAGTCAAGCGTTAAGCCAGGATGATTGATTACCAAGCGAATGAGTTCTCCTCCGGTGTAGCCAGAACCCCCTATTATTCCTACTGTTTTCATTTCTTTGATGTGTTATTTACACTTCCGTAAATTTTATGTGCATTGGCGGATATTTTGATAAAGCCTTTGGCATCATCGGCAGTCCAGCCTTTGTTCATTTCACCGTAGCTACCAAAGGAGGCATTCATGAGATCGTTAGGAGAAGAAATCCCTTCTAATTCAAATCGATAGGGATGCAAGGTGATAAATACCTCGCCATTGACCGTTTGTTGACTACTTTCTAAAAAGCGTTCTATATCGCGCATTACGGCGTCTAAATAATTTCCTTCATGCAATTGCATACCATAAAAATTGGCTAGCTGTTCTTTTTGGTGTTGTTGCCATTTTGTTTGGGTGTGCTTTTCGAGCAAATGGTGTGCTTAAATGATGAGCAATGGTGCGGCCGCTTCAAAACCAACCCTCCCTTTGATGCCAATAATGGTATCCCCAACGTGAATATCACGCCCAATGGCATATTCTTTGGCAATTTCTTGGAGTGATTGAATCAATTCTACCGGACTTGCTTGGGAACCGTTTAGTGCAACCAATTCTCCTTTTTCAAAACGCAAGATTACTTTTTTAGGGGTAGTAGCATTTAATTGACTCGGATAGGCTGACTCAGGAAGCGTTTGGTGAGAGGTGAGGGTTTCACTACCGCCCACACTGGTTCCCCATAGCCCTTGGTTAATGGAATATTGTGCCTTCTCCCAGGAGAGTTCAATGCCTTGACTTTTAAGGTAATCGATTTCTGCTTCGCGTGAAAGCTGTTGGTCACGAATGGGGGTAATGATTTCTATATCGGGAGCAAGCACTTGAAAAATCAAATCAAAACGTACTTGGTCATTTCCCGCACCAGTACTTCCGTGGGCAATGTATTTCCCACCAATGCTTTTGGCGTATTCAATGATCTCAATGGCCTGAACAATACGCTCTGCGCTCACGGATAGTGGGTAGGTGTTGTTTTTTAATACATTTCCAAAGATTAAATATTTGACAATTTTGGTATAAAAGCTTTCTAAGGCATCGATAGATTTATAGGTCGTAGCACCCATTGCATAGGCTTTTTCCTCTTGTGCTTGGATTTCTTCAGTAGAAAAACCTCCCGTGTTGACACTCACTGCATGAACTTCGTACCCTTCTTGCGAAAGGGTTTTGAGGCAATAAGAGGTATCGAGGCCGCCGCTGTAGGCAAGAACTAATTTTTTCATTTTTTTCGTTTAAAAAGGCCACTCAAAAAAGTGGTGGTTTTAGATTCAGTTTGCTTTTTTTCGTTTGGATCATGCAACATTCCAGTACACAAGCAAAGCTTCCGCTCGGTGCGTGTAAGTACATCAAAGTTTTTACAGGTTTGGCAGCCCTTCCAAAATTCTGGATCGTCGGTTAATTCAGAAAAATGAACGGGTTTATATCCAAGGTCATAATTGATTTTCATGACAGCTTGACCGGTAGTAATACCAAAAATTTTGGCCCCGGGAAATTTTTTTAGTGAAAGGTTAAAAACGCGTTTTTTTATTTGTTTTGCTAAACCTTGTCCTCGAAATTTTGGTGAAACAATGAGCCCAGAATGGGCAACATACTTCCCGTGTCCCCAAACTTCTATGTAGCAAAACCCGGCAAAGGTATTTTCTTCAAACGCAATGACAGCATTGCCGTTTTGCATTTTTTCCATGATGTAAGTAGGCGAACGCTGGGCAATACCCGTTCCCCGATCTTTCGCCGATTCTTCGATGGTTTTACTGATTATTTTTGCAAAATGTATGTGCTGTGGTCCAGCGTTAACAATTTCCATAGGAAATGGTTTTTGTTGATGAAAAGTATTGAAAATGCTTGTGTTGAGAGCGGAATCGGACACACCTAGATTCCATAATTGTATTAGACCCCCAAGGGGCGACGAGCACGCGGGTAGCGTGGTGAAACAAAGGTGGATGTAATTATTGCTTTCATAATACGTTGCAAAAATGCACTAAATTATTCAGTATACCAAATTCTAGATTATTCTCAGCTCCTTTTTTGCTTTTTTAAAACATTATCTTTGTTCTATGTTAAAAATAGTACAAGATCAATTTAATCGCTTGCTGGGATCTCACCCAAATGCCCAATTTCTGCTCGCTAACAGTGGAGGAGTTGATAGTATGGTTTTGTTCGATATACTACTAAAGCTAAACTTACCTTTTGCCGTTGCACATTGTAATTTTAAACTCCGCAAAGATGCGAGCAATGGCGATCAGGACTTTGTTATTTCCCATTGCAAAGCGCACAAAATTGAAGTACACACCCAAAATTTTGACACGCAAGTTTTCGCAACTTCTGAAGGTGTATCTATTCAAATGGCAGCCAGAACCCTGCGTTATGATTGGTTTGAAAAACTAAAAAACACACATGGCTATACCCATTTACTCACGGCACATCACTTAGACGATCAGTTGGAAACATTTATGATAAATATGGGTCGAGGTTCAGGATTAAAAGGCTTGCGTGGGATCACTTCTTCTGAAATAATTCGACCGTTGCTTTCTTTTTCCAAAGAAGAAATGCTCACTTATGCCAAAGATAATTCCATTGATTGGCGCGAAGATGCGTCTAATGCAAGTCAAGATTATTTGCGAAATCAATTGCGGCATAGCGTAATTCCTGCATGGAAATCAACCAATGATAATTTATTGAAAAATGCAGAAGAGACGTTTAAAAATATTGCCTTGGCAGAAGAGGCCTTATCCTTTGTTCTGGAGGAATTCAAAGCAAACTATTTCATTGAAAAAGGAGAAATAATCTCTATTTCGATAGATGCCATAAATAAATTAAAGCCCGTTAACTATTATCTCCACGCGCTATTTTCGCCCTATGGTTTTCGACATACCAATGATCTTATTTCTTTATTGCATGCACAAAGTGGAAAGCATTTGCTTTCTACAACACATCGTTTGCTGCGCAATAGATCATCTTTACTGCTTTCTCATCGAACAAAAGAGGATCATGAAACGGTATATGAATGGACACCCACGGAAAATATCTTGTCTCCTGTAAAACTTACCCTAATGGAAGAAGCCCCTTTTTCATCTAATTATGCGCGCCTAAGTCCATCCTTGTTAAAATATCCCTTAATTCTTCGTAAATATCGGAAAGGAGATTATTTTTACCCAGTAGGAATGTCAGGAAAGAAAAAACTGAGTAAGTTTTTTAAAGACGAAAAGTATTCCATGCTAGATAAAGAAAACCAATGGTTGTTGTGCACAGAGGATCAAATTGTATGGGTAATTGGTCAGCGGGTCGATGCTCGTTTCGCAGCTTCTGCTTCTACCACTAATCCTCTAATGATTAAATGCTCTTGAAAAAATTCAGTTTGCTCGTATTAACCTTATTTAGTTGTGGCGCTTTTGCACAAGGTGAAGAAGAACCTGTGCTGTGGACTACAACCATTGAGCGTCTATCTGATACCGATGCAGTGTTACATTTTGAGGCAAACATTCAGAAAAAATGGCACCTCTATAGTCTAGAGGAATTTGTGGATGGTCCCTTGCCAACAGAATTCACCTATACGCTTGATTCCCTACAAATCTCTTTAAACGGGGAGATGTTGAGCAGTGTTCCCGAAAAAAGAGTTTGATCAAATATTTGAAATTGATTTGCCCTTTTTTGAGGAAAAAGCCGTTTTTTCTCAGCCAATAACCCTGCTGGATATAAATGCGAAAGAAATAAGTGGAGAAATCAATTATCAAGCCTGTGATGATCGCGTCTGTATTTTTAGAACAGAGCCCTTTCGTATTATGCTTGATGGGAGCGAGGCAAAGCTTGATGAAATCGAATTAACTGCTACCGATATTTCCCGTTCAAAAGCATTGACACTTTCTTTAGTGAATAAAGAATACCTTACTTCTAGTTTTGATCAATCAACAAATTCTTCTCCCTATTTGAGCCTCTTCCTTTTGGGGTTTTTAGGTGGTTTAATTGCCCTGTTGACCCCTTGTGTTTTCCCCATGATTCCTCTAACGGTTTCTTTTTTCTTAAAACAAAGTAGTAGTTTACGAAAGGGAATATTTAATGCAATGCTTTATGGTGGATTCATCGTGCTCATTTATGTTTTACTGAGTTTACCGTTTCATTTCCTTGATTCGCTTAATCCTGAAATTCTCAATACCATTTCGACCAATGTTCCACTAAACCTAGTCTTCTTTGGGATATTTGTCTTTTTTGCGTTTTCCTTTTTTGGGTACTATGAGTTAACACTTCCGTCTAGTTGGGGAAGTGCCACTGATGAAAGCTCAAATCGGAACGGAATTATTGGCATCTTTTTTATGGCCTTAACCCTTGCCATTGTCTCGTTTTCGTGTACTGGGCCTATTTTGGGTTCTCTTTTGGCTGGTTCACTCACAGCAGACGGAGGCGCTCTACAATTAACCGTGGGTATGACCGGATTTGGGGTT
Source organism: Flavobacteriaceae bacterium (assembly GCA_038143735.1). Lineage (GTDB taxonomy): Bacteria > Bacteroidota > Bacteroidia > Flavobacteriales > Flavobacteriaceae > Arcticimaribacter. The sequence goes on from JAYQML010000002.1 coordinate 150,419, forward strand.
GCCTTGGCCTTGCCTTTTGCTTTGTTTGCGCTATTTCCAAATGCACTAACTGCCCTGCCCAAATCTGGTGGATGGATGACTACAGTAAAAGTTGTTCTAGGTTTCTTAGAATTGGCACTGGCCTTGAAGTTCTTGTCCAATGCCGATTTAGTTTCCCATTGGGGCATATTGAAGCGTGAAGTTTTTGTAGGGATATGGACCCTCTTGGCACTTGGATTAACCCTTTATTTATTTGGTTTGTTTCGTTTTCCACATGACATTAAAGGGAAATTATCAAAAGCCCGAATAGGCTTAGCTACATTGAGTTTGTTGCTGACAGTCTACCTCTTTAACGGCCTTGTTTCAAAAGAAAACACGCTTAGCCTCTTGAGTGGTTTTCCACCACCAACATTCTATAGTGTTTATGGAACCGCATCTGACTGTCCTCTGGGGCTAGATTGTTACAAAGATTTTGAACGTGGTTTGGCAGTAGCCCGTTTGCAAAACAAACCTATTCTTTTAGATTTTACCGGTTGGGCTTGTGTAAATTGCCGTAAGATGGAAGAAAATGTGTGGTCGAAGCCCGCTATTTTTTCGTTGCTAAACGAAGAGGTTGTATTAATCTCACTCTACATCGATGACCGCACTCCACTACCAAAGCAAGATCAATTCAATTTCCAATATCCAAATGGACGCATACGAACCATCAATACGGTCGGAGAGAAGTGGGCCAGTTTTCAAAGCCTTAACTTCAACTCGGCTTCCCAGCCCTATTATGTTCTACTAAAGCCCGATGGAACCTTGTTGAATACTCCCATACAGTATACCGATGCTGAAACTTATTTGAGTTGGTTGAAGGAAGGTTTAGTTAACAACTAACGCTTTATTTCTTTGCGTAATCGTCTGATTTTTCGTTCAACTTGGATGGATTTGCCCGTGTAGCGTAGTGAGACTTTTCTGGCTTTTAACCGAAGTGTATAGCGGTATCCTGCACCTTGTTTTTCCCATACATAGGCATGATTAATTTTTTTGGGTGGGCCAAAATAATCTTCAATCAATACAATATTTTCTTTTGTGTGCTCGGGTGATACATTAAATGTGTACGATAGTTTGGTTTGTGCATTAAGCGTTACATAGCTAAAAAACACCAAGAGTAGGATTCGTGGGATCATTTTTTATGGATTTGGTTAACATAAATTTACAGAAAAATTTCATTAGTTCAAAATATCATGAATTGCAGCGTCTAGACGAGCTAAAATTCTTTTGTATATTTAGGTAAACAAAATACCTACTTATGCTCGTTCAATTATATGGCAGCGCTGTCTTTGGCGTAGATGCACATCTTATCACCCTCGAAGTAAATATAGACAAAGGTATCGGCTATCATTTGGTGGGTTTACCCGACAATGCCATCAAAGAAAGCAATTACCGTATTGCGGCAGCTTTGCAGAACATTGGCTACAAACTGCCCGGAAAAAGAATTACCATTAATATGGCACCAGCCGATATGCGAAAAGAGGGTTCTGCTTACGATCTACCAATTGCCCTAGGTATTTTAACGGCATCCAAGCAGATTCAGGCCACAGCAATTGGGGAATACATCATAATGGGGGAAATTGCTTTAGATGGTAGCTTGCGCCCTATAAAAGGAGCCTTGCCCATTGCCATTCAGGCCTTAAAAGATGGTTTTAAAGGCTTTATTCTTCCAAAAGAAAATGCCGAAGAAGCCGCTATAGTAAAGGGAATAGCGGTTTATGGGGTGAGCCATTTAACCGAAGTCATGCATTTTTTTATGGGAAAGAAGGCATTGGTTCCCACTAAAATAGATGCTCGCAACCTATTTGAACAGCAACAGCAAAATGCTGCGTTTGATTTTTCAGACGTTAAAGGACAGGAGACCATCAAGCGATGCATGGAAATTGCTGCTGCAGGTGGTCATAATGTAATCTTAATTGGTCCACCAGGAGCCGGAAAAACCATGTTGGCCAAGCGGTTACCTTCTATATTGCCCCCCATGACTTTAGGAGAGGCCTTAGAAACCACAAAAATTCATTCTGTCTTGGGTAGAGTGAAAGAGAAAGGGTTGGTGCATGAGCGCCCTTTTCGCTCACCACACCATACCATTTCCGACGTTGCTTTGGTGGGTGGTGGAACCTATCCGCAACCAGGGGAAATCTCCTTAGCACATAATGGAGTTCTCTTTTTAGACGAATTACCCGAGTTTAAACGCTCTGTTTTGGAAGTCATGCGCCAACCGCTCGAAGACAGAGAGGTAACCATTTCTCGGGCTAAGTTTACCGTTACCTATCCCAGCTCCTTTATGCTAGTGGCTAGTATGAATCCCAGTCCCTCAGGATATTTTCATACGGGTGGAAGCACTCCCATTGAGACCCAGCGTTATTTGGCTAAAATATCAGGGCCTTTATTGGACCGTATTGATCTCCACATTGAAGTGGAGCCCGTACCCTTTGAAGAATTGGCCAAGAAACAATTGGGTGAAAATTCAGCTACCATTCGAGATCGAGTAACCACAGCGCGGTCAATTCAACAAAAGCGATTTACGGAATTGAATAATATTCACTACAACGCACAGATGACCCCCAAACAATTGCGTCATTATTGCAAACTAGATCCCTCAGCACTCAGCTTACTTAAAACTGCGATGAAGAAGTTGGGACTCTCTGCTCGCGCCTATGACAGAATCTTAAAAGTAGCGAGAACCATTGCAGACTTGGCTGCATCTGATCATATTTTATCAGCACACATTGCGGAGGCGATCCAATACCGTAGCCTAGATCGAGAAGGATGGATGAGTTGATGAAAAGTTTAAAAAAAAGCATTTAAATTACTGTCAAATAGCTTAAACCTTTTACTTTTATTCTACAAAACAAATCCGCCGTCAAGAATGAAAACATTAGGGGAGTTTTTAATTGCAACACAGCAAGAGTTTAAAGAATCCACAGGAGAATTTAGTAAGGTCATTCACGCGCTAAGACTTGCCTCTAAGGTGGTGAGTCATGAAGTAAACAAGGCAGGTTTGGTCGATATTTTGGGCGAAGTAGGGAACACAAATATTCAGGGAGAATCGCAACAAAAGTTGGATGTATTCGCCCACGATCTCTTTATTAAAGCACTAACTAACAGAAAAATTGTATGCGGTATTGCTAGTGAGGAAGCAGAAGATTACATACAGGTAAAGCACTCAGATACTGAAGTAGAAAGTAAATACATTGTGCTGATTGACCCCTTGGATGGATCATCGAACATAGACGTCAACGTGTCTTTGGGAACTATCTTCTCCATTTACAAGAAGAAATCAAAAGGGAGCGAGGTTGTCTTAGATGACTTTTTACAAGCAGGAACAGAGCAAGTTGCCGCAGGTTATGTTTTGTATGGTACTTCAACACTCTTTGTATACACGACTGGCCAGGGCGTAAATGGTTTTACTTTAAATCCTGCCATTGGTACCTTTTATTTGTCTCATCCTAACATAACCTTGCCCGAAGAGGGGCATATTTATTCCATTAACGAAGCTAATTATGCCAGTTTTCCTCCATCGGTCAAGAACTTTTTAAAAAAACGCAAAGAGGAGGACCTTCAATATACCACTCGTTATATTGGTTCTATGGTATCCGATATTCATCGAAATATGCTCAAGGGAGGACTCTTTTTGTATCCCCCAAATGCGAAATCACCTCAAGGTAAACTCCGTTTGTTGTATGAGTGTAATCCAATTGCTTTTATTGTGGAACAAGCGGGTGGAATGGCGGTGAGTATGGATAAACGAATTATGGAAATACAACCCACAAAATTGCACCAACGCGAACCTTTCTTTTGTGGGAATAGTGAGATGATCCAAGATCTTCAAAGATATTTACATCAACACGAATGATATGAAAAGCACATTTAGCCTCAGTCCATTGGGAATTTCGCCAAAAAAATTATACCGGAATTTATCTCCAGCTCAACTGTATGCAAAAGCGCTGCGATACGATCGGGGTGCTGTAATTTCTGATAAAGGTGCCCTGGTGCTATTATCTGGAGAAAAAACAGGGCGAAGTCCACTTGATAAGCGAATTGTCCAAGAAAAAAATACAGAAGACGATGTTTGGTGGGGAGACATTAATATTCCCATGGATGCAGCTACCTTTAGGATCAATCGTCAGCGTGCTATTGACTATTTCAACACCCGTACCCGAATATATGTCGTGGACGGTTTTGCGGGTTGGGATACAGCTCATCAAATAAAAATCCGTGTAATATGTACACGCCCGTATCACGCATTGTTTATGCACAATATGATGATTCGACCCACTGAATCTGAATTGGCAAACTTCGAAGAACCCGATTATACCATCTACAACGCTGGTGAGTTCACCGCAAATCAATACACCAGTTTTATGAAAACGAAAACCAGTATTGACTTGAGTTTTGAAGAAAAGGAGTTCGTAATCCTAGGAACAGAATATGCTGGGGAAATGAAGAAAGGAATTTTCTCTATCATGAATTATATCATGCCCAAAAAAGATATTTTGTCCATGCATTGTTCTGCCAATGAAGGGAAAAAAGAGGATGTCTCCCTCTTTTTTGGTTTGAGTGGTACCGGAAAAACCACCCTCTCGGCCGATGGTGAACGCTATTTGATTGGAGACGATGAGCACTGCTGGACAGATTCAGGTATTTTTAACATTGAAGGGGGGTGCTATGCGAAGGCCATCGATTTGACGGAAAAGAAAGAACCCGAAATTTTTCGTGCGATTAAATTTGGAACTGTTCTTGAAAACGTTGTTTACAATCCAAGAACACATGCTGTTGACTATACCGATACTTCGATCACACAAAATACTCGTGCGGCTTACCCTATAGAATTTATCGATCAAATTAAATTTCCCTGTGTAGGAAGTCATCCAAAGAATATTATTTTCCTAAGCTGCGATGCCTTTGGCGTTTTGCCTCCTGTGGCAAAACTTACTGCTGAGCAGGCCATGTATCATTTTGTTAGCGGCTACACCGCAAAAATTGCCGGAACTGAAATGGGGATAACAGAACCACAGGCAACTTTTTCAGCTTGTTTTGGTGCAGCTTTCATGGTTTGGCACCCCTATAAATATGCTGAGCTACTCGCTCAAAAAATTCAACAGCATGAGGCCAATGTTTGGCTGGTGAATACAGGCTGGATTGGCGGAGGAGTAGATACAGGGAATCGAATTTCTTTGAAACATACTCGTGCTATCATTGATGCCATCCACGACGGTAGTTTGGCCGATGCATCTTATGAAACTTTAGCCGTTTTTGATTTAAACGTACCCACCAATTGTCCAACAGTACCAAGTGAAATTTTAAACCCATCACATTTTTGGGAAGACAAAGAGGGTTACTGGAAAACAGCTCGAATGCTAGCCCAATTGTTTATAGAAAATTTTAATCAATTTGAAACTGCTGCTGAGCAGTCGTTAGCACAATATGGGCCCAAAGTTTAGCAAGTAATTGATTTATTTGTGTTAATTTTATTTAACGTCACAACTGAACTAATTTTCGGTTGATTTACAGGGCGTTTAAATGGTCTATATGGGAAGTGAAATTACAGGTTCAGGAAGCGCAATGCCGGCTAGAATAATCGCGAATGATTATTTTTTAAAAAATAATTTTTATACCAAAGAAGGTAGAAAAAATGAAAAGACTTCATCCGCGATAATTGAAAAACTCGAAGAAATTTCGGGGATAAAAGAGCGTCGATTTATTAAAGAAGAAGAATCTTCAGTTGACATCTTATTCGAGGCTTGCAGTAATGCAATACAAGATGCCGGGATCGATAGAAATGAAATTAATGCGCTTATTGTTGCCCACAATGCTGGAAATATGCTGCCTAATCAGCATGGTGTTTTTCATACTGTTCCAAACTTGGCTGCGATCGTTAAGAATAAACTAGGGATTACCAATCATCAGTGCCACGCCTATGACATTCTTTTTGGATGTCCAGGATGGCTGCAAGGAATTATTCAGGCCAATCGCTTAATCGAGTCAGGAGAAGCTACTCACGTACTTGTGGCTGGTTTAGAAATAGCTTCTCGTCTTTTGGATCCACACGATGTAGATTCCTTACTCATGGCCGATGGCTGTGGAGCAACAATTGTTTCTAAGAATGATTCAAAGAATAAAGGTGTTTTATCGCATGCCATGTTTTCGCATACCGAAGAGGATTTGATGAATATTACTTTGGGTGATTCCTTAAATAAGGAGACTGCTGGACACTGTTATTTTAAAATGAATGGCCAGCGAGTTTTTAAGTATGCTACTACTTGGCTACCTCAAGTGATTAAAGTGGCATTGGATAAAGTTGAAATCACCCCCGATGAAGTCGATTATTTTTTCTTCCATCAAGCCAATGCAAAAATGTTGCGTGTCATTGCACGGAATTTAATGAATTTATATGATCTTGAAGCTACTGCCTATGAACATAAAATTCCTTCTAGTATCCATTTTTTAGGCAATACTTCTGTGGCAACAATCCCTACACTTTTTGATTTGGTGAACAAGAATAAAATAGAAGGTTTTTCATTGAAAAAAGGGCAGACCTATGTTTTTGCTTCTGTTGGTGCAGGAATGCATTGCAATGCTGTGATCTACAAAAGTTAGAAGAATTAAAATGAGTATATTACACTAAAAATGTAATGTTTTCAGCATTCAAGGGTGGTCCAGCTTTTATAATTACTGCAGCCTTTATTGGTCCAGGTACAATTACCTTGTGTGTATTGGCAGGTGTTCAACATGGCTTTTCCTTATTGTGGGCAATGGTGCTTTCCATTTTGATCACCATCATCATTCAAAACACAACCGCTAGAATAAGTTTTACTACACGAAAAGGATTGGCAGAAAGTGTGTTGTTACAATCCAAGCATCCGTTGCTGAAATTCTCTTTAGGCATTTTGTTAATTAGTGCCATTTTTATCGGAAATGCAGCTTATGAGGCAGGCAATATATCTGGAGCCCTCATCGGTTTTCAAACACTAATTCCAACGATGGACGTTCACTTTGGGACAAAACTCAACTTCTTGCCAATGTTGATGGGAAGCATAGTGGGCATGCTTCTTCTTTTTGGGTTCTCCAAAGCGATTAAAGTATATTTTAATCGGAATTGTACTTTTGATGAGTACTTCTTTTTTGATTACGGCAATACTCACTCAACCCAGTCTGAGTAAAATTTTCATGGGGATTTTTGTACCAACTTTTGATTTTAACGATAGCCTAACTATTGTAGGTTTACTGGGCACAACCGTGGTACCATATAATTTATTTCTTCATGCTGCTTTGGTTAAAGAATCCAACCTATCGCTGGAAGCACTTCGGACAGATACTTTTGTAGCTGTTGGTCTTGGTGGATTAATCTCTATTTCGATTATTATTTGTGCCGCTACCCTTCAAGGGCAATCCATAGAATCTGCAGCAGATTTGGGACAGTCCTTGGCTCCCTTGTACGGTCGTTTTGCTCCAGTATTAATGTCTGTTGGCTTGTTTGCAGCTGGTATTACATCTGCACTCACAGCTCCCATGGCTGCTGCATTTGTGGTGTGCGAATGTTTTGGCTGGAGATCAAATACTAAGGCGTACAAAGTAGTTATGTTTTTGGTTCTTCTTGTTGGTATTGTCTTTTCTTCTCTTGAGATAAAGCCAATAGAAATAATTCGTTTTGCTCAAATTACCAATGGAATTTTACTTCCTGTGGTTGGTTTTTTTATTTTGTTGTTGGTAAACAATGCCAAATTAATGCGGGGGAATACGGTTGGCACAGGAGTCAATCTTCTCCTTGTTTGCATTGAGGTCTTTTTTCTTTTCCTCGGCATTAAAAGCCTTGGATTAATTTTTTAGTATGTACACCATCGATTTGAATTGTGATATGGGTGAGGGCACAGGTAATGACGCCAAGATAATGCCTTTTATTTCTTCTTGTTCCATTGCCTGCGGAGGACATTATGGTTCTAAGCAGACCATTGAAACAACTGCACAACTTGCCCAAGCGCATGGTGTACATATTGGCGCGCACCCTTCTTATCCTGATAGCGAAAATTTTGGACGTAAATCAATGAATCTGTCACTTGCAGACTTGCAAGATGCTTTGCGAAAACAACTGGATCTTTTTTTCTCTATTTGTACAAACGTAAGTCATATTAAACCTCACGGAGCACTATACAATGACCTGTTCTCTGATTTGGAAAAGGCAGAAGCTGTTCTTGCTGTGTTTGCTGAGTATGCGCCGGGTATACGGGTATATTGTTCAGCTGCTAGTCAATTGGCTAAAGTAGCAGCGAACAGTGGTTTTTCCGTTTGTGTTGAGGCGTTTGCTGATCGCAGCTATGCAAAGAATGGATCCTTGCTGTCACGTTCTGAAGATAGAGCGGTACTTACGGACAAGCACAGTATTGCAAAGCAGGTTATTCAACTGGTGACTTCCAAGAGTGTTGTGTGTAATACTGGAGTGATTATTCCGGTTAAAGCACAAACCATATGCCTTCATGGAGATGGTTTACATGTGATTGAAAATACTGCTTTTTTAGCAGAATCATTAATGCAAAACAATATTCGTGTTCAAAGATTGTAGGATTTTAAAAATAACTCCATCGATTTATTCGCTTCATTTTGAGAAGGGTTTTAATGGTGCCTTGACCTTGATCAAACAACGACTGAGCCAACTTTTCCCTGAATTGATTGAAATAACCAACAGCTTCAATCGCATTAATTTGATTTTCCCTGATGACCAACCGATCAAAGCGATAAAATCAAATTAAGCTCATTGGACCTTGAGAAACAATCGGCCAATTTTTCTGCGATCCTTTGGGAGATTCCCATTTGTTTTGATCCCGTTTTCACGAATGACTTAGATACGCTTTTTGAAGATGACCTTGCAGCTGTTAGCCGCTATAGGCGTGATTTTTTAGCAACGACTTTTACCCTTGAACTCTACGGCTTTCTGCCGGGATTTGGTTATCTGTCTGGTTTGCCAAAAGCATTGCAGCTCGACCGAAAGACCAATCCGAACGCCTTAACCCTAAAAGGTACTGTGGGTGTCGGGGGAGCCCAAGTTGGAGTATATCCACAAGATAGTCCCGGAGGATGGCAAAACATTGGCAATTGTCCATTGCCCTGGATAAATTTCACCAAAACTCCGTATACCTTTGTTGCTATTGGTGATAAAGTTGCTTTTGCGAAGTCGATTTGGCAGAACATAAAAAGATAGAGCATGAAGTTGCCTTGGGGAGGTATCAACCAAAATCAAGTAGCTATGATAAAAGTTGAAGCTCCTGGTTTTTTCACCACCATTCAAGATAAAGGCCGGTTTGCTTATCGGCATCTGGGCGTTCCTGTTGCCGGTCCATTGGAGCAACATGCCTATGATTTGGCTATAGCATTATTGCCCCATATACCCGATGATTGTGTTTTTGAATGCACCTTAATTGGTCCGACCTTGCGACTAACAAAAGAAGTGCGATTTGTGGTTACCGGTGCACCCATTTCGATTGATCTTGATGGTGCACAATTGGCCATGAACAAAGTGCATCTTGCCCCTGTTAACAGTTTATTGAAATTGGGTAAAGTGGAGAAGGGCATGCGTTCTTATTTGCGTTTTGGAGCGGATTTAGGAGTGCCTACGATCCTTGACAGTAAATCGTTTTATTCTCCGCTAACTGCACACAAATCTTTGCAAAAAGGGGATGTTTTTTCGATTGAAAATAGGCGATCCACAACTGTTCAGAACCATGCATTACTTCGCGTAAACGATGATTATATCACAGCGACCAATTTAGTCGTGTCTCCCGGGCCAGACTGGGGGTTGCTTTCCACGGATCAACAGTTGCTACTTCTCAATGAAACGCACAAGGTAGAAGCTCAAAACCGAATGGGGTATCGACTGAGCAGCACAACACGTGTAAATGCTCCTGCATTGTTGAGCCAGCTGGTCGTTCCCGGAATGGTACAACTTACTCCGGGAGGTAAACTATTGATTGCTACTGCTGACTGTCAGGTTACCGGTGGTTACCTCCAAGTCTTGCAATTGCACAAGGAGTCGCTTGATGTGCTCGTTCAAAAACGAGAAGGGGAGATCCTTACTTTACGAAATACACTTCGTTAAAAGGAACCCGAAATTGGGGCCCATAGACACCGCCTTTGCCTCGAATTCCACAACTAATGATCATGTTGATCATTGCACCTTTGGGTAGACCCAATAGAGCCTTTATCCGCTTCGAATCAAAGCCCTCCATGGGACAGGTGTCATAACCATGTGCTGCCATGCTAATCATGAAATTTTGTGCTGCTAAGGCAGTACTTTTATGGCCAACTACTTTAAGGTCACTAGCATAAACTTGTCGATACATTGGTTTTGATAGACCCCTTATAAAGGCAAATATACCTTTGAAGAATCCCAATATGCCAAAGAAATCGGTGTATAAGCTAGGGATGATTTTCTTGTAGTAGTTGGTAGCCATTTTTTCGCGTTTGCTGTCACGCTTTTCTTGTGCTTCGAATTGAGCGTTTAAGAAAGCGAGGTTAGCTTTGACACGTGACTTCCACAGATCTTTTCTGACTACCGGAATGACAAACTGAATAGCTGTTTTTGCAGCTGCTTGACCAAAACAAGCTTCAGCAATTTTTACTTTTAAGGAGGGATCAGTTATGTGATAAAACTCCCATAACTGCAGATTGCTACTCGTTGGGGCAATGGTCGCTTGTTGTACACATTGTTTAACGATTGCCGTATCAATTGATTTGGTTGGATCATAGATGCGAACAGATCGGCGATAACCAATCGCTTCGCTTACCGTTTTTTCGGTCATGTTAAAGGTAGTTTAAAAGTTGTTTAAGCCAATTGAAGGAAGTTGGGTAGGGTGCATAACGTATGGAAGGGTCAATCCAAGTTCCACGTTTTACGAAAGGTTTGTAATGCGTAAAAGCATCAAATGAATGTTTCCCGTGATAGGCTCCCATGCCGCTGTATCCTACACCGCCAAAAGGAAGATTACTATTGGCAAATTGGATAAGGCTATCGTTGGCCACTCCACCTCCATAGGAGTGTTGAGCAAAGATGCGCTTGATGAATTTCTTTCGTTTAGAAAAGACATAAAACCCTAGCGGACGTTCGTATTGTTGAATAATTTGATCAATTTCACCTTCGCTCTCATAAGATAAAATAGGGAGGATTGGACCAAAAATTTCCTCTTTCATGGTGGGATGCGAACGGTTATTCACTTCGAGGACAGTAGGGCCAAAATAGTTTGTTTTAGCATCGTGATCTCCACCGTACAAAAGTGTAGCATCTTTTGTCAGGTGAACCATACGTTCAAAGTGTTTAGCATGGGCAATGCGACCATAACTTTTTGAGGTAGAAGCGGCATCACCAAAAGCATGTTTTATTTCTTCAATAATAGCGTTGATGAGTTGGTCTTTTATAGAGGCCTCTGCTAAGATATAGTCAGGAGCAATACAAGTTTGGCCACAATTGACATATTTTCCCCACACAATGCGTTTAGCACTTTGTTGTATGGAAGCAGACGCATCCACAATACAGGGGTTTTTTCCACCCAACTCCAATATAGTGGGGGTTAAATGAACCGCAGCAGCTTTGGCGATTATCTTGGCAATATTTGTGCTTCCTGTAAAGAAGATATGATCCCAACGTAGGTTTAATAATTCATTTGCAGTCGAGGCATCTCCATTAACGACAGTTACATGCTGTGGATCGAATGAATTTGCGACAATTTTTGCAATGATTTCTGCTGTTTTGGGTGCGTGCTCCGAAGGTTTTAGAACAACTGTATTTCCTGCAGCTACCGCCCCAATAACAGTAGCTAAAGACAACTGGAAAGGATAATTCCAGGGGCTTATTTGTAGACAACAACCAAAGGGCTCAGGGAGCAAATAGTCCTTCGATGGAAAATTGAGTAAAGAGGATTTAACCCGTTTTGGCATTGACCAACGCTCCATGTTTTTGATCATTTTTCTTAACTCCGACATAACGACAAAATACTCGGTTAAATAGGCTTCAAAATCTGGTTTACCCAAGTCAGAAAATAATGCTTGGTGTATTGCGGTTTCTTCTTTTTTCAGCTCAGCTTGAAACCGTAATAGACTATCTTTGCGGTATTGAATATTTTTGGTTTGTTGGGTCTTAAAAAAGGCACACTGTTTTTGATGTATGTCAGGAATACGCATGGTTATGTTTTAAAGCATTAAAATAGTTAACTTTTTTGGATGATGGAGCGGAATCAATTTAATTCCTTGCACAAGAACTTCATTTGTTCCTTAGGAATAACTATTATATTATATTTAAGTAGCTATTTGTTAGCACTTTAATTGTTTTAAATTCTCTTTGGGCATAATGGTAATTTGTCTTTTTTGACTGTGGTGCTTTTTTTGCATTTTAACTTCGTTGAATAATTACTTAAATGGAACTCAACAAATACAGTAAAGCGGTCACTCAAGACCCTACACAACCTGCAGCACAGGCAATGTTACATGCCATTGGTCTAACTGATGAAGACTTTAAAAAACCATTAATCGGAATCGCTAGTACGGGTTACGAAGGTAATCCGTGTAATATGCACTTAAACGCACTTTCTGTGGATATTAAGCATGGAGTTCAGCGTGCCGATTTAGTTGGTTTAATATTTAACACCATTGGGGTAAGTGACGGAATTTCCATGGGTACACCTGGAATGCGGTTTTCATTACCCTCTCGTGATGTCATCGCTGATTCGGTAGAGACGGTTGTCCAAGCCATGTCTTATGATGGTGTGGTGACCGTAGTGGGCTGTGATAAAAATATGCCGGGTGCTCTCATGGCAATGCTGCGTTTAAACAGACCGAGTATTTTGGTTTATGGTGGAACCATTGCTCCTGGGTGCCACAAAGACAAGAAACTTGATGTTGTGTCGGCTTTTGAAGCTTGGGGAGAAAAAGTGGCCGGTACGATTGACGAGAAAGAATATAAAGAAGTAGTGCGTAACGCCTGTCCAGGGGCTGGTGCTTGTGGTGGTATGTACACGGCCAATACCATGGCTTCTGCCATAGAGGCTTTAGGAATGGCCTTACCCTATAATTCATCTAACCCTGCCGTTAGTCCAGATAAAAAAGAAGAATGTGAGCGCGTTGGAAGTGCCCTTAAACATTTGATTGAAAATGATATTAAACCAAAAGATATTGTCACTGACAAGGCATTAGAAAATGCCATTCGTTTAATCGCTGTTTTAGGAGGGTCAACCAATGCCGTGTTGCATTTCTTGGCCATAGCAAAAGCAGCAAAGCTAGACTTTAGCATCGATGATTTTCAAAAAATAATGGACAAGACCCCTTTCTTAGCTGACTTGAAACCAAGTGGTAAATACTTGATGGAAGACTTACACAATATCGGCGGTGTACCTGCTGTACTGAAATTTATGTTGGAAGAAGGTTTATTGCATGGTGATTGTTTAACAGTGACGGGAAAAACCTTGGCTGAAAATTTAGCTGATGTTCCTTCCCTAAAAGCGGGACAGCAGATCATCAAGCCATTGGATAATCCCATCAAGGCCACGGGACACATTCGTATCCTAAAAGGAAACTTAGCCGCCGGAGGATCTGTTGCAAAGATTACAGGAAAAGAAGGTTTAATGTTCAAAGGCCCTGCTCGTGTATTCAATGGAGAATATGCAGCCAATGACGGAATTCGTGAGGGCTTGGTACAAAAAGGAGAAGTTGTTGTTATACGTTATGAAGGCCCGAAAGGGGGACCAGGGATGCCAGAAATGCTTAAACCTACTGCTGCCATCATGGGCGCAGGACTAGGGAAAGATGTTGCCTTAATTACCGATGGACGGTTTTCTGGCGGAACACACGGTTTTGTGGTTGGACATATTGTACCCGAAGCGCAAGAAGGTGGAGTAATTGGACTACTTGAAGACGGTGATATCATCGAGATTAACGCCGAAAAGAATACCCTAGAAGTCCATTTGTCTGACGTTGAATTGAGCAAGCGTAAAGCAAATTGGAAAGCACCACAATTAAAGTTTACTAGTGGAGTGCTTTATAAATACACTAAAAACGTGTCTACGGCTTCTGAGGGTTGTGTGACCGACGAATAAATAACTATGAAAAACAAAGAATCACTCCATATCTCTGGAGCTGAAGCGGTCATCCGCTGTCTTTTAGCTGAAGGGGCTGACCTGATCTATGGTTATCCTGGTGGGGCGATTATGCCCATCTACGATGAATTGTACAAATTCAGTGATCAATTACGCCATGTGCTAACTCGCCACGAGCAAGGAGCCACGCATGCTGCACAAGGTTTTGCACGTACTTCTGGAAAGGTAGGTGTCGCTATGGCTACCTCCGGACCAGGAGCTACAAATTTAGTAACAGGGATAGCTGATGCGCAAATTGATTCAACTCCCATGGTCTGTATTACTGGTCAAGTCGCCTCCCATTTATTGGGATCTGACGCATTTCAAGAAACAGATATCATTGGAATTTCTACTCCTGTAACAAAATGGAATTACCAAATTACTAAAGCCAATGAAATTCCTGAAATCATGGCTAAGGCGTTTTATATTGCGCGATCTGGACGACCAGGTCCTGTACTGGTTGATATTACAAAAGATGCTCAATTCGAAATGTTCGACTTTAGCTATGAGAAATGCAAAGGGGTGCGCTCGTATCAGCCCAGTCCTGTTATACAGATGAGCCAAGTGGAGGCGGCAGCTGCTGCCATAAATTCGGCTAAGCAACCCCTGATTGTTTGGGGACAAGGGGTGATTTTGGGCGAAGCCGAGGAGGAATTTAAAAATTTTGTTGAAAGCACAGGAATTCCATCAGTATGGACTATCCTTGGACTATCTGCCTTGCCAACATCCCATCCTTTGAATATGGGAATGGTCGGAATGCATGGCAATTATGGCCCCAATTTACTGACCAACGAATGTGATGTGCTAATTGCTGTAGGAATGCGTTTTGATGACCGTGTAACAGGAAACTTGGCGACCTATGCTAAACAAGCGAAGGTGGTGCATTTGGAAATAGACCCAGCTGAAATAAGTAAAAATGTACATGCAGATTACCCCGTTTTAGGAAATTGTAAAGAGAGTCTACGTGCTTTAACTGATTTAGTGAAACACAAGCCATTGGAAGAATGGAAAGCGCGTTTCGAATCTTACATGGAAACAGAATATGAAACCGTAATTAAAGGAGATATTCATCCCACCAAAGAAGGATTAACCATGGGTGAAACCATTGTAGCCATCAACAAACATACTGCTGGTGATGCTGTTATTGTAACTGACGTGGGACAGCATCAAATGATCGCCTGTCGTTATGCGGAGTTCATTCGTTCCAAAAGTAATGTTACTTCTGGAGGTTTGGGAACAATGGGCTTTGCCCTACCTGCTGCAATTGGCGCCAAAATGGGGGCCCCAGATCGTCACGTTGTGGCCGTAATTGGGGACGGAGGCTATCAAATGACCATCCAAGAATTGGGAACGATTTTCCAAACAGGAACCGCGGTTAAAATTGTGGTACTCAATAATGATTACCTTGGAATGGTACGTCAGTGGCAGCAGTTGTTTTTTGACAAACGCTATGCCTCTACAGAAATGACCAACCCAGATTTTGTGATGATCGCTCAAGGATATAATATTGAGGCAAAGCGTGTAACTGAGCGTTCACAACTCAACGAAGCTGTTAAAGAAATGATCGCTTCCGACCATCCTTATTTCCTCGAAGTATGTGTGGAAAAAGAAGACAATGTATTCCCGATGATTCCTACCGGAGCATCCGTATCAGATATAAGACTACAATAATGACTGAAAATACTCGCTATACCATCTCCATTTACTCCGAAAATAACATCGGTCTACTCAACCGCATCTCGGCTATTTTTCTCAAGCGTCATATCAATGTACTCAGCTTTTCCACCTCACAATCGGAAATACCCGATGTTTTTCGCTTTGTAATTGTGTTAAAGATGACAGAGTCTGGTGTAAAGAAAATTGTACAGCAGATTGAGAAACAAGTGGATGTAATTAAATCTTTTTATCATACCGATGAGGAAACAATTTTTCAAGAGTCTGCTCTATATAAAGTGAAATCGAGCTATTTGTTTGAGGAGCGTCAAATACAAAATATCATCAAAGATAGCCATGCAAATATAGTAACGGTTTCTCCAGAGTTTTTTGTAATTGAAAAAACAGGCTTCCGACACGAAACAGAAAAACTACGCGAAGATTTAGCCCCATATGGATTATTACAATTTGTCCGTTCAGGACGTATTTCTGTAACAAAATCTGCCATGGGTATCTCAGAAATTTTAAATAATTTTAACAACCAAAATAACGACTAAACAAAACACAATGGCAAATTATTTTAACCACCTATCACTACGAGATCAACTGGACCAACTTGGGCAGTGTCGCTTCATGGACTCTTCTGAGTTTAACGATGGCATAACTGCACTAGAAGGAAAGAAAATTGTCATTGTAGGTTGTGGAGCGCAAGGACTCAATCAAGGTTTAAACATGCGCGATTCTGGTTTAAACATTTCCTATGCATTACGTCAAGGAGCTATCGATAACAAAAGAGCCTCTTACCAAAATGCTGCAGACAACAACTTCCCCGTTGGAAGCTATGAAGAAATGATTCCTGATGCTGATGTTGTGATAAATTTAACACCAGACAAGAATCACACTTCTGTAGTAAATGCTGTAATGCCGATCATGAAAGAAGGGGCTACCTTGTCTTACTCGCATGGGTTCAACATTGTTGAAGAAGGAATGCAAGTAAGAAAAGACTTGACGGTTATTATGGTTGCACCAAAATGTCCAGGTTCTGAAGTACGCGAAGAGTATAAGCGTGGATTTGGTGTTCCAACGCTTATTGCTGTTCACCCAGAGAACGATCCACAAGGACATGGTTTAGCCCAGGCCAAGGCATATGCCGTTGCTACAGGTGGACACCGTGCGGGCGTACTAGAATCTTCTTTCGTTGCAGAGGTAAAGTCTGACCTAATGGGAGAACAAACCATTTTATGTGGGGTGCTACAAACAGGATCAATCCTTTGTTTCGATAAAATGGTAGAAAAAGGAATCGATCCGGCTTATGCGGCTAAACTCATTCAATACGGTTGGGAGACGATTACTGAAGCATTAAAGCATGGGGGAATCACCAACATGATGGATCGTTTATCGAACCCAGCCAAAATAAAGGCCTTTGAATTATCTGAGCAATTGAAAGAGATTATGGAGCCTTTGTTCCATAAGCACATGGACGATATCATGTCTGGACATTTCTCCAAGACAATGATGGAAGACTGGGCCAATGATGATAAAAATTTGTTGGGATGGCGTGCAGCAACCGGAGAAACTGCTTTTGAAAAAACAGCTCCAACAGATCAGGACATTTTAGAGCAAGAATTCTTTGACCATGGAATTTTGATGGTAGCCTTTGTGCGTGCTGGAGTTGAGCTTGCTTTTGACACCATGGTAGCAGCTGGAATAAAAGAAGAATCTGCTTATTATGAATCTTTACACGAAACTCCGCTAATCGCTAATACGATTGCACGTAAAAAGTTATTTGAAATGAACCGCGTAATTTCTGATACAGCTGAATACGGCTGCTATCTTTTTGATCATGCGTGTAAGCCTTTATTGGTTGACTTCATGAAAGGGATTGAAACAGATGTAATAGGGAATTCCTATGCCGTTGAGGCCGGAAATGGTGTAGACAATAAGCAGTTGATTGACATCAATGAAATCATCCGTTTTCACCCCATCGAATTGATCGGTTATGAGTTAAGAAACTCCATGACGGCGATGAAGAAAATAGTATAAGATGAGACAGCCAACTATTGAAGGGGCAGTAGCAGCACAAGCTCGATTAAAAGAGATTGCCATGGTCACACCCTTTCAATATTTGGCGCGTTTTTCTGATAAATTTAACGCCACAGTATACACCAAACGCGAAGATTTACAGCAAGTACGGTCGTTCAAAATACGAGGTGCTTATAATAAATTCCTTACCCTTAACGAACAAGAGCGTTCAAAAGGAGCCGTATGTGCAAGTGCTGGAAACCATGCTCAAGGTTTTGCTTTTGCTTGTCGTGCCCTAAAAATTAAAGGAACGGTTTTTATGCCTGTCCCTACACCAAATCAAAAAATTGAACAGGTGCGCATGTTTGGCGGAAACTATGTCGATATTCAACTCATTGGCGATACCTACGACGATTCCTCTAAAGCCGCGCAACACTTTCAAAAAGAAAATGATTTGGTGTTCATTCACCCTTTTGATGATGTGGATGTCATTGAGGGGCAGGCAACCATTGCCCTTGAAATTATTGAGCAGGCTCCAAAACCATTGGATTATTTATTTGTTCCAGTTGGAGGGGGTGGATTGATCTCAGGAATTTTGGCGGTATTTAAATTTCTTTCACCCACAACTAAAATTATTGGTGTTGAACCTGCCGGCGCTCCTTCGCTTCGCGTTTCCTTGAAAATAAAAAAAATACACGTTTAAATACAATCGATAAGTTTGTTGATGGCGCCGCTGTTCAGCGCGTTGGCGACCTTTGCTTTGCTTTTTGTGAAAAATATTTGGATGATTGTATTTCAGTAGATGAAGGACGTATTTGTCATGAAATTTTGGCATTGTACAATACGGAAGGAATTGTTGCAGAACCAGCGGGTGCAATTTCGTTGGCCGCCTTAGATCAATATTCCAGTCAATTGGCTGGCAAACAAGTTGGAACGTTGATTTGCGGAGGAAACAATGACATCACACGCACACCAGAAATTAAAGAGCGCGCCTTGTTGTACGCCAAGTTAAAGCATTATTTTATTGTTCGATTTCCGCAACGTGCAGGGGCGTTAAAAGAATTTGTCAATGATATTCTTGGTCCGCAGGACGATATTACCTTTTTCGAATATTCCAAAAAGAACAGCCGAGTAAATGCACCAGCTGTTGTTGGGGTTCAGCTCAAAGAGGCCGGCGATTTTGATCCTCTCGTCCAACGAATGAAAGCACATGGCTTTTTTGGGGATTACCTCAATGAAAAACCTGATTTATTTCAATACCTAATTTAGTGCGTTAAAAAACCAAGGGGATCACGTACTGAAAGAGTAAAATCAACAAGACCACTGCAATAAGGTTAATGATTATTCCCACTCGTGCCATTTGGGCAACTTTGACATAACCACTGGCAAACACAATAGCGTTGGGTGGAGTAGCCATGGGTAGCATAAACGCGCAGCTGCTCGCCATTGTAACAGGTATTAAGAGATACAAGATAGGCAGTTCTAACCCCAAAGCGATTCCAGCCACAACAGGCGCAAGTACGCCAACTAAGGCCACATTACTCATCAGCTCTGTCATGAAGAGCATAAGTAATATGAGCAGGGAAGCCGTAATCAAAACATTCAAATTTGCCGTAGCAATGGCATCTGTAATCAGTGAAACGATGCCTGTTGTTGACATTCCTTTGGCCAAGGCTAATCCCCCACCAAATAAGATCAAAATTCCCCACGCAAGTCGTTGGGTGTCTTTCCACTCGAGAATAAATGTTCCTTTTTTGAAACTATGCGGAAAGGCAAACAGTGTCACTGCACACCCAACGCTTATGATCGTATCTGACAAGCCTAAACTGGGAAATACAGTGTTTAAAACCGTACGAAAGACCCACAAAAAGACCGTAATTCCAAAGATCGTTAGAACATGTTTCTCTTTGGCGCTGATTGGTCCTAAATCGGTTAACTTTTGCGCTATTAGTGCATTGGAAGAAGAAAAGGCGATTCCTTTATTGGGAAACATCCATCGGGTCAAAATAAAATAAATGATTCCAATCAAAATTGTGGAAAATGGGAGTCCGATACTCATCCATTTAAAAAATGAAATTTGCATGTTGTATTCATTTTCTAATAAACCGATTAGAATAGAGTTGGGTGGTGTACCTATAACCGTTGCAATTCCGCCTGCGTTAGCAGAAAAAGCAATACCGAGCATCACACTCAAGGCAAAATGTTGTTCTTGTGCAGTAAACTCCCCATCACTTTTAACCAATAGTTGAATGACCGAAAGTGCTATAGGAAGCATTACCACTGTGCTGGCTGTATTAGAAATCCACATGCTCATAAAGGCAGTTGCCAACATAAATCCCAATATGACTCGATTTGGGGTAGTCCCTGTTCGATGAATAATGGTTAATGCAATGCGTCGGTGAAGATTAACTTTTTCAAGTGCTAGAGCCAAAACAAAGCCTCCAAAAAAGAGAAACACAATTGAGCTACCATAATTCGCGCCAACCTCATTCATTGACATCACTCCAAACAGGGGAAATAGGATCAGGGGTAATAGCGCTGTCACAGAAATTGAAACAGCTTCGGTAATCCACCAACTTACCATCCAAGCAGCTAATCCAAGTACTACACTTGCTTCGGGCGACAGAAATGATAGCTGACTTCCTTTAATTATGATAAAAAGTAGCGGCCCTAAGATTAGTCCAATTTGTTTACTCATTCCTATTTTTTTTAAGGTGACCAACATTAATTTTGATGCTGACAAAAAGTTTATGCGTTTATTTCTGGCTTGATGCAAATATTTGTTTAATTTTAAACTAAATATATTAAACAATAATTATGCAAAGCGTTCAATTAGATAATATAGATATTTCTGTCAAATTTGACAATCAAATTCATTGCAAACACTATTTGGTTGATGGTGAGCTAAAAAATGGGATGGGGGTACATCCGATGTGTTCTCAACTATTTATACCGAAAATTCAGCAGGTGAGGTTGGACCGACCTTATTGGGTTCTATTCCAGATATGGAAACCGACGCCGCTTTAGACGCTTTGAATGCTGCAGAAAAGGCGTTTAATCGTGGGCAAGGCGTTTGGCCTACCATGAAGGTGAAAGATCGTTTGAAGTGTTTGAACACCTTCGCTGGAAAGATGAAGGAGCATCGCGAAGAAGTGGTTGAATTATTGATGTGGGAGATCGGAAAGAATAAAGCGGATTCTTGCAAAGAGTTCGATCGAACGGTTGATTATATCTACGATACTATTGAGGCGTATAAAAAGTTAGATCGAAAGAGTGCAAAATTTGATAAGCAAGCGGGAATACATGCGCACATCCGCCGTGGCCCCTTGGGGGTGGTCCTGTGTTTAGGTCCCTATAACTATCCTTTAAATGAAACCTTTTGTTTATTGATCCCAGCTATAATCATGGGAAATACAGCTATTTTTAAACCTGCAAAGCATGGCGTTTTATTAATTACTCCATTGCTGAAGGCTTTCCATGAAAGCTTTCCTCCTGGTGTGGTGAACATCCTCTTTGGACGTGGACGTAAAATTGCCTCTCCCATCATGGAAACAGGAAAAATTGATGTGTTGGCCTTAATTGGACATTCTACTTCCGCGGTTGCACTTCAAGATTTGCATCCCAACAAAAACAGATTGCGGCTGGTATTAGGTCTGGAAGCAAAAAATCCGGGCATCATCCTTCCAGATGCTGATTTGGATTTAACCATTAAAGAATGCATTTCTGGAACATTGTCTTACAACGGTCAACGTTGTACAGCCCTTAAAATGTTGTTTGTACACGAGTCTATCGTGGATGAATTCAATGTTCGCTTTGCAAAAGCAGTGGACGAATTGAGCTATGGTCTGCCTTGGGAAGAGGGGGCTTTTTTAACCCCTTTACCAGAGCCAAACAAACCAGCCTATATACAGGAATTGATCGAAGATGCAAAAAGAAGGGAGCCAAAGTGATCAATAAAAAAGGGGGAAAATTAACCCATAACTATTCCTACCCAGCAGTGTTATATCCGGTAACAAAAGACATGAACGTTTACCACGAAGAGCAATTTGGTCCTGTGATACCAATTCTATCGTACAAAGACATCAACGAACCCTTGGATGTTATGGCTGCTTCCGAATATGGACAGCAAGTGAGCTTGTTTGGCCGTGATATTCGTAAAATAGGTCCCTTGGTCGATGTGTTGGCTAATTTAGTTTGCCGCGTGAATCTTAATTCGGCTTGCCAACGTGGACCAGACGTTTATCCCTTTACGGGAAGAAAGAACTCTGCCGTAAGCACCCTCAGTGTTTTTGATGCTTTGCGGTCTTTCTCCATTAGAACGTTTGTAGCGGCTAAAGATAATTCCTACAATAACGAAATTTTAGACGCCCTTATGGATTCAAAAGATTCGAATTTTGTGAATACAGAATACCTGTTATAGGTTAAAAATATTGACCAATACCGAAGACAATTCCCTGTCTATTGGTGTTTCCTATAGAAAATCCATAATCAATTCTAAGTACAGCATTGTAAATGTATTTGTGGATAAGCCGCAAACCAATGCCACTATGGCTATAAATATTATTTTTTTGAAAGATATCGTTTAGTCTATCGCCCGAGGGACGAATTCCAGCCACATCAATAAAAAAGTTGGCCTGTAGGGCAAACCATTTTTTCTCGACCAAACGATAGCGGTATTCATTATTGAATACCCAAAGTGCACTCCCTCGTTGAATTAAATTACCGCTTCCTCTGACGTTTTGATTATTATCAATGGCAAAAGGAGGGAAAGGGGTATTGATGTTTTTGGCAAACCCCAACTTTAATCGAAGTGCTAAATTACCTTGATCCTTTATGCGTTTAAAATAGGTGGTTTGATTTTCAAAGGCATAAAAGGCACTGTTATCTTGTATCGTTTTCCCCCATACATGATTAAAAGTGAATTGATTACTCCAGCCACTATTAAAATAGTAGAAAGGAACAATAGCGTCATAATTATACCCCACTTTTGCTATGAATTTGGTTGTGATAAATTTCTCTGGCACATTGTTTAATACGTCCCCCTTTTTATAAAAATAGCGTTCTACTAAGAGGCCAATGCCCAACAAAACCTTGTGCTTTAGATTAATTTCTTTGCCAAAACTCGTTTCAACCGATTGAATGCGATAACGATACAGCGCTTCTAGCTGCTCTTGTTGAATGGGTTCGAGTGTTTCCCTTTGCTGGGCAATAAACTTTAGTTCTTGGTTGGCCTTGATGAAATTATTGTTTTCAAGAATAAAACCATAGCCAGAAAAGTTGTTCCGACGGTAAAAGGCACCAATAGTGTATCCTCTTCCAAAAAAATTGTGGTCGGTTGCACCCAAGTGATATGCAAGCTGTTGTTCAAGTGTTTGCCATAGATCGAGCGCTGGAATGAACGTCTTATTTTCTTCAATATGAATGGTGAGTTGTGCGCTTTTGTTCCCATCCTCTTTTAGGGTATAATAGGCATGACTAATGGCGGGCTCTCTGATGAGACGGATCATGTCCTCAGCCAAGATCAAACTATCGATTGGACTGTTGCGATTAACGGAGAGTAGTTTTTTTA
Source organism: Flavobacteriaceae bacterium (assembly GCA_038143735.1). Lineage (GTDB taxonomy): Bacteria > Bacteroidota > Bacteroidia > Flavobacteriales > Flavobacteriaceae > Arcticimaribacter. Next base: position 173,792 of record JAYQML010000002.1, read on the forward strand.
TATAGCTTTCTTTTGACTTTTTTAGGCCCTTTATGGCAATGGATTCGATATGATACTCTTGCGCCTTTGTAATTGTAAAACAGAGGAAGAAGAGTAGAAAGAAGACTTTATTCATATTAATCTAGTAAAGCCCTTAAACCAATGTTAAACGATTGTCCTAAACCACTGTCTTTTCCACGAATAAAGCTAGAATACAACAGCTCAAGGTTTAGGGTTTGATTGAGTTGGAATTTTGCCCCACCTCCAAGGGCCGAATAGTCTTGTGAAAAGCCATTGTTAATGGCAAACAAATTATAGTGCTGCACCAAAACTAGAAGGGTGGCATTAGAAGAGGGGAAGTAGCTCAAGAAGATGCCCGGACTAATACCAAATGAGTCATTGGCGAAGCTATCTTCCCTTTTTCCAAAATTGTACTGGGTATTTACTTCTGTGTAAATTTGAATTTTTCCGTTCGGGGCTAAATAATCGAAGAATAAACGGTTCTGGAAGGTATTTCCATTTTGGTCTAAAAAAATATCATTTCGGGTTTCAGGCCCTGAGAAAACAGGGAAACTGACGGAAGATTGTACAGCAAAGCGCGCCCATCGTTTAAAGGGCGTAAACTTAATGGCCGTTGCAATACTTGACAAGCCCGAACGATTGTGGGGGCACCTGCAAAAGAAAACGGTTTGAGAATGCCTTTTCCGTTGATGGTGTTAGAACGGTATTCGACCAATAGACCAACATTGAGACGGTCTGTGTCACTTACCCCAGTAAAAATATCGAGGGTTGACGTAAAAAAGTTTTCCCGCGGAAAAGTAGTTGTGTTTTTTTGGTCATCGATTCGTTTTGTCTCGGTATAGAGGTTGTTGAACCATTTGACGTCCCATTGTCCTTTGTGGAGTAGTTTGGTGGGGGTATAGGTTTGGATGTTTGAGCTTTGTTGTTCAATTTCTTCCGATTCAATTTGAGCAGTTAAAACGAAGGGAGTAAATAGAAAGCAGACGAAAAGTGTTCTCATTTATAGGTAAGATTGGTAAGTTTGAGTACTTTAAAGGTAGGAAAATTTATTCATCCATGAGGAAATCTCTTTTTACGTTACTATTAAGTGCTTTCTTCTTTTGGAGTTGCTCTCCCTTGAAGCAGTATCCTAAAGAAAGTTATGCCTGGGCTGTTCCAGAAATTGAACACTTTGTATCTCTAGACGCCACAGAGGACTACCCTGAGAACTCCTTGCTCTTTGTGGGTAGTTCGAGCATTCGGCTTTGGGAAAGCCTAGCCAAGGACATGGCACCCTATCCAGTCATTCAACGTGGTTATGGCGGGGCGCATTTACGGGATGCTATTTTCTTTACCGATAAACTTCTTGGAAAGCACCAACCCGCCATGATCATCGGCTTTATCGCCAATGATATTAAGGGGTGCCAGAAGACGATTCCCCACGGAAAGTAAAACGTCTTTTTCGGTTTTTTATAAAGCAAGTACGTCAAAAGCATCCAAATACACCTTTCTTGTGGGTCGAAATTACGCCTACCAAGAGTCGTTGGAAACAATGGCCTGAAATTAAAAAAGTGAACCAAAAGATTAAACACTATTGTGCTAAAACCCCCAATCTCTATTTTGTGGAAACTGCTCAAGCGTTTCTCACCAAAGAGGGTTTGCCCAAAACAGCACTTTTTGTAGAAGACCAATTACACCTTAACCCTCAAGGCTATGCCCAGTGGAGTAGTATCATTAAAAAAGCCATAGAGACGCATTTAGATTAAGCAGCTTTCTCCATACGGCATAAAACCCAGTAGGGGATAGCGTTAAAAAAGAGCCACAGCAGTTTATAAACGCCCATGATGAGATAGAGGTCACCCTTGAAGGCAACCAATGTTCCTCCATAGAAGTGTTGATGGAGCGAGAACAGCTGTTCCGTAAATAACCCCAAAACAAGCGAAAACAATAGCAAAATAAAAAAGTTGAGTTTGGTGCATTGCCCTAAAAATGTTTTGAGTTCTAATAAATTCATTTTAAATGCTTTGTATAAAGGTAATTAAATTTCAGTTGCTAGCAAATGGGTACTTGCTGGTTAGGAGTTGAATATTAATACCATACAGCAGTTAGTTTTTCCAACTTCTCCGTTAATTCTGTGCGTGATTCTGTATCAATATAGAGGGTGTTTATGACTAGTTCTTTTTCACCTGTTTGTAAACGATAATCCCCAGCGAATTTCCGAATACGTTTGACTTCACTCAAATTAATTTTCTTTCCTAGAGGACCGTTTACCTCCATCATTCCATTTTCTATGGTCAGGTACTTGTATTTTTTTTGATACCAATAATAGATCAGGTAGAATGATGAAATAAGTAGCCATCCATAATCAAACCAGTGAATACCCTCCCGAATGAAGAGTCCTATATTAAAATATGAAAACCAGAAAATCCCAGCGATCAAGTTGATGTTCAGATGTTTTTTTTGTAGGGTATTTTCATTGTTATATATTCAATTCAACATCATAGTAACTAAATGAACACTAATTGCTTGTTGTTTGTTTGAAGGACCTGGGTCATTTTTAGGATTAATTTTTTTGGTGAACTTTAGTGCTGTGACAGACACAGGAGCGTTCGCTAGGCTTTTTTTACTTTAGGGTGTAATGATTGATCGCCAAATGCTGGCCAGATGTTTGCTTCCATGGGTAAAGAACAGATTTGGGTGCTGTTTCATTTCAAATATAGTAAAAAAGCGAAAACCCCTCGTTTTGAGGGGTTTCGTTTACGGAGCAAAGAGGGTGTTAGGCCTTCTTAATCAAGTCGACCAGGTAGTCTCCTACGGCAGAAGTTTTTGGGCTTCTCCGCCATTGGCCAAATCTTCTGTTACAAAGCCGTCTGCAAGTGATTGATCAACAACTTTGCGGATCAAAGCGCCTTCTTCGTGGAAGTCGAAAGACATTTCAAATAGCATGGCAGCCGAAAGAATGGTCGCCAATGGATTGGCAATGTCTAAGCCTGTTGCTTGCGGGTAAGAACCATGGATGGGTTCATATAGGGCATTGTCGTTTCCAACAGAGGCAGAGGGCATTAATCCCATGGAGCCAGATATCACTGAAGCTTCATCAGTTAAAATATCACCGAAGAGATTTGCGGTGATTAAAACATCATAGCTGTTGGGCCATTGTACCAAACGCATAGCGACAGCATCTACCAATTCATAGGATACTTCTACTTCTGGATACTCTTTTTCCATGGCTTGTACAGTTTCTCTCCACAAACGAGAACTTTCCAAAACGTTGGCCTTGTCCACACAGCACAAACGTTTTGATCGGGTCATAGCCAATTCAAAGCCTTTTTTCGCCAATCGCTGAATTTCTTCTCGGTGATAGGTGCAGGTGTCAAAAGCGGTATTGTTGTCGTTTAAACGTCCGCGTTCCCCAAAATAAATTCCACCGGTCAATTCGCGAAGAAACACCAAGTCGGTTCCTTCGATGCGTTCTTGCTTTAGGGGTGATTTATCGATGAGGGATGGAAAGGTAAAGGTGGGTCGAACATTGGCATATAAGCCTAGTTTTTTACGCATCCGTAATAACCCTTGTTCTGGACGAACTTTCGCGGAAGGATCATTGTCAAAACGGGGTAGTCCAATGGCACCAAATAATACAGCATCTGCAGCTTCACAAATGGCATGGGTTTCGTCGGGGTAGGGGTCACCCACCGCATCTATGGCTGCTGCTCCGGTTAGGGCTGGTGTCCATGTAATTTCGTGGTTAAATTTTGCTGCGATGGCATTACTAACCTTTACGGCTTGATCAATAATTTCTGGTCCTATGCCGTCTCCGGCCAAAAGGGCGATTTTCATGTTCATATCTAAAGTACTATGCTATTTAACATTTTTTCAGTGGCTTTTATGGCCGATACGGTTTGATCGGAATCCAATCCTCTGGTAATAAATTCTTTTTTCCATTGTGCCAAGTAATGCTTGTTTCACACAAGGCATCCGAATGACTTCCCGGAGGAATATGCACTGCATAATCTACCAGTTGGGGGAGAAACTTTTTCTTCTTTTTATAGATTTTACGAATCGCATTGAGGAAGGCGTCATATTGGCCATCTCCAGCAGCGCTCTCCTCGATCAACTCGCCTTCCAATTCTATGGCAATAGTGGTGGTAGGTTGTAGTCCTTTGGCGTGGGTGAGTACGTAGGATTTTATCTCTACTGTTTGTTGAGTACTAGTACTGTCCAAAACATCTGAAATGATGTAGGGTAAATCTTGCGCAGTGACCTTTTGTTTTTTGTCGCCCAACTCAATGATGCGTTCGGTAACTTTTTTTAGTTCATCTTTGTTCAGCGTTAAGCCGAGTTCTTGAAGGTTTTTGACAATGTTAGCCTTTCCAGAAGTTTTTCCAAGGGCATAAGAACGCTTCCGTCCAAAGCGTTCGGGAAGCAGGTCATTGAAATAAAGATTTTTTTTAGAATCTCCGTCGGCATGAATTCCCGCAGTTTGCGTAAAAACATTTGCCCCAACGATGGGCTTGTTTGCCGGAATTCTGAAGCCTGTGAAGGTAGCTACCAACTGACTAACTTTATAAAGTGATTTCTCCTTGATATTTGTTTTTACTTCTGGGATAAAATCATTGATCACTGCTACAACAGAGGCCAGTGGTGCATTCCCTGCGCGTTCCCCCATACCGTTAACGGTTAAATGCAGTCCGTGAATACCGACTTTAACGGCTTCCATAGCATTACTTACCCCTAGGTCATAATCATTGTGACCGTGAAAGTCAAAATGCATCGTTGGGTAACGGTCAATGATGGTCGTTATATACTGCGCTGTTTCTGTTGGAGTGAGTACCCCCAGCGTATCGGGGAGTAAAATGCGTTTGATGTTTTGGGTGGCTAGAAAGTCGAGAAAGGAAAACACATAGTCTTGGGCGTTGCGCATTCCATTGCTCCAATCTTCCAGATAGACATTGGTCGCTATGCCTTTTGAATGCCCCAATGCAATGGTTTCTGCAATATTATTAAAATGTTCTTCTGGGGTTTGTTTGAGCTGATGGGTAAGGTGATTAAGGGAACCTTTGGTCAAAAGGTTCTGTACCTTAACTCCTGCTTTTTCCATCCAATCTATTGAAAGCCCTTTGTCTACAAAACTCAGAATTTCAATCTGATCTAAGTAACCGTTTTCTTTGGCCCAAGTAGTAATTCGCTTTACAGCTTCAAATTCTCCCTCCGATACACGTGCAGAGGCTACTTCTATCCGGTCGACATTGAGTTCCTCCAATAGAAGTTTAGCCAAGGTTAATTTTTCTGAAGCAGAAAAAGAAACACTTGAGGTTTGTTCACCATCCCTGAGGGTGGTGTCCATGATTTCAATCTTTCGAACTGCGCCCAAACTATTCGTTTAAAGAGGAGTGTTGTCCGCAAAATCACGGATGCTGTCTTTGATGTTCAATAGATAGTCTATATCGTCAAAACCATTGGTCATATTTCCTTTTTTGTAGGAATTGATGTCGAATTGCTCTGAAGCTCCTGTTGCACTGATTGTTATGCTTTGCTTGGGTAAATCAACCACCAATTCGGTGGATGGATCTGCCTCAATTGCCGCAAAAATATCGGCGAAAAATGCGGCAGAAACTTGCACAGGAAGCACCCCAATGTTTAAGCAGTTGTTTTTAAAGATATCGGCAAAAAAGCTTGAAACAACACAGCGAAATCCGTAGTCATATACGGCCCAAGCAGCGTGCTCTCTAGAAGATCCTGAGCCAAAGTTTTTACCTCCGACCAATATTTTACCGCTATAAGTAGGGTTGTTTAGTACAAAATCTTCTTTTAGGCTATTGTCTTGGTTGTATCTCCAGTCGCGGAATAAGTTATCGCCAAATCCTTTGCGTTCTGTCGCTTTTAAAAAGCGCGCAGGAATAATTTGGTCAGTGTCGACATTTTCAATTGGTAAGGGAACTGCTGTACTTTTAAGTACCGTAAATTTATCGTATGCCATAGTGTTAGAGTAAGGTTCTTGGATCGGTTACTTTTCCGGTTACTGCAGCTGCTGCAGCTACAATTGGACTAGCCAATAGCGTTCGAGCGCCAGGACCTTGGCGACCTTCAAAATTTCTATTAGAGGTACTCACTGCATATTTTCCTGCAGGAATTTTATCATCATTCATCGCTAAACAAGCTGAGCAGCCGGGTTCACGCAGTTCGAAACCAGCTTCGTGTAATTGTGCGAGAATACCTTCTTCTTTGATAGCATTTAACACTTTATGTGATCCTGGAACCAACCAAGCGGTTACATTGTCTGCTTTTTTGCGCCCTTTGATGACTTCTGCAAAAGCACGGAAATCTTCAATTCGGCCATTGGTACAACTTCCGAGGAAAACAAAATCAATGGGTTTCCCAATCATATCTTCTCCTTCGTTGTAGCCCATGTAAGCCAACGATTTTTTATAGGTGGCTTCACCGCCTTCTACCGCTGCTGCAGTGGGAATATCGTTGGTGATACCCATACCCATTCCTGGATTGGTACCATAGGTAATCATGGGTTCAATTTCAGTGGCATCAAAGTGATATTCTTTGTCGAATTGAGCTCCGGCATCTGTGTGCAAGGTTTCCCAGTAGGTTTTGGCTTTGTTCCAAGCTTCTCCAGTAGGGGTAAATTCTCTTCCCGTTATATAGTCAAAGGTTTTTTGATCGGGTGCAATCATTCCACCTCGAGCGCCCATTTCTATGGATAAATTACAAACGGTCATTCGTCCTTCCATACTCATTTCTGTAAAGACATCTCCAGCATATTCCACAAAATAACCTGTGGCGCCAGAGGTAGTTAAACGTGAGATAATATAGAGGGCTACATCTTTCGCTGTTACTCCTTTACCAAGTGCACCGTTGATGTTGATACGCATGCTTTTGGGTTTGGGTTGCATTATACACTGGGTGGACAATACCATTTCCACTTCTGAAGTACCTATACCAAAGGCAATGGCGCCAAAGGCCCCATGCGTAGAGGTGTGCGAATCTCCACAAACGATGGTTGCACCAGGTTGCGTAATTCCATACTCAGGCCCTACAACATGAACAATTCCATTTTTTTCATGCCCCAATCCCCAGTACGAGATACCATGTTGGGTAGCATTTTCTTCCAAGGCCTTTAGTTGGTTGGCAGAAAGCGGATCCTCTACAGGTAAATGTTGATTGATAGTGGGGGTATTGTGGTCAGCAGTAGCGAAAGTTCTTTCCGGATACATTACAGGAATGCTTCGGTTTTTTAAACCTAAAAACGCCACAGGACTGGTCACTTCGTGGACCATGTGTCGATCGATAAATAAAATGTCAGGACCATCTTGTATTTGTTGTACAACATGGGAATCCCAGACCTTATCAAAAAGTGTTTTCTTCATTAGAAGGGAATACTAAGGGTTATATATTGGCTGCTTCAACGATTTTTGGAATATCGTCATCGTTAATTTCTTTTTGTACATCAGCAAATGTTAAAAAGCTTTGATATACTTTATCTAGTTGTAGTTTATCTAACTCAAATCCTACTTTCTTTGCTCTGTATGCCAGTGCTGCTCTTCCGCTTCTTGCGGTAAGTACAATGGCTGATTCGGTAACGCCCACATCATGTGGATTCATGATTTCATAGGTTTCCCGGTTCTTGATTACACCATCTTGATGAATGCCAGAGCTGTGTGCAAATGCATTTGCACCAACAATGGCTTTATTGGGTTGCACCATCATGCCCATGCTTTCTGAAACAAGGCGGCTCGTATCGTATAGTAACTTTGAATTGATCCCTGTATCCAAATTAAGGGTAGGGTGTTGACGCATGATCATGACCACTTCTTCTAAAGAGGTATTTCCTGCACGTTCACCAATGCCATTGATAGTACATTCAATTTGACGCGCACCATTGAGTACACCTGCAATAGAGTTGGCGGTTGCTAACCCCAGGTCATTGTGGCAATGACAAGAGAGGGTAGCCTTGTGAATACCATTGACATTTTCTTTAAGAAAGCGAATCTTGGCTCCGTACTCTTCGGGTAAACAATAGCCGGTGGTATCCGGAATGTTGAGCACAGTTGCTCCAGCTTTTATGACAGCTTCGCACACACGTGCAAGAAAAACATTATCCGTTCTCCCAGCATCTTCTGCATAAAATTCAACGTCTTCAACAAACGTTTTAGCATAGGAAACTGCTGCAACAGCACGTTCAATAATCTCGTCCTGTGTGGCCTTAAATTTGTGTTCGATGTGTGAATCGGAGGTACCTATGCCCGTATGAATACGTGGTCGTTGGGCATGTTTTAATGCATCAGCAGCGACTTTGATATCATTTTTAACAGCACGGGTGAGCCCACAAACGGTTGCATTTTTAACTAATTTTGAAATTTCCTCTACAGAATGGAAATCGCCAGGACTCGAAACAGGAAAACCAGCTTCGATTATATCAACACCGAGTAGGTCTAGTCGTTCAGCAATTACAAGTTTACTTTTGGTATCAAGCTTGCAGCCAGGTACCTGTTCGCCATCGCGAAGTGTAGTGTCAAAAATATGGACCTTGTCTTTTCCCATCGAAGCACTTATAAATTCAACAACGAATGTACTATTTATTGTCAAAACAACCTTATTTTTACGCAAAATTTATTACGATTTTCAAACGCATATTTGTTTGTTTAAATCATTTGAATTCATAGCTTTACCGTATAATTTTACCCTATGACTACCGATCAAAAAGAAAACTTATTCATTTTAATTAAATCGCTTTCAAAATCTGAAAAACGTCAGTTTAAATTATTTGCGGGTAGAGTAGAGGCAAATCAGCATGCAAAGTTTTTGCATTTATTTAATTTCCTAGATCGAGCGAGCGAGTATAACGAGAAGGAAATTTTGAAAAAGAACTTTGTCACCAAGCAACAGCTTTCTAATCTCAAGGCACATCTTTATCGGCAAATTTTGATCTGTTTACGTATGAATCCATCCATCCAAAATAAACGAATGCAAATTCGGGAACAAATGGATTTTGCCACCGTTTTATATCAAAAGGGCCTCTATCGGCAAAGCCTAAAAATTTTGGATAAAACCAAAGCCACTGCCATCCAATACGAAGAAAAATATGCTGCTTTTGAGATTGTTGAGTTAGAAAAAGTGATTGAGTCACAGTACATCACGCGAAGTATGAGTAATCGTGCTGAGCAATTAATTCAAGATGCCTCATTGTTGAGTGGTCAAAATGAACTTTGTAGTCAATTATCCAATTTGTCGCTGCAGCTTTATGAGCGTTTAATCAAAGCTGGTTACGCCAAGAGCGATGAAGAGTTTCGCGAAGTCACCAAATTCTTCTTTGAACGATTACCTGCCACGGAATATGAACAAATGGGTTTTAGAGAGCGCATGTGGTACTGTAAAGCTCATGTATGGTACAGTCTATTAACGCAAGATTTTCTCTCCAGTTTTAAGCATGCTACGCGTTGGGTAGATTTATTTGATCAGTTTCCCAGAATGATTTCATCGCATCCGGTTTTTTATCTCAAGGCGAATAACTTTTTGTTAGAGGCTCTGGTTTTAATTAAGTACCCCAAGCGATTTAAGGTGGTCTTGCAGAAAATGCAAAAAGTGATCACCTCCAAAGATTTTCCCAAGAATGATAACCTTCAGGCATTGAGTTTTTTGTACTCCTATAACAATCAATTGAATTTGTACTTTCTGGAAGGAAATTTTAAAAATGGGTTAGTCATTATTCCTGAGATTTCCCACTATATCGAACAGTATAAAAATCAAGTCGATCCGCATCATGTCATGCTGTTGTACTACAAGATCGCTTGTCTTTATTTTGGTTGTACCATGTACAATGAATCCATAGTATTTCTCAATAAAATTGTGCAGAACAAAGAACTCAAGATGCGCGAAGATTTATTGTGTTTTACAAGAGTGTTAAACTTAGTGGCGCATTACGAAGCAGGCTACGATTATCATATTGATAAGCACATTCGTGACACCTACAAATTTTTACTCAAAATGAATGATTTACACGAAGTGCAACGTTCTATGATCAGTTTTATCCGAACCCTAGGAAATATTTTTCCACATGAATTAAAAGAAAACTTCATCAAACTGCATGCAGAATTGAAGCAGTACGAAGATGATCCTTATGAGCGACGCGCCTTTTTGTATTTAGACATATTATCTTGGCTAGAAAGTAAGATTGAAAACAAGCCCATCGCTGAAATCATCAAGGCCAAAGCAGCTAATAACCTTCGTCAACGCAAGCATTCCATAGCGGGTCTTTAGGCGGTGGGGCTAAAACGCTTATCTGTTCTTTTTTGACAGGGTGTATTAGGGTTAGTTTTCGTGCGTGTAAATGAATACTACCATTGGAATTGCTTCTGGCAGCACCATATTTTAAATCTCCTTTAATCGCATAGCCAAACGCCGATAGTTGCGCACGGATCTGATGATGTCTTCCTGTCAGTAAATTGATTTCAAGACAGGTGTAGCGTTCAAGTGTTTTATAGCGATTAAAATCTAGTATAGCCTCCTTGGCGTTGGGAACCTTTTTTGCGTGCGCATAGGATTTGTTTTGTTTCGTATTTCGCACCATCCAATGACAAAGACGTTGTTTACTGGGCAAGGCTGTTCCTTCAACAATTGCCCAATAAACTTTTTGGGTTTTACGTTCTTTGAATTGTTCGTTTAGACGCGATAAGGCCTTGGAGGTTCGCGCAAAGACAATGGCTCCGCTGGTAGGACGATCCAACCGGTGAACTAGGCCTAAAAATACTTCTCCCGGTTTGTTGTATTTTTGTTTGATGTACGCTTTGGCGAAATCAACCAAAGGAATATCGCCTGTTTTGTCCCCCTGCACCAAGACACCTGGGGGTTTGTTGACAATCAATAGATGATTATCTTCGAACAAGACTTCGAGCGAGGCAGCCCCTTTAATACTGTTCTTTTTCATTGGGGAAATCCCCAGATTTAACATCAGCCGTATAGTTAGCGACGGCATCAATTACAGTGGAGTGTAGGTCAGCATAACGGCGTAAAAAACGCGGGCTGAACTCTTTACTCATTCCCAACATGTCGTGCAGTACAAGCACTTGTCCATCGACATCATTACCCGCACCAATACCAATGACGGGAATAGAAATGCATGCCGCGACTTGCTTGGCCAAGGCGGCAGGAATTTTCTCTAGCACCAGTCCAAAACACCCAATTTCTTCCAGCATTTTAGCATCTTTCAAAAGTTGTTGCGCTTCTTCTTCTTCTTTTGCACGTACGGTATAGGTACCGAATTTATAGATCGACTGAGGCGTTAACCCAAGGTGTCCCATAACAGGAATACCGGCCTGAATGATCCGTTCAATGGATTGTTTTTCCTGGTGTCCTCCTTCTAGTTTTACAGCGTGTGCACCCGATTCTTTCATGATTCGAATAGCCGATTTTAGCGCCTCTCTAGAATCTGCCTGATAGGTTCCAAAAGGAAGGTCTACCACCACCAATGCCCGACTAGCCCCGCGAACCACCGAACTAGCGTGGTAGATCATTTGATCGAGTGTAATGGGGAGCGTTGTTTCATGACCTGCAATTACATTTGAGGCAGAGTCACCCACCAAGATAACGTCTATACCGGCAGCATCGACGAGGCCTGCAAAGGTAAAGTCATAGGACGTTAACATGGCGATTTTCTCTCTGTTCTTTTTCATTTGAATCAAAGAGTTTGTCGTTATTCTTTGGTAGCTTTTTTTTGCTGTTGACATGCGCTGTTATTTTTTTCAAATGTAGTTCTTTTCCCTTTTTGACCGAATTTTTTCACCGCTTTTGAACAAAGTGTCGGTCGATTTATGACAGGCTGTCATATTTGATGTACTGGCATACTACTTGAATATCACGTTGAAAATAAAATTTATACGATGAGTAAAATAATTGGAATTGATTTAGGAACCACAAATTCATGTGTTTCTGTAATGGAAGGAAACGAACCAGTGGTTATTCCAAACGCTGAAGGAAAACGTACAACACCCTCCGTCATTGCCTTTGTAGAAGGGGTGAAATCAAAGTGGGAGATCCTGCAAAGCGTCAAGCTGTAACCAATCCAACAAAAACAATCGCTTCTGTGAAGCGTTTCATGGGAAATAAATTCTCAGAATCTTCCACCGAAGCCTCAACAGTGGCTTATAAAGTGGTTAAAGGAGACAACGACACCTCGTATTGATATTGACGGTCGTTTGTATACCCCCCAAGAATTGTCTGCCATGACACTTCAGAAAATGAAGAAAACAGCTGAAGATTATTTAGGGCAAGATGTTTCAGAAGCGGTCATTACTGTTCCCGCTTACTTTAACGATGCACAACGTCAAGCGACAAAAGAAGCAGGTGAAATTGCCGGTCTTAAGGTGCAACGTATCATCAACGAGCCCACTGCTGCGGCATTGGCCTATGGTTTAGATAAAAAAGACGGTGGAGATCGAAAGATTGCCGTTTATGACCTTGGAGGGGGAACCTTTGATATTTCAATCTTAGAATTGGGCGATGGTGTATTCGAAGTTTTGGCCACCAATGGTGATACCCATTTAGGGGGAGACGACTTCGATCAAGTGCTTATCGATTGGTTAGCTAATCAGTTCAAAGAAACAGAAGATATTGACCTTCGCAACGATCCGATGGCATTGCAGCGTTTAAAAGAAGCTGCCGAAAAAGCGAAGATTGAATTATCTTCCTCTACACAAACAGAAATCAACCTTCCCTACGTTACCGCAACAGCCTCTGGGCCTAAGCACTTGGTAACCACACTAACTCGTTCAAAATTTGAGCAGTTGTCAGACGACTTGGTTCGCCGTTCTATGGCACCCGTAAAAAAGGCTTTAGACGATGCAGGCTTATCTACCTCAGAGATTGATGAAATTATCTTGGTGGGAGGTTCTACACGTATACCAATCATACAAGAAGAAGTTGAAAAGTTCTTTGGGAAAAAAAACCTTCTAAAGGGGTCAACCCTGACGAAGTAGTTGCCATTGGTGCTGCCATTCAAGGAGGTGTATTGACGGGAGATGTAAAGGATGTTTTGCTTTTGGATGTTACGCCTTTATCGCTTGGAATTGAAACCATGGGAAGCGTAATGACCAAATTAATTGAAGCCAATACGACCATTCCTACCAAAAAATCACAAGTCTTTTCTACGGCTGCAGACAATCAGCCTTCCGTGGAGATTCACGTATTACAAGGAGAACGTTCTATGGCCGCAGACAACAAAACCATTGGTCGTTTTCACCTCGATGGAATTCCACCGGCACCCCGGGGAACACCTCAAATTGAAGTAACATTCGATATCGATGCCAACGGGATCATTAAAGTAACGGCGGCAGACAAAGCCACAGGAAAGACCCAAGACATTCGGATTGAAGCCTCGTCTGGATTAACAGAAGAAGAAATCGAGAAAATGAAACAAGAAGCAGAAGCCAATGCTGATGCAGATAAAAAAGCCAAAGAAGAGGTAGATAAACTCAACTCAGCCGACCAGATGATTTTCCAAACAGAAAGTCAATTGAAGGAATTTGGTGAAAAACTTTCTGAGGACAAGAAGAAGCCTATTGAAGAAGCTTTAGAAGAATTGAAGAAAGCCTATGCTACCAAAGACTTGGCTGTGATCGATCCTGCCTTAGAGAAAATCAATGAGGCCTGGAAAAATGCTTCGGAAGAAATGTACAAGGCACAAGCAGAAGGGCAAGCGCAAGGCGCTCCTGACCCAGCTGCTGATGCTGCAGCTGGCGGTGCCCAAGGCGGCGGAGACGATGTACAAGATGTCGATTTTGAAGAAGTGAAATAATAATAATTCACCTACTGATTTAAAAAGCACGGCCAATGGGTCGTGCTTTTTTTGCTCACTTTATCAACACTACGACACATCGACGGGCTCAGTGTCCAGTTGGTTATCAAGCGCAGTCATGGTCGTTGAGCATAGTCGAAACGACACTTCATCGACACTTTTGCATTTCATCTATAAAAAATGAAAAATTACCATCTATTACATTAACCCTACCATCTATTACATAATCATTACCTGATTTACATGGGGGGGGGGGGGGGGGTAACCCTTTAAATTACCTTCATTGTAACGGTGTTCTTTCAAAATAGAAATGACCTTAAAAGAAAAAACATATTTTGATATATATTTAGAAAAACCATACTTTAGTGAAAATTAGTCCAAATCACCCATGAATAGAAAGTACCATTTTCCTTCCCCCTTTTCATTTTACACTTACCTTGCGTTGTTTTCTTTGCCCATTGGAGAACACGCTTTACCCAAATCTTATACCTTATGTTCAAATTCTATCAAAACAATTGGCACTACTGTGCCTTCTTCCTCTAGTAAGCTGGTCTCAACTAGGCATCCATGGAGATGTTATTGTTGCCTCTGATTCTACGGTAGGTTTCCTTACCCCTTCTTTACATTTTTTGTCAACGGTGTGGTGCAAAATAGCGCGAACACCGATGCAACGGTTTTTTTAGGTGCCGAGTTGAATTGGGAAGAAGCCGGTCACAACAGCCATATTGACACGCAAATAGCCCTAGACAATAACGAAGAATTAATACTTCCCTTAGGCAACGCACAGGTCTTTCATCCTTTAGCCATACATGATGCTGCCAACACAGCGGTGACTGCGCGTTATTTTAATCAACCTGCCCCGAGTCAGACCTTGGGTGTTGACCTCACTCAACTGGCCAATTTCTATTGGGCCATTGCTGCCGACCAACCCCTGACCATTTCCTTGACTTGGAACGCCCTGAGTAATATCGGTCAATTAACTACTGATTTAGAAGCCCTTGTTTTGTGGGTACAATGGAACGCAAATGGGAAACCATTCCCGCCGATGTTCGCCCTTGGATTTAATTGCCCAAGGTCCCTCTTCGCTAAATGTAGGAAGCATAACCTCTAGCGAAAAGGTCGATTTTTCGAACTATAGCTTATTGAGTTTAGCGGCAAAAGAACTTTTACCGATCTACAGATCTCCGAGGCATTTAGCCCTAATGGAGACGGAATCAATGACGTTTGGTATATCCGTAATGCCGATAAGTACCCCCAAATGAGGGTTCGCGTATTCAACCGCTGGGGCACAGAGGTATTTTCCTCTTCTCTTGGGGTAATAATGATTGGACAGGGCACTACAACGAAAAGATCAGATCCTTGCCCAGTGCCTCTTATTATTATCAAATCGACCTAGAAGATGACGGTAGAATCGATCGTCAGGTTATTTACATTAACTATTAATCCGCTTTTTGCAATGTGAAAACATTTTCTATTTATACTTATCTGCTTGGTGTACACACACGAATTTGTACAGGCGCAACAACAGCCCACTTACACATTTTACAAGCATCATTTCAACTAATTAACCCTGCTGTTGTTGGTACCCAAGGGGGGACTTACGTTAACCTGAGTCTTAGAAACCAATGGGTAGGCATAGATGAGGCCCTACAACCCGTGCCTTGTCCTTTGGTTCTCCCCACAAGAACAACCGCCTTGGCCTTGGCTTTTCTGTGGTCGATGATCGGTTCAACATTGAGCGACAAACGTTTATCGCTGCTGATTTTTCTATCAACTGCCTGCAGGGAACAACCGACATATTTATCTGGGCTTAAAAGCCGGCGGTAACTCTACCGTCTCAATCTATCCGATGCGGTGGCTATGGTGTTGATGGAGAAATTCAAGATCCTAGTTTTGAAAACTATTCTCGCTTTCTCCCAATGTAGGGGTAGGGGTATACTACCAAGCTCCTAAGGGCTTTCTCTCGTTCTCCATTCCAAGGCTATTAAACACTAGTCGTATTAAACAAGAAGATGGACAAAATACTACGGCAACAGATCGTCCTCACTTTTTTCTCAGCGGTGGGCTAAATTTTGCCATCCATGAGAAACTTGCCTTTGTGCCTAGTTTTTTGCTCTCGACTATTCAAGGTGCACCAACACTAGTGACTCTAGATGGAAGTTTTAACTTCAATAAGCAGTTTGAAACGGGTATCCAATACACCAGTTCGAGAGGATTGGGGGCCACTGGTCTCCTCCAATTTGGCGAAGGCCTTAAAGTAGGCTATGCCTATACAAGTTCAAGCAATAATGCTAACAATATCCGTAATGGCACCCACGAAATTGTCTTAAAAATTCGGCTAGATAAGCCCATAGAAATAGAACAACCCACTGAAAACATAAATTCCTCAACCCAAGAAAAATTAATACTTGACCTCATGAAAAAAATTTACACCCTTTGCCTAGTCATTTTATCAATAGGCTTATCCCATCAGGGCTGGGCACAAATCAAATTAGGAGACAATCCCACCCCAAATCTCACCTTATGCTTTGCTGGAACTCGAGAGCACCAACAAAGGTTTGGCGGATTCCCCGGATGACCTCTGCCCAGCGCGATGCTTTTTGATGACGCTGCTCCTTTGGGCACGCTCATCTACAATACCGACACCAACCAATTGCAGTATCTTCAAGAAACCGTTGATGCTACTTCAAAGCAAACAATCAGAACGTGGGAATCTGCCACCGATGGAATTACAACCAATTCGGAGATGGGAACAGAAACCCTCACCATGCCCAGTACTTCGGGTAGCTTATTTTTTAATGAATCTGAAAATGTATTATATATCTATAACAGCGTGGAAGAGACATGGGTACCCATAGGGGGAAATACGTTCATTACTGAAGAAACCACCATTCAAGGGAATAGCATTACTTATACCACCAACCAAGGAGCAACAGCCACCTTCGATTTTAGTGCTTTCTCCGATAACCAAACCGAGAGTCAAACCTTGAGTGTGTCTTCTTTGAGCGACGGAAACACTGTGTCCATTGCCATCTCAGGGGGAATACCGAAACCTTAGACCTATCTACTTTGGTAGCTAGCAGTGGTACCGACAGTCAAACCTTAACGGTGAGTCCGCTAGACGCGAACAAGCAAGTGGTTTTTAGCCTCACCAATGCCCCTACACAAACCCTGGACTTGTCGGGCTTGGTCACAACCACCCTTGTTGCCGGCCCAGCCGGCCCAGCCGGCCCACAAGGCCCTGCAGGCCTGCAGGAGCTACGACCAATACGGACAGTCAGACCTTATCGGTCTCTGCTTTAAGTGCAGGGAACATGGTTACCCTTGCCATCTCTAATGGTAACACACAAACCTTGAATTTGTCCTCTTTGGCTGGCGGAACAGGTACCGACAGCCAAACCTTGACCGTTTCCGCCTTAAGCGCAGGAAACACTGCAACCATTGCCATCTCGGGTGGGAATACTGAAACCCTGGATTTATCTTCTTTGGCAGCCGGCACAGGTACCGATAGTCAGACTTTAAGCATTTCTGCTTTAAGTGCAGGAAATACCGTTACCCTTGCGATATCGGGTGGGAATACGGAAACCTTGGATTTATCCTCACTTTCCGCATCTGGTTTAGTGAGCGTAACCGAAAGTGGGAACAGTGGGTATCGCTTGGCTTTAGCAGATGCCAGTAGACATGGCGATATTGGCGATGATGCTGTGGACCTTTCCATACAAAAAATAGTCACTACCATCTCAGAAGGAGCAACAGGAGACTCTTCCTTTGCTGGTGGAGAAGATACCTCAGCAACAGGCGATTACAGTACAGCTTTTGGTTTTGTTACACACGCCGACAGCTATGGGCAAACTACCATAGGTCATTTCAACACTGCCTCCCCAGGAAATTTAAATGCTGTAGTCGCTACTGATCGTTTATTTGTCATCGGAAATGGAGCAAATCTTACGTCAACCTCTGATGCCTTGGTGATGCTTAAGAATGGAAACACTATCCTTAACGGAGAACTAACGTTGAATCCTACAGGAACGTCTAGTTATACCTTGCCTACAATGAAAGGAGGTGCCGGGCAAGTCCTCACCATTGATAATGCCACCACGGGGACAACCATATGGACAACTGTTTCTTCGGGAAGCGCACCAACTGGCTTGGTGAGTGTCACCGAAAGTGGAAATACGGGCTACCGTTTGGCCAATGCTCCTGAGAACAATCATGGGGATATTGGGGATGATGCCATTGATTTCTCCATTCAAGACGCATTGTCTACCACCAGAGGAGCCACAGGACAATATGCTTTTGCTACCGGACGAAGAACAACTGCCTCGGGAGATTATAGCACAGTTTTTGGAAGAGACAACACCGCATCGGGGGAAAATGGAGTTGCTTTAGGCAGAGAGAACAATTCCATTGGACTTTATAGTACAACTATTGGAAGAAATAACACAGCCTCAGGAACATATAGTTCAGCCTTTGGGCGAGGAACCACAGCTGAAAGCTATGGACAAACCACTTTGGGAATTTTCAGTACCCCTTAGCTGGAAATCCAACGGGAGCAGCAACCACCGACCGCTTATTTGTTATCGGGAACGGTACAGGCACTTCTGCACGTTCCGATGCCTTGGTGATGTTAAAGAATGGTAATGTTGGGATTGGGGACTCCACTCCAACAGAAGGCACCTTGGTCGTTAGCGGAACAATAGTGGCTAGTGGAAGCATAACAGCCAATGCGACACTTACCCCTGACTATGTGTTTGAACAGTACTTTAACGGCACAAGCGAAAGCAATCCTGAATATAACTTTCCTTCTTTAACAGAAGTAGAAGCTTTTGTCAAGAAAACCATCATTTGCCTAATGTTCCGAGTGCAGCAGAGGTAAAGGAACAAGGCGGGATTGTATTAAATCGATCCAGCGAGGTACAGTTAGAAAAAATAGAAGAATTGTATCTCCATACCATTGCCCAACAAAAGCAATTGGAGGCTCAGCAAAAAGAGATTGAAGCATTAAAAGGCATGATAAAAGCATTATTAGAAAAAGAGGATTAGGAGATTCCTTCGCTTCGCTCGGAG
Organism: Flavobacteriaceae bacterium; assembly: GCA_038143735.1. GTDB lineage: Bacteria > Bacteroidota > Bacteroidia > Flavobacteriales > Flavobacteriaceae > Arcticimaribacter. The sequence goes on from JAYQML010000002.1 coordinate 192,636, forward strand.
TAGACCGACCCTTGACTAATGCGAACTCCGAGCAAAGCGAAGGAGGGAAGCTCTGAGATAGGCAGTCTCAAGGCCGAAAAGGATACAAGAAGTGGTCACCATGAAAAAACAATACTATATGAAAAATCGATACTTATTGATTACTTTATTTCTTTTGATCTTTGGTGGAGGAAATCGCTTATGGGCACAAGCCCTCACTTCCGCCCGCTATAATGCGGCCACCAACCAATTGAAGGTCACTGGTACTAACTTAATCAGCCTAACGGGTACAAATAATGATATTGATGCCAGCACCCTAACCCTTACGGGTCAAGGCGGAAGCAGCTATACGCTGACGGATACGCCTGATGTGGAAATCACCAGCGCGACTGAGTTTACCGTGACCTTAAGCGCCACCGACCGCACTCGGGTGGAAGGGCTGCTCAACCAACAAGGCACGAGTTCGGTGGATGGCACCACTTTTAGCCTCTCGGCTGCCGCTAGTTTCAATGGCGCCACTTCAATCGCAGATACGAACAATGCGGTGACAGTTGCCCCTGGTCCGCACCTTGGATTTGACACTCATAATATCACCACCAGTGCTGATGAAGCCTATTCAGTGACCACTGCCGATGTGGATGGGGATGGCGATCTGGACGTACTCTCGGCTTCTTTTAATGATGACAAGATCGCCTGGTACGAAAACGATGGCAGTGAGAACTTTACCGCCCATACCATTACCACTGCTGCCAATGGTGCCATCTCGGTGACCACCGCCGATGTGGATGGCGATGGGGATCTGGATGTGCTTTCAGCTTCTTTCAATGACAACAAAATCGCTTGGTATGAAAACGATGGTAGTGAGAATTTTACCGAGCATGTCATCACCACCGCTGCGGGTGGGGCTTGGTCGGTAACCACCGCCGATGTGGATGGCGATGGCGACTTGGATGTGCTTTCGGCTTCTCGAATTGATAGCACCATCGTCTGGTATGAAAACGACGGTAGTGAGAACTTTACCGCCCATACCATTACCACCGTTGCTGTTAGCGCTCGATCAGTCAGCACCGCCGATGTGGATGGCGATGGGGATCTGGATGTGCTTTCAGCTTCTTTCAATGACAACAAAATCGCTTGGTATGAGAACGATGGTAGTGAGAATTTTACCGCCCATACCATCACCACCGCTGCGAATCTTGCTACCTCAGTCACTACCGCCGATGTGGATGGCGATGGCGATCTCGATGTGCTTTCGTCTTCTGGTGACGACAAAATCGCCTGGTATGAAAACGATGGTAGCGAGAACTTTACTGCCCATACCATCACCACCACTGCGGATGGAGCTACCTCGGTCGCTACCGCCGATGTGGATGGCGATGGGGATCTGGATGTGCTTTCGGCTTCTCAAAATGACGACACCATCGCTTGGTATGAAAATGATGGTAGTGAGAACTTTACCACCCATACGATCACCACCGCTGCGGATGGCGCCTATTCAGTGACCACCGCCGATGTGGATGGCGATGGCGATCTCGATGTACTCTCAGCCTCTTCCAATGACGACACCATCGCCTGGTATGAGAACAATACCGATTTTGGTCCGGCGGTGGATAGCGCCAGCTATGATGCCACCACCGGCGTATTGACGGTTAGTCGCACCACAGCCGGTACGGGTCTGGTTAGTTTAAGCGGTGCCAATAACGATATTGATGCCAGTCTGCTCACCCTTACCGGTCAGGGAGTGCCACTTATACCTTGACGGACACCCCCGATGTCGAAATCACTGATGAGAACAGCTTTAGCCTAACCTTAAGCACTACTGACAAAGCTGCCGTTAACGCCCTGCTGAATGAAGACGGCACCGCCTCACTAGATGCAACAACCTACAACCTGTCGCTAGCCGCCGGCTTTAACGGCGCAGGTGCAGTAACGGATACCACCAATGCGGTTACTGTTAGCAATATCCCCCACGATCACCAACGCCCGCTATGATGCAACCAGCAATGAATTGACCGTTACCGGTGCAAACTTTGTTGGTATTACCGGTAGCGATAACGACATCGACGCCAGTGCCCTCACCCTCACCGGCCAGGGCGGCGCAACCTATACCCTGACCGACAGCCTGGATGTGGAAATCACCAGTAGTACCGAGTTTACCGTAATATTAAGTGCTACAGATCGTACTCGGGTGGAAGGGTTGCTAAATAAGCAAGACACGAGTGCTGTGGACGGTACGGTTTATTACCTATCTGCTGCTGCGGGTTTTAATGGTGCTACTGCCTTTGCTGATAATAATAATCCAGTGCTTGTTGTCCCTGGGCCACACCTAGGTTTTGACCCCCACAATATTACTACCACTTCAACGGCCGATTCAGTGGCTAGCGCTGATATGGATGGTGATGGCGATTTGGATGTGCTCTCCGCCTCTGCCGCTAATAATACAATCGCCTGGTACGAAAATGACGGCAATGAAAACTTTACCATCCATACCATTACCACCTCAGTTAATGACGTTCGATCGGTCGTTATAGCCGATGTCGATGGTGACGGCGATCTAGATGTACTCTCGGCCTCTGCGGGGATAATACCATCGCCTGGTATGAAAATGATGGTAGTGAGAATTTCACTGCCCATACGATTACGACTACTGCTAATGGAGCTGCCTCTGTGGCCGCCGCCGATGTTGATGGTGATGGCGATATCGACGTACTCTCCGCCTCTGCAGCTAATAATACCATCGCTTGGTATGAAAATGATGGTAGTGAGAACTTTACCACCCATGCCATTACCACCAGTGCCAGTGGGGCTTATTCAGTTGCCATCGCCGATGTAGATGGGGATGGCGATATGGATGTCCTCTCCGCTTCTATTAGTGATAATACCATCGCCTGGTATGAAAACGACGGTAGTGAGAACTTTACCGCCCACACCATCACCAGCTCTGCTAACACTGCTGTCTCAGTTGCCACAGCAGATGTCGATGGCGATGGCGATTTGGATGTACTTTCCGCCTCTATCACTGATAATACCATCGCCTGGTATGAAAACGACGGTAGTGAGAACTTTACCACTCATGCAATTACTACCACTGAAAATAGTCCCTGGACAGTCACCAGTGCCGATGTGGATGGTGATGGTGATCTGGATGTGCTTTCGGGTTCTAATAGTGCAATCGTCTGGTATGAGAACGATGGCAGCGAGTCGTTTACCGCCCATACCATCACCTCAATTAGTAATGTTCGATCAGTTGCTATAGCTGATGTGGATGATGATGGCGATATCGATGTACTTTCGGCTTCCACTGGTAACAGCATAATCGCCTGGTATGATAACAATACGGACTTCGGCCCAGTAATTGATAGCGCCACCTATGACGCGAGTACGGGTGTGCTGACGGTCAGCCGAGGCAGTTTAGGAACCGGTCTGGTTAGTCTCCCTGGGACAAACAACGATATTGATGCCAGCCTACTGACCCTCACGGGTCAGGGGAGTACAACTTATACGTTGACCGATACCCCTGATGTTGAGATCACTGACGAGAATAGCTTTAGCCTAACCCTGAGTGCTACCGATAAAGCGGCGATTAATGCCTTGCTCAACCAAGACGGATCCAGTGCCTTAGACAGCACCCTCTACAACCTATCTCTGGCTTCTGGTTATAATGGCAGCGGAGCTGTGCTGGATGCGACAAATGGGATCACCGTTAGCAATGCACCCCCCATTATTGCCCGTGCCCGTTATCATCCCATCAACAACCAGCTTACCGTCATTGGCGCAGGTTTTGTTGGCATTACTGGGAGTGCTAACGACATTGATGCCAGTACTCCTGACCCTCACCGGTCAGGGAGGTACGTCCTATACGCTGACTGACAGCGCCGATGTGGAGATCACCAGCGCCACTGAGTTTACCGTGACCCTCAGCGCCACCGACCGCACTAGGGTGGAAGGGCTGCTTAATCAACAAGGTACTCAGGCGGTTGACAACACCGCTTTCAATCTGTCAGCTGCTATAGGGTTTAATGGTACTTCCGCCCTGGCCGATAGCAACAATAGCGTAACGGTGGCTCCCGGCCACCTTCTCAGGCTTTAGCGATAACACCATCGCTACTACGGCTGATGGTGGTGCCGAGTTTGTTACCACTGCCGATCTCGATAGCGATGGCGATTTGGATGTGATCTCAGCCGGATTCGATAACGATACCATTGCCTGGCATGAAAACGACGGCAATGGGAGCTTTACTACCCATACGATCGCTACCAATGCTGATGGTGCCAATTCGGTTACCACTGCTGATTTCGATGGCGATGGCGATCTGGATGTGCTTTCATCTTCCTTTAATGATGACAGGATTGTTTGGTATGAAAACGATGGAAGTGGAGTCTTTTACCACGCATACCATCACCACTGGTGCGGATGGGGCTGATTCGGTCGTTACCGCCGATATCGATAGCGATGGCGATTTGGATGTGTTATATGCCGCTTTTAATAGCAACGGAATTGTTTGGCAAGAAAATGACGGTTCTGAGAATTTTACTCCCCATATCATAGCCATCTTTGCTGTCACTGCTGGTTTTGTTTCAGCTATCGCCACCGATGTCGATGGCGATGGCGATGTTGATTTACTATCCGCCACGGTTAATAACGACACCATCACCTGGTACGAGAATGATGGTAACCAGTCTTTTACCGCCCATATCATCACCTCAAGTGCAGATGGGGTCGTTTCAATTGCTACTGCCGATGTCGATGATGATGGCGATTTGGATGTCCTCTCGGCTGATCATCTTGGAGACAGAGTCGCCTGGTATGAAAACGACGGCAGTGAAAATTTCACCCCCCATACCATCGCTACCGTTAATGCTGTTGGATCGGTCGCCGTCGCCGATTTTGATGGCGATGGCGATTTGGATGCGCTATCGACCGTACTCCCTGCCAATGATATCGCCTGGTATGAAAACGACGGCAGTGAGAACTTTACTGCTCATACCATCGACAATAATGCTCTTGGTGTTCAATGGGTTGCCACCGCCGATCTTGATGGCGATGGCGATCTGGATGTAGCCTCCGCTGCTTCACGTGGTGATGGGCTTGTTAACGACCGATTTGCTTGGTACGAGCACATCACCGATTTTGGCCCAGCAGTGGAAAGTGTCACCTATTACGCCACTGCCGGTATTCTAGCAGTCAGCCGAAGTAGCTCCGGCACTGGCCTGGTCAGTCTTGCCGGCACAACGAATGATATTGATGCTAGCTTACTGACTTTCACGGGACAGGGGAGCGCAACGTATACGCTAACGGATACGCCCGATGTTGAGCTTATCGACGAGAATAGCTTTAGTCTGACTCTGAGCGCTACTGATAAGGCAGCTGTTAATGCCTTACTCAATAACCCAGGGATTGTTGCATCAGATGGCACTGTTTACAATCTGTCCTTAGCAGCTGGCTTTAATGGGGTTGGGTCGGTGTTGGATGCCACAAACCCGATTAGTACAAATTTCAATAGTGCCCCCACCGACCTCCAAATCGATGGAGCCAATACCGACAGCGTCAATGAAAACCGTTTAGTGGGTGCAGTTGTTGGAACTTTAACTTCTACCGATTCCGATACGGTTGATCAGCATACCTATACCTTGGTCACAGGAACAGGAGATACGGACAATGCTTCCTTTAGCATAGACGGAGACATATTACTTACTGCTGCGGTCTTTGATTTTGAAACCCAAAACAGTTATAGCATCCGGGTACGAACTACTGACACGGCTAGTCAAACCTATGAAGAAGCCTTGATCATTACCATAAACGATATTGGGGTTGAATCTTCTACGACTACTACAACCGTTTGGAACCTCAATACGCCAGGCAGTTATACCCCTTTCTCCAACTGTTGCACTTGAACTGAGTAGTGGTATTGGACAACTGCCTACAGGCTTTTTTACCGACCAAGACATTTTAGGGGATACGTTGAGATCAAATGGGATTAGCATGGGGGATGTCAATGGAGATGGGCATTTGGACATCTATGTAGCGAATTTCGGCCAACAAAATAAGCTCTGGCTTGGAGATGGAGCAGGAAACTTTACGGCAAATGACATCACAGGAGATATTTGGAGTTCAACAGGAGCCAGCATGGGTGATGTGAATGGAGACGGACATTTAGATATTTATGTAGCGAATACTACAGGCCAACAAAACAAGCTATGGATCAATGATGGTTCGGGTTCTTTTACGGCAAACGACATCACTGGGGATACAGGGAATTCACAGGGAGCAGCCATCGCAGATATCAACGGAGACAGGCATTTGGATATCTATGTGACGAATATTAGTTTAGAACAGAATAAACTCTGGCTCGGAGACGGTGCAGGGAACTTTACCTCGGGCGACATTACTGGGGATACAGGAAGATCACAGGGAGCAGCCATAGCTGATGTTAATGGAGACGGGCATTTGGATATCTATGTGGCGAATGAACTTGGAGAACAAAACAAACTTTGGATCAATGATGGAACAGTTACGCCCAGCTTTACTACTCAGGACATTCCGGGAGATATGGGAAGTTCATTTGGAGCTAGTATAGGAGATGTCAATGGGGACGGTCATTTGGACATCTATGTAACAAATTACAATCAACAAAACAACCTCTGGATCAATGATGGTTCGGGTTCTTTTACGGCAAATGACATTACTGGAGATACAGGAAATTCAAGAGGAGTAGCCATCGCTGACGTCAATGGAGATGGTAGCCTAGATATCTATGTTTCGAATGATTTTGGAACCCAAAACAAACTTTGGATCAATAATGGTTCGGGTTCTTTTACGGCAAACGACATTTTTGGGGATTTAGGGGATTCAGAAGGAGCAGCCATAGCTGATGTTAATGGAGACGGGCATTTGGATATCTATGTAGCGAATTATGATGAACAAAACAAACTCTGGATCAACAGCTATAACACCGATAAGCCCTACATCACTCCAACCACAGCCAAAGGTTTTACGTTTGGTTTAACCAGTTTTGCTGAAGTGCTTTCTGCCAACAACCAAGGAACAGTTAGTTATCAAGTTTCTACAGACAACGGCACCACTTGGCAGTATTGGAACGGAACCGCTTGGACAATAACCACCCAAACGGATGGCACAGAAACGTCTTCTGCAACGGTGATCAATACCAATATTGCAACCCTAGCTACAGCAGGAGGAGATTTCCTCTGGAGGGCATACCTAAACTCAAATGGCACACAGCAAGTAGAACTAGATCAGGTAAACCTCAGCTTTGCCCCACCACCTCCCCTACAGATTTGCAAATTGATGGTGCAAACACCGACAGTGTCAATGAAAACCGTTTATCAGGGGCAGTGGTAGGCAGACTAACCACTACAGATGTCAGTCCTTCCGATACCCACACCTATGCTCTGGTTTCAGGAACGGGGGATACGGACAATAGTAGCTTCCAAATCAAAGGTGACCAATTACAAACCATTGCCGTCTTTGACTTTGAAACAAAAAACAGCTACAGCATCCGGGTACGAACAACGGATACGACTAGTCAAACTTATGAAGAGGTCTTGACCATCGCCGTCAACGACATTGGGGTAGAATCTTCTACGGCCACTACAACCGTTTGGAACCTCAATACGCCAGGTAGTTACACCCTTTCTTCAACTGTTGCACTTGACCTGAGTAGTGGTATTGGACAACTGCCTACAGGCTTTTTTACCGACCAAGACATTTTAGGGGATACGTTGAAATCAAATGGGATCAGCATGGGGGATGTCAATGGAGATGGGCATTTGGACATCTATGTAGCAAATTACAATCAACAAAATAAGCTCTGGCTTGGAGATGGCGCAGGAAACTTTACGGCAAATGACATCACTGGAGATACAGGAAATTCAAGAGGAGTAGCCATCGCTGACGTCAATGGAGACGGTAGCCTAGATATCTATGTTTCGAATGATTTTGGAACCCAAAACAAACTTTGGATCAATAATGGTTCAGGTTCTTTTACGGCAAACGACATTTTTGGGGATTTAGGGGATTCAGAAGGAGCAGCCATAGCTGATGTTAATGGAGACGGGCATTTGGATATCTATGTAGCGAATTTTGATGGAGAACAAAACAAGCTTTGGATCGGAGACGGCACAGGGAACTTTACCTCGGGCGACATTACTGGGGATACAAGGGATTCAGAAGGAGCAGCCATAGCTGATGTTAATGGAGATGGGCATTTGGATATCTATGTAGCGAATTCAGGTGGAGAACAAAACAACCTCTGGCTTGGAGATGGCGCAGGGAATTTCACTGCAAATGACATCACTGGAGACATAGGGAGTTCAAAAGACACAGCCATCGCTGACGTCAATGGAGACGGGCATTTGGACATCTATGTTGCGAATGATGGTCAAAACAAGCTTTGGATCGGAGACGGCACAGGGAATTTCACGACAAACGACATCACAGGAGATACAGGGGATTCAGAAGGAGCTGCCATCGCTGACGTCACTGGCGACGGGCATTTGGACATCTATGTTACGATTTTTTATGGAGAACTTAACAAGGTTTGGATCGGAGACGGCACAGGGAACTTTATGGCCAATGACATTACAGGCGATACAGCAAATTCACAGGAAGCCGCCATTGCAGATATGAATTGGGACGGTGATTTGGATATCTATGTCGCCAATGACGATGACCAACAAAACAAGCTCTGGTTGAATGGATTCTCTCAAGATAGTCCTTACCTCACTCCAACTACAGCCCAAAGTTTTACTTCTAGTTTAACCCGTTTTACTGAAGTGCTATCAGCCAACAATCAGGGAAGTGTTACCTATCAAATTTCCATAGATAATGGTACTACTTGGCAGTATTGGAACGGTACGGCTTGGACGGTAACGACAAAAACCGATGGGACAGAAACCTCTTCTGTAACCTTCATCAATACCAATATTGCAACCCTAGCAACAGCAGGAGGAGACTTCCTTTGGCGAGCTTATCTGAATTCCAACGGAACTCAGCAGGTGGAATTGGATCAGGTGGAATTAGCCTTTCAAAATACCATTGAAACTTACTTACCCTATCGACAAATACCTTAATTATTGAAGACACCAATGGAGGAATGTCAAATAATGACCTGAGTTTATCGGTTAGTGGCACTTTATTGTTAGTCGAGGATACCAATAATGTTTTGGGCGGTGCGGGTACAATTGTAACGAATCATAAACGCGCACTACCCTTATCATCCATTTCAAGCATCACCATAAATACCCAAAGCGGTACAGACACGGTTACGTTATTAAACGATTTAGATTTTAGTGGTGGTGGGAGTTTACGCATCAGCGGAAATGCCGCCATCCTCCAAAACGGAGCAATAGATTTAGAAGCTGGTGCCTTGAGTTATCAGGTAAGTCGTTCTATTATCCTAGCTTCTGGAGGAGGAATATTAGCGACAGGAAGTTCTACCATAGAACTATTAAGTACTGACAGTGTAACCATAAATGCTTCCATTCGAAATACATCCACCGATTCCAACAACACAATCTATTTAGTAAGTGGTTGGGATGGGACCACGGTCTTTAACCCCACAACCTTTAATGGATTCAATAGTGTGAGTGCCCTGACGGGTACTACTCCTTTTGGAAACAATACTGCTTCCATCATTTTGGGCGATGGGAGCCAAACCGCTTCGGTTACCGTAGGGAGCAGGTACGGTCATACCGGACTTTATGGTTATGCTATTGTTTTGACAGGCGGTCAAGGAGGAAGCAAGCGTTTTGCACAGTTGGGCTACACCACCAGCGACCAAGGAAGTAGTTATACTGTTTCTGGGACTTTGACCCTTAGGGCAAAACAAGACCTTCGTTTGGTTGGCGGTGGAGATACCAATACCTTTAATTACGTTCAAGTAGGGCATGTGGGAGCAGATTTTGTCTCAGATACCACCGTAGAAGCAACAGTAACCAGTTCCATCGATTGTGCGGTTGGGAATGAAATTTATCTCAGTGGTGGTTCTCCCCTCAGTAATTACACCCAATTTGGACATGGAGGTTATAATGCGCTTGGCATATACAATGGAGTATATATTTTGCATACACCTGAAATTTCGATAAAATTGATGACAATGGAGGACAGGGCTATAGTCGATTCGGGAATGATTAGACTATTGATAAAGGAGACTCCTTCGCTTCGCTCGGAGAGGACAGACGCTTTACCTTTGCGAACTCCGAGCGAAGGGCGAAGCCCTGAGCGAAGAAGGGAAGCCATTTCAAACAGGTCGCTTTATTAATTCCGAATTTCCTAAATTTGCCTCAAAAAAGAGGATGAATAATGCCGAGAAATTGGAACTGCTCAATAAAAGCTCACAAAATTACCTGATCGAAACGCTCAATATATCGTTTACCGAACTTGGCGATGATTATTTGATTGCAAAGATGCCTGTAAACGAACGCGTTTATCAACCCGATCGCGTTTTACATGGCGGGGCGACCTTTGCTTTAGCCGAGACGGTAGGGAGTGTTGCTTCGTATATTTTCGCTAAAAACGACAATCAAATTGTACGTGGTATCGAGATGTCGGGAAACCACCTGCGTTCGGTGAGTAGTGGTTTTGTCTATGCCCGTGCAGAGAGTATTCACAAAGGGCGAACCACCCAAATATGGCAAATTCGGGTTACAGACGACGATGATCAATTGATTTCTTTGCTAAAATTGACCACCATTACGCTTCCAAAAAAGTAAGATGCAGGCATTTATTTCTTCCCTAGAGAAAAAAGGATTTCCTTTTGTTCTGTTTCGTTCCCCCGGTAAAAAGGAAGTGCAATGTTATTTTCAACAAGACAATAGCGAATACCGTACGGAGAATTTTGCCGAAGAAGGCTTTGTTTTCAGTAAGTTTATCGCTGAAGAATCCGTTCTATACATTCCTGCAACCCATGCGATCATTCTCTCCAAGGAAGCACCCAAGAAAAGTACGCTAACCGATGTAACATTACCGCTTGAAGGGGAAAAAACTTTTCGGTTAAACGTTGCGCGCGCAATAGATGAGATAAATACCACTCATCTCGAAAAGGTAGTCCTTTCGGCACCTTTTTCCATTCCTACGAAAAAAGATGGTGCTTCTTTGTTCCTAGCGCTTGAAGAAAAATATCCCAATGCTTTTGTCTATTATTGGTCACATCCTACTTCTGGCGATTGGCTTGGGGCTACTCCAGAACAATTTATTTCACTCGAGACCAATACGTTAAGTACAATGTCCTTGGCCGGTACATTACCACTGGGGGCTAATCTAGATGCTTGGACAGAAAAAGAATACCACGAGCAAGAAGTGGTGACAGACCATATTGTAAGGGCCTTGCAAAAAATCGTTTCTAGCTCAACCATAAGACTAGGAGAAAGGCAAACCATTTGCGCAGGGAAATTACAGCATTTAAAAACCTCAATTCAGGTTAATGTTGAGCGCAGTTCACTAAAAAGCATCATTGCTGTATTGCATCCCACTCCCGCAGTTGGCGGACTACCTGTTGCCACGGCAAGGTCTTTTATTGATGCCCATGAGGGCTACGACAGAACGTATTATTCAGGATTTCTAGGAACATTTAGACAAAATGAGCATGCACAATTATTTGTGAATTTACGGTGTGGAAAGCTGTCGAAAAATCGCTTGCAATTGTTTGCTGGAGCGGGCATAACGAGCGGAAGTAATCCGGCCAAAGAATGGAACGAGATATGTCGAAAAGCAATGACCTTTTTATCGGTTTTATGATTTTTTAGCTAAAATGAACATAAGCCTTTTTGGTTTTGTATTTTTGTGTGGCAATGATGAAAATGAACGAGAAAAAAAGTACCCAATTCTATTCTTCCATTCCCTTGGCGCAAACCATAGTTCTTTTCTGCCAGGCAAAAAACATTCAGCATATTGTTATTTCTCCAGGCTCGAGAAATGCCCCCTTGACCAAAGATTTCACCAGCAATCCTTTCTTTACCACTTACAGCATAGTCGATGAGCGGGCTGCAGCTTTTTTTGCTTTGGGGATAGCGCAACAAATCCGGCAGCCAGTCGCTGTGGTATGTACATCAGGGTCTGCACTGCTAAACTATTATCCTGCTGTGGCAGAGGCGTACTATAGCGATATTCCGTTGGTGGTGCTATCGGCCGATAGAATGCCGCACAGAATCGACATAGGGGATGGGCAAACCATTCGTCAAACTGAGGTCTTTGAACCTCACTTAGAAGCAGCAGCCTATTTACAACCCGATGTAGCACATGCTACACCAACCTTGTTGGATCATCCTTCGCAGCAGCTTTTACCATCCACTGCTTCAAAGGAAGATGTGGTTGCACGGCAAAATACAATTCAGCAAGAAAATGAAATTGATATCAACAGGGTACTCAATATTGCCATTAATGCACAGGGCCCCGTTCATTTGAACATTCCTTTTGAAGAACCACTCTACGAAACGACTACCCGTAGAATTGAATTGTCGCAATGTAACGCCTTAGCTGTACACAAGAAAGAGGAACCTCTGGAGGCTTTTGTAGCGAAATGGAATTCGGTAAAGAAGAAAATGATATTGGTGGGGGTGCTCCCGCCAAATTCACTCGAGCAATCTATTGTGGAGTATCTTGCTGCAGATCCTTCTGTTACTGTGTTGACAGAAACAACCTCCAACCTTTCCCACCATAGCTTTATTCAATCCATTGATACTTTTATTGCTCCATTAGAGAATTCAGAAAAAGCGTTATTGCCTTTTCAGCCCGAGTTGTTACTGACTTTTGGCGGAATGATCGTCTCCAAAAAAATCAAAAACTTTCTCCGTAAAAACCCTCCCAAAAAGCATTGGCATGTCGATGAGAAAAAAGCCTATGATACGTTTTATTGCTTAAGTTATCATTTGCCCATTTCCCCCCAAGCCTTTTTTTCAGCCCTCAAAAGCAAGCAAGCGGAGTACGTTCAAAGCGACTATTGTACCTCGTTTCTAGCCCAATACAACAAACATCGTTTGGCAGGAATTGACTACTTAAAACAGATCCCTTTTTCAGATTTAAAAGCATTTGATCTGCTGTTTAAACAGCTTCCTGCTGCGGTGTATTTACATCTGGCAAACAGCTCTACCATCCGTTATGCTCAGTTATTTCAATTGCCTCCACTGAAAGGTGTTTTTTGTAATCGAGGAACGAGTGGGATAGACGGGAGTACTTCTACGGCCATGGGAGCCGCTTGGGTAAACGATGCACCAACGGTATTTATTACCGGTGATTTAAGCTTCTTTTATGATGCTAACGGTTTGTGGCACAATTACTTGAAACCAACCACCCGAATTATTGTTATCAATAATTCGGGCGGAGGAATTTTCCGCATTCTCCCAGGAGAGAAAGATACGCCAACCTACGACACTTATTTTGAGACTGTTCAACAACGCTCCGCAAAAAACTGTGTCAACTCAATAAAATAGGATACCAATCTGCCTCTTCTGCACTTGGATTAAGACTAGTATTAAAGCGCTTTTTCCGCTCTTCCCATCGCCCTCAATTGTTAGAAATAAAAACGCCTAGAAAAATAAATGATACCCTCTTGTTAAACTACTTTAGTTCCATGCAAGGTGAATAATGATAAATGACGTAATTTTAAAGCAAAAATTTCATGACACAAGTAAATTGGACCTCAATCAAAGACTATTCTGATATTCTTTTTGAATTCTACAAAGGTGTAGCAAAGATCACCATAAATCGCCCAAACGTATACAATGCCTTTCGCCCAGAAACCAACAATCAAATGTTGGAGGCAATGGACATTTGTAGAGAACGAAATGACATCGATATCATTGTGTTTACTGGAGCAGGGGAGAAAGCCTTTTGTAGTGGAGGAGATCAGAATGTAAAGGGAGTTGGAGGTTATGTTGGAGAAGACGGCGTACCCCGATTAAATGTCCTAGACTTGCACAAGAAAATACGTGAAATTCCTAAGCCAGTTATTGCTATGGTCAATGGTTACGCTATTGGTGGAGGACATGTTTTACATGTTGTTTGTGACTTAACCATTGCAAGTGAAAATGCTATTTTTGGACAAACGGGTCCTAAGGTGGGGAGTTTTGATGGTGGTTTTGGATCCTCTTACCTTGCCCGTCATGTTGGGCAGAAAAAAGCACGTGAAATATGGTTCTTGTGCCAGCAATATTCTGCGCACGAGGCAGAAGAAATGGGAATGGTCAATAAGGTAGTGCCCTTGGAAAACCTTGAAACAACCGTGCTTGAATGGTGTGCTATAATGCAAAAGCGTAGTCCATTGGCTTTGCGTATGGTGAAACGCTGTTTGAATGCCGAACTAGACGGACAACACGGACTAATGCAATTGGCAGGTGATGCTACATTAATGTATTATTTAATGGATGAAGCCCAAGAAGGAAAGCAAGCTTTCTTGGAGAAAAGAGATCCTAACTTTAAGCAATACCCCAAATTTCCTTAATTCCCTAAGATGCCTTTTATTGATGATGAAAAATTAGCGGAACTCTACAGGGAAGCAGATCAAGAAAAAAAATCTTCGGTCTATTTTCAAAACCGATACTTTGCCAGTAAATTAAAATTATCACTATTTAAGGTGTACAAATACGGATTTTTTTGTTTGTCATTTGTGTTGCTTGTTTTGGCCTGCCATGCATGGTTTTTTTCAACCAATGCCACCATAAAAGAGTATGTTTCAAGAGAGCAGGAGTTATTGAATAAGATTGATCTTTTGGAAAAAGAATCTGTTGTCAATATTCAAAAAGCCTTAGAAAATCAAACAGTTTATTCTGTTCAATTTATTACCTCTGAAAGGGAAGGCATACGTTTATTTTCAAAGAACTTTGTTAATTTTCGTGCACATCATATGGATGACTTAAATGCGTATTCCTTAGGGAATTTTGCCACCGAGGAAGAAGCAGAAGCCTTTAAACAAGAATTAATGGAAATGGGTCTAACCGATTTATGGATTACTTCATTTAAGCAGGGAAAACGGGTCTTATTAAACGATGAATGAAGCATAAAGTCAGTATTTGGTTCGAAGCAGCTCGTTTGAGAACATTACCCTTATCTGTTGCAGGAATTATTGTGGGGAATGGACTTGCTTTTGTCTATGGACAGTTTTCTCCGCTCATTTTTTTGTTTGCCCTTTTGACAACAATTTTATTTCAAATCTTGTCCAACTTTGCGAACGATTATGGCGATGGAGTAAAAGGAACAGATAACGCTCAACGGCTCGGTCCTGCGCGTGTGTTACAGCAGGGTCTATTGTCGCGAGATGAGTTAAAAAAGAGGCCTGCAATGGTGTACCGTTTTTAGTTTAATTGCTGCCTTTGTTTTGATCTACTTATCGTTCGACATTTCCCAATTATACACGGCCTTGTTCTTTGTTGGTTTAGGGATTGTCAGTGTTGTTGCAGCAATTAAATATACCGTTGGAGACTCAGCTTATGGTTATTATGCCTTGGGAGATTTGTTTGTCTTTATTTTTTTTGGAGGGGTTAGTGTGCTCGGGTCTTATTATTTGCAAACGCATTTTTTTGATGTGGAATTATTACTCCCAGCCATCAGTATTGGATTGTTTAGCACGGCTGTACTCAATTTGAATAATCTACGTGATATGGAAAATGATTTGGCGTCAAATAAAATTACACTACCGATCTTGTTGGGTAGCGCCAATGGGAAACGCTATCATTATTTTCTTGTGCTTTTTGGTCTTTTTTGCACCCTTACTTTTGTTTACCTAAAAGGTGCCCAGTACATTTATTTTTTACCTTTTTTGATGAGTATTCCCTTCGGAAAACACCTTATACGGGTATACAATGCCCCCGGGGGATCTTCTTTTGATCCTGAATTAAAAGTAGTTGCACTCAGCACCTTTGCGTTCTCCATTCTATTGGTTAGCGGGTTTATCATCGATTTATTATGGTAGCAACGTATAAAAGGCATGTATTGGAATTTAAACGTCCTAGTGGAACTTCGCGGGGAGTTTTAAACCAAAAAGAAACGTGGTATATTTTGATTGAAGAGGGACAAAAAAAAGGAATAGGGGAATGTGGAATACTCCGTGGGCTCAGTTGTGACGATCGACCAGATTATGAAGAAAAGCTTGCATGGACGTGTGAAAACATTCACCTAGGGAAAGCAGCTTTGTATAAGACTTTAACAGAATTCCCTTCCATACAAATGGGAGTAGAAACAGCGTTTTTATCCCTTGATGCTGAGGATGATTTCACGCTTTTCCCCAGTGATTTTTCTACTGGGAAGTTCCCAATTTTAATCAATGGCCTTATATGGATGGGCGATGTTGATTTTATGTTGGCACAAGTTGATGAAAAAATACAACAAGGTTTTTCCTGCATTAAAATGAAGGTTGGTGCCATTGACTTTGCGCAAGAATTATCCATTTTAAGGTCCATTCGAAAAAAATACACCAAAGATGAAATGGTTGTGCGTGTGGATGCAAATGGCGCCTTTCAAGCCGATGCGCTGGAAAAACTCCAAGCACTTGCAGCACTTGATATTCATTCTATCGAACAACCCATTGCCGCAGGTAATTGGGAAGAAATGCGTCGACTTTGTAGCGAAAGCCCGCTTCCCATAGCGCTAGATGAAGAGTTGATTGGTGTTTTTTCTAAAGCAGATAAAATTGCCCTACTGGAGCGTATTGAACCTCAGTATATCATACTAAAGCCTAGTTTTATTGGTGGCTTCCAAGGAGCGAACGAATGGACGACCCTTGCAGAAGAAAGAGGAATAAAAAGCTGGGTGACCAGTGCGCTTGAAAGTAATATCGGTCTGAACGCAATTGCACAGTGGACCTATCACAATGCTTTTCAGGGGCATCAAGGATTAGGCACAGGAAGTTTATATACCAACAATATCTCCTCTCCATTAACCATTGAAAATGGTTATATTACCCTCAATAATAAAAAAACATGGGCAACGATAGATCAAATTTTTTCTTAGAAAGCTTTTACGCAAAGAAACGCCCTTTTGCCTGGTATTTATTGGGCTCCCTGATTATAATTATTTTTAGTTTTTTAGGCCAAATTCCAAGTTTCTTTTTTACCGGATCAGTTAGTTGAATCAACAAATCCAATGGATGTTTTTGCTCATTTGGATTCTAATCTTACCCTTTCTTTTTTATTAATTCCTTCATTAATTGCTTTTTTTGGATTCTTATTTGTAATCAAACGATTGCACAACCAGAGCCTGACATCGGTCACTACTTCCCGAGAAAAAATAGATATTAACCGCATTTTATTTGGTTTTGTTTTTTGGGGAATATTGACAGGCGCTTTTTTTGGTGTTGACCTGTTTCTATCGCCAGAAGACTATCAATGGAACTTTAAGCTCATTCCTTTTTTAATCATGTTGCTTATTTCTGTTGCCCTTATTCCGTTTCAATCGGCATTGGAAGAGTGGATTTTTAGAGGTTACTTGATGCAGGGTTTTGCTACATTGACCAAAAGTCGTTTGTTATCGTTGCTATTAACCTCCATCATTTTCGGATCATTACACCTGTTTAACCCCGAAATTGCTAAATTGGGCTATGGTCTTTTGGCCTATTACATAGGTACAGGTCTTTTTTCGGTATCATGAGTTTAATGGATGAAGGCATCGAGCTAGCCATTGGCTTTCATATTGCCAATAACCTAATTACAGCCCTATTGGTCACCGCAGATTGGACTGCATTTCAAACCGAATCCTTGTATAAAGATATTTCCACGCCAAGTTTAATGCCTGAGTTGGCGATTTTCTTGTTAATTGTATATCCGCTAACCCTGGTTCTTCTCGCCAAAAAATATCAGTGGGAAAATTGGAAACACAAACTTACAGCTCACATTGATGACCACTAGACCAAATTTTAGAAATATACATAACCGTTTTCGCTTAAATGGCATTCATTATCGTTTTCAAGATTTATCTGAAATCGCTTTTTCTTTCATTAAAGAAGGGGAGGACTATGAACGGGCAATAGGCGATTTTCTGTTGGACTGGGTTCGTCCTAATGACACCATAACACTAAAGACATCAGGGTCTACTGGTGCACCCAAATGGATTAGCTACAACAAGCAATCCATGGTAAATTCGGCCTTAGCTACAGGAGATCATTTTGGGGTATCGATTGGGGATCGAGCATTGCATTGTTTGAATGCAGACTTTATTGCGGGGAAAGATGATGCTTGTTCGCGCCATGATTTTAGGTTTAGAAATTGATCTGGTTCCTCCGCAAGGAAATGTTTTATTGCACACTGATAAAACCTATGATTTTGCCGCGATGGTTCCGCTTCAAGTAGCCAACGCTTTTGATGACTTAGATCGGGTAAAGACCCTACTCATAGGAGGAGCACCCAGTTCTACTAAATTGAAAGACCAATTAAAAGCAAAGCAAACAGTATGCTACGAGACTTATGGGATGACAGAAACCTTAACCCATATAGCTTCAAGGAAGATAAATGGAGATGCGATTCATTTTTCTACTCTTCCAAATGTGAAAATTAGTCGTGACGAGCGGGAATGCTTGGTTATCGAGGTACCTTATTTGACCCAGGAAAAAATCATCACCAACGATTTGGTTGAACTCAAAGACAACAAAACCTTTCTCCTCAAAGGAAGAGTAGATAATGTTATAAATACCGGAGGGGTTAAAGTGCATCCTGAAGAAGTTGAGGCTAAAAATATCAGCACATATGGATCTTCCTTTTTTGGTCGGAGCCATTGAAGATGCCGATTTGGGTCAAAAGATTATTCTCTTGATCGAAGGTGAATTTTCCGATCATCTCTTAGAGGATTTGGAGAAGATTGAACAAATGACAAAATACGAAATGCCCAAGCAAGTGTATTGTTTGGATGAATTTATACGTACAGCAAACGGTAAAATAAAGCGTAAAGACACCCTTGCCTTGTTACACTTGTAAAACGCCCATATTGAAGCGTTCAGTAATTGGTGCATGATTCGCTGCTTCTATACCCATACTAATCCATTTTCGGGTGTTTACAGGGTTTATAATGGCATCGGTCCACAGTCGTGCAGCTCCGTATTCTGGTTTTGTTTGCTTATCATAGCGACCTTTGATCTTTTGAAACAATTCTTCCTGTTCTTCGTCGGAGATTTTAACCCCTTTCTTTTTTAATGAACTGGCTTCTATTTGCATCAATACCTTGGCCGCTTGAGCACCACCCATTACGGCCATTTCTGCTGAAGGCCAAGCGACAATTAGTCGTGGATCAAATGCTTTGCCACACATGGCATAGTTCCCTGCTCCGTACGAATTTCCGAGAATGATGGTGAATTTTGGAACAACTGAATTAGATTGCGCATTCACCATTTTTGCGCCATCTTTTATAAACCCACCGTGTTCTGCTTTACTACCCACCATAAAACCAGTCACATCTTGTAAAAATACGAGCGGAATTTTCTTTTGATTGCAATTGGCAATGAAGCGGGTGGCCTTATCGGCTGCATCCCCATATATTACCCCTCCCAATTGCATTTCACCCTTTTTGGTTTTGATTACTTTTCGTTGATTAGCAACAATGCCTACTGCCCAACCATCGATGCGAGCATAAGCCGTAATAATCGTTTTACCATAACCCGCCTTGTATTCATCATACTCCCCTTTATCGACCAATTGTTCAATAATAGGGTAGGTGTCGTAAGGGGTTGAACGCTTCGCTGGTAAGAGTCCAAAAAGTTGCTCGTCACTGGTTTTTGGAGATTCAGGCTTGATACGGTTAAAGCCAGCCGTTTCTGGTACGCCAATTTTATCCATCAAAGAGCGAATTTTTTTCAGCGCTGCCTTGTCATCAGGCACATGATAATCGGTTACTCCACTGATTTCAGAATGTGTAGTCGCACCACCCAGGGTTTCATTATCAATTTCTTCGCCAATGGCAGCCTTAACAAGGTAGCTACCTGCCAAAAAGATACTTCCTGTCTTATCTACAATGAGGGATTCATCTGACATGATTGGCAAATAAGCTCCCCCAGCTACACAGCTTCCCATTACTGCCGCAATTTGCGTAATCCCCATACTACTCATTTTGGCATTGTTGCGAAAAATTCGTCCAAAATGTTCTTTATCTGGGAAAATTTCATCTTGCATGGGGAGGAAAACACCCGCAGAATCAACCAAATAGATAATGGGCAGCCTATTCTCCATAGCGATCTCTTGTGCTCTAAGGTTTTTTTTGCCGGCCATTGGAAACCATGCACCAGCTTTTACAGAGGCATCATTTGCCACAATTACACACAAGCGCTTGTTGATGTAACCCAACACTACAATCACACCCGCAGCAGCAGCGCTGCCATAGTCTTCATACATCTCATGCGCAGCAAAAGCACCAATTTCTAGCTGCTTAGATTTTGGATCAACCAACCTATTGATGCGCTCACGGGCAGACATTTTACCCTGAGCTTTTAACTTTTGAAGCTGTTTTTTACCACCGCCAAGCTTTATTTGCGCTAATTTTTTTTCTACGGCAGACCAAAGTAATTTATTGTGATCTTCGTTTTTGTTGAAGTCTATATCCATGACAAACTTTTGTTAAAAATAAGAAAGATTCTAGCACAAATCGTTTTATTACGAGAAAAGAAATTACAGGATCATTATAAAAATAAAAGTCCGATATTTGCCTTGGAAGAAATCAAATATGAGTTTAAACAAAAACAAAATCTTTAGGGTTACAGCATTTATTCTTGCTTTATTGGGAACAGCTTTAATTCTATTGGGATTACTGAAGTATCGTGAATATGCCATTGGATTTTCTGTGGCAGGTGTTGGGTTTTATGCCGTAGCATGGGCCTTTAACGCTTTAAAGGGAAGAATTTAATTATGTCAGAAGAGAAGAAAGTTATTTTTTCAATGTCGGGGGTAACCAAGACCTATCCAGACGCTCAGCAGCCAGTGTTAAAGAACATCTATCTCAGTTTTTTTACGGCGCTAAAATTGGCATTTTAGGGCGCAATGGTTCTGGTAAAACTACACTTCTTAAGATTATTGCAGGCCAAGAAAAAAGCTACCAAGGTGATGTTGTTTTTTCACAGGATTATTCAGTTGGATATTTGGAGCAAGAGCCTCAAATGGATGAAAATAAGACCGTCATAGAGATCGTTAAGGAAGGCGTAGCTAAAACGGTTGCTGTACTCGATGAGTACAACAGTATCAACGATCAATTCGGATTACCCGAAGTCTACGAAAATGCAGATAAAATGCAGCAGTTGATGGATCGTCAAGCGCAATTGCAAGACGAAATTGATGCAGCTAATGCATGGGAATTGGATACCCAGCTTGACATTGCGATGGATGCACTGCGAACTCCACCGAGTGATCAAAAAATAGGCGTACTTTCGGGAGGTGAACGCCGTCGTGTGGCCCTGTGTCGCTTACTTTTACAACAGCCCGATGTATTGCTCTTGGATGAGCCTACCAACCATTTGGATGCTGAATCGGTTCATTGGTTAGAGCATCATCTTGCCCAATACAAAGGGAACCGTGATTGCCGTAACACACGACCGTTATTTTCTTGACAATGTAGCGGGGTGGATATTAGAACTAGACCGTGGTGAAGGAATTCCGTGGAAGGGCAATTATTCTTCTTGGTTAGATCAAAAATCGAAGCGTTTAGCCCAAGAGCAAAAGCAAGCATCTAAGCGCCAAAAGACATTAGAACGCGAGTTGGAGTGGGTGCGTATGGCGCCCAAAGGGAGGCAGAGTAAGCAAAAAGCACGTTTGTCCAATTATGATAAATTGATGAGTCAAGATCAGGCTCAGGTACAAGAAAAATTAGAGATTTTTATTCCCAATGGGCCTCGTTTGGGGACAAATGTGATTGAAGCAAAGGGAGTCGCCAAGGCCTTTGGTGATAAATTGTTGTATGATGATTTGAATTTTGTTTTGCCGCAGGCAGGAATAGTGGGCGTTATTGGACCAAATGGAGCAGGAAAGTCAACTATTTTTAAGATGATTATGGATCAAGAGAATCCAGATGCAGGATCTTTCGCCGTAGGTGAAACGGTAAAACTGGCCTATGTAGATCAAACACATGCTAATATTGATTCCAACAAAAGTATTTGGCAAAATTTCTCAGATGAGCAAGAACTGATCATGCTGGGAGGAAAGCAAGTGAACTCTCGTGCATTCTTGAGTCGTTTCAATTTTAGTGGAAATGAGCAAAACAAGAAAGTAAGCGCATTGTCTGGTGGACAGCGCAATCGTTTGCACTTGGCCATGACACTTAAAGAAGAAGGAAATGTTTTGTTGCTCGACGAGCCAACCAATGATTTGGATGTAAATACACTTCGTGCGTTGGAAGAAGGGCTTGAAAACTTCGCTGGCTGTGCTGTTGTGATATCGCACGACCGTTGGTTCCTGGATCGGATTTGCACCCATATTTTAGCCTTTGAAGGCAATTCACAAGTATACTTTTTTGAAGGATCCTATTCCGACTATGAAGAGAATAAGAAAAAACGTTTAGGAGGTGATCTTATTCCTAAGCGCATTCAATACAGAAAACTTACCCGTGATTAATTAATAGTTTGCCCATGTCTTTTCAAGATTTAATTGCTACAGTCTATTTCGACAACACCCTTCAAGCCTATATTACTTTTGGAGGAATTATACTTTTTGGTCTTTTGTTTAAGCAATTGATTAGTCGATACCTTGGCGGTGTATTATTTCGTCTATTAGGGAAAAGTGCCCAAGAAGTTGGGCGTTCTGCTTTTGATGATCGACTTAAGAAACCGTTGAATAGCTTAATCTTTCTTGGCGCATTGTTTTTAGCAAGTCAGCAATTACAATTTCCAACTTCTTGGGGACTTGCCTCAGGAGATGAAATTGGTGTTAGGTATTTGCTACAAAAAGGGTTTTCTCTAGTATATGCGTATTTCATTTTTGTATTATTACTGCGTTTTATTGATTTTATCGGTGAAATTATGGAGCGTAGAGCCGCTAAGACCTCGAATAAAATGGATGATCAAATTGTCCCTTTTGCCATAGAAATCGCTAAGGTACTCGTCATTATTTTAGGGTCACTTACGGTGATGAGTAGTATTTTTAATGTCAATGTGGCCGCTCTGGCAACAGGCCTTGGAATTGGAGGAATCGCAATAGCAATGGCTTCTAAAGAAAGCCTAGAAAACCTTTTGGGTTCTTTTACCATCTTTTTAGATAAGCCTTTTACCTATGGTGATATTGTTACCGTAAACGGTTATACCGGTACTGTAGAGAAAGTAGGCTTTAGATCAACCAGAATTAGAACTTTTGATAAAAGTATCGTAACGGTACCCAATAAAAACATGGTTAATGCTGAATTGGACAATTTGGGTCTTCGCCCTATGAGAAGGGTTAAGTTTAACATTGGCCTTACCTATGGGACGCCGGTCGAAAGCATTAAAAATATAGTCACTGAAATTGAGGCAATGATCAATGCCCATCCTAACACAACCTTAGATGGAGCTAGAGTTCGTTTTCAAGAGTTTGGGGCGAGTTCACTAGATTTATTGGTATTGTATTATGTCGATAGTCCAGACTGGGAATTATTGATCGACACACGTCAATCGATCAATTTTAGTATTATTGAGATTGTTAAAGCACAGGGGAGTGACTTTGCTTTCCCAACGACTTCAGTTTTCTTAGAGAAATAAAATTCCTATCTTCCTGCTTTAACTAGATTTGGAAACGATGGAGAAGAGCGTATGTGTAATTGGTGCAGGACCATCTGGGATCACTGCCATTAAAAATATTTACGAAAAAGGAATTCCGGTTGTGGCTTATGACTACAATCACGACGTAGGGGAAACTGGATTTATTCTGAAAAGGAAAGCCATTCGAGTGTATTTGAAACCACCCACATCATTAGTTCGAAAACCCTTTCTCAATATGAAGATTTTCCTTTCTCAGCAGACGTAGCTGATTATCCTTCACATAAAGAATTGCGAAATTATTTTCAGGCTTACGCAAAAAAGTTCAACTTATATCCTTTGATCAGGTTTAACACCTTAGTCAAATCTTGTGTGCTCAATTCTTCCAATATTTGGGAAGTTACCACCCTATGCGATGGGAAGAAAAGAACAGAGAAGTTCACTGATTTAGTGGTGTGTAATGGTCATCATTGGCAACCCAAATACCCAAATTATCCGGGGAAATTTTCTGGAGAATTCTTGCATTCTCATCAATACAAAAAGGCTGCTCCTTTTAAGGATAAAAAAGTATTGGTTATCGGTGGGGGAAACTCTGCCTGTGATGTTGCCGTGGAAACCAGTCGAATTAGTAAAAAAACAAGCATTAGCTGGCGAAGAGGCTATCGTATTTTACCCAAATTTATTATGGGAAAACCTGCTGATGTATTTGCTTCTTCCATGACGTTTTTGCCCATATGGTTAAGAAATTTTTTTGCAGGTGTAATGGTCAAACTAGCCACTGGACCAAACAGCTGGTACGGTTTGCCAAAGGTGAATCACAAGTTTGGCGCCACGCATCCTACTGTAAATAGTGAGTTACTCTACATGATTAGGCACGGAAAAGTGAAACCAAAGCCAGATATCGAAAAGTTTGACCATTCTACGGTCTATTTTAAGGACGGTAGCAAAGAAGATTTTGATGCTGTAATTGCGTGTACTGGATTTGTGTTAGCGCATCCTTTTTTTGATAAAAATTTTCTTAATTATAGCAGTGGCCCTGTCCCTTTATATTTGAAAATGTTTCACCCACAAATAGACAACCTCTTTTTTATAGGAATGTTTCAACCCTTGGGCTGTATATGGCCTGGCGCAGAGCAACAAAGTAAACTTGCGGCATGTGCAATAAGTGGTGAATGGAAGCGTCCACAAAACATAGTAGCGCTTTGTGCACGTGAGATAACGAACCCCCATATGAAACAGTTGGCTACATCGCGCCATACGATTACAGTAGATTTCCATAAATTTTTGCGTCAAATTAAAGCCGAATTACGCAAAGTAAAACCCTTAAACAAAGTTGCGTAATGGTTAAAAATAGATATGTAAAAGGCCTAATCTATCTAATTGCTGGTACATTACTGATTGGAAAATATAGTGTATCGCCAGATAAGACTTTAGAAGAATTAGCCCCAACCTATGCAGCAGCACCCTCTCAGTTTATGGCGTTAAATGAGATGAAAATACACTATCGTGACGAAGGAGTTGGGACGCCCATAGTACTGATTCACGGAACTGGAGCTTCGCTCCACACTTGGGAGGCCTGGACAAAGGAATTAATCAAAGATTATCGCGTTATTCGTTTGGATTTGCCCGCCTATGGTTTAACAGGGCAAGATCCAAAAAAAGCGTTATAGCTCAAAGGATTATGTCGACCTCTTGGATGCTTTTTTAGCAGCGCTTGAAGTCGATGAATTTCATTTAGCAGGGAATTCCTTGGGAGGATTAATCTCTTGGTTATACGCTAGCTATTTCCCTGAAAAAGTAGACAAACTTGTATTGTTAGATCCCAGTGGTTTCCCTTTTGAAAAAACGCCTATGGTGATTAAAATGGCTAAAACTCCTGTGTTAAACAATTTCATCCGCTATGTAACACCTCGAAGTTTTATCGAGAAAAACATCCAAGAGGTTTATTATGATCATACGTTGATAAAAGCGTCAATTATAGATCGTTATTACGATTTAACGTTGTTTGAGGGGAATAGAGCTGCCTTTATTGATCGTGCTTACATTGAACAAGAGGATTACCGAGATCGACTTTCTCTTATCAAAGCACCGACTTTGATTCTTTGGGGTGAAAATGATGCCTGGATACCTGTAAGTGATGCCGCTAAATTTAAAGAAGCTATTGAGAACGCTCAAGTAGTTATTATGCCAGAAACAGGCCATGTTCCCATGGAAGAAAGACCTAAAGAAAGTTTAGCCATTGTATCAGCTTTTTTAACTCCCTAAATAATTAATTCCATTTTAATGTTTCCTCTAGCGTAAATGACATTCTTTTCCATGGGCACTTCTTGAAAGCCGTATTTACGATAAAGATGAATGGAGTTCGCTAAAATAGTATTTGAGTACAGGAGAATTTTTTCCCAATGATGTTGTTCTGCAAAGCGAATGGCAAATTGCATCATTTGGTTTCCTATTCCATGACCTCTTAAAGATGGAGCGACAGCCATTTTACTAAATTCAAAAATTCTCTCTCCCTTTTTAATAAAAGCAAAAGTACCGATGCTTTGCTCTTCAATACAGGCCATAAAAATAAAACCTCCCTTGTCTAGGATTTCTGTTTGGGGATTGCTCAACACAAGCTCATCAATGGCTTCAACAATAAAATAAGTTTCTAGCCATTCAACATTAAGGTCTTTAAATGCGCTTTCATCAGCTGGAGTGAATTTTTTAAAGCTGATTTCACTCATTATTTGTCATATCTTCTGGGCGTACCCATTGATCAAATTCTTCAGCGGTTAAATAGCCTAAAGCTAAACTCGCTTCTTTGAGCGTAGTGCCTTCTTCATGTGCTTTATTGGCAATTTCTGCTGCTTTGTAATAGCCAATTTTTGTGTTTAAAGCCGTAACGAGCATTAATGAATTATTGACTAATTCATCAATTCGTGTTTGATTGGGTGCTATGCCTTTCACACAGTTTACCGTAAAACTAACACAGGCATCACCGATTAGACGTGCCGATTGAAGTATGTTGGCTGCCATCAAAGGCTTAAATACATTAAGTTCATAATGTCCTTGTGTTCCACCGACACTAATCGCGACATCATTTCCCATCACCTGTGCACAGACCATCGTTAATGCTTCACATTGCGTTGGGTTAACTTTTCCTGGCATAATTGAGCTCCCAGGTTCATTGGCCGGAATGATGATTTCTCCAATACCGGAACGTGGTCCTGAAGCCATAAGTCGGATATCATTTCCAATTTTATTTAAGGAGACGGCTAATTGCTTGAGTGCCCCATGTGTTTCTACAATCGCATCGTGCGCAGCGAGCGCTTCAAACTTATTGTGCGCAGTGATAAAGGGTAGTCCGGTAAATTGTGCAATATATTCTGCGACACGTTTGCTGTAGCCTTTAGGAGTGTTGATCCCGGTTCCAACGGCTGTTCCACCCAGTGCAACTTCTGCCAAGTGCTTTAGTGTAAATTCTAAAGCTGCTAAACCATGGTCCAATTGAGAAACATAGCCAGAAAATTCTTGACCGAGGGTGAGGGGGGTGGCGTCCATCAGGTGAGTTCGTCCAATTTTTACGACCGATTTGAAGGCCTTTGCTTTTGCATCAAGCGCTTCACGTAGCTGTTTAACGCCTGGAATGGTGACTTCTACGATTTTTTTGTACGCAGCAATATGCATTCCAGTAGGGAAAGTGTCATTTGAGGATTGGGATTTATTGACATCGTCGTTTGGAGCGAGGGTTTTTTCTCCTTCCCCCAATGCTTTTCCTGCAATGAGGTGAGCACGGTTGGCAATCACTTCGTTGACATTCATATTACTTTGGGTGCCAGAACCCGTTTGCCAAATGACAAGGGGAAATTGATCGTCTAGTTCACCCGCAAGAATTTCATCGCATACTTGAGCGATGAGATCACGTTTTGTAATGTCCAAAACACCCAATTCATGATTGGTAAAGGCTGCTGCTTTCTTCAAATAAGCAAAACCATGAACAATTTCAATGGGCATAGATCCAGAATCACCAATTTTAAAATTTGACCGAGAACGTTCAGTTTGTGCTCCCCACAATACGTTTTTAGGTACTTTAACCTCTCCAATCGTGTCTTTTTCTATACGGTATTCCATTGTGCTTCTTTTGCTACAAAAATAAGACAAAAAAGCTTGGTTCCCTACTGTGAATAGCTTTGTGAATAAAAAAAGAATTCCCATTGCGAAAACGGGATAAATGCATTAATTTTGGCACAAATTGATAAGCATGTTTGAATTCGACCAATATTTAGGTTTCCTTTCCTTTTTAACCATTTTAACCATCGGTTTTTGGCTGATGATTTTCTTATTAACCTTTGTGATCCCTTATTGGTTAACAGGGGCTTTTATTGAGTGGTTACAAGAACGCAAAGAAGCAAAACAAGAAATTAAGGAGTAAAAGATACGCTCTATTATACATAAAAAAAACACCGCAACTGCGGTGTTTTTTTTTGCTCTAATTTTTGAAAAAGATGTTTAAAATTCAAAATCCTCTCCATCACCACCTTGGCCATTGTCATTGGAACGTCTTTTTCTACGTTCCATATCTCGTTCATTTATTCTGTAGGTAAAGGTTAGGACATAGGAGGGTTGTCTCCATTGAAATTCTGAGTAATTTCTGAACGTATCGGTTTCTGTTGTACTCTTCCTTCTTCGACTATTAAAAATATCACTTGCCCTAAAAGATAAGGTTCCTTTTTTATTTAATATTGTTTTATTGAGTGCCCCTGAGAGGGTAAAAATACCTTGCGATTTTGTTTGTGCATTTGCATTAGGTCCTCGGTAGAACGCTCTTAATTGCGTGTCTATTCCAAAGGCAATGGGAAAACTACTATTTACACGTGCAAACCAACTCACAATTTTTCTGTCTAAAGGTATTCCGTTGTAGCTGCCGAGGGTTTCCGAATTAAAAATGTTAAAGTTACCACTAATGCGTACTTTACGTTTTGGATTATATGTAAGGGTAAACTCTGTTCCTGTTCGGTTGTTTTCTGATAGGTTGATAGACGTAGAACGAAAAGAAGGTAATTCTACCAAGGGGTCAGTACTTACCTCAACAAATTCTCCTGTAGCTTCTGTAATGCGTTCAATTACTTGCGTTGCTTTTTGGTAGTATATAGACCCGTTAAAGGTAAATTTCTCCCATCGTTTAAGATAGCCAAGGTCCACTAAATTGGAATAGGAAGGGTCTAAATCTGGATTTCCTTGTCTAAAAAAAGTAAGACTGGTCAAAGATTGAAAAGGATTTAAAGACCATGAACGTGGACGTCTAATACGGCGACTATACCCTAGGGTTATGTTTTCTTGTTCACTAAATTCATAGGACAAGTTGAGTGTAGGAAACCAATCTGTATAGTCTTTTTCATTGTACTCATTAGAGGTACGCTGATCAATTTCTATATGGGTCTTTTCCATTCTCAATCCTGCGAGATAGGAGAACTTCTCGATCTTTTTACCAAATTGTGTATAGGCCGCATGGACATTTTGGGTGAAACCTAAAAAATTCGTCAAATCGATGTTTGCGCTCCTTCCAGCCGTTAAAAAGTCATATACCTGATAATCGGTTTCTTGTTCGCTCAAATTTCCACGATACCCCAACTCAAATTGTGTATTTTCATCTATAGGCCACACATAGTCTACTTGAAGCAAACTTCGTTTTTGGTTTTCTAGGGTAAAGGATTCTTGATCAAAAGTTTGCGTATTTTCGGCATAATCATTTTCATCTTCACTACTTGTTTCGTACTGAAATTCAATGATAAGTTCATGTCCTTTATCATTAAATTTTTTGCTAAAATTAGCGGTAAACTGCTGTGAATTATCTTTTTCTGTTTCGTCTTGATAACGGCCAAAACGATCGGTTATATTTCCAAGATTGTCAAGGTTTCTAATGTCTGTAGTATTGTTGCTGCTATTATTGCTTCGTCGAACGAACCCACTAAGCGACAATGAGGTATTGTCATCAAAATAATACTCTCCTCCTAAATTGATAAAAAAACTTTTACGTCTTCTATTGTAATCTCTATCTTCTTCAACAAAACGAACAGGCGAGAAGTTTTCGCTTTCAAAGATGCCTCCACCAAGCGATTTTGAATCCCTTAGGGAAGTGGTAGAAAAAAGATTCACCTTTTTAGTACGCCAGTTTAGTGTAGCATTTCCGCCTACTGTGGTGGGAAGACCTGCATTGAGGTTTACGGAACCATTTATACCCAGCAGTTCTTGTTTTTTGAGGATAATATTGAGTATTCCGGCAGTACCTGAAGCTTCGTATCGCGCTGAGGGTGAGGTAACTACCTCAACTCTTTCGATCGATTCTGCAGGTAATTGACGTAATCCTTCTGGACCAGAAAGTCCGACCAAACCAGAGGGTTTACCGTTGATTAGAATACGAACGTTATCATTACCACGTAGGGAAATGTTCCCTTCTACATCAACAGAAACGGAAGGGATATTGTCCATCACATCCGAAACACTACCTCCTCGAACGGTGATGTCTTTTCCGACATTATACACACGTTTGTCTAAACGAATTTCAACTTCTGTTTTTTCCGCAATCACTTCTACTTCGTCTAAGACATTGTCGGATTCTGTTAGCTCAAAAGTGCCAAAGTCTTTGGGTTCCCTTATGACAACTTCTTCTAAAATGATTTTTTCAAAAGAAATATACTCTATAGTGACAATATATTTTCCCGGAAAAACGTCAAACGAAAAAGTACCGTCCTGTGTGGTAATTCCCCCTGAAGCATGTCGGGACGACGTTCATTTTGCAGTGTTATGGTGGCGTACTCTAGCGGTTCTTGTGTTTCTCGGTCGAGCACTTTTCCCGTCAACAAGACTTTGGCTAGGCGCTGTCCGCTTGTAGGTCGTTGAGCGCTAGCCGTGTAGCCTAAAAAAAGTGCTAGGCCACATAAAAAAAAATTTTTCATAGTAGTTTTTAACACTTATTAGACATCTTTTAGTCCAAAAAGTTTCAATAAAAATGAATTTATTTTAAAAAATCCATCAATTTTTCGATTGGGCGGGCAATCACAGCTTTTTTACCATTCGAAATAATGGGTCGTTCCATCAATTTTGGGTGTTTTACCATGGCTTGAATTAACTCCTTTTCGGTTAAATCTTTTCCTTTATAATCACTTTTCCAAATGGCTTCTGTAGTGCGAATTAGTTCTTTAGGGGTGTAGTTCAATTCTTGAAGGAGGTGGCTTAATACATCTGCTGTGAGTGGCTGTTCAAAATAATTCACTATACTTATTTGATGTTCAGTAGTTTCAAGATATTGAAGGGCCTCCTTGATTTTCGACAGCGCGGATTGTGGTAAATGGTCAATTTCATAATGTTCTCTTTTATAGGGTATCAGATTCTGGTTTTTGCCCCATATACATGAGGTATGCTTTCAAGAAATCATCAATATTTCCATTCAGAATACCGTCTATGTCGCTGGTTTCTACTTGCGTCCGTACATCTTTTACCAGTTTGTAGGGTTGCATGACATAATTTCGAATTTGCGACCCCCATTCAATTTTTTTCTTTGAAGCCTCTATTTCGTTCCGAGCAGCCATTTTTTTCTGCAATTCTATTTCATATAATTGCGATTTGAGCAATTGCATGGCTTTGGCTTTATTTTCCAATTGCGAGCGGGGCTCCGAATTTTCAATCATAATTCCCGATGGGGCATGGCGCAAGCGAACTGCCGTTTCAATTTTATTGACCCCTTGGCCGCCTGCTCCACTAGAGCGCATGGTTTCCCAAGTTATTTCTGACGAGTTTATGATGATTTCTATGCTATCATCTACAAGTGGGTACACATAAACAGAAGCAAAAGAAGTGTGTCGTTTGGCATTGCTGTCAAAGGGAGAAATTCGCACCAGACGATGCACACCGTTTTCCCCTTTTAACCAACCAAAAGCAAAATCACCCTCAATTTCCAGGGTGACTGTTTTGACGCCGGCAACATCACCTGGCTGATGGTTGAGCTCTTTAATCTTGAATCCTTTTTTTTCAGCCCACATTAGGTACATACGCATCAACATCTCTGCCCAATCACAACTCTCAGTACCTCCTGCGCCTGCCGTAATTTGAAGTACTGCATTTAATGCATCTCCTTCATCAGAGAGCATATTGCGAAACTCGATATCTTCAAGGAGTGCTAAAAGTTCCTGATAGGATGCTTTGAGCTCAGCCTCGGAAACCTCATCCGCTTTATAAAAATCGTAGAGCACTTCTAGGTCTTCGGTCAATTGTTTAGCAGTAGTGAAATCACTCACCCATTTTTTAGGGTGCGTAACTGTTTCATATGAATTTCTGCTTTCTTGGGATCATTCCAAAATGTAGGATCTAGGGTGACTTCTTCCTCATTTCGAATTTGTATTTCTTTGGCATCTATGTCAAAGATACCTCCTTAACGCACCAAGGCGCTCAAAAAGATCTTTCAACTGATCTGATGTTAACATTTGTTTTTTTTGTAAAAATAGAATTAAACTTTGCTTTATGCTTTTTCGAACATATATATTTTTAACTTGAAACTCAAATTTAAGGTATGAAAGCAAAATTAATTCTTCTAGTGTTGTTTAGTTTAACGCTAACCATTGGTTATGGCCAACGCAAGCGAAAAACAATCGCTCCACCACCACCACCTACATCGGTGTTTTCGGAAGGGATAGCATACAAGGGCTTTTTTAATTTCAGTTATGATGAAAACAATGGTAAGCTCTACCTCAAGGTTAACAAGGCTAGTCAGCTAAATTCTCCTTTCCTATACATCAATGGACTTAGCGCAGGTATTGGGAGTAATGATATTGGACTCGATCGGGGACAATTGGGAAACGAGCGTGTCGTGCATTTTTCTAAAATGGGCAATAAGCTTATGTTGGTTCAGCCAAATTTAGACTACAGAAGTACTTCAGACAATGTGTTGGAGCAGGCCTCTATTGCGCAAGCATTTGCGAAATCAGTGTTGTTTGGTTTCCCTATTATTGAGTCCACTCCCAATGATTACATCATTGACATGACTCCATTTTTAATGCAGGATGCACATGGTGTAGGACAACGCTTAAAAAGTGCAAAGCAAGGGAGTTATAGCGTAGATAAAAGCCGATCTGCCATTGCACTGGAGCGTACGAAGAATTTCCCTAACAATAGTGAATTTGATGTGTTGCTTACCTTTAGTGGAAATCCGCAAGGTCGCTTAATTGGCTCCGTTACTCCAACACCGAATAGCGTTACAGTTCATCAACACCATTCTTTTGTTCAGCTTCCCGATGTCCCTTTTAAAGCAAGGAAATTTGATCCCCGTTCTGGGGCTATCCCTTTTAGTTATAATGATTATTCAACTCCAGTAAATGCCGCTACAAAGCAACGGTTTACCTTGCGTCATCGCTTGGAAAAAAAGACCCTAGCGCCCCTATGAGTGAGGCAGTAGCCCCGATTGTTTATTACCTCGATAATGGAACGCCAGAGCCCGTTCGATCGGCCTTATTGGAAGGAGGAAATGGTGGAATCAAGCCTTTGAAGCTGCAGGGTATTCCAATGCATTTCAGTTAAAAATATTACCCGACGACGCAGATCCAATGGATGTACGTTACAATGTCATCCAATGGGTGCATCGTTCTACTAGAGGGTGGAGCTATGGAGCTAGCGTAGTTGATCCACGTTCTGGTGAAATACTCAAAGGACATGTTAGTTTGGGAAGTTTACGTATTCGACAAGATTTTATGATTGCACAGGCTTTAACCGATCAGCCTTATGCAGATAACACAACCGACGATGCGCCCATGTTAGCCCTCGCCTTGGCGAGAATCCGCCAGCTTTCTGCTCATGAAATTGGTCATACATTAGGTTTTGCACATAATTTTGCTGCTAGTGTAAAAGATCGCGCTTCAGTAATGGATTATCCGCATCCAAGTTTGAAATTAGTGGACGGCAAAATAAGCTATGAAGATGCTTATGCTACTGGTATAGGAGATTGGGATAAAGTGTCCGTCAAATATGCTTATAGTGATTTTCCAGCTGGTACAAACGAAACAGCTGCTTTAAATGAGATCCTAGAACAAAGCAGGGCAGCAGGACATCGTTTTATCTCTGATAGGGATGCTCGACCCATTGGAGGTGCCCATCCCTATGCTCATCTTTGGGACAATGGAAGCTCAGCTCTAGCCGAGTATAAAAAGCTTTTATCCATACGTTCCATTGCAATGAAAAACTTTTCTATGGATCAGTTGAAAGATGGGGAGCCATTATCTGTTTTACGCGATCGGTTGGTGCCACTCTATTTCTTACACCGTTATCAATTGGAAGCAGTGGTTAAACTCATTGGTGGGCAAGAATATGAGTATGCTGTAAAAGGGGCGGCAAGTGAAGGAGTAAAAACCGTTTCTGTTCAAGAACAACGTGCTGCTCTTAGCGCCATCGTAAACTCGTTAGATTCGACAAATTTATCCATACCAGCAAAATTGCGTTCACTTTTGCCGCCATATGCTTATGGTTACGGGTCTTCACGAGAAAGCTTTGCCACCCAGACTGGCTTAACCTTTGACCCAATGGCAGCTGCGCATACCCTAAGCGATGCGATGTTGCAAATGGTATTGCACCCGCAGCGTGCAGCTCGATTGGTTCAACAGAACGCTTTTGACGCAAAACAATTGGGTTTAAGCGAGACAATCGCTACGCTGATTAAGCATGCTTTTAAAACCAAAGCAAATGGAGCAGAGGCCAAAGCAATTCAGACGGTCGTTCAAGGAAATCTGTTGCAGCAATTGATGCGTTTGGGACAGAGTACAGTTGTCCCCAATGCCGTTCGCGGAGAAGTATATGAACAATTATATCAGCTGAGTACGTGGCTTAAACAACAGCACAACTTCAATTTGAAGCACTACTATCAAAACATGATTCAACACTATTTTGATCAGCCAACGCGCATATCCCCAATCACTACCCCTAAAATTCCCGATGGATCGCCCATTGGATCTAGTCTACGTTGCCAGTAAATGATGGAAGTAAACTTAATTAGTGATACGGTCACTCGGCCGTCAAAAGCAATGATGGAACATATGTTTCAGTCTGCTGTTGGAGATGACGTTTTTAAAGAAGATCCAAGCGTAAATGCCCTTGAAGCTAAGGTAGCAAACATGTTTGCCAAAGAAGCAGCTTTGTTTTTTCCTTCAGGTACCATGGCCAATCAGACGGCGATTAAACTTCATACCCAACCGGGGGAACAAGTGATTTGCGATCATTATGCACATATTTTTAATTATGAAGGAGGAGGAGCTAGTTTTAACAGTGGAGTTTCTTGCGGACTTATTGAGGGCGAACGCGGTCGTATTACTGCTGCACAAATAAAAGCAAAAATTAATCCATCTGACTTTTATCATGCGCCAAAAACAGCCCTGGTTGTGTTGGAAAACTCTACCAATAAAGGGGTGGAGCTTGCTATTCTTCTGAAGCGATTGAACGCATTCATCAACTTTGTAAAGAAGAACAACTTCCCTTGCATTTAGATGGAGCAAGATTGTGGAATGCCATGCGGGCTACATCCACTAGTCCTGCATTTTATGGGGAATATTTTGACACTATCTCAGTGTGTTTCAGCAAAGGCTTGGGTGCTCCTATTGGGTCAGCTCTGGTGGGTAGTAGAGAAGCGATGAAAAAAGCATTACGGATTCGAAAAATGCTCGGAGGGGGAATGCGTCAAGCAGGCTATTTGGCAGCAGCGGCAAGCTATGCCATAGATCATCATTGGCAAGAACTCGACAAAGATCATGAACGCGCCAAGGAGTTGGGGCAAGCTTTGCTGCAGCTCGAAAAGGTTCGCTATTTAGCACCTGTAGACACAAATATTGTCATTTTTGAATTGGAAACACCCGCATTGGAGGCTCGATTTATGCATGCAATGGAAGAAAAAAATATTCAGCTTATCAGTATGGGTAACGGTAAGCTACGTTTTGTAACCCATAGAGATTATACTGAAGCACAGCACGACTATGTGTTGGATTGTCTTGGAAAGTTGAGACTATAAATCTTCATGTTTTAACCGTTCTGCTTCATCAACTCATTGAAGACCCTTATTTTTGTGCCATTCATCTTTTGGTGATCCATAAAATATCATAAATGAAGCCCAGTAAAACATTCCTGCCTCCATCTGCAAAACAAAAGCCACATGAACATAAGATACACGATGATATTAGAATCGATCCATTTTTTTGGTTGAACGAGCGTGAAAATCCAGATGTGATCGACTATTTAGAACGTGAAAATGCTTATTACCAAGAATCGACTAAAGACCTCGTACCCCTACAAGAAAGTCTTTTTGAAGAGATGAAGGCACGTATCAAAGAGGAAGACAATTCGGTACCCTATTTTTATAATGGATACTGGTACATTACCCGTTATGAAGAAGGACAGGATTACCCCATTTATACGCGTAAAAAAAAGTCCTTAACGGCTACCGAAGAAATTCTGTTTGATTGTAATGAAATGGCCAAGGGACACACTTATTTCCGTTTGGTAGGCATTAATATTAGTCCTGATAATACGAAAGTAATTTTTGGGATTGATACGGTTTCCAGACGTCAATACCGTTTGAAGGTGAAGGATTTAGTTAGTGGAAAAATTTACGACACCTCCATTGCAAATACTACAGGCAGTAGTGTTTGGGCGAGTGATAATACTTATTTTTTCTTTACCAAGAAAAATCCGACAACATTACGATCTGAGGCGATCTACCGTCATTCTATAACTGATCTTCTTGCAAAAAGCACACTTATTTTTGAAGAAAAAGATGAAACCTATTCTACCTTCGTTAGCGGCTCAAAATCTGAAGAATATATATTCATAGGATCCTATAGTACTTTGACGACTGAATATCAATACTTGAAGGCGAACAATCCGCTCGGTAAATTTAGCCTAGTTCAACAGCGGACGAAAAATTTGGAGTATAGTATCGCTCACTACGGAGATCACTTTTATCTTTTAACGAATGCTGACAAAGCTGAGAATTACAAAATAATGAAAACTCCTGTAGGGACAACATCCAAGGAACATTGGGTAGAGGTTCTCCCACATCGTAGCAATGTATTGTTAGAGGATATTGAACTATTCAATGATTATTGGGTTATTACTGAACGGGAAAATGGCTTAGCTAGGATACGTATTCAGCGCTGGGATGGAACGGATGACTATTACTTGCCACTAGAGGGTGAAACCTACACGGTTTATATTAGTACAAACATCGTTTTTGATACAACAAAATTGCGCTATATATACAATTCTATGAGCACACCAAGTTCGGTCGTAGAATTCGACATGGCGCGTAAGGAGCAAATTGTGCTTAAGGAGCAAGCAGTACTGGGAGGGCAGTTTAATAAAGCGAATTATGTTTCGAAACGACTTTGGGCGAAAGCGGTTGATGGAACCAAAATTCCAATCTCCTTGGTTCATCATAAGGATACATTACTCAGTTCGAATACCCCAATTTTGCAATACGCTTATGGTTCTTATGGTTCGACCATTGACCCGGGTTTTTCAAGTGCCCGATTGAGCTTGTTGGACAGAGGTTTTGCCTATGCTATTGCGCACGTAAGGGGAGGAGAATACCTTGGTAGAAACTGGTACGAACAAGGCAAGATGCTGCACAAGAAAAATACCTTCACAGATTTTATTGATTGTTCAAAGTATTTAATCGCAAAGGGATATACTTCAGCGAAACATCTCTATGCCTATGGTGGTTCTGCTGGAGGTTTACTCATGGGCGTTGTGGTGAACGATGCTCCCGAACTATACAATGGTGTAATCGCTGCAGTTCCTTTTGTCGATGTTGTAACGACCATGCTAGACGATACTATTCCCCTGACAACCAGTGAATATGACGAATGGGGAAATCCGAATGACAAAACTTTTTATGAATACATTAAATCGTATTCCCCCTATGACAACATAAAAGAGCAAGCCTACCCCAACCTGTTAGTTACAACAGGTCTACACGATTCCCAGGTGCAATATTGGGAACCTGCTAAATGGGTGGCTCAATTGCGTTTGCACAAGAAAGATGAAACGGTACTTTATTTAGACACCAATATGAGTGCTGGACACGGAGGCGCGTCTGGACGATTTGACGCATTAAAGGAAACCGCAAAGAAATATGCTTTTCTCCTTGCTTTTGAAAAATCTGAAAACTGATATTTTTTCCTTAAATTTGGATGTTTTTTAAAACAAGACCACTCTATGAAACCAGGATTTGAGTCCTACCCTAACTTACTATCGTTGATAGGCAATACCCCTCTCATTAAATTAAACAGAGTTGTTGAAGATTTCAAGGGAAATTTTTTCGCTAAATGGGAAGCCTTTAACCCTGGGCATTCAAACAAAGACCGTATCGCTCTTCATATAATTAGTGAGGCTGAGCGACAAGGTCTTGTTCAAAAAGGCACCACTATAATTGAGACTACTTCGGGGAATACGGGTTTTAGTTTAGCCATGGTATCCATGATCAAAGGGTATAACTGTATTTTAGCCGTTAGCTCAAAATCTTCTGAAGATAAAATAAATATGCTGCGCTCTATGGGAGCAAAGGTCTATGTTTGTCCTGCAAATGTAAAAGCGGATGATCCACGATCTTATTATCAAGTAGCGAAGCGAATACACGAGGAGACCAGTAATTCAATTTATATCAATCAGTATTTTAATTCGCTCAATACTGATGCACATTATAACACAACTGGTCCCGAAATTTGGAAACAAACTGGCGGTAAAATAACCCATCTTATTGCCTGTAGCGGAACTGGAGGAACAATTTCTGGTTGTGCGCGTTACCTCAAAGAGCAGAACCC
Source organism: Flavobacteriaceae bacterium (assembly GCA_038143735.1). Taxonomy (GTDB): domain Bacteria; phylum Bacteroidota; class Bacteroidia; order Flavobacteriales; family Flavobacteriaceae; genus Arcticimaribacter. The sequence continues at coordinate 231,085 of JAYQML010000002.1, forward strand.
TTCCATTCGAATCATTGGTGTGGATGCCTATGGATCAGTTTTAAAGAAATACCACGAAACACAAGAGTTAGACCCAAAGGAAATTTATCCTTATCGTATTGAAGGTTTGGGGAAAACCTAATTCCAACTGCTACAGACTTCGAAGTTATCGATCACTTTGTTAAAGTTTCCGATGAGGAAAGTGCACATATGGCACGTTCCATCACAAAAAGGAGGGAATGTTTGTTGGCTACACTTCTGGCGCCGTTGTTCAAGCCATAAAACAATTGAGTCAATCGGGCGAATTTAACGATAACAGCAATATTGTTGGAATATTTCCTGATCATGGTTCACGCTACATGAGCAAAATATACAGCGATAAATGGATGAAAGAGCAAGGGTTTTTTGATTCCGATCATGCAGAAGATCCAAAAAAAGTAGAGTATATTCAATAAAAGAATTCACGAAGAAAGCAAATGAAGATGAAAGACATATTTGATCGAATACTAGAAAATAAAGGACCTTTGGGGAAATGGGCTTCTGTTGCGGAAGGCTATTTTGTTTTTCCAAAATTAGAGGGACCCATTTCTAACCGGATGAAATTTAATGGAAAAGAAGTCATTACCTGGAGTGTTAATGACTATTTGGGTCTAGCAAATCAACCCGAAATTAGACAAGTTGATGCTGATGCAGCCCTTAAGCATGGTTCAGCACACCCCATGGGAGCAAGAATGATGTCTGGCCATACAGATTTGCACGAGCAGTTGGAAAGAGAACTAGCTGAGTTTGTCAACAAAGAAGCGGCCTATGTGCTCAACTTTGGCTACCAAGGTATTTTATCGACCATCGATACCCTCGTTTCAAAGAATGATGTGATTGTTTATGACGTAGATGCACATGCATGTATCATTGACGGTGTACGCCTTCATCCTGGAAAGCGTTTCACCTATCAACACAACGATATTGAAAGCCTTGAAAAGAACTTGGAACGCGCCACTAAAATGGCCGAACAAACTGGCGGAGGGATCTTGGTCATCTCGGAAGGGGTGTTTGGTATGCGTGGAGAGCAAGGACGCTTAAAAGAGATCGTTGCCCTTAAAGAAAAATTCCAGTTCCGTTTATTGGTCGATGACGCCCACGGTTTTGGAACCCTTGGTGAACGCGGAGCAGGAGCAGGAGAGGAGCAAGGCGTGCAAGACGACATCGATGTTTACTTTGCCACCTTTGCGAAATCCATGGCTTCTACAGGAGCCTTTATCGCTGCCGACAAAGAAATTATTGACTATTTAAAGTACAATATGCGCTCCCAAATGTTTGCTAAATCCTTGCAATCTGTTCTAGTGGAAGGTGCCCTCAAAAGACTCGAAATGTTGCGAACGCGTCCAGAATTTAAAGCCAAGTTGTGGGAAAATGTCAATGCGCTTCAAGACGGTCTAAAAGAGCGTGGCTTTGACATTGGAACTACCCAGAGTTGTGTTACCCCCGTTTACTTAAAAGGGAGTATCCCTGAGGCCATGGTTTTGGTAAAGGATTTGCGCGAAAATTACGGAATATTTTGCTCTATTGTTGTATATCCGGTTATTCCTAAAGGGTTGATTTTACTTCGTCTAATCCCTACAGCGACCCACACCCTAGAGGACGTTTCCATTACCCTCGATGCTTTTTCTTCCATTCGTGAGAAATTGGAAAATGGAATCTATAAGCGTATGTCAGCAGCGATAACAGTTTCCTGATAGCTGTTATGTTTTATTAGAAATTTAAAAAGGCGCTTAAAAAGCGCCTTTTATTTTTTTGTGTGATAAGAATACTGCGCATTAATCATTCAACATAACCGGCATAACCAACATAGTCACTTGTTCACCCTCTTCGATACCATCGAGGGGAGTAATGATACCTGCTCTGTTGGGCATGGACATGGCTATAGAGATTTCTTCGGCACCCAGATTATTGAGCATTTCGATTAAAAAGCGGGAATTGAATCCAATTTGTAGATCATCTCCTGCATAACTACAGCTTAAGCGTTCTTCTGCTTTGTTACTAAAGTCGTAGTCTTCGGCCGATATATTCAATTCTGCTCCTGCAATTTTTAAACGTATTTGGTGGGTAGTCTTGTTAGAGAAAATACTCACCCGACGCAGGGAGTTAAGCAATGTTTCTCTGTGTATTGTGAGCACATTTGGGTTTTCCTTAGGAATAACCGCTTCGTAATTAGGATATTTTCCTTCAATTAGGCGACAACTAAGTGTGGTTGATCCGAAAGAAAACTGCGCATTGGTTTCGTTGTATTCCACATTGATGTCTTCTTCACTCCCCTGTAAGATCCCTTTTAGTATTTGGAGGGCTTTTTTGGGCATTATAAACGCTGCTGTCCCCGAGGCGGAAACATCCGATCGGGTATATTTTACAAGTTTGTGTGCGTCTGTGGCTACAAAGGTGAGCCCTTCGGATGAAAACTGAAAAAAGACTCCACTCATTACTGGACGAAGATCATCGTTCCCAGAAGCAAAAAGGGTAGTGTTGATGGCATTGGCCAGGGTGTCTCCCATGATTATTGTTTTGCTTGGGTCTTTAATATGAACGGCCTTAGGAAACTCATCACCAGCCAAATAGGCAAGGCTGTATTTACCATTGTTTGCGCTGATTTCGATGGTATTGTTTTCTGCAGTGAAAGTAAGCGGTTGCTCGGGGAAAGTTTTTAGCGTATCTAGCAACAAGCGTGCTGGTACAGCAATGTTTCCGGTGGAGTTAGATTCTACAGTGATGCTTGCAGACATGCTCGTTTCTAGGTCGGAGGCTGTAATGGTGAGTCTATCCTGATGGAGTTCGAATAAGAAATTATCGAGTATAGGTAGTGTGTTTGAAGCGTTTATCACTCCTCCCAACACTTGTAATTGTTTTAATAATTGACTACTTGAGACAATGAATTTCATGGGCTAGATATTTTGTATTTCAAATATATCTGAAAAGACAGCAACCAAAAAAGAAACTTATCAAAAGTTATTGACGAAAAAGCTGCTTTCTTCTGATATATAAAAACGTCCCGAATACTCCCAGAAGAATCAGAGGAGAGAGAAAGGCCGTATACTGTATTCTTTTCCCACTATTGACTAACAATGTTTTATCCAAAAAGGCGAGTTGAATGTCTTTTGAGCGGAGATTGAGACGCTCTTTTTCCCCAATAAGGTAGTGTACTGTATTGTGTAAAAAAGCCTTGTTGGCGTATAAGTTATTGGTCCATTTATCATAGCCTAACTCCAAAGCTTCACCGCTATTTAGTTGGTTTTCCGCAATGTTACCATCTGAAAAAATAGCCATTTTTGCTGGTGTTACGGTTGAAGTAGATTTCCAAGAAAAGGGTGCAATCCGGTTTTCAAAGAGCGAAGGAAAGACTCCCTCTAATAAAACAGCTGTTGCTCTACCATCTTCATCGAATAAGGAAGGTTTTAGGGGCTGGGTGGCTTCTTTTAAGGCGATAAGAAAGGGCGGGGTTTTGCGTTTAGATCTGTTTGAACTTGTGAGTAATACGGTTTTTTTAAGCGAATTCTTGAGTGTATCGATTGAACTTGTGAATCGGTGGTGAACATTACCAATAGCACTTCCGATAGGGTGGTTGGTTGAAGGCATAATCAGTGGATGATATACCCATGGATATGGTTTGTATTCTGAGGAAGCGTTTTTCCCCTGGGCAAGAACGATAGGAGCGCTGTAAAGATCAGTAATAAGATCTTTATTAAGACGAACCCCATATTTAAAAAACATTTCATCTAGTTCATTCTTTACTGGGTAAACCACTGCATCCCCCTGAAGAACAAACAAGCTATCTTGAGCAACTTCCACAGGATCAATAAGAAAAAGGCTGTTTCCTCCCTGTAGTGTGTATTGATCAAACATGAATTTTTCCTCTATTGTAAAAACCTCTTTTGGGTTAGAAACAATGACTAAATCAAATCGATTTAAATTTTCAAGGGTTTTTTCCGGTGCGTCTGGAAATGCTTTCAAATTAAAGGGCGCAAGGTTGTAATAGGGCTGAAGCCCTTGCAAGAAACTCAATAATTTTGCATCCTCAGAAGTAGCATGAGACTTAATCACGGCAATTCGTTTCTTCTTTTGTAGCAGTAGTTTATGAATGCCGTCGAGAATGTTGTATTCTAGTTGTTGTATAGATTGTTCCATACGCATCTCTGCAGTGTCGCCGAGATTCTTTTGCAGTAAGGGAACGCGTGAGGACTTGTTTCCTGTGTTAAGGATTAACCAAGGCACAACAACGGTTTGCGCTGTGGATTGGTTCTCTTGGTCGATTTCGATTTCAGGATTTAGGCCGTAGCGATAAAGATCGTTAATGATTTTTTCGGGTGAGGTATCTTCGTCGAATGGATCAACAAAATCGTACTGAATGAAGTCATTTGTGCGTATTAATTGATCCAACACTACAGTTAATTCAGTCCGCAATCGCTGATAGTTCGGGGGTAGATCTCCTCCCAGAAGTACTTCGATCTTCAAAGGTCGCTCCAATTGTTGAACAACCGCAAGCGTGTTCTTCGATAAAGTATAGCGCTTATCGTTGGTTAAATCCCACTGGATATCAACTGCAGAAATTCCTTTCATCAACAACATCATGCCTAGGATGCAAATAATCAACGTTTTTGACGGTTTGATTTTTTCATTGACTTCGTTTTTCAAGGTTTAGGTACGTCCAGTAAAGGAAGAAGAGCGTTTGTAGTCCAAAATAGAACATATTTGAAAGGCGCAAAACACCCTTGTTCAATTCGGCATAGTGGTGTTGTAATGAAATACTCTTGATAAAGGCATAGGTATTGAAATCACCGAAAAGTAAAGCCAATTGTTGCCAGCCATAAAAATGAAAAACACTCACAAAAACGGCAATCAAAAAAGCAGAGAAAGGGCTATCTACAAGCGTCGAAGCCCAAATGCTAATGGATGTTAATGTGGTGGCTAATAAGAATAAACCCAAAAACGAACCAGCATAGACGCCGTAGTCAAAGTATTGATTGGGTAGGAGTTGGTCTTTTATTAGAAATAAATAGAGTACACTTACGCTAAGTCCAATGCTTAAGGTAAAGAGTATAGCTAAAAACTTACCAAGGATTAAATCAGTTTTAGCCAAAGGCTTAGAGAGCAATAATTCCAATGTACCCAACTTTATTTCTTCTGAAAACGACTTCATTCCAAGGGCGGGGAGGAGGAAAATCAATAACCAAGGATTTAACTCAAAAAACAAATTAAGATCGCCGAAGCCCGCAGTTAAAATATTCCAAGACGAGGGAAAAATCCATAACAAAAGTCCATTGAATAGCAAAAAACACCCCAGCGAGGAATACCCTAAAGAGCTATAAAATAAACTGGCTAATTCGCGCTTAAAAATTGTCCACATACTAATTAAATTCAATGGTTATGGTCGTTCTAAAATCTAATCCAAAGAGACTTTTTGCGCTTCCGACTTTGGAAGGATTACTTTTATAGACACACAGTTCCAGGTGCCCTGCAGCATTCCACAGTGCTATTTTTTTCCTTCCTCTTCTCGCTTTTCTCTTGGTACGTTGAAATTGATTGCCTGGGTATACGAATTATAGATGGTATGGAATTTTACGCTTTGGGCATAAATGGTAAATGAACGCGTTTTTTGTAAGGCTAGAAACTCCTTTTTGCGAATATTGGTTACTACATTTCCGAAATTATCGATGTAGATTACACTTCCGATTACCTGGGTTTTGGATTCGTTTACAACTGGCCGAATGCTGACAACTTCTTTCAGTTTAGTCAGTGGTTTTGAAACAACGTCCATGGTACCATTTCGCGATAAATGGGCAGCTACTTTTACAAAAACATCAAGTACCGGAAAGGAAGAAACAATGGAACTGTGAATGTTTATTTCACCAATACGCTCGTATTTGGTTTCTTCAAGGATTAGGGCAAAAATTCCATTGTTGGCACCAATGAAAAAATGCCCATTATAGCGCATTACTACGTGTTCGTTCTCTGGGGTAAGTTCCGAGTCTACGCCAACAATGTGAATGCTGCCTTTGGGGAAATTCGCATAGGCATTTTTAAGGACATAAGCTGCTTCCGTATGATTGAACGGGCTTATCTCATGTGAAATGTCAATTACTGTTGAATTGGGTGCTTCTTGTAAAAGAGCCGCTTTAATTACAGAAACAAAATAATCTTTATGTCCAAAATCGGTCGTTAAGGTAATAATCGACATAAAGTTGTTTTTATTTGAGATTAGATTGAAACGAAAAACGTAAATTTGATTACAAACTTACGAAACTGAGCGTATAATCTTTAATCAAAACGATATTGAACGAAATTCAAATTGAACTCAATGAAGTGAATCCCCAAGCATTCTTTGGGAGCAGAACAAAACAATTGAGCAGTTGCGCAGTTATTTCCCTAAGCTTAAGATCATTGCACGTGGAAATAAAATTAAAGCGTTAGGAGAAGAAGATATCTTGGAAGTGTTTGAAAAGCGTGTGGATATGTTGGTTGCACACTTTGGAAAATTCAATTCTCTGGATTCAACAAGCATCGAACTGATTTTGTGTTCGGATGGCTCACAAGATTATGAACCTACGAACGATAAAGAATCGTTTATTCTTCATGGAATTGGAGGAAGAGTTATCAAGGCAAAAACCTTTAATCAACAACGCTTGGTCGAGTTGAGTAAAAAAAATGATATGGTATTTGCCATTGGACCAGCAGGAACGGGTAAAACCTATACTAGTGTTGCTTTGGCAGTAAAAGCCCTTAAAGAAAAACAAGTTAAACGAATTATCTTAACACGACCCGCAGTAGAAGCAGGAGAAAATTTAGGTTTCTTGCCAGGGGATATGAAGGACAAACTCGACCCTTACATGCAGCCCTTGTACGACGCACTTAGAGATATGATACCGTCGGAGCGTTTGGCTTCTCACATTGAGAAAGGCACCATCCAAATTGCGCCTCTAGCATTCATGCGGGGAAGAACATTAGATAATGCATTTGTCATTTTAGACGAGGCGCAAAATACCACACACGCGCAAATGAAAATGTTTTTAACCCGTATGGGTCCACATGCTAAATTCATAATCACTGGAGATCCTGGTCAAATTGACTTACCCAGAAGAGTCACCTCTGGCTTAAAAGAAGCCCTACTCATTTTAAAGGAAACCAAAGGGATTGGCATGCTATTTTTAGATGACAAAGACGTTATTCGTCACCGATTAGTGAAAAAAGTAATCAGTGCATATAAAACGATAGAACACAATAATTAATGAATACGCTATTATCAACTAGCTTCAGTATCCCAGGGCAGCTAAGCAAATATACCGGTAAAGTTCGAGAAGTCTTTAGGCTTGAAAACAATCGATTGGTCATGATCGCAACTGACCGACTATCAGCCTTTGACGTAGTGATGCCCAAAGGAATTCCTACAAAGGGCAAATATTAAATCAAATTGCCACGCAAATGCTGGAAGCAACCAGTGATATAGTGCCCAATTGGCTCGAAGCCACCCCCGATCCATCAGTTTCAATTGGGCAACGTTGCGAACCATTTAAAATTGAAATGGTTATTCGCGGTTATTTGTCGGGGCATGCTGCCCGCGAGTACAAAGCAGGCAAACGCACACTTTGCGGTGTTCCCATGCCAGAAGGAATGATCGAGAATGATGCTTTTCCAACCCCCATAATTACTCCGGCGACCAAAGCAGAGGAGGGACACGATGAAGATATTTCTAGGGAAGAAATCATCCGACAAGGGATTGTTTCTGAAGAAAATTATATTCAATTAGAAGCCTATACACGTGCATTATTTCAGCGAGGCGCTGAACTTGCCGCAGAAAAAGGCTTAATATTGGTTGACACCAAATATGAATTTGGAAAAACCGAGGATGGAACCATTCTTTTGATCGATGAAATTCATACACCAGATTCCTCTCGTTATTTTTATGCGGACGGATATGAAGCGCGTCAAGCTGCCCAAGAACCACAAAAACAACTCTCAAAAGAGTTTGTACGTCAATGGTTAATTGAAAATGGTTTTCAAGGATTGGAAGGTCAGCAAATTCCCGAAATGTCTGATGCATATATTGAAGAAGTTTCCAATCGGTACATAGAACTTTATGAGAACATTACCGGGAAAACATTTGTCAAAGCTGATGTGTCACAAATTGAATCTCGAATTGAAAGCAATATTCTAGCCTACTTAGGCTAACCTCAGTTACATATTCCTTTTAATTTATCCAAGAATAGTTTTCAACGAACATTGTTAATTTTTTTAGGATTTAAGGGGAGTGGTTAAAACAATGAACCTTTATCTTAGCCATTAGTTAACTATGTCTAGTAAAATCCAATATACTGAAGATAACATACGATCCCTTGATTGGAAGGAACACATTCGTATGCGCCCGGGTATGTATATCGGGAAATTGGGAGATGGATCTTCTCCTGATGATGGAATTTACATCCTCATTAAAGAAGTACTCGACAACTGTATCGATGAATTCGTTATGGGAGCGGGTAAAACAATAGAGATTAAAATAGTTGATTCACAGGTTGTTATCCGTGATTATGGACGTGGTATTCCACTTGGGAAGGTGGTTGATGTAGTGTCCAAAATGAATACAGGAGGTAAATACGATTCTCGTGCATTCAAAAAATCTGTTGGATTAAATGGTGTTGGTACCAAAGCCGTAAATGCCCTTTCTTCCTCCTTTGTAGTAGAATCTATCCGTGATGAGCAAACCAAGATGGCCTCTTTTTCTTCCGGAGCATTGATCGAAGAAAGTGAAGTAAATCCCTCTAAAGCGAGACGAGGAACCAAGGTAAGCTTTACCCCAGACCAGACCATCTTTAAAAACTATAAATTTAGAGCTGAGTACATCGTAAAGATGATTAAGAACTATGTATATCTTAATCCAGGATTAACCATAGATTTTAATGGCGAAAAATATTTTTCCGAGAATGGTTTAAAAGACTTACTCGAAGATATTGTGAATGAAAACGATCTGCTCTACCCAATCGTTCATTTGCGTGGTGAAGACATAGAAGTTGCGCTAACACATAGTAAAACACAGTATAGCGAAGAGTATCACTCCTTTGTGAATGGTCAAAACACCACCCAAGGGGGAACTCATCAAGCCGCATTTAGAGAAGCTTTGGTAAAAACCATCCGGGAGTTCTTTGGTAAAAACTACGATGCATCTGATATTCGGAAATCAGTAATTGCCGCCATCAGTATTAAGGTAATGGAACCTGTTTTTGAATCACAAACCAAAACAAAACTTGGCTCTACCGAAATGGGGGATGGAATGCCTACTGTTCGCTCCTATATAAACGATTTCCTTGGGACACAATTGGATAATTTTCTACATAAAAATCCAGCTGTCGCAGAGCATATTCAGCGAAAAATTATGCAAGCCGAAAAGGAGCGTAAAGAACTGTCTGGAATAAGGAAATTAGCCCGCGATCGTGCAAAGAAAGCAAGCCTACACAACAAGAAGTTGCGCGACTGTAGAGTTCATTTAGGAGATTTAAAAATAGATAGAAGTTTAGAGTCTACAATGTTTATTACAGAGGGAGATTCTGCAAGTGGTTCGATAACAAAATCTCGCGATGTGAATACGCAAGCGGTTTTTAGTCTTAGGGGAAAGCCATTAAACACCTATGGAATGACCAAAAAGATCGTGTATGAAAATGAGGAATTTAATCTTCTGCAAGCTGCATTGAACATTGAAGATGGTTTAGAAGATTTACGCTACAACAACATTGTCATTGCAACGGATGCTGATGTTGATGGAATGCATATTCGTTTATTACTCATCACATTTTTCCTGCAATTTTTTCCTGAATTAATTAAAGAAGGGCACTTATACATACTGCAAACACCACTATTTAGAGTACGCAATAAAAAAGAAACCATCTATTGCTATTCAGAGAACGAACGTATCGCTGCGATAGATAAACTCAGCGGAAAACCTGAAATAACACGATTTAAGGGGCTTGGAGAAATTTCACCTGATGAATTTAAATATTTTATCGGTGAAGACATTCGTTTGGACCCAGTTATGCTCGATAAAGGCACAACAATCGAACAGTTGTTGGAATTTTATATGGGAAAAAATACGCCCATACGCCAAGAGTTTATCATTAACAATTTAAAAGTAGAATTAGATTTAGCTGAACTGGAAGCATAATATGGAAGAAAACGAATTCTACGAAGAAGCCGCATCCTCAGGCCAAGATTCTTTAGTCAAAGTGACGGGAATGTACAAAGACTGGTTTTTGGATTATGCTTCGTATGTAATTCTCGAGCGTGCGGTTCCTGCAATTGCTGATGGGCTTAAACCCGTACAACGCCGTATCCTTCATTCGATGAAAGACTTAGATGATGGACGGTACAACAAAGTGGCCAATATCGTAGGGCATACCATGCAGTATCATCCTCACGGAGATGCGAGTATAGCCGATGCCATGGTTCAAATTGGGCAAAAAGACCTGCTAATTGACATGCAGGGTAACTGGGGAAATATCCTCACAGGTGACCGAGCTGCTGCCTCTAGATACATTGAAGCACGCCTGTCAAAATTTGCCCTTGAGGTTGTTTTTAGCCCCAAAGTTACCGATTGGTAGTTGTCGTATGATGGGAGAAAAAATGAACCTGTTCATTTACCTGTAAAGTTTCCTTTGTTACTGGCTCAGGGTGCAGAGGGAATTGCTGTTGGACTCTCCACAAAAATACTCCCTCACAATTTTAATGAACTACTACAAGCTAGTGTTGCTTATTTAAAGGGAAAAAAATTTACGTTATATCCTGATTTCCAAACCGGTGGAGTGATTGATGTTCAGAACTATAATGATGGTGTTCGGGGTGGAAAAGTTCGGGTACGTGCAAAAATCAATGTGCGTGATAAGAACACCCTTGTGATCAGCGAAATTCCTTTTAGTACAACAACTTCCTCTCTAATAGACTCTATCCTGAAAGCCAATGACAAAGGGAAGATCAAAATCAAGAAAATTGAAGACAATACGGCAGCTGAAGTAGAAATATTGGTTCACCTACCTGCAGGAATTTCTCCAGATAAAACCATAGATGCGCTGTTTGCTTTCACTAGTTGTGAATCATCTATCTCTCCCTTAGGTTGTGTCATCATTGATCAAAAGCCACAATTTATTGGTGTTTCTGAGATGCTAAAGATATCAACAGACACCACGGTAAGCATACTCAAGAAAGAGCTTGAACATAAATTACAAGAGCTTGAAAATCAATGGCACTATGCTTCTTTGGAGCGCATATTTATTGAGAACAAAGTGTATCGTCTCATCGAAGAAGAAGAAACTTGGGAAGGGGTTCTTAAGGCAATAGACGTGGGCATTAAACCTCATACAGCGCATTTAAAGCGCCCTGTTGTAGAAGAAGATTTGGTACGTTTGACGGAAATTAAAATCAAGCGAATCTCAAAATTTGATATAGAGAAGGCTCAGCTTCGCATCGATGCGTTGGAAGGAGACATTGCCGGAGTAAAGCATCATCTTGAAAATCTCATTGATTTTGCGATTGATTATTTCAATGGACTTAAGAAAGAATACGGTAAAGGAAAAGAGCGTAAATCTGAGATTAGAATTTTTGACGATGTAGATGCCAAGAAAGTAGTGGTGCGTAACCTCAAGTTATATGTCAACCGAGCAGAAGGTTTTGTCGGAACTACTTTGAAAAAAGATGAGTACGTTTGCGATTGTGCTGACATAGACGATTTAATTGTATTTACACGCTCTGGGAAAATGCAAGTGGTAAAGTTGACAGCAAGGTCTTTGTAGAAAAAGACATTATCCACGTAGCCGTATTCAAGAAAAAAGATGCACGAACGGTATACAATGTGATCTACAAAGATGGAAAGCTAGGTACTTCTTTCATTAAGCGATTTGCCGTTACAGGAGTAACACGCGATAAATTTTATGATATAACCCAGGGTAAAACGGGCTCTCAGATCATGTATTTTAGTGCTAATCCAAATGGTGAAGCAGAAATAGTTTCGATTGTCTTACGCAATACTGGACAAGCCAAGAAACTTAAATGGGAGTTAGATTTTGCAGACCTTCAAATCAAGGGAAGAGGAGTAAAAGGAAACATTGTCACCAAACACAATGTTTTAAAGGTTGAATTGAGAGAGAAAGGTGTTTCTACCTTAAAACCACGCAATATATGGTTTGATGAAGCCGTTTTAAAGCTCAATTTAGATAGTAGAGGAAAGTTACTCGGTGCATTTAGAGGAGAAGATAAGTTATTGATTATATCTAGTCAAGGTGTTTCTAAAACAGTCACCCCCGAAATGAGCCTTCATTTTGATCAGGTACCCAGTATTCTAGAGCGGTGGGTAGAGACAAAGCCCATAACCGCCGTTTATTTTGATCCTGAAAAGGAACGATATTTCATCAAGCGTTTTCTCATTGAAAACGAAAACAAGGAAGATAGCTTTATCAAAGAGGGCGGTGATTTGATTTATGTTACAACCGAGTGGCGTCCTGTTATTTCGATTCATTTTGTAAAGCCTCGAGGGGGGGATGAATTGCCGGCCAAAGAAATTAATGTAGAGGAATTCATTTCAATTAAAGGTTTCAAGGCGTTAGGTAATCAACTTACTACGACAAAAATCAAAGCGATTCAGCTAAAAGAAAGCCTTCCCTATGAAATAGAAACACCAACGACGATTGAAGAGGTTGACGTAAATGACCCTGAAGCTATTTCTGGTGGAGAACAGCCCCAAACAAAATTAGATTTTTAAGGAACAATTAATTGATCGCTTAGCTTCACAATTTTACCACGCCGCTTGTTTTTTTGATCGCCCACAAGAGTGTATTCAAACACATATTCATTTTCGTTTGTCGTAAGAATCTTGATGCTAATGGGACGCTTATCCTGATTGGAGGTAGGATTTAGTTTCGTTAATAAGCATTCACATGGGTTAATCCATCGAATAGAAGCCGAATCAACAGTAGAATTGAAATACTCAACTTCCAAGTTTTCAGAACGTAGGAAGGTAGAAGTTTGCAATTGTTCTCCGATAATTTGCTGAAATTGAAAAGTACCTTGATGAAAGTCTTCACAGTTGCGTTCTACCGTGTAACAGCCATAGAAGAGTAGGGTAAAGAGTATATATCCAAAAAGTTGACGCATCGTATTTTTTGTAAAAATACTACCTTTTATGAAAGGCTTCAAAACTTCCATCACTATAATAATGAACAATGGTAACGGGCTCACCAATTTTTGATGGAGAATTGATTGTTTCGATGGTTTCTTTTTTACTTTTTTCTGGATGATTCGCTTCAATTGGAGTAGGAGTGAACGAAGAAGTATTGGTGGAAGTAGTTTTCTCGCCTTTCAACAACCAAGAAAAACTAACCTCATCAAATGTTGATTCCACTTTAGCAAGAAAATCTAGGCTTGGCTTGTTTCTACCAGAGAGTATGTGGGAGATACTTGAGCGCTGTACACCAATTCGGTCCGCAAATGCGGAGGCACTCAGTTCATTTTCGCTCATGATACTTTGTATACGAAGGACAATTTCAGCGTTGTTTAACATTGTAATAATTTTGAATTACTCATGCAATATAAGGAATATATTTAGATGATATAGAGCTATTCTTAATACAAAAAGTATAAAATTTTACTTTAAAAAATAGATATAAAATACTCATTATTAATATTTAACTAATTTAAAACACTAATTCATCCATATTTGGTTACAAAACTAACCAAATGAAACACAAAGTTCAATACATTTGTAACAACAGCTTGTTTACAAATGAAAACAAACGATGGTTTACTTTTGTAATATGATTAATCAAGATAATAGTCGATATTTCCCTCCGGAGACCTTCGTAGCTGCGTTTGATGCGCTAGGGGTAGATTTAGAATTGGAAGAGCTGGGAAAATCTGAAGAGGATCGCCCTATTTATGGGCTCACCATAGGATCAGGAGCGGAGAAGGTACTTTTGTGGTCTCAAATGCATGGAAACGAAACCACAACTACAAAGGCGCTTTTAGATCTATTGCACTATTTAGAAGCTACAGATCAAGGTAAATCGATCAAAGAAAACCTCACCCTTCGCATTATCTTTCAGTTAAATCCAGATGGTGCTTTTCGCTACACACGTTTGAATGCAAACGAAGTTGACCTAAATAGGGATGCTGTTGCCCAAACCCAGAAAGAAACAAAAGTTCTGATGCAAACTTTTGACGCTTTTGCGCCCCACTATTGTATGAATCTGCATGGTCAACGGACTATTTTCGCAGCAGGGAACACTACCAAACCAGCTACACTGTCTTTTTTGGCTCCCTCGGCCAACCCAGAACGATCGATCACACCCACACGGAGAGTGGCGATGCAATTAATCGCCTGCTCTTGTAGCGCCCTTATCTACTTCTGATGAATGGGGAGTGGGGCGTTATGATGATGGATTTAACATCAATTGTGTGGGGGATTATTTTACCACAAAGGGAATACCAACATTACTCTTTGAGGCTGGACATTATCCTGAAGATTATAATCGCAACAAAAGCAGGGAGTTAATCCATCAATCGCTTATAAATGTATTGCAATCCATTCAAAAACAGTCCTTTAAAATGCTGTCAGAAAAAGAATATTTTAAGATTCCAGAAAATTCCAACCACCTCAGGGATATCGAATTTAAAGATGTTACAATTGTAAACAACGGAAAACTCACAAAATCATCATTATTTGTGCAATACACAGAGCATCTAGACAATGGGCAGGTTCACTTTTTGCCAGAGTACGTTGGAAATCAGTTAGATTGGAAGGGTTTAAAGCAAATAGAAGTAGTGGATAAATCTATCCTTAATCCAATAAATATTAGCGATTCCTCAGAAAAAATAATGGAATCCCTTAAAACGCTGATGTAATTCTAATATAATAGCGTATTTTTGTGTTATACTTAAGAAATGCTATAATTTATTGAATTATGAGTAAAATGAAATTAGATGACATTGATCATCAAATCCTGGATATTTTAATCGACAATACTCGCGTTCCTTTTACTGATATCTCCAAACGCCTTCTTATTTCTGCAGGGACTGTTCATGTTCGCGTAAAGAAAATGGAAGAGGCAGGAATCATTAAAGGTTCTTCACTCAATTTGGATTACGAAAAATTAGGCTATTCTTTTATTGCATATATTGGGATTTATCTTGAGAAAAACAATGCTACACAAAAGGTATTGAAAGATCTCGAAGCAATTCCATACATAACAGTAGCTCACATTACTACGGGTAAATTTAACATTTACTGCAAGCTACGCGCCAGAGATACAAAACACGCTAAAGAATTGATTTTTATGATCGATGATATTGAAGGAATTTCCCGAACAGAAACCATGATTTCTCTGGAAGAAAGCATCAATGATAAGAAACGCTTAATGCACAGCATATTTAACGAATTATAAAAAAACACCACCTTTATGGCCCGCAAAACCAAGTTAGAACGCTTTAACGATAACGTTTTATCAAAGTTTGAAATCTACAATAGTCTTTTTTTAACCCTACCTTTTGATAGCATAGCGCAATCTTCACTCTACCTTCCATTGTTTTCTGATCACTGCAAGAAGGGCTTTGAGCAAAAAAAATCACCTCTTGACATTATTGAGGGATTTATTGCTGCATATGGAAATGAACTCAGCGAAAAAGAAGTACTAAATTTACTCTTTGGATTTATTCAATACATTGAACGTCAAGTAGTACTTTTTGATGCAATTGAGGATGCCGCATTTGCTGAGGTCAACAACATGCATGGCAGGGGAACCATACGTTACATCAAGGAAGAAACCTTTGGAAGAGGAAAAACAGATGAACTAAAAGATTATTTGAATCGTTTTAATGTGCGTATTGTGCTTACAGCACATCCAACACAATTCTATCCTGGTTCTGTCCTTGGTATCATCAATGATTTATCAGTAGCTATCAAACAAGATAACCTTGAGCAAATCAAAAAACTACTAACACAGTTAGGAAAAACCCGATTTTTCAATAAGAAAAAACCGTCTCCTTTTGACGAAGCTGTGAGCCTGCTTTGGTTTTTGGAAAATGTCTTTTATCATTCTGCAAGTCATATTTATGGATATATACAAGAGCATATTCTTGAGGGAGAGGAAATCGACAATACACTCTTTAATTTTGGCTTTTGGCCAGGAGGAGACCGCGATGGAAACCCTTTTGTAACCCCAGCGATATCATTG
The DNA here is from genome assembly GCA_038143735.1 of Flavobacteriaceae bacterium. Taxonomy (GTDB): domain Bacteria; phylum Bacteroidota; class Bacteroidia; order Flavobacteriales; family Flavobacteriaceae; genus Arcticimaribacter. The sequence goes on from JAYQML010000002.1 coordinate 247,308, forward strand.
CAAACGGCGAATCGTTTGCGCTATTCGATCCAACGGAACTATTACCGCGATTTACGTCGCCTAAAGCGAAAGATTACCTTTGATGAAGTGGACGAAAGAATTTCATTCCTAGAAGAGGGAATGTATGCTACCCTTTTGTATCCTGAACAAGGGGAAAAAATTAGCCTTTCGTTCTTGACCAGTGAGTTGAAAGCCATAAAGGCGATTCTCATTGAGAAGCACAACAGCATTTATGTTAGTGAAATTAACGACCTATACAATAAAGTGAAACTTTTCGGTTATCATTTTGCTACCTTAGACATTCGCCAAGATTCGCGTGTACACCAGAGTGTTTTTGATACCATTATCTCACATCCTCAAATTCAGCAATTCACAGAAAATCTCCCACAAGATTATGCTCAATTGTCGATAGAGGAACGAATTGAAATTCTACCCAAACTCCGCGGAAATGTTCCCGCCGATATTTTTGATCATGAGTTAACAACACATACATTGGGGTCTATTTATGCAATGAAGGAAATTCAGCGTTTAAACGGGGAGCGAAGCTGTAACCGCTATATCATATCCAATTGTGGTAGCTTGGAAAATATTCTTCAGATATTTGCCATGTATCATCTTTGCGATTGGAAGGAGCCAGCTGTGGATATTATCCCATTGTTTGAAACCGTAGATGATTTATTGGCCGCTGAGGATATTATGAAGAAATTATATGCCAACAAAGCGTACAAATCTCACCTAGAGAAGCGGAAAAATAAGCAAACCATAATGCTTGGTTTCTCTGACGGGACAAAAGACGGAGGTTATATTATGGCCAATTGGAGTATCTACAAGGCAAAAGAGATGCTTTCTGAGGTGTCGAAGTCCTTTGGTATAGAAGTAGCCTTTTTCGATGGAAGAGGAGGGCCACCAGCACGTGGAGGAGGAAACACCCATCAATTTTACGCCTCGCTAGGAGAAAAAATTAGTGCCAATGATATTCAAATTACCATTCAAGGGCAAACCATTAGCTCCAACTTTGGTACCAAAGAATCGAGTCAGTTTAATTTAGAACAACTCTTGAGTTCTGGGATACAAAACCAAGTTTTAGAAGGCAGTCGCATTTCATTGAATAGCGATGATCGTGCGACATTAGAAAAACTCGCTAATTCGAGTTATGAAAAATACAAGGCATTTAAAAGTCATCCAAAATTTGTTCCATACATTGAACACATGAGTACACTTAAGTATTACGCCAAGACAAACATTGGTAGCCGCCCCTCTAAGCGGGGGAATGCGAAGGGACTCAACTTCTCAGACCTTAGAGCTATTCCTTTTGTAGGCTCCTGGAGTCAGTCAAAACAAAATGTTCCAGGCTTTTTTGGGGTAGGAACTTCGTTGAAAGAGTATGAAGATGCAGGAGAATTTGATAAGATTATTTCCCTATACAACAATTCTCCCTTCTTTAAGACACTCGTTGCTAACAGTATGATGAGTTTGTCTAAATCTTTCTTTGGATTAACGGCTTACATGGAAAATGACCCTGAGTATGGCGCTTTTTGGTCGATCATTCACGATGAATATTTGTTGAGTAAGCGCTTATTATTGAAGTTAACTGGATTTGATGTTTTAATGCAAGATCAACCTGCAGGGAAAAAGTCAATCGATCTACGGGAAGAGATTGTTTTACCCTTGCTTACGATACAGCAATATGGTTTAATGAAAATTCAAACATTATTGAAAGCGGGGGATTTGGATGAAGAAAACAGATTGGTTTACGAAAAGCTTGTTACCCGTTCTTTATTTGGAAACATTAACGCCAGTAGGAACTCGGCCTAGGCTTTTTTGGTAATAAGCAAAAGCAGAATTAAGTATATCATTGGATACCTCAATATCCCATTGAGGTTGTCCAATTGATTTTAGCAGGGCAAACTTAACTTTTCCATGACTGTTCTTTTTATCGAAGGCCAATAATGCATAGATGGCAATTAAATCTTCTTCTTCAAAGACAACCTTAGGGTAAATATTGTTAAAGACCCGTTTTATTTCCATACACTGGTCTTTGGGGAATCCAAGTAGCTCTTGTGAGATAAAAGCCTCCAATACCATTCCAATAGCAATAGCCTCACCGTGCAGCAAAGTCGTTTTGTCTTCCGCCGTTAAAAAATAAGATTCGATTGCGTGTCCTAGCGTATGTCCAAAATTCAAAATTTTTCTCAGTGATTGCTCGGTTGGATCTTCTGTAACAACATTTAGTTTAATCCCAACAGAATGATGGATATGCGTTATAATGTCATCAGTAGTAATGCTGCTGTAATCAGCTAATTTTTGCCAATAATTTAAATCTTGAATTAAGCCATGTTTCAACATTTCTGCATAGCCGCTTCGGTACTCGTTCGCAGGAAGTGTATTCAAAAAGAGTGGATCAATAATCACTGCTTGAGGATTAATAATTACGCCTACCTGATTTTTAAGTGGACCCAAATCTACCCCTGTTTTTCCCCCCCACCGATGCATCTACCATGGAAAGGAGGGTCGTAGGAACATTGATAAAATCAATACCTCGTTTAAAGGTGGCGGCTACAAAACCACCTAAATCAGTTACGACTCCACCTCCAAGGTTGATGAGTAAACTTTTTCGATCTGCTCCAAGCTCAGATAAAGCCTCCCAAACGCCGAGACAAGTTTCGATATGTTTGTTTTCTTCACCAGCCTCAATAGCGATAACCTCAATGTTTTTCGGCAAAGGATAGTTGGTTAGGAATTGAGACAAACAGTATTTTTCGGTATTACTGTCGACCAATATAAAAATAGAGGAGTGGTTGTTTTTATGGATAAGTTCTAAAAAAAACTCCTGATTTCCTTCGGTAAAATAGATCTTGTGTTGGTGGGCTTCTAAGACTTTCATAAACTTTAACAAAAATACACTTTTAAATTCAAAAAAGTGATGTATGTTTGTAATGCCTCAAATAAATATTCTACTATATTTATTTATAAAGAGGCAGTTCTTTTTAGAACTGCTTTTTTTTTGTTCCCTTTTTTTTTCGATTTTAGTTCAAACTTTTGATAATGTTATTTGAAGATACCGAGGTAGCTTTTGCTTCTAAAAGTGATGCTGCACTGGAACGATCCTATTTTTTATTTCGACTAATTGCCAATCAACCTTTGGTGAGGATAGGGACCAACATAGCTCAATTTGCTTTAAAATCGAACCTTCCAGTCGAGGGTTTAATTCGTGCGACAGTTTTTGATCATTTTTGTAGTGGAACTAATGCAAAAGAGTCCCTAACCGTAGTTAATCAGCTGGCCAAGCAAAATGTCTATTCCGTTTTGGATTATTCTGTCGAAGGTGCAAAAGCAGAAGTAAGTCTTGATGATTGCTTGAAAAACATACTTGAAACAATTGAATTGTCGGCCAGTTCAAAAAACATTCCCTTTACCGTTTTTAAACCCACCGGTTTTGGACATCCGGAACTGTACTTAAAGAAAAGCAATAAAGAAGAATTATCGACGGAGGAAGAAGCCGCATGGGAACGAATTCGCGGCCGTTTTGTGCAATGCTGTGAAACGGCTCAAAAGCATACTATGAAACTGTTGGTAGATGCAGAAGAAAGTTGGATTCAACCCGCGGTCAATTTACTTGTAGAAGAGATGATGGCTATTTATAACAAAAAACATGCTTTAATTCATACAACAGCACAGCTCTATCTTAAAGATAAGCTTAGCTATTTAGTTTATTTAGGGGAGAAGGCGCAAAAGGAAGGCTTTATTGCAGGTGTGAAGCTTGTTCGGGGTGCCTATATGGAAAAAGAAGGTGAACGTGCTCTTTTACTAAATTATCCTAATCCAATTTGTTCGACAAAAGCAGAAACAGATTTGAATTTTGATGCAGCTTGGGCATATATGTTAGATCAGCTAGATTTGTTTTCGATTTATTTTGGTAGCCATAATGAAGAAAGTACCTACGCCTTGATGGCAGCATTAAAAAAGCGGGGTATTGCCAATGATCATCCGCACATTTGGTTTGGTCAGTTATACGGGATGAGTGATCAAATTAGTTTCAATTTAGCCAAAGTTGGATTTAACGTATCAAAATATTTGCCCTTTGGGCCAGTTAAAGATGTATTGCCCTATTTGATTCGTCGAGCGGAAGAAAATACTTCTGTCAAGGGACAAACAATGCGAGAATTAGCGTTGATAATGAAAGAAAGAAAACGACGAAAGTTGAACTAATCTTTGTAGGTAAGCGCTTTAATTTTTACGTTGTGTAAACAGTTTTCAACGTTTAACTGTACTGGCCGTTTTTCCAAAAAAGTGTTTAGAACATAGATCTTACAGCTGTCTAGACTCGTATTGCTCGAGCTAAAATCAACATCTGCAGCCTTTAATAGATGATGAATTTTTAGACTATCTAGTTCAATTGGATTGGTTACAGCTGAACTAAATGTCCATTGTTTTTCCGATAAATTATTTAATACTCTTGCCTCTGGGCCATAGTGACATTGCGTTCTTTTTCCGTTGAAAATAAAAAACAACAGTATTAAACCAACAGAAAAACCTCCTAAATAGTAGCCCAAACGATATAAAAAATTCATGCGGTTATGTAAGTGTTAGTTTTCTGGTGTTCAAATCTATTTTTTGGAGTAGAATCTTTTGGTGATTCAAGGGAAGAATGGAAGCGATGTTTTCTGACCATTCAACCAAGCATAGGTTTTCTGAGTAGAGATACTCTTCAGCACCAAAATCCAATGCCTCTTCTTCAGATTCAATTCGGTAACAGTCAAAGTGATAGATGCTTTCTCCTTTTTTGTTTTGGTATTCGTTAATTAATGAAAATGTGGGGCTGGTGACCACATCAACGACAGATAAAGCAGTGCAGAGTGCTTGAATTAAGCTTGTCTTACCAGCGCCCATTTCACCTTGAAAACAGATTACGTTTGAGGTTAAAAGGGGAAGTAGCTCCCTTGCAATTGCATTGATCTCTTCTAATGTGTACGATTTCGTCACCCTTGTTATTTTGGTGTCAAAAATACAAAAGGAATTAAGATTTCTTCCAAAGAAATCCCACCATGTTGATAGCTGTTTTGAAATAAGTTTGCATAGTGATGGTAATTTTTAGGATAAACAAAATAGTTGGCTTCTTTCGCAAAAATAAACCTGCTGTTGATCCCTATACGCGGTAATTTAAGGTCTTCTGGATCAATTACTTCCATAACTTTCTTTGGAGGAAATTTGAGATTTTTCCCGGTTTTATAGCGCAAATTAATACTGGAATCTCGATCGCCTACTACCTCTAGGGGAGTTCGAACATTGGTGGTTCCATGATCCGTAGTCACAATCAAATTAAAACCGAGTCGTTGTGCAGCCTGCATAATGTCTAGTAGTGGACTGTTTTTAAACCAGCTTTCTGTTAACGATCGGTACCCCTTGTTGTCTGAGGCCAATTCTTTGATGATTTCCATTTCTGACTTCGCATGTGAAATCATGTCCACAAAGTTATATACAACGGTCAACAAGCTGTCATCCTTGTAATTGTGCATTTGCTCCGCCAGAGATTTTGCTGCTTTAAGCTGCGTAATTTTTTTGTAACTAAATTTCCCCTTGATGTGCAAGCGGCTAAGTTGATTAAGAAGCAATTCTTCTTCAAAGAGATTTTTTCCTCCCTCTTCGGTATCATCTTTCCAATAGTGCGGATATTGTTGTTTGATTTCACTGGGCATTAAGCCGGCAAACAGTGCATTTCGGGCATATTGTGTTGCGGGTGGCAATATGCTGTAATATATATCCTCCTCTTTTTTAGATAAAAGTTTGATAAAATCGGCTCGATGGTTTTCCATTGATCCCAGCGAAGATTGTCGATGACCAAAAGCAATGTAGGGGAATCAGTGTCTAGTTTAGCTTTAATTTTTTCTTTAAATAGCCTATGGGATAGCACAGGAGCTGATTCTGTGGAATGAAGCCATTTTTTGTAATTTTTCTCAATAAACTTTCCAAAAAGTGCGTTGGCTTCTTTCAATTGATTTTCGAAGATTTCCAACATATTCGAATCATCGAGTTCTTGCAATTCTAATTCCCAAAAAACCAGTTTTTTATAAAAAGTCACCCAGTCCTGGTGGGTGTCTATGTCCATTAATTCCAGACTGATTTTCTGAAATTCTTTTTGATAATTATGGGTGGTTTTCTCAGAAATTAAGCTTTTGTGATTTAAAATTTTCTTTAGTGACAGCAATATCTGACTGGGTTTTACGGGTTTAATTAAATAGTCAGAGATTTTAGATCCTATAGCATCTTCCATGATGTGTTCTTCTTCATTCTTAGTCACCATTACTACCGGCAGATTTGGATGCTGGGTTTTTAGCATACCAAGTGTTTCTAGACCATTTAACCCGGGCATATTTTCGTCCAGTAAAACCACATCATAGTGCTGTGTATTGACCAATTCAATGGCCTCTTGTCCGTTGGTACAAGCATGGGCTTTATAGCCCTTAGATTCTAAAAAAATAAAATGCGGCTTGAGTAAATCAACTTCATCGTCTACCCATAAGATTTGGATTGGTTGCATATTCTTTATATTTGTTGAAAATTTTCTTATTTGAAAGCGAACAAACTCCCTACATTAAACGATCCAATTTACGGATTTATTAGTGTAGAATCGAAATTAGTTTTTGATTTATTGGAACACCCTTATTTTCAGCGTTTACGTAGAATTTCGCAGATGGGACTTTCTTCATTGGTTTATCCGGGTGCACGACATAGTCGGTTTGAGCATGCCCTAGGGGCGATGCATCTTATGAACAAAACAATAGAAATATTACAGCGCAAGCATATTGACATTTCTTCGAAGGAGAAAGAAGCCTTGGCCATAGCTATTCTTTTACACGATATTGGGCACGGGCCTTTTTCTCATGCCATAGAGCGGACAATTTTTTTAGGGGTCAATCATGAGAAACTTTCACTAGGGTTTATGGAATTACTCAACAAAGCCTTTAAGGGTAAACTTTCCTTAGCGATCGCTATCTATGCAAATCAGTATGAGCGTAAATTTATGCATCAATTGGTTTCTAGTCAACTCGATATCGACCGTTTGGATTATCTAAAGCGCGATAGTTTTTACACGGGAGCTACGGAAGGAAACATCAATAGTCCAAGAATCATCGAAATGCTTAATGTAGTAGACGATCAAGTTGTTGTGGAAGAAAATGGACTTTTCTCTGTTGAAAAATTCATCATGGCAAGGCGCTTAATGTATTGGCAGGTATATCTTCATAAGACCGGACTTGTTGCAGAGCTATTATTGAGTAACACCATGCAATATGTCCGTCAGCTTGTTGCAAAAGGGGTAGCAGTTCCAATGACAGAGGATATGATGTATTTTATTTCGCACGACAAGCTAGATCCAAATGATCCATCGGTCCTAGATAAATTCAGCCATTTGGATGATACGGATATTTATGCCTCCTTAAAGCAATGGCAATATCATGCTGATGAAGTATTGGCTTCATTTTCAAAAAGGTTAATTAATCGAGATTTAATGAAGATGAAATACCGAAAAGAACCCTTTACTGCTGAGGAGATTCAAGCACAAAAGCAGACTCTTATTGATGATGGATTTTCTCGAGAGTACCTAGAGAATTTTGTCTTTTCAGACCAAATCTCATGCAAGGTCTACACCAATCGCGAACCCATAAAAATTTTGGACAAGAATGGCGCGATTCATTCCTTACAAGACTTTTCATCTCTCTTTGATGGAAAAACCTTTTCAACAACTGAAATAAAGCATTATCTCTGCTACCCAAAATCAAAATAGTTCTTTAATTTTTATATTTTTGCACTGATGAAATTTACGGCCGCACAAATCGCAACAATTCTTAACGGTAGAGTAGATGGTGATGCTACTATAGAAGTTTCTCAATTATCTAAAATTGAAGAGGGAACGCACGGCTCGCTCACCTTTTTGGCCAATCCCAAATATACCCCACATATTTACGCTACAAATGCCTCATTGGTCATTGTAAATGAAGATTTTAAACCTGAGAAGGCGTTGACACCAACCTTGATTAGGGTTCCTGACGCTTACCAAGCATTTGCCACTCTTCTAGAATACTACAACAACCAGAAAAAAAAGAGGGCTGGGCAAGAAGAAACGGCAATTGTAGGAAAAAACGTGACTATCCCAGATAATTGTTATTTAGGGCATTATGTCGTAATTGGTGACAATGTTAAGATTGGGAAGAATGTGGTCATTCATGCCCACGTAATCATTGAAGATAATGTTGTCATTGGAGATGATTCGGTAATTCATTCAAATTCAACCATTCATTCCGATTCACAAATAGGAGTGTTTTGTGTTATCCATACGGGTTGTGTTATCGGTTCTGATGGTTTCGGTTTTGCACCTAGCGAAGATGGTAGTTACCAAAAAATACCCCAAACAGGGAAAGTAATTATAGAAGATCATGTGGACATTGGTGCAAATTCTACCATTGATCGAGCAACACTTGGGGCAACAAAAATTGGCCGAGGCGTAAAATTAGACAATCAAATTCAAATTGCACACAATGTTGAAATTGGTGCTAATACCGTCATTGCTGCTCAATCGGGTGTTGCAGGATCTACTAAAATTGGGAAAAACTGCATTATTGGAGGTCAAGTGGGTATCATTGGTCATTTGAAAATTGGAGATAATGTAAGTATACAAGGACAATCAGGTGTTACTAGTAGTATAGAAAGTAACAAAACGTTATATGGCACCCCTGCGTTCAACTACAATGAATACTTAAAATCATATATTTATTTTAAACGTTTTCCATCCATAGTAAAACGTTTAGAAACGCTAGAAAAATCAACTACATGAAAAGCCTACAAACAACAATTGATAAAGAAGTAAGCCTCCAAGGTGTTGGCTTGCATACCGGTAAAGATGTTACGTTAAAATTTATTCCTGCTCCTGCCAATACTGGTTATCGATTTGTTCGTTTTGATCTAGAAGACAACCCAGAGATTGAGGCGGATGTTCAGTGGGTTACAGACACACAGAGAGGGACTAACCTTGAAAAAAATGGCGTGAAGATTCATACCTCAGAACATGTTCTTTCTGCTCTGGTTGGTCTCGAAATTGATAACTGCTATATTCACTTAAATGCACCCGAACCTCCCATTATGGATGGTTCCTCCATTGAATTTGTCAAAGCTTTGCGTGAAGCCGGTATCAAAAGTTTGGATCAGAACAGGGAAGAATATGTAGTGAAAGAGGTTATACACTTTAAAGATGACGAAACGGGAAGTGAAATGACCATACTTCCATCAGACGCCTATCAAATTACAACCATGGTAGACTTTGGCACCAAAGTACTTGGGACACAAAATGCTACCTTAGATAACTTGGCTGATTACGAAAATGAAATCGCTTCCTCCAGAACATTTAGTTTTTTGCACGAATTAGAAATGCTTTTAGAAAATGGTTTAATTCAAGGTGGTGATTTGAATAATGCTATTGTTTATGTAGATAAACCTTTGTCAAAAGAAACAATGGAACGCCTCAAGAAAGCCTTTAATAAGAAAGAAATTGCCGTGCGTCCAAACGGGGTATTGGATAATTTATCGCTGCATTATCCCAATGAAGCAGCACGACATAAATTGCTTGACGTTATCGGAGATTTGGCGCTCATTGGGCAAAGAATCCGCGGAAGAGTTATTGCCCATAAACCAGGGCATAGAATTAATGTTGAGTTTGCAAAAAAATTAGCTAAAATCATAAAGCAAGAGAAGCGATTAAATGTCCCATCGGTGGACATGAGTGTACCACCACTAATGAACGTTACTCAAATCATGAAAATGCTTCCGCATCGTCCCCCTTTTTTATTGGTCGATAAAATCCATGAGCTATCAGAATCACATGTCATTGGATCAAAAGGAGTGACCATGAACGAACCGTTTTTTGAAGGACACTTTCCTGGAGCACCCGTAATGCCAGGCGTTCTTCAGGTAGAAGCCATGGCACAGGTGGGTGGAGTCTTGGTACTTAACACTGTTCCAGACCCTGAAAATTACCTAACATTTTTCATGAAAATTGACAATGTTAAGTTCAAGCATCCTGTACATCCAGGTGATCATCTTGTGTTTAAATTAGAACTTATTACGCCAATTCGAAGAGGTATTTGCCACATGAAAGGCCATACCTTTGTCAATGGAAAACTAGCGACTGAAGGAGAATTAATGGCGCAAATTATACGAAAAGAAAAAGTATGAATCAACCACTAGCTTATGTCCATCCGGGTGCAAAAATTGCTAAAAACGTTGTAATTGAACCCTTTACTACCATTAATAACGACGTTGTAATTGGGGAAGGAACCTGGATAGGGTCAAACGTAACCATCATGGAAGGGGCACGAATTGGTAAGAATTGTACGATTTTTCCCGGATCAGTTATTTCTGCACCACCACAAGACCTAAAGTACAACGGAGAAGAAACCCATACAATTATTGGAGACAACACCACCATTAGGGAATGTGTGACAATTAACCGAGGAACCAGCGAACGCAATGAAACTGTTATAGGAAACAATTGTTTGATTATGGCCTACTGCCACATTGCACACGATTGTGTTGTTGGTGACCATTGTATCTTTTCAAACAACAGCACCTTAGCAGGACATGTAAATATTGGTAATTGTGTTATTCTTGCAGGGATGACAGCCATTCATCAGTTCTGTACAGTAGGGGACTATGCCTTTATTACTGGGGGTTCATTGGTAAGAAAAGATGTTCCTCCTTTTGTTAAAGCTGCACGAGAACCTCTTTCTTATGTTGGGGTTAATTCTGTAGGATTACGAAGAAGGGGTTTTTCCACCGAGAAAATTAGAGAGATCCAATCGATATTTCGTATTCTTTACCAAAAAAACTACAACAATACGCAGGCTACCGAAATTCTTGAAGCGGAAATGGAAGTTAGCCCAGAACGAGATGAAATCATAGACTTCATCAAGAATTCACATAGAGGTATCATGAAAGGGTACTTTCGTAAAAACTAAACTTAATTATGGCATCAACTTCAGATATTCGCAAAGGACTTTGCATCAAATACAACAATGATATCTATAAGATCATCGAATTTTTACATGTTAAACCAGGGAAAGGACCTGCTTTTGTTCGTACTAAATTAAAGAGTGTGACCAGTGGAAAGGTTATTGACAATACCTTTTCCGCAGGGCACAAAATTGAAGATGTTCGGGTCGAAACAAGTAAATATCAGTACCTCTATAATGAAGGTGAAGCCTATCACTTCATGAACAATGAAGATTATAATCAAATTAGCATTGATAAAAGCATCCTAGATAACCCAGAATTGATGAAAGAAGGGGAGATCGTAACTATATTAATCAATACAGAAGATGGTATGCCATTGTCGGTAGATATGCCAGCTAGTGTTGTTTTAGAGGTTACCCATACCGAACCTGGTGTCAAGGGGAATACAGCTACAAATGCAACCAAGCCTGCAACGGTAGAAACTGGGGCAAGGATCAATGTTCCATTGTTCATTAACGAAGGCGATAAAATTAAAGTGGATGCTGAAAAAGGTGTTTATTTAGAACGAATTAAAGAATAAACTAAATAAAAAAAGAATAAATGAGCGTATTAGTAAATAAAGATTCTAAAATCATCGTGCAAGGTTTTACGGGTAGTGAAGGTACTTTCCATGCAACGCAAATGATTGAATATGGTACAAATGTAGTGGGTGGTGTTACTCCAGGAAAAGGTGGGCAAAGTCACTTAGATCGCCCGGTATTCAACACAGTTGCTGAAGCAGTTGAGAAGGTTGCAGCAGACACTGCAATTATCTTTGTGCCACCAGCATTTGCTGCAGATGCCATTATGGAAGCCGCTGATGCAGGGATAAAAGTTATTATCACCATTACAGAAGGAATTCCTGTTGCCGACATGGTAAAAGCATCAGATTACATCAAAGACAGGGATTGTACCATGATTGGTCCAAATTGTCCAGGGGTCATCACGCCGGGCGAAGCTAAGGTGGGAATTATGCCTGGTTTTGTTTTCAAAAAAGGAAATGTTGGAATTATTTCTAAATCAGGAACCCTAACCTACGAAGCTGCTGATCAGGTAGTGCGTGAAGGTTATGGTATTACAACAGCGATTGGTATTGGTGGAGATCCGATTATCGGAACAACCACCAAAGATGCTGTAGAGTTGTTCATGAGCGATCCAGAAACGGAGTGTATTGTCATGATTGGAGAAATTGGTGGTCAGTTAGAAGCTGATGCTGCGCGATACGTGAGAGACTCTGGAAATAAAAAGCCTGTGGTTGGGTTTATTGCAGGAGAAACTGCTCCAGCCGGACGCACAATGGGACACGCAGGTGCGATCGTTGGCGGATCTGACGATACAGCCCAAGCCAAGAAACGCATCATGGCAGAATGTGGAATTCATGTAGTGGATTCTCCTGCTGCCATTGGAAGTAAAGTTGCAGAAGTTCTTGCCTAATACACATAAGATGAAATTACTAGACGGAAAAACAGCTATAATAACCGGTGCCAGTAGAGGAATTGGACGTGGTATTGCGCAAGTATTTGCACAACACGGGTGTGCTGTAGCCTTTACTTACAGTAGTTCTGTTGATGCTGCAAATGCCTTAGAATCAGAGCTAAAATCCCTAGGAGTTAAAGCAAAAGGATACCAAAGTAATGCAGCTAGTTTTGAGCAGGCACAAGCACTGGTAGAAGATGTTTTAAAGGATTTTGATGGTGTCGATATTTTGATTAATAATGCCGGGATTACGAAAGATAATTTACTCATGCGCATGGGGGAAGAGGATTTTGACAAAGTAATCGAAGTCAACCTAAAGTCTGTTTTTAATATGACTAAGGCAGTTCAACGAACGTTCTTAAAACAACGCAAAGGATCATTGATCCACATGAGTTCTGTTGTGGGAGTAAAAGGAAACGCAGGACAAGCCAATTATGCTGCTTCCAAAGCTGGAATCATTGGCTTTTCAAAATCAATCGCATTAGAATTGGGTTCACGTAACATACGATCAAATGTTATTGCACCTGGATTTATTGAAACAGAAATGACCGCTAACTTACCCGAAGACGTTGTTCAGGGCTGGCGAAACGGTATCCCGCTTAAAAGAGGAGGAAGCCCAGAAGACATTGCGAATGCATGTGTTTTCTTGGGATCAGATTTATCTAGCTACATCACCGGACAGGTGCTCAATGTAGATGGTGGAATGTTAACTTAAAAAAATACAATATGAACAAATTACCAAAAATTGGCCTACCAGCCCTTGCGATAGGGTTTATTCTAATTATTTTCATTTCTAAATCTTCCATCAATATTGGTTATGGAGAAGCAGGAGTTTTGTTTAAAACCTTCGGCGGTGGTGTAGTCGTTGATGAACCACCATTGGGAGAAGGCTTTCATATCATTGCTCCCTGGAACAAGGTCTATGTTTATAATGTAAAACAGCAAGAGTTTTTCGAAGGAAACATGCAAGTATTGTCTTCCAACGGACTCGAAATTTCTTTGGATGTTTCCGTGCTTTATCAACCAAAATACGAGGAGATTGGTCTCCTCCATAAAACCAAAGGCGAAAACTATGTCAATGTGGTTTTAATCCCGCAAATACGTGCTGTAGCCCGTTCAGTTGTGGGACGCTATACGCCAGAGCAATTGTATTCTACCAAGCGTGATGCTATTCAAAATGAAATTTATGATGAAACCAAAAAGAACGTTGAATCGCAACACATTCAATTAAACGCTGTGCTTGTTCGTGATGTAACACTTCCTTTAGCGATTAAAGAAGCCATTGAACGTAAATTACGCCAAGAGCAAGAAGCGTTAGAATACGAATTCCGTATTGAAAAAGCCAAACAAGAAGCTGAACGTCAGCGTATTGATGCTGAAGGAAAAGCTACGGCTAACCGTATTTTAAGTGCTTCATTGACCGACAAAATTCTTCAAGAAAAAGGAATTGAAGCGACCATTAAATTATCTGAATCTCCCAATTCAAAAGTTATTGTGATTGGTAGTGGCGATAATGGTTTGCCCATTATTCTTGGAAATCAATAAATGTATTTGAAAAGGGGAGAGATTAAATCTTCTTTTTCGCATTGAACACTAAACCGAAGCTTAACGCTTCGGTTTTTTTGTGGGCAAAATAACTTATAGCATTTTTTTGTTGTTTAGTTTGAAAGGGGTTGTTGCGTATTCGCTCCAAGAATCAGGGCAAATATGCCCTCTAATCCTACTCTCTTTCGTTGTATTTTTATTGTTATGATTAACCCAAGTCAATGTATAACGCTAAAACATTTGGTGAACGCGTAAAATATATCCGCAATAGATTGAACGTAACCCAAAAAGAGCTTTCTGATCGAATTGATATGGATGATGGGTCTTTGCGTAGGATAGAAGCGGGTAGAACCAACCCCACCTTATCTACGATTTCATGCATTTCTTTGGGCTTGCGCATTCCAATTTACCTGTTTTTCATTCCAAGTGACAAGCTTATGGATTATTTTGATCAACCCTTAGATTTTTAGGGATGGGATTTGGTGAATTAGTTTGCATCAATTTTTATCCTAACCAAATAAAGGCTATATTTGCATCGTTAATGAAAAAAGGCATCAAACATACACATCATTCCATCTTTCGATCAAACGAGAGCTAGGTATGTTGTATCCATATATCAGTAGCCCGTTTGATCTTCAAGCGGGTTTTTTTATTTAAAAAAGGATTACTTAAAATGATACGAATAGCGATTCAAAAATCAGGACGACTTAACACCGAATCTTTGGCTTTATTAAAAAGTTGTGGCATTTCTATCGACAATGGAAAAGACCAACTCAAAGCGGCCGCTAGAAATTTTCCTGTGGAAGTGTTTTTTCTTCGCAATGGGGATATTCCACAATACCTACGTGATGGAGTAGTGGACTTGGCTATTTTGGGAAGCAATACCTTGACAGAAAAAGGGCAGGATCTAGCCATCATCGAACACCTTGGATTCTCAAAGTGCCGTGTTTCTGTTGCAGTCCCAAAAGGAAACGTTTTCAATGGTTTAGCAGATTTAGACGGGAAGAAAATTGCCACTTCTTATCCCAATACAGTGAAGCAATTTTTAGCAAAAAATAAGCTCAATGCAGATCTACACGTTATCAACGGTTCGGTAGAAATTGCCCCAAATATTGGTTTGGCGGATGCCATTGTCGATATTGTTTCCAGTGGAAGTACGCTCTTTAAAAATAACCTTGTTGAAGTGGCTAAAATCCTTGAATCGGAAGCGGTTTTGGTACAAGGCCCCAACATTGGTCCAGAGCAACAGCAACTCATCGAAACCATACAGTATCCTAATCAAGCCATTTTACGTGCTAAACGCTCGCGTTATATCTTACTCAATGCCCCTAATGATGCCATAGCGAAAATTTCGGCTATCCTCCCCGTCTTAAAGAGTCCTACGGTTCTGCCCTTGGCTAAAGAAGGTTGGAGTTCCTTACATTCAGTCATTAATGCCGGAGACTTTTGGGAGGTTATTGATCAATTGAAAAGCCGCTGGCGCAGAAGATATTTTGGTTTGTCCAATCGAAAAAATGGTTTTGTAATGCAACAATATATCCAACCTGCAAAAGAAACATGGGAGACGCTATTGGCTCGCCCCACTGCCTCTTATACTGACCTAGAGCCGTTGGTAGAACGTGTTTTTACTACTGTAAAAGAAAAAGGAGATGAGGCGCTTTTGGCCTATACAGCTGAGTTTGATCAAGTGAAATTGGACAATCTGATGGTTACACCTACTGAGCTTGAGGGGGCGGAATCGCGTTTAGTACAGAATTAAAAAAGGCCATTCAATTGGCGAAAGATAACATAGAAAGATTCCACCTTGCACAGAAAACACCAAAAGTTTCAGTAGAAACACAAGCTGGAGTAGCTTGTTGGCAAGAAAAACGCCCCATTCAAAAAGTGGGTTTATATATCCCTGGTGGTTCTGCCCCGTTGTTTTCTACCATACTAATGCTGGCCATTCCTGCACAAATTGCAGGTTGCTCCGAAATTGTGTTATGCTCACCACCCAATAAATCGGGGAATTTACCTGACGAGGTATTGTATACGGCAGCCTTGTGTGGAATAACTAAAGTATTCACAGTAGGGGGGATTCAGGCCATCGCAGCCATGACCTTTGGTACAGCAACTATACCTAATGTATATAAGCTATTTGGCCCAGGAAATCAATACGTAACGGTTGCCAAGCAATGGGCTACGCGCTACAATGTAGCTATCGACATGCCTGCTGGTCCAAGTGAATTATTGGTAGTAGCCGATGCTTCGGCCCATGCTGCCTATATCGCTGCAGATTTACTTTCACAAGCCGAACACGGTCCAGACAGTCAAGTGATCTTAGTGACCACTGAAGCAGCTATATTACCAGCGGTGCAGGCTGAAATAAAGCGACAATTGAACGATTTACCCCGTAAAGCGATTGCGGAAAAGGCCATTGCCAACTCAAAAATGATCGCTTTCGAAACCGATGAAGAGGCCATTGATTTCATCAATCAATACGGCCCAGAGCATTACATCATCTGCATGGAAAATGAAGGGGATTACATCAATGCCATTGAAAATGCAGGCTCGGTCTTTGTAGGGAACTACACCCCAGAAAGTGCTGGGGATTACGCTTCAGGAACCAATCACACCCTACCCACCAACGGCTATGCCAAACAATACAGCGGTGTAAACCTCGATAGTTTCTTAAAGCAAATGACTTTTCAAAAGTTAACGGTGGAAGGAATACAGCGCATAGGCCCAGCCATCGAAGCCATGGCCGAGGCCGAGGGTCTACAGGCGCACAAAAATGCCGTAACTTTACGCTTAAATGACCTCAAATATGAACAGTAAAGAACGTATCCTTCAATGGGCGCGACCAGCGATTGTCGCTTTAAAGCCCTATCAATCGGCACGGCAAGAATTTGTCAATGATGGACGCGAAATGATTCTCCTCGACGCCAACGAAAATCCCTTTAATTCGGAAGTGAACCGCTATCCAGACCCACTTCAAGGGAAATTGAAAAAGCGCTTGGCAGAAGCCAAAGGCCTTGAAAGCAATCAAATTTACTTGGGGAATGGTAGCGATGAAGTGCTCAACCAACTGATGATTGCCTTTTGCCAGCCAGGAAAAGACAAAGCCCTGATACTGCCGCCCACCTTTGGGATGTATCAAGTATGCGCTGATATCAATGGGGTAGAGACCATCGCTGTTCCTTTGACCAAAGATTTTCAATTGGATATCGAGGAAATTTTAAAGGCTCAAGACAAGCGCAGCAAAATGATTTTTATTCCCAGTCCGAATAACCCCACGGGAAATTGTTTCGACCGGGACGATATTATCGCGATTTTAGAGGGTTTTAATGGCTTGGTTGTCCTCGATGAAGCCTATGTCGAATTCGCTGCAGAATTTAGCTGTATCGACCTGCTAGCGCAATACGATAATCTCTTGGTGGTGCAAACCTTTTCAAAAGCGCAAGGAATGGCCGGTGTTCGTTTAGGCATGTGCTTTGCCCATCCTGAAATCATTGCTTTAATGAATAAAGTAAAAGCACCCTACAACCTCAATGTTTTGACCCAAGATGCAGTCTCAAGACGCTTGGAAGAGCAAGGGATCGTGCAGCAGCAAGTACAACAAATTTTGATCGAAAAACAGCGCTTAATCGATGAGCTAGCCTCCATTTCCTTCATTAAAACCATCTATCCTTCTCATGCTAATTTCTTTTTGGCTAAAGTAGATAACAGTAGCAAACGATATAAAGAATTAATCGAAAGAGGAATTGTAGTAAGGAACCCCTCTAAGAACCACAACTGTGCCAATACCTTACGGATAACGGTGGGTACTATGGAAGAAAATAACGCATTAATCAGTGCTTTACGCACCATGGACAATTAAATGAAAAAAGTACTCTTTATCGACCGCGATGGAACATTGGCCCTAGAGCCCGAAGACTATCAGCTGGATGCGCTAGACAAATTGGCATTTTATCCTGGCGTTTTTACCTATTTGGGGAAGATTGCCAGAGAACTAGACTATGCCTTGGTCATGGTGACCAATCAAGATGGTTTAGGTACCGACAGTTTCCCAGAGGCAGACTTTTGGCCTACCCACAATTTTCTCCTCAAAGCCTTTGAAAATGAAGGGATTGTTTTCGATGAAATTCTAATCGACAAAAGCTTTCCCGCGGACAATGCACCCACACGTAAACCACGTACAGGATTATTGACCCATTACCTAACAGAAGCATATGATTTAGCGAACTCTTTTGTCATCGGTGATCGCTTAACCGATATGGAATTGGCCAAAAACCTAGGCGCAAAAGGCATTTTTATTGCCAATGATGAAGGTCTGGGAGCCGAAGAAACAAAAGCTAATGCAAAGGAGGTAATCGCCCACAAAACAACAGCTTGGGAAAGCATTTACCACTTCTTAAAATTAAATGCGCGCAAAGTGGTCAAGTCGCGCAAGACACATGAAACCGATATTCAATTAAGCTTAAACCTCGATGGGACGGGCCAAAGTAATATCGCTACGGGGATTGCATTTTTCGATCATATGCTCGATCAATTGGCTCGCCACGGCGGTATGGACTTATCGCTTGAAGTTAAAGGCGATTTAGAAGTCGATGAACACCACACCATAGAAGACACCGCCATCGTGCTTGGCGAAGCTTTCGCAGACGCTTTGGGCGACAAATTGGGCATTGAACGTTATGGCTTTTGTTTGCCTATGGACGACTGCTTAGCGCAAGTAGCCATTGACTTTGGCGGCCGTAATTGGTTGGTTTGGGAAACCGATTTCAAACGCGAGATGATTGGTCAAATGCCCACCGAGATGTTTATGCATTTTTTCAAGTCATTTTCCGACGGTGCCAAAGCCAATTTGAATATTAAGGCGGAAGGGACCAACGAGCACCACAAAATTGAAGCGATTTTTAAAGCTTTTGC
This sequence comes from Flavobacteriaceae bacterium, assembly GCA_038143735.1. Taxonomy (GTDB): domain Bacteria; phylum Bacteroidota; class Bacteroidia; order Flavobacteriales; family Flavobacteriaceae; genus Arcticimaribacter. Next base: position 266,280 of record JAYQML010000002.1, read on the forward strand.
CAAAGCCATTAAAGTGGCGGTAAAGCGTGATCCAGATAAAATGATTTTACCCAGCACCAAAGGAAGTCTATAAATGAAAGTAGCTATTGTAGATTACGGCGCAGGAAACATTCAAAGTTTGCGTTTTGCCTTAGACCGTTTAGGCGTGGAAAGTACACTTACAGCAACCCCTGAGGTGTTACGCACGGCGGATAAAGTTATTTTCCCCGGGGTGGGAGAGGCCAGTTCTGCGATGGAGAAACTGCGTGCGACAGGCTTAGATACCTTATTGCCCAACTTAAAACAACCCGTTTTAGGGATTTGTTTGGGCATGCAACTCATGTGTAACTCAACAGCGGAAGGAAACACCCAAGGCTTGGGTATTTTTGACTGTGAGGTGCAGCGTTTTCCGACAAAGGTTAAAGTGCCGCAAATGGGTTGGAATACCTTAAGCAATACCAAAGGTGCGCTGTTCCAAAACATAGCAGCAAACGAATACATGTATTTGGTGCACAGCTATTATGCCCCACTAATCGAAGAAACCATAGCCGCAACAACCTATGGAGAAACCTATAGCAGTGCGCTTCAAAAAAGACAATTTTTATGGGGTGCAGTTTCATCCCGGAGAAAAGCAGCAAGGCAGGAAGTCAGCTGCTGTCCAATTTTTTAGCTTTATGAGAATTATTCCAGCCATAGATATTATCGACGGGAAATGTGTGCGTCTTTCCAAAGGCGATTACAGCACACAAAAAACCTACAATGAACATCCGCTTGAAGTGGCAAAAGCCTTTGAAGACCATGGCATTGAGTACTTGCATTTGGTCGATTTAGACGGAGCAAAATCCAAGCATATTGTCAACCATAAGGTGTTGGAAACCATCGCAACGAAAACAAGCCTTAAAATCGACTTTGGGGGTGGTTTAAAGTCCGATGAAGACCTAAACATTGCGTTTAACAGTGGAGCAAATCAAATTACGGGCGGTAGTATCGCAGTGAAAGATCCTGAAACTTTCACCCGATGGATAAACACTTATGGCGCAAACAAGATCATTCTGGGCGCCGATGTCAAAGGAGAATACATCGCTACAGATGGTTGGTTGGAAACCTCTGACCAATCGTTATTCGATTTTCTTGCGCATTATGAAGCCCTTGGGATACGTTCAACCATATGCACTGATATCAGCAAAGATGGTATGTTAGCCGGCCCCTCTTTTGCATTGTATGAAAAGATCATCGCCCAATCCAACATTAAACTGATTGCCTCTGGAGGAATTTCAACTTTTTCCGAATTGCCCAAACTGGCGGCCATGGACTGCGAAGGTACCATCATTGGAAAAGCCATTTATGAGAATCGAATTTCGCTCAAGGAACTAGAAGATTTCATTCTTAACCCATCTAAATTCAAATAGCATGTTAACCAAACGTATCATCCCTTGTTTAGATATAAAAGACGGCCGCACCGTTAAAGGGGTGAATTTTGTCAACCTACGCGATGCAGGAGACCCTGTGGAATTGGCGGCCCAGTACGCCCAAGAGAATGCTGATGAGTTGGTTTTTCTCGATATCTCTGCGACCGAACAAAAGCGCAAAACTTTGGCAGCACTCGTCTTAAAGGTAGCTGAAGCCATTGATATTCCCTTTACCGTTGGCGGAGGTATAGCCTCCGTAGAAGATGTGGATATCTTGCTAAAGAATGGTGCCGACAAAGTGTCCATCAACTCGGCTGCTGTTAAACGACCTGAATTAATCAACGAATTGGCGACGCAATTTGGGAGTCAATGTGTGGTGGTGGCTATCGATGCGAAACAAGTCGACGGGGAATGGTTGGTGCACTTGGTAGGGGGGAAAGTTCCTACCGAAATTAAGCTTTTCGACTGGGCCAAAGAAGTGGAACAACGTGGCGCTGGAGAAATTCTCTTTACCTCCATGGATCACGACGGAACAAAAGCAGGCTTTGCCAACCATGCCTTAGCACGACTTTCCCAAGAAGTCAACATCCCCATCATCGCTTCTGGAGGAGCAGGGAAGGTGGAACACTTTATCGATACGTTTACCAAAGGCAAGGCCGACGCTGCCCTAGCCGCCAGTATATTTCACTTTGGGGAAATTAGTATCCCCGATTTAAAACAACAACTCAAACAACAGCAGATAGCTGTAAGATTATAAACCTATGGAACTCAATTTTTCAAAATCTCCCGACGGACTATTACCCGCTATCATACAAGACGCCACCACAAAAACCGTTTTGATGTTGGGCTATATGAATGAAGAAGCCCTACAGCACACCCAAAAAAGTGGAAAGGTGACCTTTTTTTAGCCGTTCAAAGCAACGTTTGTGGACCAAAGGGGAGGAGAGTGGTCATTATTTACAACTTATCGATTTAAAAGTCGATTGCGACCAAGATACCCTATTGGTGCAAGCTGTACCACAAGGACCCACTTGCCACAAAGGCACGGACACTTGCTGGGGTGAAGAAAACATAGCGCGTTATGGCTTTCTTACAGCATTGGAAGATACCATCGCTCAGCGAAAAGCTGCTGACGAGGACGATAGTTATGTTGCTTCCCTCTTTCGAAAAGGCATCAATAAAATTGCTCAAAAAGTAGGAGAGGAAGCCGTGGAAACCGTGATCGAAGCCAAAGATAATGATGAAGCGCTTTTCTTGAATGAGAGCGCCGATTTACTCTTCCACTACCTCATTTTATTGCAAGCCAAAGGATATCAGTTGAGTGATATTGTACGAACACTAGAGGAACGGAAGCGTTAAATTTGCCAAAAGGTGTTGTTTTTCTTTGTAGTTTTAAGCAAACATAAACAACATGAAAAAACTCCTTTTCCTCCATTTAGTACTTGCTTTTACTGCTTGTTCAACGGCGCCTAAAACAACCGCTGCTGACTTTGACGCTTTCCTAGAAGAAGCTTATCAGGCCAATTTGGCCTTGTATCGTTTACCTTCCACTTATTTAGGAGAAAGCCGTTATAACGACACCTTACCCAATTATTTGTCGGAAGAATTTGCTGCAAAAGAAGTAGCGCACTACACCCACTATAAAAATAAACTGGCCACTTTTTCCGACGAAATCCTCTCAGAAGATCAACGCTTAAGCAAAGCCCTTATGGCATGGGAGATCGATATTGCTTTGGCCGAAAAAGAGTATTTAAAAGACCTGATGCCCATCGACCAAATGTGGTCCTTTCATTTGAGTTTTGGGCAATTGGCTAGTGGACAGGGTGCGCAACCGTTTAACACCGTTGCAAGATTACCGCAATTGGTTGGTGCGTGTTGAAGGGTATTTGGCCTGGATGCAGTCGGCTGAAGATAAAATGCGTCAAGGCATGGAAAAAGGCTGGGTACTCCCACTGCGCTTATCGAGAAGGTATTGCCACAGTTAGCGCAAATGATTACCGACACCCCAGAAGCGCATTTGTTCTATGCTCCCATTAAGCAACTCCCGGCGGAATTCAGCGAAGAGGAGAAAGCCAGACTCACTACAGCCTATACCGCATTGATTCAAGATAAAATCGTTCCTGCCTATCAACAGTTGCACGACTTTATGGCCAAGGACTATAAAGCAGCGGGTAGAAGCAGTAGCGGTTATGACGCCTTGGAAGGCGGCGATGCCTATTATCAGCATGCCATCAAGCGTTATACAACCACCAATATGACCCCCGAGGAAATCCACCAATTGGGCTTAGACGAAGTGGCCCGCATACGTACCGCCATGGAGGAAGTGAAGACCACCGTTGGGTTTTGAAGGTGATTTAATGGCTTTTTCGATCATGTGCGCACCCATGCACCGCTGATGCCTTTTGACGAGCCACAACAGGTAATTGATAACTTTAACGCCATCCACCAAAAGGTGATTCCCAAAGTAAATGAGCTTTTTTCACTTCAACCTAAAACCCCTTTTGAAGTACGAAGAACCGAAGCTTTTAGAGAAGCTTCAGCCAGTGCAGAATATAATTCAGGCTCCATGGACGGGAGTCGCCCAGGGATTTTCTATGTCCCCATTCGCAACGTAAAGACCTACAACACGCACCAAGACGAAGATTTGTTCTTGCATGAAGCCATTCCAGGACACCACTTTCAGATTTCTTTACAGCAAGAAAACACGTCACTCCTTCCTTTAGAAAAAATCTTTGGTACAGTGCCTATGGCGAAGGCTGGGCCTTATACACCGAATCGCTAGGGAAGGAGTTAGGGCTGTATGAAGACCCCTATCAGTACTTTGGTATGCTTGCAGCAGAAATGCACCGCGCCATTCGTTTGGTGGTTGATACCGGCTTGCATGCCAAAGGCTGGACCCGCGAACAAGCCATTCAATATTCCTTGGAAAACGAATCGGAGTCGGAGGTAAAGATCACTTCGGAAATTGAACGTTATATGGCGAATCCCGGGCAGGCGCTTTCCTACAAGATTGGACAGCTCAAAATCCGCGAGCTTCGCCAAGAAGCCGAAAATCGCTTGGGGGAACAATTTGATATTCGCGCCTTTCATCGTATCGTGTTAGAGTCGGGTAGTATGCCCTTGGCGCTTTTAGAGGATAAAGTCAACCGCTGGATGAACAGCATCAAATAATTAGCCCATGACACCTCCATTAAACCCCGATATTTTAAGCTTTTTCGCTGAATTAGCAACCAACAACAACCGCGAGTGGTTTGCCCCGCAAAAGAAGCGTTTTAAAGCCTTGGAAGCCGAAATGAAGCAATTCTCTGCCGACTTGGTGGAAGCCATGAACGAACACGACAGTATCGACCGATACAAGCTCTTTCGTTTGTACCGCGACGTGCGCTTTTCCAAAGATAAAACCCCCTTTAAAACCCATTTCGGGATATCCTTTCACCGCGAGAAACCAGCGTTGCGGGGCGGTTATTACCTCCACCTAAAACCCGGCGATAATTTTATTGCCACCGGCTTTTGGAATCCCGACAAAGACGACCTAAAACGCATCCGCAAAGAAATGGAAATCGACGCTGAGGAATTCCGTGATATCATGACGGAACCCAACTTTAAAAAGGTTTGGGGAAGCCTTGAAGGGGAAGAAGTAAAGACAGCGCCCAAAGGCTTTTCGAAAGAAGATCCCAATATTGATTTGATTAAAAAGAAAGCCTATCTCTTTACCAAGCGCTACAGCGATAAGGAAGTGCTGTCCAAGAACTTCCTTCAGCAAGTCAATGCCGATTTTCAAGCTGTTCGTCCGTTTTTCGACTATATGAGCAGTGTTTTAACCACCGATTTAAACGGGGTTTCTTTGCTCTAAACTTAGCCGACCTTGGAAATTTTACTTGGCGGGGCTTCAAACAGCTGTACCTGGTCTTTTAACCGTTCAATGACCATGTTCATCATACGTTTGTTTAGGGAGGAAGAATTCAGCGCATAGAGAGTGTATTCTTCCACCGTAAAATGCCCGATGATCAACCCCTTGATGGAATTGCGAAACTTTTGGTCTTTGATTAAGCTGCTTTCGATATAGGCTAACTTTTTTTCTAAGCCTAAATCGTAAAACACCCCTTGCGCTTTTCGATGTAGTTGTGGAAAACAGCAATAAACAACGGGTTTTGTAATTTTAAGATAGGGCGGAGGGTTTCATTCTGAAAACGCTCTTCTGGACGCATGGTGGAAAACTGTTGGGTTTTCTTGATTTCGGGTCGAATACGGATTAAATCATTGGGTCGATCGTTCATGGCTAGTGCTTTTAGATAAAGTTAGGGCTTTCTAAACCCGTTTTACCCTATCAATAGGGAGATTGTTCACAGGGTTTTTAACAAAATTGTGTATATTGAAAGTCCTGAATCTTAAATTTTGCCCCTTATGTCGACCTACTTTCTCCATTGTTACATTGCTGGATTACAATACTACGAAGTCCTAGAAGTTTGGAAAAAACTCGAAATAGGACAGTTGTTAGACCTATTGCCTGAACCCGATAATCGCTATGACGAAAACGCAGTTGTCGTTGCTTATAAAGGGAAAAAGCTAGGCTATCTCCCCAGAAGTCAAAACAAAGTCGTTTCGCAAATACTTCGTGCCGGGCACGATGCCTATGAAGCCCGTATCCAAAGCCTGTACAGCCAAAATCCCATGTATGAACGGATTGAGATTTGTTTGAGGGTGAAGAGAGTAAAATAAAAAAAAAAGACCACGGGTTAGTCGCAGTCTTTAAGAAATAATTCTACGGCTAGTATAGCCTTGTTGTAATTAGAGTTTCAAATTCAAATATACATAAAAAAATGAAAATACTAGGGTTAGATATTGGAAGTTCATCTTTAGGATGGTTTATCAGAGAAAATAATTCGATAATAAAATATGGAGTTATTACATTTAAAAGTGGGATGAAAAAGGGTAAGAGTGGTGGATATTCTTCACCAACTAGAGAAAGACGAGAGGACAGATTGCCTAGAAACTTGAAAAGATCTAGGAAATTCAGAAAATGGAAATTACTTGATTTACTAATAAAAATTGGGATGGTTCCACTTTCAATGAAAGAACTAGATGGCTGGAGAAAATATAAAAAAGGCCAAAATAGACTGTTTCCTGAGAGCAAAAATTTTAAATCTTGGTTAGCTTGTGATTTTAGATACCAAGATGGCAAAAAATATAAAAATCCATATCAAATTAGAGTAAATGGGCTAGATCAAAAATTAAGTCCTCATGAATTTGGAAGAGCACTTTATCATCTTGTTCAAAGGAGAGGTTACAAGGATATTGGACAAAAAGATAACGAAACAAAAAAGCAAATTGAAAGACGTGAAGATACAGGTTTTGGGAAGCGTTAAAAAAATACAGAACTGTAGGCGAAACATTATTAAAGGATTACATTAAAAATAAAAAGAGAGCAAGAAATGAATATCCATATCGCAATGAATACTTGAATGAACTGGAAGCACTTTGTGAAGCACAGGGATATGATGTTAAAAAAGAAAACAATAAATACACCAATTCATTTATTAAACAGTTACACAAATTCATAATCTGGGAAAAGACCCTTGAAATTATCAATGGGGAAATATTGGCTATTGCACACTTGAGGAAAAGAGCAGAAGATGTCCTGTTTCTCACCCACTATTTGAGATTTTTAGGGCCTTTAGCTTTATCAATACAATTAGGATAGTTGAAAACAATGAAAAGATTACTTTAAGTGAATCAACTAGAGGACTATTATTCTTGTTTTTTCTGACCAAACAAAAGAATTTCAAATTTGAAGAAATAAGAAATAAAATAGATAAGATTACAAAAAAGAAAAACAAGTATAACTACCCCATAAACAAAAAAGGTGAGTACTATACTAATATTGCAGGAATGCCCTTCTGTAAAAATCTGATTAAGATTTTTGGAGAAGAAGTTATTGAACCTTTAAAAGATTTATACAAATTTGATTCTAATGATAAGAGATATGAACACAAAATAGCTGGCAAATATAGCATCTATGATTTTTGGCATTTTTTACATGATTTTGAAGATGATTTTTTGAAAAGTTTTACCTCTGATAAATTCGGGATTTCTGCAAAACAAATTGAAAACTATAGAATTAGTCTACCTAATAGTTATTCAAATCTAAGTATAAAGGCATTACGTAAAATCATCCCATTTCTAATGGAGGGATTCTTATATAATGAAGCCGTCTTGTTGGCAAAAATACCTGAATTTATTGGATTGAATTGGGAAATGAAAAAGCCATTAATCTATGAGAAATTAAAAAACGCTAAGGATAAGCATTCATTTATAGGCTTAGTAAATCGGATTACCAACAAACTAATTGAAGAATATAAGTCACTCGAGTATAAAAATAAATATGCTCATAATGATTTTATGTATAAGTTGACAGATTATGATTTCGAGGATATTGAAAAAATGTGCGAAAAATACTTTGGTAAAAATAGTTGGTTAGATTATGACCAAAAAGATGAACTATTAAAAGCCGTTAGTTTAGAATATCAAAAATTTTTCCAAGACAAAAAACGTGACTACAGAAAGCTTCAAAAACTAAGTGATATTTTTAAAAGTGAGTTAACAAGTTTAGGATTAACTATTGGAAAACTTTATCATCATTCGGATTTGGATAATAAATATGGTAAATGTAAAGAGTTTCTGGACAAAGAAACAGGACAGGTGTTTGAGATTTTACCATCCGCTATCATTCCAAGCATTAAGAATCCGATGTTTAATAAATCAATGTCAATTTTACGAAAGTTAGTGAATGAATTAATTGTTCAAGAATGGATTAATGAAGAAACAAAAGTAATAATAGAAATACCAAGAGGACAGATTGATGACAATAATGAAAGAGAGGCCTACATACGTTACACTAATGAAAGAAATTCTATCAGAGAAAAGTACAGGAATTTCTACTAGAGTATCGTAATAATCATAATACAAATATAAATATTGAAGAAAAACTTTCTGTTTTTGAACTTTGGAATGAACAAGCTATAAAAACAAAGGAGGATCAATTAACCCCAGACGAGATATTAAAACTTCAAGATGCCACTGAACGTTACAATTTATGGATGGAACAGGAGGCACAATGCATTATACTGGGAAGATGATAAGTATTTCTCAATTATTTTCTAATGATATTGACATAGAACATACCATTCCAAGAAGCATTCTTCCAGATAATTTGGCAAATAAAACCGTATGTTTTAAAAGATACAATAACGACATTAAGAATTACCGTAAATCTGAGTGTCCAAATTTTAGTAAAGATGATGGCGGGTTGGGGAAGAATTGACAAACGACTAGAAAAATGGAAAGAAAAGAGAGACAATTTTGAAGCTCTTTATGAGCAAAGGAAAAAAGCAAGAGGAAAAGAAGATGAAAACAATAAGAATAAACGTATAAGAGAAAGGATTTATTACAAACGAAAGTTCAATTATTGGAAAAAAAAAATTGAGCGATTTGAAGCAACAGAAGTTAATGAAAGTTGGGCTAGAAGACAACTTGTTGATACTCAAATGACCAGTAAGTATGCTCGAGAATTGGAAGAAAACGAAGTTTCAAAAGGTAGAAGTTGTTGATGCATCAATTAATGTTGCCTTTAGAAAAATGTATGGTTTTCAAAGTGCTAAAGAAGATAAAAATCGAGATAAACACTGGCATCACGTAAAGGACGCTGCAGTATTATCAATGTTGCCAGTAAATGGAAGTACCAGATTAAAGTTGATACGGCAAATGTATAAGAGAATAGAAAGGGTAAAGGAAGTTAAGGATTAACCCTTTTGATTTTGAAGATTTTAATGCACAAAAAATAATCTCTGAGATTGATGCTAATACTTTGGTTCAAAAAATTATTTCAAAAGACACCATTACACAACAAACATTTAAAAATATTAGGAAGCGAAACAAGATTCAATATCTCAAACGTAATGGTGAGTATGTAATGGATCAAAATCAAAACAAAATACCTCTAAAAGCTAAAGGGGATACAATTAGAGGGTCCATTTTTAAAGATACATTTATCGGAAAAATTCGAGAAGTTAAAAGAGACGAAAATGGTAAACCTATAAGAGATAAAAACAAAAAATTGATTTTTAAAGAGGGAAATGATGAATTTTCTTGGGTAGTTCGTAAAGAGCTTAAGGATGTAATCAATAACAGCCAAAGAATTGTTGATCCTGAAATTAAGAAAATTATTGAGAGAGATAAACTAAATGCAAAAGATCAACAAGGAAAACCAATACGCAGGGTACGTATTAAAGTCAAGCAAGGTAAAGAAGTAAAAAAGAGAATTAACTATAAATCAAAACTTGAATATAAAAATCAATATTATGCCGAATCTGGTTCTATCCCACATGCATTATTACTAGAAGAAAGTGGCATGGGGATTATGTTACAGAATGGATCCCAATTCATGCCTTTCAAATAGCGCAGATATATAGAAAATATAAGGATTTTAATGAACATTTGTTTTTAAAAATGTTCGAATTAAATCATGAAAAAATCACGAACCGAAACTTTTAAAATTGGACAAAAAGTTCTAGTGCTAAATGATGACACAGAATATGAAAAAAGGGAAAATGTTGATTTTCAGAAAAATCGACTTTTCAAAATAACCCAATTTTATGAAGAAAGGGTATATCTTAAGATCATTTAATTGCTTTAGATGAAAGCAAAATAAAAAAATTTGTTAAAGAAAGACAAGACTCATTGTTAAGAGAATTTGAAGAAACATATGGTATTCCAGAAATCAAAGAGGATACTTCAATTGAAAATATAAGTGAACGTGAAAAAGATTTTGATGATCGAAAATATTCATTTGATAGTTTTGAAAGATTTAGACTTCAAAGACTTTTAGATAAAATAGGTTTAGAGAAAACTAGGGAAATAAAAAAGTTCTAGGCAAATATAAAACTCAATCAAGTTTGATTGAAGTTGAGGGAGAAACACCTTTACTAAAAGTGAATGCAAATAAAATCAATTTTCTTATTGAAAATTATGACTTCAAATTTTCAATACTTGGAGACCTAACATTTATTAATGATTAAACGTACTCTTTATTTTGGCAATGAAGCCTACCTCAGTACCCAAAAAGCAACATTTGGTGGTGCGTTATCCAAAGTTGGAGGAGGTAAAAACCGTACCCATTGAAGATATTGGAATAGTACTACTGGACCATTATCGGTTAACCTTAACGTCAGCCTTACTCAACGCCTTGCTAGGCAACAATGTGGCTGTGATTAGTTGCGATGCCCAGCATTTGCCCTTGGGCATGTTTTTAAACCTGAACGGACATACATTACAACAAGAACATTTTGCGCACCAAATTAGGGTAACCAAGCCAAGAAAGACCGCTTATGGAAACAGTTGATTCAAGCAAAGATCACCAATCAAGCTGCGCTTTTATTGCGGAATGATCATCTTTCCCCCAAATTAAACCGTTTAAGTAAAATGGTTAAAAATGGGGATCCAGACAATTATGAAGCCCAAGCAGCCTCCTATTATTGGAAACATTTGTTTCATGACTTTCACTTCATACGGGAACGTTTTGGCGCAGCCCCCAATGGCTTATTAAATTACGGTTATACTATTTTACGCGGGGTGGTCGCCAGAGCTTTGGTCGGTTCGGGTCTATTGCCCACCTTGGGGATACACCATCACAACAAATACAACGCCTATTGTTTGGCCGATGATGTGATGGAACCCTACCGTCCCTTTGTCGATGGACTGGTGGTATCGTTGGTGGAGCAGGGGAGGAAGGAACTCGATCAAGAAAGCAAGCAGTGGTTATTGAAAATTCCTGTTTTGGATGTTCAAATCAACGGCCAAAAGAGTCCATTGCTACTGGCCGTACAACAAACCACCGCCAGTTTACAACAGTGTTATGCAGGGAAACGTAAGGGCCTTAAACTCCCGTCCTTTGTTTGACCGATTTAATCAATACAGAATCATGTGGATCTTGGTCTTTTTTGATTTACCCACCGAAACCAAACGCGATAAACGCCATTACCGCCAATTTGTAGATCGTTTGGAAAAAGATGGTTTTAATCGTTTTCAATGGAGTATCTTTTTACGGCATTGCCCAAGTCGGGAAAATATGGAGGTACACATCAAACGAGTTAAAGGCTTTTTACCGCCCAAAGGACATATCGCTATTTTACATATTACTGACAAACAGTTTGGGATGATGGAACTTTTTTGTCTCAAGAAAAGGAAGATTTACCTGAAATGCCCCAGCAGCTAGAACTTTTTTAAATGATTAATACGTCTAACTAACACAAAAACAGCACCCTAGCAGGGTGCTGCTGTACTAATATACATTTTGAAATCTAATTACAACAATGTCCCAGCTCTTGGTGCTATCGGCGTAGCTGTACTATGGGGTTGTTTTAATTACTGAGGCTCTGGTGGCTGTACTTTCGTCAAAACGCTGTACTAATATACATTTTGAAATCTAATTACAACTAATTCATTGTGGTATTGATTGATGCGCCAGTTGCTGTACTAATATACATTTTGAAATCTAATTACAACTCCCAAGGTCCTTCTTTTTACTTAAAAGCTGTACTAATATACATTTTGAAATCTAATTACAACTGATGTATCAAAGCATAAATTTGAACAGCAGCTGTACTAATATACATTTTGAAATCTAATTACAACAGTAGCCCCGCTATCTATTAGATCGTCAATGCTGTACTAATATACATTTTGAAATCTAATTACAACCTACCAAAAAGTAACCCAGATTAGTCCCAGCTGTACTAATATACATTTTGAAATCTAATTACAACACAATTTTTGATAAATTCAATTAATTTGCTGTACTAATATACATTTTGAAATCTAATTACAACCTCAGAGAGCTTCCTTGTTTAAGATATGATTGCTGTACTAATATACATTTTGAAATCTAATTACAACTTATTTTCGTTGGTAAATCCAACCAAATCCAGCTGTACTAATATACATTTTGAAATCTAATTACAACATCGTACTAATTATTTTGGCAACTTGATCTAGGATTATTGACTAAGCTGTACTAATATACATTTTGAAATCTAATTACAACAAGAATCAGCGGCGCTTGAATCTGGCTGGCTGTACTAATATCATTTTGAAATCTAATTACTATCTTGCTGTACTAATATACATTTTGAAATCTAATTACAACAGCGCAAGTTGACTTACAGAAAGAAGCACAGCTGTACTAATATACATTTTGAAATCTAATTACAACTGTAGAAGTTGAATTTATAAAAGGTAGGTTGCTGTACTAATATACATTTTGAAATCTAATTACAACTCATGACAGCTTTCTTTTGAGTTTAGACGCGCTGTACTAATATACATTTTGAAATCTAATTACAACACGAATCTCAAGGCGTGCACTACTATTGCGGCTGTACTAATATACATTTTGAAATCTAATTACAACTGAAGGAAAACAGAGACCACATTATACATTGCTGTACTAATATACATTTTGAAATCTAATTACAACACATAATTGCAGCGTTGATAATTTCGCGGGGCTGTACTAATATACATTTTGAAATCTAATTACAACAACAGTGGAACGACATTTACAATTGACAACGCTGTACTAATATACATTTTGAAATCTAATTACAACATTGCGAAGCGTCTACTAAAAGGCGTTAAAAGCTGTACTAATATACATTTTGAAATCTAATTACAACTGGGACCACAAAGTCCAATTTTAAAAGACGGCTGTACTAATATACATTTTGAAATCTAATTACAACAGTAGCCCCGCTATCTATTAGATCGTCAATGCTGTACTAATATACATTTTGAAATCTAATTACAACGCAACGTAGGGGAGATGCTTATTTTATGTTGCTGTACTAATATACATTTTGAAATCTAATTACAACGGGAGAAAACCGTCCAGTCCAATTGATGGGCTGTACTAATATACATTTTGAAATCTAATTACAACTATAACCGCAACGGTGGTTGATTTCTACATGCTGTACTAATATACATTTTGAAATCTAATTACAACCTTTGAGTAGTCGTTGATAAATGGTCTCAAGCTGTACTAATATACATTTTGAAATCTAATTACAACCAATTGTATCTAGCCAATTGGGTTTTTGGCGCTGTACTAATATACATTTTGAAATCTAATTACAACTCATTTCATCAAAGACATTGTGGGGATCGGCTGTACTAATATACATTTTGAAATCTAATTACAACCATTAAATGTTACTTGCTCTAGTTGAGGGGCTGTACTAATATACATTTTGAAATCTAATTACAACATGCTCTATTACAGTATCTGTAGCCAATATGCTGTACTAATATACATTTTTAAAATCTAATTACAACTGCTGGAGTTAAAGTAACCAAACACGGCAAGCTGTACTAATATACATTTTGAAATCTAATTACAACTCCGACGAGCGTTTAAAAACGGTAGTGGGCGCTGTACTAATATACATTTTGAAATCTAATTACAACTGACTTTAACCACTACCCTAGAGGGTAAAAGCTGTACTAATATACATTTTGAAATCTAATTACAACACATAATTGCAGCGTTGATAATTTCGCGGGGCTGTACTAATATACATTTTGAAATCTAATTACAACTAAAGATCCGAAGACATCACACGCTCTTCGGCTGTACTAATATACATTTTGAAATCTAATTACAACCCTCTGTCTCTGGTTGCGTAATCAGAGATGGCTGTACTAATATACATTTTGAAATCTAATTACAACTAGCGGTATTGTGATAAAATTTATTTTGTGCTGTACTAATATACATTTTGAAATCTAATTACAACACAAGGTGCACAGCTCAGAAATGACTGTATTTCCACTTTTGGGGTTAAACACACCTGACGGCGAACTCACCGCCCAATTGTACAATTCGGGCGGTTTTTATATCTTTGAATAGCCTTCAAATTCTAATATCATGAATAATGCATTTAAATAACACCATGCCCAACCTCAACCTCCAACGTAGAAATGAAGCCGTCCGGACGTATGTCAATCAACTGTCCTCTACTTACCCGCATTGGAAGTTTGCCTATATCATAGCCAGAAAAGCTTTTTTATCCCCGCACCATAGAGGCCATCCTCAAAGAGGAGGGCGTGTTCAAAATAAATAACCCTTAAATTTTGTACATATGCCTTCAAAAATTAAAATTCCGCATTTTACCATAGAGGCCATCCTCAAAGAGGAGGGCGTATGTATGCAAAAGTTAAAAATAATTGATATCTTTGTACTATCTTTGTACCGGGAAAGGCTACGGCTCGTCCCACCCCATTAAGCGGCTGGGTAATGCCGCTTATTTTTTTTCATAGCGTTGAGCCTTACCCTTATATATAATAATGATCTCTTTAAATGGGCTGCCTCCTCTGAGTTGAATTTGTCCTTTAATCATTTCTTTTAAACGGGTTAGATCAATATCTCGGACCAATTGTGCTAAAATACAATTTATTCATGCGAGTTAATTGGATAAATTGGAATTCATTAGTCGGCTACGCCTCGTATGAAATGCTTTAGCATTCACGACTACTTATTTCTCATATAGCAAAGTAGGAGTAAAGCGAATCACAACATCAACCCACAAGCAGTTATCATCAGCCCTGCTGTACTAAAATACAATTTATTCATGCGCGTCTATTTGATACATAAGAATTTATTAGTCGGCTTCGCCTCGTATGAAATGCTTTAGCATTCACGACTACTTATTTATCAAATAGCAAAATAGGAGTAAAGCGAATCATAGCTTCTCTCAAAATCTAGTTAATAAAAAAACGGAGGGTGTGGTAGCGTTAGAAGATAAATTTTACGAAATTACAGATATAAACGCAACCAAATCTAACCTTAACATCCTATTAAATGAAAAAGAAACTAACCGAAGAGGAAGCCAAGAAGTATCGGAAAGAGCTACTGGCCAAGCGGACAGCGCAGATTCAGGAAGAGGAAGTACGGAAAATACGACAACACCTGCTTCGGTACTTCCCGGAAATGCCAGAAATGACTTATCAGGAGTACCTGGAGTGGGAGAAAATTCACCTCCCCGCACAGGCGAAGAACAGACAGGAGGTGAAAGCGTTGAACGAGGAAGCCAACAGGAAGTACAGGGAACAGCACAAGCGGGAGTTGATCGAAGCCAACAAGATACGCGAGATGCGCAGGAAGAGGCGAGAGGGGCTGACTTAAATGACGATAATCCTTTTACAGAAGACGGTAATAATCAAGAGGTAGGCGAAGTACCGTTTCAGTTCGGTAACCGCAAAGAACGTTTTAGAGCAATCGACCCAAGCACTTATAAGAAGCTAATTAAAAGGCTTCAGACCGCCTTTCCAAATAGAAAGGTGTTTGTGGATGCCGATAAGATGAAACGTCGCCTAGAACGATTAGGCTACAATGTGCAGGCATTGTTTGGGAATGAGGTAATGGCGTTTAACCCTCAGACCAAGCGACTTCTTGAACGGGCTAAAAAATTAAATCAACAAGGAAAAACGGCTAGGGAAACCAGAGAAGAGACCGGGTGGTTTATTGGGCTGGACGGCAATTGGAGGTATGCGATTGATGATTCAAATGCTAGGCTTTTGGAGGATGAAAAAAGAATTGCTAGTTTAGCAAAGAACAAAACAGTGGATACGGCAAAGCGTTATCCATTGAAAGGTGTACTTTCACACCTGAGCTAGAGCGGCTTTACCCCGAATTAGTAAGAAAAATAAATGTAAAGTTTTATGAAGGACCAAACAACAAAGGAGGGCATACTGAAAACCACTCCGACGGAACCTACACCATCCGAATCAACAAAAACCTTCGAGAAGAGAATAGTGGACGACAATCCTTGGTGGTGGAGGCTAGAAAAACCCTACTCCACGAAATACAGCATGTCATCCAAGGATTGGACAGAAGTGTTCGAGGAGTTAGACAAAATGACTTAGGGGGAACAAGTCAAAAAATTGTCTATGAACAGCTCAAAAAACGGTACATTAAAGATTTATCATGCAGGTAGTGATAGAGAAATAGAATACAGCCATTTTTCTCGTAACGCTAAGAAAACAACGTTCTAGAAGTCTGTCACAACTTTGTAAAAAAGCCAAATCAAAAAAAAACCAAAAAAGACATCAAAAAACCACATTGCATGCTAAATTTTAAAAGGAGAGGGGAGAAAGCTTACACTAAAGTCAGTAAGGAAATTACTTTATGTTATCCCTTGCGCTTCTTTCTTCTGCGATAATGTTTCTGCCAAGAATAAAATGTTTTGGGCGAGAGTGCGTTATCAACGATTTCAATCCCGCTATTCCTCAATACCATTTCAATTAATTCAGCCGATTGATCGAACTGTAAGGCTAGATTTTTAAGGAGACGCCTTTGAGGTAGTAGCGTTGAATTTTTTGTTTATCTAATTCAGACAAATGTTCGCTTCCCTGAGTGGTTTTAAGGGGCAAGTTGGCATGGTAGTTTTCCAAAACTTTGATCAACTCAGAAAGTAGAGAGGAACTTACTTTTATGCTGTTTTGTTCGGCTTCACCTGAGACATAATATTGGATGATTTCTACAGCAACACTATTGTTTTGCATGATTAAATCAACAATGTAGCTTTTCTCAGCGGTTTGTAATTGAGTGGACTTGAGGATTGTCTTCATGGTTGGTTCATGTTAGTTGATGGACACTCTGTTTTGACGTGCATAGATAACCTGTGCCAATATCGGCATAGGAAACGACTGCGAATGCCTGAGTCTTCCACCCAAATAAACCCGCTAAATGTATTTTTGATGATTTCAGTTAAATAAATTTGGATTGATTTGGGGTCAAAACTATCTTAAAATTACAAAAAAAAGATAAGTAACTTTGTGCAATCAAATTCTCTACATATTGTTTTATCTGACTAGATAATTATCAGTTAGCTACTGAAGCGGAGTGGTTTATATTGGAGTAAATAATCTTTGTAATAGAAGGACATTAAAATTATAATTAACAGGCTTTTAATGTGTATTTTTAGGCATGAAAAAATATTTTTTATTTCTTTTTTGTGTGTTTAACCTTAGCCTTTACAGTCAAGAAAAATCAAACGCTTACAGCGCTGTTACAGCCTTTTTCGCTGCCTTTCACGCCAAAGATAGCTTGGGTATGCAAGCCGTTTTTCATCCCAAAGCCCGTTTACTGCGTTCAGGGGTAAAAGAGAATCAACCCATAGTCGTAGAAAATAATTTAGAAAAATTTATTCGTGCAGTAGCCACACGACCCGCAACACCAACTTGGGAAGAACGACTGGGACAGCCCATTGTGCAACAAGACCAAAATTTAGCCACCGTTTGGGTGCCGTTTCGTTTTTACCTCAATGAGCAGCTTTCGCATTGTGGACACAATTCATTTACCCTAACGTGGGATGGTTCTTCTTGGCTGATTTTATCCTTAATTGACACTGTTGCTAAAAACTGTAATTGATTATTCATGTTATTTTATTACTTTAAATTCAATCCTTTATCAATTGATTTATAGTATATTAGTTACATTTGCATTATCACTATAATTAACATTATGTAAAATAGTAAAATTAATTCCTTCCATTCTCAAGAAATCTATATATTTGAATAAATAATATCATCATGAAAAAAATACTGATCGTTTTAGGTATAGCAGTATTACTGTTCGCAGGCTATCTAATTTATGGAACCTTTATTAACCCCAAAAGCCCTAAAGGTGTGGTCAATTACGAGAAAGATGATCTCAAAATAGAAATCGTTTATCATCGTCCGTTTAAAAAGGAACGTTTAATTTTTGGTGCTAAAGAAGACAAAGCCCTTGTTCCCTACGGACAATATTGGCGTTTAGGTGCAAATGCAGCTACGACATTCGAAACTTCACAAGACATCGCTTTTGCTGGGCGCAATTTAAAAGCGGGTACTTATCGTATGTATGCAATTCCAGAAAATGATCATTGGATTGTAGCTTTAAACGAGGAAGCGGGCGCTTTTGGTTACAGTGAACCCAATTATAGCAAAGATGTTATGCGTGTAAACGTGGCTTCAGCGAAATTACTCACTCCTATCGAACAATTCACCATAGATGTACTTGATGGCAACGAAAGTCTAACACTACGTATGCGCTGGGACACCACGGCTGTTTCAATTCCCTTGAACTAAATGCAGTTATTTTCGTTAAAAACTTTTTTTACGGCACTCCTCTTTATCCTTTTATTGGGTGGAGTAACGTATTTTATCATAGGAAAAATTCAAGATCGTCAAAATATCATGAGTTTTGAGGACTACGACCCACCCTCTACTCTTGTCGTTCCTGAAAACCCAATCACTAGCGCAAAATTTCCTTTTATAGATGTCCACAATCACCAATTCGATATGCCTGTTAAAGATTTATCGAATTTGACGGAAGAAATGGATGGTCTCAATATGGCATTCATGGTCAACCTCAGTGGTTTCCGTGGTCTCTATTTAGAAAAATGCCTCAAAAATGTGAAAGAGAACGCTCCTACCCGCTTTGGTCTTTTTGTCAATCTGGACTGGGAAAAAATAGATGAACCCGATTTTGTTGAAAACAACCTGTTTATTCTGCGAGAAGCCAAGCAAGAGGGTGCCATTGGGCTTAAAGTATACAAGGGCTTGGGACTTTCGGATACCGATAGTAAAGGCAATCGAATCGCCGTAAATGATCCACGGCTAGACCCCATTTGGGCAGAATGTGGAGTATTAGGTTTCCCTGTCCTAATCCATTCCGCAGAGCCTCCTTCCTTTTGGAAACCAAAAGACAAATACAATGAACGTTGGCTAGAATTAAAACAAAAACCAGGTCGTTACCGCGATCCGGCCAAAGTTCCTTCCTTTGAGTCGATTATTGCTGAACAGCATGATATTTTCAAAAAACACCCTAGCACTACCTTCATTAACGCTCATCTGGGCTGGATGGGGAACGATTTGGATCGTTTGGGCGATCATTTGGACACTTATCCTAATGTGATGACTGAAATTGGAGCTGTATTGGCAGAACTGGGGCGTCAACCCCGTAGAGCACGAAAATTCTTTGAAGACTACCAAGATCGGATTCTGTTTGGAAAAGACAGCTATAATGTAAGTGAGTATTACACTTATTTCCGTGTACTAGAAACCCACGATGAATACTTCGATTACTACCGAAAGCGACATGCTTTCTGGAAGATGTATGGATTGGGTCTTCCTGATGATATTCTCAGAAAATTGTACTACAAGAATGCCTTGCGCATCCTCCCTTCTATCGATGCTTCTCTATTCCCAGAAGACTGATACCTTAACCCTTATTTTCTAATACTAAATTTTTAATCTTAATTTATCTCTATGTTACTTGTAAACACACCCACCGTTCCCAATAAAGCCATTACAGAAGTTCACGGCATTTCAAGAGGCAGTACCGTACGTGCACGTAATTTTGGGAGTGACATCTTTGCCGGATTGAAGAACATTGTGGGAGGAGAAATCTCAGAATACACCAAACTACAAGCAGATTCTAGAGAACAAGCGCTCCAACGAATGAAAGAAGACGCGGAACGTATGGGAGCCAACGCCATTGTAAATGTGCGCATCACTACCTCCATGGTCATGCAGGGCTGTTCAGAAATTTTGGCCTATGGCACAGCAGTCACGGTTAAATGATGACTATGCTTTTTGGGATTCTTTTTTTGGTGCTCCTCATCTATTTTATTGTCCAACGCGTGGAAGACAAAAAGTTAGAAGATTTTGAGGATCGAGACAACTAGACGCGTTCGCAATAAACGATATAATAACGGGGAGTAAAATAGCGTAAAAGCGGTCGAAAGCCAATTTTTGAGGGATCTGGTGAAGTCCACAACCTACTGTCTTTAATCCTCCAACCCGTTTTTTCAAGCAATAAATTGAATTGTTTTACCTCAAATTCGTGATAGTGCTTATCCCAGTCATCGTTGGGGTTCCAATAGGCTTCTGCAAACCACAATTTTAATGGAACGGAGGCGATAAGACGCTTGCTTTTTATTTCTTTTAGCATGTTGTAGGGTGCAAATAGGTGCTCAAAAATTTCAAAGGCCGTAACACAGTCTGGGCTCATTTTTGCATACTGCGCAAAGTCATCGTCTAAATTTTCTCCCGCTGTATTGGTTACTTCATAGCCAGCATTGAGCAATTGTGGGGTAAACGGATTTGGAGTTCCAAGGTCGAGCAGGCTACTCCCCTTTTCTAAGTGCTTTTCCATGAATGCCAAGGTCTTATCGTACCGCTTTTGGTGAATCTTACTTATGCCCATTATTGATTTGTTTCTCCGATAAATACATTCACTCCTTTGGGAAGTGGATTCCCATTGGTTCGTCTAAAGCTGACAATTTGCCCTGTGTGATAGATGATGTCTGATAGTGGGCCGTTGATCATATTCCAAAGGGGAAATGCAGACTGCTTCCTCCTCTTTCAAAAATTACTTCTAGTGACGCTAGTTCCTCAGGGGTTTTATGTTTAAAATGTTCAGCTGCATATTCTAGATTTTGTAGCGTACGCAATCGCAGGCTTAGCCAATCTGTCGGCGTGTCTGGTGTTGGTCGCGTGCTAACAGCGTGTACAGAAGTGTTGCGCACAATAGCTGTCAAATCATAAATGTGCGCTAGGGTTGCTCGAACAGACTTACCCTCCGGAGAAGGCTGATAGTCGAGATCGGATGCGGTTAAATCTTCAGTAGCCCAATGGTAACGATAACCCGCGCCTTCGATCATACGAACAATAAGGTTTCCAGCTCCATAGTCTTTTGCTGCAGTTGGTATTGATCTATAAGGAAGATTCGGAGGAATTGTTTCTTGAGCCATAGCATGGATGTTAATGAAAATGAAAAGGGCAATAAGCAAGCGCATTTGTTGTCGTTTTATTCCTCTAAAATAGTATTTTAGCAGCAATGAAGCTTTTACCATGCCAAAGAAATTAACCAACCTTGCCGATTTAGCCAAAATACAATTCGAGAACTTGGCGCCTGACCCAGAACTTCAGCAGCCAGAAGCTGTTGCTTTTAAAAAACAGTGGCTTGAAGCACACTTCAGTAACAAAGGACGTGCCGGGAAAACGGTTACCCTAATCAAAGGGTTTGAGGGGAAGTGCAAGAACTAAAATCCTTGGCAAAAATCTTAAAAAATGCTGTTGGGGTTGGTGGAACAGTAAAAAATGGTGAAATTATCATACAAGGCAATTACCGCGATCAACTGATGAAGCTTCTTCATGAGATGGGACATGAGGTAAAACGTGTGGGTGGATAATTGATTTTAGGTGTTAGAAAAACTTCAACATTGCGTCACTGACCCTACCAATGAGTTGCTCTTGTTTACCCAAGAAAAGTATGCCTTACTTCTGACCAACGCCCTTCCCTTGTTCGCTACAAACTTCAGCATTGGTGTAGTTTCCGAAAAAATTATTGAGGCCTTAGCGCTAGCCACCACGCCCACCTCCATAGAAGGTGTATATCGTTATGCTACTTCCCTAGAAGAGCCCTCAATCCTTTGCTTTTCTAGCGGTTCGCTAAAACATCAAAAAGGAATTTTGCGGAGTTTTTCTAGTTGGAAGAATAGTTTTCAGCTTATTGCTGAACAGTATTCTGATACGCCAAATTTAAGGGGTATTGTCTTGGGGGACCTCACCTCTTCGCTTTGTCTTTTTGGGATAATGGAGTCACTTTACAGAGAGCAGTCGCCCTTATTGTTTTCCTCCTACTCCATTCGATTTTTTGATCAACTTGACCCCAAAACAGCCTATCTACTCTGGTTAACTCCCTTGCATTGTACTTTTTACATCGAAGCCTTAAAAACGGGTAAAATAGTTCCTCAAGAGGGTATAAAATGCATCTTTGTGGGCGGCGCTTATTTTACCAATGGTCAGCGAGAAAAATTGCAAAAGGTTTTTCCTGTTGCCAAAATTTATTCATTTTTTGGAACATCAGAAACCAGTTTTATTAGCATTAAACCACCAACTGATTTCAGTGATAGTGTTGGAACGCTATGTAATGATGTTGTAGTTCAAGTACGTGACGATGACACACATTTACTTCCCGCTAGCGAAGTGGGAAATCTTTGGGTGAAATCAAATCAATTGTTCACTAGGTATATTGATAAAAATAATATTATCAATAGTTTAAATGGGTTTATATCAATCAAGGATAGAGGTTGTATAGATGAACGAAATCGATTGTTTTTTGCTGGTCGAAGCAGTCGAAATGTTTCCATAGGGGGGCATGTAATTTCGCTAGACAAACTTGAGCAATGGTATAAGAATCAATTAAAAAAGGAGCAAATAGCACTAATTACACGCGCCAATGCAGCAAAAGAAAATGAGTTAGTATTGATCACACAAAGGCCACTTTCTTTAAATGAATGGAGACAACTCAAGCATGATGCACTTCAAGTATTAGGTCCACAAGCTGTTCCTAAGTCAAAAAAGCAATGCGTAAATTGGCCCTTGCTAACCAATGGAAAAGTAGACTTAAATGCGCTAAAACACTTGTATCAAAATGGCTAAATCCTACATCACTAATGCGCTTAGAACAAGTGTTGTCCCTGTCGGGGGGTATTTACGCAACCTTAGTGCCGATCAAATGGCAGGACACTTAATCAAGGAAAGTATACAGCAAGCGAATTTAAATGCCGATGCACTCGACGATGTTATTTTGTCCAATGCCCTCGGAGGTGGAGGAAATATAGCACGACTTAGCCTGCTCAACGCAGGGATAGCTCCCTCAGTTTTAGGGACTAGTTTAGATCGTCAATGTGTGGGTGGCTTAGATGCAATTGTACTAGCCATGCAACGCATCCAACAAGGAACAGCCCATCACCTCCTTGCAGGAGGGGCAGAATCGTACTCCCTTCGTCCAAAGCGCTATTATAAAGCTTCTTGGCAGGATGAGTTTAGCTTCTTGGATCGTCCCCCTTTTTCCAGGCGATCTACTTGAAAATTCTATCGGAGAAAGCGTAATTGAGCTAAAAAAAGAATTTGCTGTTTCAGAGGAGGAAGAATACGAATGGTCGCGCAACAGCCATCAAAAAACAAGAGCGTATTTAAACGCTACAGAAAAGGAAATTTTACGATTGACAGAGGACCACCAAAGCGACCCTTTTGCGCGTAATTTAAGCTGGGAAATTTTTCAAAAAGCCAAAGCAAAATACGGGACATTGCATTCGGCAAATACAGCACCAACAGCAGATGGTGCAAGTATATTGACTGTTGTTTCAGAAAAATTCATCCAACAAAACACGCCTCAAAAATACCTTGAAATCATTGACGGATTTACCCTAGGGGGAAACCCCAGTGAATTTCCATTGCTTCCTGTGAAAGCCCTTGAGACGCTTTTCTCAGCGCATCAATTGGGTTGGCAAGATATTGCACAGTTTGAATTGATGGAAGCGTATACGGTACAGGCACTATTGACTGCACGTTTGACCCATGCCCCCCTTGAGATCATCAATCCCTATGGGGGAGCAATAGCAAGGGGGCATCCTATTGGAGCTTCGGGGGCTATTTTAGCCACCCGTTTGTACCATGGATTAAAGAAAAATGGAGCACTAGGTGTCGCTGCCATTGCAGGCGCTGGAGGTTATGCAACTGTTTTACTGGTAAAAAATCACCTTACCACCGAATCTCCTCAAGACCATTAGAAGACAAATAGTCATTGGCCTGACTAAAATGCTTGTTCCCAAACCAATGACCTCGATTGGCGCTAAGCGGTGACGGATGCCCACAGCTTAAGATCAAATGCTTTGACGCATCAATGCGCTTTGCTTTTTGTTTGGCCTGCCCTCCCCACAGCATAAAAACAACATTTTCTGATTTATGGGAAATTAATTGAATCACCGCATCCGTAAACATTTCCCACCCTTTTTTTTGGTGACTTCCTGCTTCATGCGCCCGAACGGTCAAAACGGTATTCAGTAAAAAACGCCCTGCTCTACCCAAGCGGCTAGGCTTCCCGATATGGGGTAAGCTTTACCAATATCATTCGTTAGCTCTTTAAATATATTCACCAAAGAGGGCGGGTGTTTCTGTCCAGCTGGAACCGAAAAACTTAATCCATGTGCTTGATCTGGACCATGATAAGGATCTTGGCCAAGAATAACTACTTTTATCTTTTCAAGTGGGCAGCTATTGAATACCTGAAAAACCATATTCTCTGGTGGGTAACAGTTGTGTTGCTGGTATTCTTCTGCTAAAAATTTAAGCAAATCATCAAAATAAGTTGCCATAAACTCTTTTTCTAAGGCTTTTTCCCATTTGGGATGTATCGGTAGCTGCACGATTTTACTTACTTTTGTTGGGCTAATATAAGAAAAACACCACTTGAAAATACCTGAGAAATCCCTCTTAGACCTTGAATTCGATACTGTTCTGTCTCAGGTTAGTACACATTGCATCACTGCCTTGGGCAGAGAAAAGATCACCCAACTAAGCCCCATTAGTGAGGAAGAAGAAATCATACGCCAATTGACGCTTGTTTCTGAATTCTCCGCCTCCTTTGTCAACGATAATAGAGTGCCAAATCATGGTTTTGATGCGTTAAGCGAAGAGATTAGTCTTTTAAAAATCGACAATAGCATTTTGGAAATTGATGGGTTTAGACGGCTTGCCGCAGCTAATGAGACCATTAATGTTTTATTGAAGTTTTTTAAAAAATTCAAGGAATACTACCCTACCCTCAACGCACTTGGTGGTGAAATAGAAATAACCAAAGCCCCAAAGCAAGAAGTTGATTTAGTCATCGATCGTTTTGGAGAAATTCGCAACAATGCTTCGGAAGAATTAGCACGTATTCGAAAGCAAATCAATAGTATACGCGCTAAAATTGGGCAGAGTTTCCAGCGCGCTTTAGGTACTTATACGAGTGCCGATTACCTCGATGATATCCGAGAGACAGTGGTAGATAATAAGCGTGTTTTAGCGGTTAAAGCCATGTACCGAAGAAAGGTTAAGGGCGCCATTATGGGGAGTTCTAAAACAGGAAGTATTGTTTATATTGAACCCGAAACCACACTGCAGTACTCGCGAGAATTGAACAATTTGCAGTTCGAGGAAACGGAGGAGGTTCAACGCATTTTACGTGAGTTAACAGCCTTCTTTCAACCATTTCGCCCATTGTTCATTCAGTACCAAGACTATTTATCGGAGATAGACAGTATCTACGCAAGGGCTTGTCATGCACAATCGATCAATGGCTTGCTACCCATCATCTCAAAAAATCGTGAGCTTGAATTGGTAGAGGCATATCATCCGCTATTGTTGCTTACCCATCAAGAAGAAAAGAAAGCCACCTATCCTCAGGACATCACCCTAGACAAAGACCAACGTATTATCGTTATTTCTGGACCAAACGCCGGAGGAAAAAGCATTACCCTAAAAACCGTTGGTTTGTTGCAATTGATGTTGCAAAGTGGGCTCTTGATCCCTGTTCATGAACGTTCACGTGTGTGTTTTTTCTCACAAATCATTACGGACATTGGAGACAACCAGTCTATTGAGAACCACTTAAGCACCTATTCTTATCGATTAAAAAACATGAAGTATTTTATGCGCAAATGCAATGCTTCTACCCTATTCTTGATTGATGAATTTGGTACAGGTTCTGACCCAGAATTGGGTGGTGCCCTCGCCGAGGCTTTTTTGGAAGAGTTTTACAATAGAGAAGCATACGGAATTATCACAACGCACTACGCGAACCTCAAGGTTTTGGCCAATGAATTACCCCATATGACCAATGCAAACATTCAATTTGACAACAAGACATTAGAGCCTGTTTTCAAACTCGTTATGGGAGAAGCAGGTAGTTCTTTTACCTTTGAAGTTGCCCAAAAAAACGGCATCCCGTACAGTCTAGTCAATCGCGCAAAAAGAAAATTGAGCGTGGAAAAGTTCGTTTTGATGCTACCATCGCCAAGCTTCAAAAAGAGCGAAGGCAAATGATGAATACGGGTGCATCGCTAAAAGCAAAGGAGAACAAAGCAGAAAAAGAAGGGCGTAGATTAGAAGAACTCAATCTTAAAATTAAAACCAAACTCAATAGTTATCAAGAATTGTATGATCATAATCAACGAATGATTGTATTGGGAAATAAGGTAAATGAAGTCGCTGAGCGCTTCTTTGACAACGGAAAAAAGCGTTCCCTGGTATCCGATCTACTTCGGCTGGTAGAAACAGAGAACGCAAAGCGAAAAAAGAAAACAGCCGCCGAAAAGCGCAAAGAGCGTGAAGCTAAGAAAAAGGCCGAAGAAGAAACCCAAAAGCCCATTATTCGCATGCGCCAACACAAGAACAAAAACAAAGCGGAAGTAAAACCAGAACCCATTAAACCTAAGGTGAATTTTAAGGTAGGCGATCAGGTTCGTTTATTTGATGGAAAATCTATTGGTACCATCGATTCAATTGAAAAAAGAAAAGCAGTTGTAAACTACGGTGTCTTCACAACACAGGTCAATCTTGAAGCCCTAGATTTGGTACAAGCAGCAAAAAAAGTCAAATGAAACCCTTAATTATATTTTTCGATGGTCCTTGTGTAATGTGCAATTGGTGGGTCAACAAACTTTGCCGATGGGACAAAAAGGATCAATTGCGGTTTGCGCAACTGAACGGGAAAATGGCAAATGATTTTGCTCAGGAACGTAACATTAAGTTGGATGAAATTGACACTGTCATTATATGGGATCAGTCTTATAGCTATGCCATGGAGGCTGAAGCCACTTTTATGTTGCTTAAGCGTTTGGGAGGTGTTTTTGCATTGTTCACCATTTTTGCTTTTCTCCCCAAAGGCTTCACCAACGGCATCTATCGCATTGTTGCGAAAAATCGTTATAAGTGGTTTGGAAAGCATGAAAGTTGTCCTCTCCCAGACCCGAAATTTGCACATAAGTTTTTGGACTAGCCTCTAATATTGTCTTAAAATCCAACTAAGATTGACTTTGAGTATCAGTTATGGGCAAAGAAGAACAGGGGTTGGTGATTATAAATTTATTCTAACCATCTTCCGATTAGATCGCCCAACAACCACCCTCCATATACAAAAACAACAAAAAGGATTAAGATGTTGAGCATGTTGTCAAAAATTTACAAATAATTAGAAATTGTTTTCATAAGTAGGTTATTTTAAGATTGGATTTGTAATATAAGTATTTTATTTCCACATTCTAGCAAACCCCTCTTCGGTTTTTAGATCGTTTACTATACTTACAATTAGGGTATTTGGTTCTTGGCTAATATTTGAAATACTATAGATTAGAAACCTCAAGTGGTTCAAACGCTATCGTCTCTTTGATGTAGAAAAGCCCATTATTTTTGGTTCACTTTATCAATAAACGCGATTGATACAAACCCCTCCCTATACATATAAATTCTATATTTGAAATACTAAGTAAAACAGGGTATACTTATGAATAAAGCCGAACAAAAAAACATTGGGAAACCATTTATATCGATAAAGCCCCTTCAGAAGTAAGCTGGACACAAGCTATTCCCCGTCTTTCCCTCGCATTGATTGAAGATTTGAAACTTCCCAAAGATGCACCAATCATTGATGTAGGAGGCGGAGAAAGTCAACTCGTGGATCATTTGCTTAAAGGGGGTATACGGACCTTACTGTATTGGATATTTCTGGGGAGGCTTTGGCGCGCTCAAAAAAGCGTTTGGAAAAAAAAGCACAGCAAATTAATTGGATCGAAGCAGACATCACTGCGTTCAAACCAAGGCGAAATTACGCGCTTTGGCATGATCGGGCTGTGTTTCATTTTCTCCTGAAAAAAGAAGATATTCTACAGTATAAAAAAATCGTGCATGAGCATGTCAATGCGCATCTTTTAATCAGTACTTTCTCGTTGGATGGGCCACAAAAATGCAGTGGACTCCCAATTAAACAATATTCAGCCACATCGCTCACTGCCAACTTTTCACCGTCCTTTGACTTAATCAAGTCAGTGGAAGAAAAGCACACTACCCCATTTAACACTTCACAAGCTTTTATCTACTGCCTTTTTAAACAAAGGCGCACTTAATTATTTTTTCTTAACTTTCGCTAACCTTAATATTCTAAAAATGAACAAATCTATCCTACTTGTACTTCGCTACGCCATAGCGATCATCCTTCTTCAAACGCTTCGTTACAAATTTTTGGCTCACCCCGACAGTGTCTATATTTTTTCCACGCTAGGCATTGAACCCTATGGACGAATTGGTGTTGGAATTCTAGAATTGATTGCTAGTATACTTTTGCTTTTCAATAAAAAGTCGTGGTTGGGCGCCTTACTGGCCACTGGCCTTATGGCGGGGGCAATAGTCTCGCATCTCACCCAACTTGGTATCGAAGTAAAAGGAGATGGTGGAACCCTTTTCTATATGGCAGTGGGCACATGGATATTGAGCCTTATTGTTTTATGGAATAAGCGCAAAGACATTCCCTTTATTAATTAAAAAAAATAGTATGAACGCTCCTACATCGCACCCCACTTGGTTTAAACCCCTTGTTGTTTTAGCAATTCTTTGGAATGTCATGGGCATTTACAACTTCTATGCTCAGACAACCATGAGTACAAGTGAAATCAGTCAGCTCCCAGCAGCCGAGCAAGCCATTATGACAAATATTCCTTTGTGGACGACCATTGCCTTTGCCATAGGCGTTTTTGGTGGTACAATCGGCTCAATTGGCCTTTTATTACAAAAAGCATGGGCCAAAACACCCTTACTCCTATCGCTTATCGCGGTCTTTTTCCAGATGGGGTATTGGCTATTCTTCACCACCGCAGTCGAGGTTTATGGTCCAACAACCTATATTATGCCGTTGGTAGTAATACTAATTGCGTATTTACTCCTTAAACTGTGTTTAAAAGGGATACAAAAAGGGTATATTCATTAGTCCTTAAGTTTTCCTATAGACTTTGCAACAAACATCGAGACTGCCGCATCACCGGTTACGTTAACCACGGTACGGCACATGTCTAAAGGACGATCAATAGCGAAAATCAAGGCTAATCCAGCTTCTGGAATACCTGCCTGGGCCAAAACAATGACAAGCATTACAATCCCTGCACTAGGTACAGCAGCAGTGCCAATAGAGGCCAAGGTTGCTGTAAAGATGATTCCCAATTGGGCTGCTAAACTTAGGTCTAATCCGAAAGCTTGCGCTATAAATACAGCGGCTACCCCCTGATACACACTCGTGCCATCCATATTGATGGTAGCACCAATGGGCAATACAAAGCTGGTCACTTCTTTATCGACGCCTAATTTGTCTTCTACACATTCCATGGTTACCGGGAGGGTTGCTGCACTTGAACTGGTTGAAAAGGCCAAGAGTTGTGCAGGAGCTATACCGCTAAAGAAAAAGGAAGTGCTTCGCTTCACCACAATACGAACAAACAGCGCATATACACCAATCATCGCTGCAAGCCCCAAAACAAGGGTTATTGCATAAAGCGCTAAGGCTTGAAAAAGCTCCAAACTAGGTGCTTCTACGACCAAAGCTGCTAAAAGTGCAAACACACCGTAGGGGGCACTAAGCATAATTAGATCGATGAGTTTTAAAATCACCGCATTAAAGGAGTCGAAAAAGCGTTTTACAGCCAACGATTCTTGTTCAGGAATTAAGATGATTCCAATGCCAAAAAACATGGCAAAAAGATAATTTGCAGCATATTTCTGTTGTTGGTCGCTGCAGCAAAAATATTTGAAGGAACAATATCGACCAATGCCTGTAAGGGACCAGCACTACTTTGCTTGGCTGCTGCTTCTCTTTTTTCATTTGCATTTGTTGCATAGGCTTCAACCAATTCTTTACGGGTTTCTAAACTGATAGATTTTCCTGGTTTAATTGTGTTAACCAATAACAATCCTATGATTACAGCTACAAGTGTTGTACTAATATAGGTTAGGATTGTCCTCCCCCCATTTTGGACAACTTTGAAATGTCTTTCAAGTCTGAAACACCTTTAATCAACGATGCTAAAATCAATGGAATGGCAATTAATTTTAAAAGGTTAATAAAAATGGTTCCAAAGGGTTTTATGTAATCTCCAACTAATGATGCACCTCCGTCAATGAATGACATGATTAAACCGAAAACAACACCCAGTGCCATTCCAATTAAGATTTTCCAGTGCAAAGCTAATTGTTTCATTCCGCTAAATTTTATTTGTTCGTCTAATCAATTCGTAGTCAGCAATTACAAGTGCCGCCATCGCCTCTACAATGGGCACAGCACGAGGAACGACACAAGGATCATGCCGTCCTTTGCCTTCCATGACAACTTTCTCCCCTTTATTGTTTATGGTGTCTTGAGCTTGCATAACGGTCGCAACTGGCTTGAAGGCCACGTTGAAATATATATCCATACCGTTCGAAATACCTCCTTGAACTCCCCCAGATCGGTTCGATTGGGTAGTTCCGTCAGCATTAAAAGGATCGTTGTGTTGGCTGCCTTTTAATGTAGCACCGGCAAACCCACTTCCATATTCAAAACCTTTGACAGCATTGATGGAAAGCATGGCTTTTCCCAGTTCTGCATGAAGTTTATCAAAGGCAGGCTCACCAAGACCCACAGGTACATTTTGTATAACGCATGTAATGATCCCCCCGACTGTATCGCCTTCTTTTCGTATCTGTCGGATATAGGCCTCCATTTCCTTTGCTTTTTCTGGATCTGGACAGCGTACAGGGTTCTTTTCACTTTCTGCAAAATCCAACTCTTGGTAGGGTTTTTCTAAATGAATAGAACCAACACTAGAAACAAAAGCATGAAATGAAATATCGTTCAAGAACTGTTTGGCAATCGCCCCAGCTACAACTCTACTGGCTGTTTCTCTGGCCGAACTTCTACCTCCACCGCGATAATCGCGAAAACCATATTTTTGATCGTAAACATAATCTGCATGAGAAGGACGATAACTGTCTTTTATATGCGAATAGTCGTGCGACTTCTGATTGGTATTATGAATGGCAAAACCAATCGGTGTTCCCGTTGTTTTACCTTCAAAAATACCCGAATAGAATGCAACCTCGTCGGGTTCTTTTCGTTGCGTCACGATTGCAGATTGCCCAGGTTTACGGCGATTTAAATCGGTTTGCACTGCATCAAGGTCGAGTGCTATCCCTGCTGGGCAACCATCGATAACTCCCCCTATGGCTGAACCGTGTGATTCTCCAAATGTGGTAACACTAAAAATTTTCCCAAACTGATTTCCTGCCATAAGCGTATTTTAAGGCAAATATAAGGCGAAAAAAATCCTCTTGCTAGCGCCAATATTTAATTCGTGTTCGTCTATTTGGCATGGATTATGTATTTTTGTGGTCATGAAAAAGACAATTATCTATAGCCTACTTCTAAGTATCGCTTTTACAGCCTGCAATAGCATTGAAAAGAATACTTTTATCATTAATGGGTCAACAGATCTACCGGAAGGAAAAAGATTTTTCGCATTATAGCTGGGCCAAATGGACAGCCGCAAACCGTTGATACAACTGAGGTTGTGAATGGTAAATTTGAATTAAACGGTGACGTAGACCAAGTCGATGTAAATTTTCTTTTTATTGAAGGAACGCAGGCTAATTCTGCCATAATCATTGAGGAAGGCCATATAGACATTAAATTATACAAAGATAGCATTGGTTCATCCATTATTGGTGGTACACCATCCAATATGGATTTACAAACTTATCGAAAGGAAACTGCAGATTATGCCAAGGCCATGCAGTCTATTGTACAAGAAATACAATCTGCCAATTCGATGGAAGATAACATTTTGGCCGAGGATTTACAGCAACAATACAAGGATATAGAAAGTAAATTAAATAGCTATGAACGAAACTTCATGCAAACAAAAAGTAACTCCTATATCTCTGCTTTAATTTTAGAACGTTACATAAGCCAAAAAGTACTAAACAAAACTGAGGCAAATGATATTTATATGAGCTTTACCGATCGAATTCGAGGAAGTAAATCTGGAATGAAGATTTCAAATTTTGTCAATGCTCCTGTAAATCCTACTGCTATCGGTGAATTTGCTCCTCTTTTTGAGGGTCCCTCACCAAGTGGGGAACGCATCGCCTTGGAAAGCTTTCGTGGGAAAGTAACTATCATCGACTTTTGGGCCTCTTGGTGTCGCCCTTGTCGTATTGAAAACCCAAATTTAGTGCGTTTGTACAAACGCATGCACGATAAAGGACTTGATATTATTGGCGTATCGCTCGATAAAAACAAAGCGAGTTGGGAGCGTGCTATAGCTGATGATGGTCTTCCGTGGAGTCATGTTTCTAATCTACAGTATTGGGCAGATCCTATTGCACAGCTCTATAGCGTTCGTGCTATTCCTGCTGCGTTTGTCTTGGATAAAGAAGGAAAAATTGTAGCAAAAAATCTTCGAGGAGCACAACTAGATGCTAAAATTGAAGAACTGCTTGGGAACTAGTCATTCTTGCTAAAGAAAACTATTCCTGCAGTGATGGTTACAGCCAACATCAATACCAGTGTCATAAATGACTTTTCAATGACCATTGGATCATAGAAAAGTGTACATAATACCCCACCAACTGCTCCACCAAAATGTGCAGTATGACCAATTCGATCGCTCTGCGATTTCATCCCAAAAAGTGTGTATACCAAATATCCAATCCCAAAAATATAGGCAGGGAGAGGAATGGGTAAAAAGATAAAGGCCAGCTTCATTTCTGGAAACATCAATATGCTGCTATACACCACCCCTATGATGGCTCCACTTGCGCCAACTGCGCTGTAGTATGGATTGTTTCTGTGGTAAAATAATGCAAATAGGTTTCCCATAGCAAGACTTACAACATAGAGTACAATAAAATGTATTGTTCCAAGTCCATAGAGGGCATTATCCCCAAAAAAATATAAGGTCAAACCATTAAACAACAAGTGATTTTGATCGACATGTATAAAACCAGCTGTGAGGATACGGTAGTATTCACCATTTTGAACCGCGCTAACATTGAACTTCAATCGATTGAATAAAACACTGTCGTTGAAAGCCTTATAACTCAGAGAAACAATAAAAATTAACAGGAGGAAAATCTGTGGGGAAATCCCAAACATAATAAACGGTTTAAGTCAAATATAGCTATATTTGCCAAAAATATTCCACTGGTGCATCTGCTGATTTTCTTACTTGCTTATCCCCTGCTAATATTTATTTCTATACTACCTTACCCCATCCTCTATGGTATCGCTAATCCGCTCTCTTTTTTTCTTCATAAAGTCGTAGGGTTCCGCATAAAAGTAGTGCGCAAAAACTTAAAATTATCTTTTCCAGCGCTAAGTGAGAAAGAACGAGCTGAAATTGAGCGTAAATTTTATCTAAACCTCAGTGATGTTCTTTTAGAAATGATCAAGAACCTAACCATTTCTGAAAAGCAAATTAAGCAGCGGTTCAAATTCGAAAACATGCAACTGATCAATGCTCATGAAAAAAAGAATGAAAGCGTAATCTTGCTTCTTGGTCATTATTCAAACTGGGAAGGAATGCTCAGTATTGGGTATCATTTAATTGGGAAAGGCTATGGTGTTTACACCCCGTTATCCAATAAATATTTTAATCGTTTAATTTCGCGTTCAAGAGAGAAACACAAAGCGTATTTACTTTCTCGTCACGATACCATTTCATTTATTCGATCGAGTCAAAATGAAAAAAAGCTGCTTTGTATGGATTCATAAACGATCAATCCCCTCGTGTTAAGCCGAAAAATTATTGGCGAAGCTTTATGGGAGTAGATGTGCCCGTTTTTACTGGAGCAGATCGTTTGGCCAAAGAATTCAACTTTCCGGTCTACTACACCGAAATTAACCGAGTTAAAAGAGGCTATTACACGGCCAAAGTATCTTTGTTGGTTGAAGACCCTCGCAATGCGCTGAAAATGAAATCACTGACTTATTTACAAATAAACTTGAAGCACAAATAAGACGTGATCCTAGTCAGTATTTTTGGCTACACAATCGATTTAAGCACAGTCATTTAAGCCCATTGTCTAAATAACCTCTGACAATAATTCCTGCGAAAAACGTGTGGTGATTGCATCCGCTTCAGCTTGCGTTTGCGCTTCAGCGTAGACACGTATTATGGGTTCAGTATTCGATTTGCGCATGTGTACCCATCCATTTTGAAAATCAATTTTTACGCCATCAATGGTCAGCGGTTCCTCTTTTATGTAGCGCTCTGCCATTCTTTGTAATAGCGCATCAACATCCATTGAAGGAGATAATTCAATTTTGCCTTTACTCATGAAGTAAGCTGGGTAAGTAGCTTTAAGCGCTGAAACAGAACATTTTCGTTCTGCTAAGAGCGACAAAAACAAGGCGACACCCACCAACGCATCTCTACCATAGTGTAAGTTGGGGTCAATTATTCCCCCATTCCCCTCACCTCCTATGACAGCATTTTTGGCTTTCATCTGTGCAACCACATTAACCTCACCAACAGCAGAGGCAAAATACTGACCACCAGCTGCTTCTGTTACATCTCTTAATGCTCGAGTGGAGGATAGATTAGACACAGTATTACCGGGTGTTTTAGACAAAACATAATCAGCACAAGCTACTAGGGTATATTCCTCACCAAACATTTCTCCATTTTCGTCCATAAAGGCCAATCGATCAACATCGGGGTCAACGACAATTCCCAAATGTGCCTTTGCTCGAATAACTTCTTGAGCAAGATCACCTAAGTGTTCTTTTAATGGTTCTGGATTATGGGGGAAATGTCCTGTTGGATCACAATACAATTTTGTACACTGTACACCTAAGGCATCCAGCAATGCAGGTATAGCTATTCCGCCCACAGAATTTACTCCATCTACAACAGCTGACAACGAAGCGGCCTTAATGGCCGACAAATTAACCAACGGATGCGCTAAAACAGCAGCAATATGGTTATCAATGGCCGTTGTAATGCTTGTTTTGGTTCCAAGGGCGTCGACATTGGCAAAAAGGAAATCATTGCTTTCTGCTATGGTCAAAATCGCTGCACCCGCTTTTGCATCTAAAAATTCACCAGCACTATTCAACAGTTTAAGTGCATTCCACTGTTTTGGATTGTGACTTGCAGTCAGAATGATCCCTCCACTGGCCTTGGCATTAACGACCTCCATTTCAACTGTAGGGGTGGTTGACAAGCCTAAATCGATGACATTGATCCCCATAGCAATGAGGGTTTGCACCACAAGACTTTGAATCATTTCTCCAGAAATACGAGCATCGCGACCGACCACAATGCGCAGTGGATCCTCCGAGGTGTTACGTTGTATATAGGCTCCATAGGCCGCAGCATATTTTACAGCATCAATTGGCGTTAAATTCTCCGCTGGCTTACCGCCTATCGTCCCTCTAATTCCGGAAATGGATTTAATTAATGTCATGGATATTTTTTTCAAATATACGGATAGTATACCACTAAAAATAGTAGCAGTTTAGCAAAAGAAACTTACATTTAAGCCCATGAATTTCCTTGCTCATATTTATCTCTCTGGTAAGAATGAAGATCTCCGTTTCGGTAATTTTATTGCTGATTTTGTACGTGGAAATCAGTTAAATCAATATCGTCTGGGAGTTCAAAAAGGAATTCAACTTCATCGTGCTATTGACACATTCACTGATCAACATTCCATTTTTAGGCAGCATTGCAAGCTTTTATTCCCAGAACACGGTCACTATGCCCGCGTAATTATGGATGTGGTTTACGATCATTTTTTGGCTTCAAGCTGGAAAAAGTACCATTCCGATTCTTTGGAGACATATGCCGATGCATTCTACAAGGATACCTCAAAAAAAATGGAGGACTTACCCATTAAAATGCAAGGCATGTTTGCAACCATGAGAAAGCAAAATTGGCTGGTGCAATACGCTAGTATTCAGGGGTTAGAAAACATCCTTATGCATATGAGCAAACGCACTTCATTTCCTTCTCATTTTGATCGAGCGATTACAAAAATACAACAAAATAAAGAAGAAATGTTACCCCAGTTTCATCGTTTCTTTGAAGAACTTTGTTTGTTTAGTAATAATCATTCTATTTTAGAGAAATAGTAACAGAAGATTCTTTAGTTTTAAGGTTTTAAATTTTATCATGAATAAATCACTTCTTTTCTTGTTGTGTCTGAGCCTTATGGCTTGTACCCCTAAGACATCTATCCCTCCAATAAAAGGCGCCGTGGTTTCTGCTCGTGTTGAAGCTTCAGAAGCAGGTAGAGATATTTTAAAAAAAGGAGGGAATGCTTATGATGCAATGGTTGCCACGAGTTTTGCCCTTACAGTTGTTTACCCTGTCGCTGGAAATATAACCGGGGGTGGTTTTTTTGTTTACCGTACCGCTGAAGGAGAAATTGGTTCATTGGACTACCGCGAAATGGCTCCGCTAAAAGCAACAAAAGACTTGTATTTAGATGATGAAGGTAATGTTATTCCTAAGAAAAGTACGGTTGGTGGATTGGCTGTTGGAATACCTGGAGCGGTTGCTGGTGTATTAGAAGTTCACCGTAAGCTCGGGTCAATGCCTTTAGCTGAGTTAATTCAACCCGCAATAGATCTGGCAGAGAACGGTTATGTGGTATCGAAAAAGCAGGCGAAAAGCTATAACCGCTATCGTAAACTATTTACCGAGGTAAATGGCAAAGAAACGTTGTATGCTAGGGGTTATAAAGCAGGAGACATTGTTAAAAACATTCCTCTAGCCAGAGCATTAAAAGAAATTGCTGCGAAAGGAAATGCAGGTTTTTATGAAGGTTGGGTTGCGGAGGCCATGGTCAATAAAACGCAAGCCACAGGGGGTATTCTATCCCTAGACGACTTAAAGGCATACGAACCTGTATGGCGAGATCCCATTACATTTAGCTACAAAGAATTGAATCTAATTTCCATGGCACCCCCATCAAGTGGAGGAATATGCCTAGGGCAAATGATGAAGATGATAGCCCCCTACGATATCAAAAGTATGGGGCATAACAGCGTTGAAAGTATACACCTCATGGTAGAGGCCGAAAGACGTTCCTATGCCGATCGTAGTCATTTTCTTGGCGATCCAGACTTTGTTGCTGTTCCTCAAGATCACTTAATGGACGAAACGTATTTATTAAGTCGCATGGAAAACTATTCAAAAGACAAAGCCACAGCTTCATCTGATGTTTCGCACGGAGATATCATTGTAGTGGAAAGCGACGAAACGACGCACTTTTCAATTCTTGATGAAAAAGGTAATGCCGTAGCGGTTACCACTACCCTGAATGGTGCTTATGGATCAAAAGTTTTTGTAGAAGAAATTGGGGTGTTTATGAACAATGAAATGGATGATTTTAGCAGTAAACCTGGCGAACCGAATATGTTTGGCTTAACGGGCAGTGAAGCCAATAGTATTGCACCAAAGAAACGTCTGCTGAGCTCAATGACACCCACTATTGTAGAGAAAGACAATCGATTGTATATGATTGTAGGTACTCCAGGTGGATCTACCATCATCACTTCTGTTTTCCAAACCATCCTCAATGTATATGAGCATGGAATGGATATGCAATCAGCCGTTGATGCTCCTCGCTTTCATCATCAATGGTTACCAGACAACCTCGTTGTGGAACCCGAGAGGTTTGAAGCAACCACCATTGAGGCACTCAAAGCAAAGGGCATTCCATAGCATCTAAATTTTCGAAAATTATTGGCAAAGTAGATGCCATCCACATAAATGAATCTGGAATAATAGCTGTTGGGGCTGACCCCAGGGGAGACGATGCTGCAGCAACCTATTGAAAAACACTATAGATAATTCGGGCAAATAATGACCATAGACGATAATTGCATTCATGTACAAGGAGCGCGAGTACATAACCTAAAAAATATTGACATCAAAATTCCGCGTGACCAACTGGTGGTTATAACTGGTTTGTCTGGAAGTGGAAAATCTTCGCTTGCTTTTGACACCATTTATGCGGAAGGCCAACGTCGTTACATGGAAACGTTCTCGGCCTATGTACGTCAGTTTTTGGGCAACCTTGAACGACCCGAGGTAGACAAGATAGATGGACTCTCGCCTGTTATTGCTATTGAGCAAAAAACTACC
The DNA here is from genome assembly GCA_038143735.1 of Flavobacteriaceae bacterium. GTDB lineage: Bacteria > Bacteroidota > Bacteroidia > Flavobacteriales > Flavobacteriaceae > Arcticimaribacter. The sequence goes on from JAYQML010000002.1 coordinate 304,771, forward strand.
TCAAAAAGTCCTCGCTCAACTGTTGGCACCATTACGGAATTGTATGACTTTTTGCGCCTAATGTATGCGCGTATTGGAACAGCCTATAGCTATGTAACCAATGAAAAAATGGTTAGCTACACGGATGATCAGATCATTGAACTAATCCTTGCGGACTATGCGCAGCGAAAAGTGATGCTCTTGGCCCCAATCATCAAATCGCGAAAAGGACATTACCGAGAGTTGTTTGAAAATTTAGCCCGTCAAGGATTTGTCAAAATACGTGTAGATGGTGTCGTACTTGAACTCACAAAAGGAATGAAAGTCGATCGATATAAAACACACGACATTGAACTGGTGGTTGATCGATTAACGATTTCAGAAACTGAAAACGGACTGAAACGCTTACGTGAATCCATGATCGCTGCCATGTATCAGGGAGATGAAACTTTAATGGTACTGGACATAGAAACTCAAGAAGCACGCTATTTTAGCAGGAATTTAATGTGCCCTAACTCGGGCATCTCCTACCCTAAACCGGAACCTAATTCCTTTTCATTTAACTCTCCCAAAGGAATGTGTGAACGCTGCAAGGGATTAGGGGTGCAACAAGTCGTTAATACCGCAAAAATTATCCCTGACCCATCCTTATCCATCAATGCTGGTGGAATTAAGCCTTTGGGGAATAAAAAAGGAACCTGGGGACATAAACAAATGGAAACCATTGCCCAACGCTATTCTTTTTCATTATCTGATCCTATCGCTGAAATTCCTGCAAAAGCATTGGACATTATTTTAAGAGGGGGCAATGAATCTTTCACGGTTGAATCGAAAACCTTGGGCGTATCGCGAAAATATAAAATTGATTATGAGGGCATAGAGAACTTTATCCTTAGTCAATATCAGAATTCAGACTCAATGAACTTAAAACGTTGGGCAAGCGAATTTATGGATCAAGAAAATTGCGCAACATGCAAAGGATCCCGATTAAATGAAAAGGCATTGAATTTTAAAATCAATGGACTATCCATAGCAGAATTATCTGCACTTGATTTGAGTGAGTTGTATACCTGGATCGATCAATTGCCCTCACACCTATCCGCTAATGAGTTGAAAATTGGGGAGGAGATCATCAAAGAAATTAAGACGAGAACGCGTTTTTTGCTCAATGTTGGACTAAACTATCTATCGCTTAACCGATCCTCAAAATCTCTTTCTGGAGGGGAAGCCCAACGCATTCGATTAGCTACTCAAATTGGTTCTCAATTGGTTGGAGTGCTTTATATTCTTGACGAACCAAGCATTGGGTTGCATCAACGTGACAATGAACGTTTAATCAACTCGCTTATTGATTTACGCGATATCGGAAATTCTGTTATTGTTGTAGAACACGACAAAGACATGATTGAACGTGCAGATTATGTAATCGACATTGGTCCGCATGCTGGAAAAAATGGAGGGAAAATCATTTCGCAAGGTCTTCCATCTGCCATTCTAAGCAATGAGTCGTTAACAGCCGATTATCTTGTGGGGAAGAAAAGCATTACAATTCCTCCGATTCGACGACAAGGAAATGGTAAAACGCTCAAATTAAAGGGTTGTACGGGAAATAATTTGAAAAATGTAACGATTGCCCTACCTCTGGGAGTAATGATTGGTGTTACGGGTGTTTCTGGGAGCGGAAAATCTACACTCATCAATGAAACCCTCTACCCTATTCTTAAAGCACACTATTACAATGGCGTCAAAAAACCGTTGCCCTACACTTCGATTGAGGGACTCGAGCACTTAGATAAAGTGGTAGACATTAATCAAAGTCCAATAGGAAGAACGCCCCGATCAAACCCCGCAACTTACACGGGTGTTTTCAGTGAAATTAGGAGTTTGTTTACACAAACCCCAGAAGCACAAATTCGCGGATATAAGCCGGGACGTTTCAGCTTTAATGTAACGGGTGGACGATGCGAAACCTGTATGGGAGGAGGACTAAAGGTGATTGAAATGAATTTTCTCCCAGATGTTTATGTGGAATGTGAAACCTGCCAAGGAAAAAGATTCAATCGAGAAACCCTAGAAGTGCGCTTTAAAGGTAAATCCATTTCTGATGTACTGCAAATGACCATCAATCAGGCGTGTGATTTTTTTGAATCCATCCCCAAAATATATCGAAAATTAAAAACCTTACAGGACGTGGGACTAGGCTACATTGCATTGGGACAATCCTCTACGACACTTTCAGGCGGAGAGGCACAACGGATTAAACTTGCTACGGAACTTTCAAAACGCGATACAGGAAACACTCTATATATACTAGATGAACCCACTACAGGTTTACATTTTGAAGATATAAGGGTGCTATTAGAAGTGCTTAATAATCTTACCAATAAAGGAAATACAGTATTGATTATCGAGCATAATTTAGATGTAATTAAACAAGTTGATTATATTTTTGATATCGGTCCAGAAGGAGGAAAAGGAGGAGGTACAATTATTGCTGAAGGTAAGCCAGAGGACATTCTAGACATCAAAGAAAGTCATACTGCACTTCACCTCAAAAAAGAATTTACAACATATGAAAACCTACAACAAGAAAGATTATAAACCCAAAGACAAAGATGCCTGGTCGATCTTTAAGATCATGGGAGAATTCGTCAATGGATACGAAAAACTGAATGCTATTGGTCCTAGCATTTCCATCTTTGGCTCAGCTCGAACAAAATCTGACGATCCCTACTATAGATTGGGGGTTGATGTAGCCGAAGCTATTGCTAAAAAAGGCTATGGCATCATCACGGGAGGAGGCCCTGGCATTATGGAGGCAGGAAATAAAGGAGCTCAAATGGCTGGTGGTGTATCGGTAGGTTTAAACATTCGTTTGCCTTTTGAGCAATCGTCCAATCCCTATATTGATCCTGAAAACAATTTAAATTTTGAGTATTTTTTTGTGCGGAAAGTGATGTTTGTAAAGTTTGCTCAAGCTTTTGTCGTTCTTCCTGGTGGTGTTGGTACCCTCGACGAATTGTTTGAAGCATTGACGCTTGTCCAAACAAATAAAATCAAAAAAATACCCATTATCCTAGTACAAACTTCCTTTTGGTCGGGCTTAATTGATTGGATGAAAAATACCTTAGTCACTGAGGGGATGATTCATTCAGATGACTTAAACCTTATTCATTTGGTGGATAGTAAAGAAGAGGTCCTTTCCCTACTGGATGAATTTTATCGTGTTGAAAAACTTAAGCCAAACTTCTAGCTGAATGATCCGAAATCTCTTGCTTCTTGTATGCATATCGGCTTTGAGTAATTCTCTTCTTGGTCAGAATTCTATTCCTAACTACCAATTTAAGGTCAACTTAGATAGCAAAGAAAATCGATTACATATAAAACAACAAATTACTTTCATAAACCTAGAGGAATCCCCACTCGACCATATCTACTTGAATGATTGGGCACACGCTTATAGAACTCCAAAAAGTGCACTAGCTGACCGATTGGTTGAGGAATACAATCGAAGTTTTTACTTATCCAAAAAAGCTAAACGAGCAGGAACAATTATAAATTCAATCACTTCAAGTGATACACCTTTAAACTGGAAACGTGATGACAAGCAAATCGATCTCATCAAAATCGAACTAGATAAACCATTGAGAAAACAGCAAAGCATACGTCTAGAATTGGACTATGTCATTCGCTTACCTGATGGAAAATTCACCGGCTACGGCGTCATTGATAAAGAAACCTATCTGTTGGAAAGTTTCTTTCTCACGCTTGTAAAGCGGTCAAATGGAGAATGGGTAAAGAATAGTCATTTGGATCTGGAAGACGCTCCTATGTCAGCAAGTAATATTGATTTTACTTTAACGGTTCCCCAAAAATTAACAGTACATTCAAATCTTGATGAGCAAACTTCCGTTCTAAATAACGAAAATAGAAGCTATCAATTCACTGCATTAGCAAAGAAAAAAATGCTTTTCCATATAGGGAAGGAAGTGCAGTATAAATCTTTTTCCCTTAAGGATAAAAAAATTAAAACCAATATTGAGTCAGATGATCTAAGTAGTGATGAAATCAGCCAAAGTCTCACAAAAATCAACGCCTTTTTAGAAAAAAGTTTAGGGAAGTATCCACATCAAAACGTGCTTCTTTCGGAAGAAAAATACAACAAACGTCCTTTCTATGGGCTTACTCTTGTGCCGCCTATTTTGAAACTATTTCCTGCTCAATTCGAGTTTGAATTGAAAGCGCTGAACACCTATTTGTATGATTATTTAACAGAAGTACTTCCCATTGAATCTAGAGAAGATTATTGGCTTTTTGGTGGATTACAAACCTATTTAATGACCCAATATGTCGAAAAGAACTATGCGAATACAAAACTACTTGAATCCTTTATGCGGCAACCCCTAATTCGTTATTTTACGAATAAATACCGTTTCACTGATTTAACCTTCGAAGAAACCTTCCTTGAATTTCATGAGTATATTTTGCGTAAAAATCTTCACCAAGAACTCTTTCGCCCAAAGGATGATTTAATTCGTTTTAATGATCAAATTGGTCATCCAAGTCATATGGGAAAAATTTTGAATTACTTCATCGAAAACAACGCCATAAAACTTTCTCCGTTCATCGAAAAAATCAAACATGAAAAATTAACTGGCAATGCGTTGAAAATAGCTTTTTTTGATCATTTTAATTTGAATAAAGCGAAAGGGTTCAGCAACTATTTTTCAAACCGAAGCTCAGTGGATTTATCCTTTACAAGATTCAAAAAAAAGGACAGCATCCTCAGTTTTCAAGTAAACGAAAAAAACAATTATTCCATCCCCTATACGCTTGGATGGATACGAAATGACTCGCTTGTTAGAACAGAGCATTTTGAGGCGAAAGCCCTTGGATCAACTTTTCAACGTCCAAAACTTAAAGCAGATTATCTGGTCATTAATCCTGTCAATAGATTCCCAGAATTCAATCCCAGAAACAATGTGAAACGACTCGGCTTTTTAGGCATTAAACCCATTCGTTTCACTTTTTGAAAGACATTGAAAACACAGCTTATAATCAGTTATTCTACCGACCTGAAGTCTACTTTAATATTTATGATGGTCTCTCGTATGGTATTGGTTTAAATAACAGAACATTCAAAAGCCGTCCCTTCTCCTTCTCGATTGACCCATTTTATTCTACATTAAACAAACAGCTTACGGGTTATTTTTCTGCTACCTATAACGGTTATAACCAAAATTCAAATTACTATCTGAAAAGTATCGGAATATCTGGCTCGAGTTTTCATTATGACAACAGCCTTCGCTATACAGTCTTTACTGGAGCAGCCTATATCGCCAAAAGACCACCCAATTTAAGAGAAAATCGCAGAGAGATTTTTCAATTGTATTGGCAATCTGTACACCGGGAAGAGAATATAAATCAGATTGAAAATCCCAATTATAAAATTGCTGGATTGCGCTATATTTTTTCAAATAAAAATGCGCTCGATTATTTCACCTTATCGAGCAATTTTGAAATCGGCTCAAAATTTGGAAAATATAGTCTAAAAGCTGATTACAGACATCTAACCAATAGCGGACGACAGTTTTCACTCCGCCTTTTTGCAGGAAAATTCTTGTGGAAAAACAACCTTAATACGGATTTTTTCAATTTTGCACTCGATCGCCCAACCGACTATCTATTCCAATACAATTATTTGGGAAGATCCGAAACTACGGGGATTTACAGTCAGCAATTTATTCCGGCTGAAGGCGGTTTTAAGACAAAATTTGAAAACCCACTTGCCAACAACTATTTGATTTCGGCAAATACTAGCATGGGGCTTTGGAAATGGGTAGAAGCATATGGAGACATTGGTTTGATTAAGCAGGATGACTCCCCTACTCGGCTGCTTTTCGACACAGGACTCCGCTTAAACATACTTCCCGACTACTTAGAGTTTTATTTTCCAGTCTATAACACCACCGGGCTAGAAATAAACCGTGCCAATTATGCGCAAAAAATACAGTTTGTTCTCACCCTAGATCGCGAAACACTCGTACAATTGTTTAGTCGTAAGTGGTTTTGATCGGCGAATTAAAGCGGTTTTTATTCCGCTTTAAATTTTTGTACTTTTGCATTGCCTAAAATTCCAATATGCCAATCACACAAGAAGCAGCAAATCCTGCGATTTCTTTTAACTCTTTTAAAGAGGAGTTACTCGCTGACTACCGAATCATTGTTTTGAGCCGTGAATGTAGTAAGCTTGGTCGAAAAGAAGTATTGACGGGAAAGGCCAAGTTCGGTATTTTTGGCGATGGTAAAGAATTGCCCCAGCTTGTGTTAAGTCGCTATTTTCAAAAAGGGGATTTCCGTTCGGGTTATTACCGAGATCAGACTATTTTAATGGCCCATGGTTTACTTCAACCACAACAACTTTTTGCCGCCCTATATGCGCATCCAGATCTAAAGGAGGAACCCATGTCTGGGGGACGTCAAATGGGAGCTCATTTTGTTACCCAAAGTCATGACAAAAAGGGAAATTGGCTTGATTTAACAAAACAATATAACCACAGTTCTGATATTTCCCCTACAGCAGGGCAAATTCCACGTTCCGTTGGTTTGGCTCAAGCCTCAAAAATATATCGTTCGATTGATATAAACGGAAGTGATAATTTTAGCCATAATGGAAAGGAAGTCACCTGGGCAACCATAGGGAATGCCTCTACAAGCGAAGGAATATTCCTCGAAGCGATGAACACTGCTGGAGTGCTACAAATCCCACTTATAATGAGTGTCTGGGATGATGGTTATGGTATTTCTGTAGACAATGAAAAGCAAACCACCAAGGGAAGTATTTCCAAAGCCCTTGCTGGCTTAAAGCGAACTGCTACCGAAAAAGGGGTTGAAATATTTAAGGTAAATGGATGGGATTATCCTGCTCTAGTAGAAACATATGAAAAGGCCGATAAGCTGGCGCGAGAGAAACATATTCCGGTATTGATTCATGTTGATGAACTCACCCAACCTTTGGGACATTCTACCTCTGGATCACATCAACGCTACAAATCTAAACAACGTTTAGAATGGGAAATGGATTATGATTGTAACCTTCAAATGCGTTCTTGGATGCTTGATAAAGGCATCGCCACAGAAAAAGAATTGACAGCAATAGAAGCTTCATGTAAAGCAGAAGCAAAAGAAGCCAAAACTGCCGCTTGGAAAGCCTATCAATCCCCCATTCTAAAGAAGAAAAAAGAACTTTTAGGACTTTTGCCTGATTTATTGAGACAAACAAATAATGACCCATCTATTCAACTATTAATTGGTCAATTAAATTCGTTACAAGAAATCACCTATAAAAATCTATTGCATCTAGGGCGAAAAGCACTCCTTTTTAGTCGGAATAGTCCTTCTTCTGAACGCGCTGTCGTCTCGAACTGGGTAGATAATTTATTCGCTGAACTGAATCCTAAAATGCATTCACACTTATATAGCGAATCAGAGTATAAATTAAGTAATATTCCTCCAGTTGAACCAGCCTATGCAAAGGAAGAAGAGTTGGTTGACGGACGAATAATTATACGAGATAACTTTAAAAGCCTCTTTGAAAAAAAGGATAATGTGCTCTTATTTGGTGAAGATGTAGGAAAAATAGGTGATGTAAACCAAGGAGCTGAAGGCTTGCAAGCGCAATTTGGCGAAACGAGGGTTTTTGATACGGGTATTAGAGAAGCAACGATTATTGGACAAGGAATTGGGATGGCGCTTCGCGGACTTCGCCCCATAGCCGAAATACAATACATCGACTATGTTTTATATTGCTTACATACCCTTAGTGACGACCTCGCATCTTATCTCTACCGCACTGTAGGTCAACAGGCTGTACCGCTTATTATTCGCACACGTGGCCATCGATTAGAAGGCATATGGCATAGTGGATCTCCCATGGGTGCACTGATTCATCTTTTAAGGGGAATCAATCTACTGGTTCCACGAAATATGACTCAGGCAGCAGGATTTTACAACACCCTCTTAGAAGGCGACGAACCTGCCATAGTTGTGGAATCGCTAAATGGGTACCGATTGAAAGAAAACAAACCCACTAACCTTGGGGAATTTAAGTTGGAAATCGGTAGCGTCGAAATTTTAAAAGAAGGAACTGACATTACACTCGTTTCGTATGGTTCTACCCTACGCTTGGTTCAAGAAGCAGCAAAAGAATTGATCAAGTTTGATATTGATGCAGAAGTCATTGATATACAATCCCTATTGCCCTTTGATCTTAAAATGGATATTAAAAAGAGTATCGCCAAAACCAATCGGGTAGTAATTATTGATGAAGACGTTCCCGGAGGAGGAACAGGCTATATTTTGCAACAACTACTCGATGTCCAGAATATCTTTAGCTTACTTGACAGTGCTCCACAAACCCTAAGTGCAAAGGCCCACAGACCTGCCTATGGCTCAGACGGAGACTACTTTTCTAAACCTTCATTAGATGATATCATTGAGAAAGTCTATGGTGTAATGCATGAAAGTGATCCTACACGCTACCCGGCACTTTAAACAGAAACGATTTTTAAAATCATCTCTTTCATTAGCTCCTCATGAGGTAAATTTTGTGCACCAACACCCTTACTCTTTAAATCAAATTCTTTTAAAATACCAAGAACAGCAGCAGTTTGCTTCATGGTATATTTTTGTGCAGCAATTTGATAATCTTTGATAAAAAAAGGAGAAATACCCAATATGCTAGGGGCATCTGCTGGAACGCTTAATCCATGGTACATGAATAGTTTTTGAAAAAAATTAAAGACCACCGTAACCGTGAGGGGAAAAGGGTGCTGCGAAGAGTTTCCTGCCATGTATTGAACAATTCGAAAAGCATGTGATAAATTGCGTTGACCCAAAGCATTTTGTAATTCAAAACTATTGAACTCCTTGCTATAACCAATATACGTTTCAATATGGTCTGGAGTAACTTCGCTCCCTAGAGCGATGTTGAGCGATAGTTTTTCTATTTCTTTGCTGATCTTTCCCAAATCAGTACCCAAAAAAGCAATCAAAAGAGCAATCGCATGTGGATGAAACCTAAAATCGTACTGTTTAGCCTCTTGCACTATCCAATTTCCTATCTGATTTTCATAAAGGGGCTTTGCATCCAAAATAACACCTACTTTCGCTATGGCCTTGTAAGCTTTTTTTCGCTTATCTAATTGCTTGTGCTTATAACACAAAACAAGCACAGTTTGGGCTTGTGGATGACTAAAATAGGGGGTTAACTGATCAAAATTTCGCTCTAAATATTGGGCTTCACGAACAACGATTAATTGTTGTTGTCCCATCATTGGAAAACGTTTTGCCGCCTCTATAATCTGATCCGCAGTAGTCTCTTTTCCATAAAGTACAGTCAGGTCAAAATCACGTGCACTTTCCTCGACAACACGAGACATTAACCGCTCAGTGATTTGGTCGATAAAAAAAGCTTCTTTACCCATCAAGAGATATATGGGTGAAAAATCACCTTTTTCAATCGAAGAGAGTATGCTTTGTGTTTCTTTCAATGGGAAAAATTCGTCACATTTGTAGTATGGAACAACTCAATTTTAAGCGTTATCCCTTTACAATCAAAAATAAGAAAAATAAACCTTACATTTTTGATGTCATTCGCAAAAAGGACATTCTTTTAACACCAGAGGAATGGGTACGTCAACATTGCCTTCGGTTTTTAATTGAAGAAAAAAGTACCCCATTAGTTTGATAAATGTTGAAAAGAAAATTGAGTTATTTGGTAAACCAAAGCGTTATGACATCGTTGTTTTTACCAGTACAGGAACCGTAAATATTTTGGTAGAATGCAAAGCTCCTACCATTGAAATCAACCAGAATGTCTTTGATCAAATCGCTCAATATAATATAAGCATCGATAGTACATACCTTATGGTTACTAATGGACTGCAACATATTTATTGTCAAATGGATTATGCCAAAAAAGCCTACTGTTTTCTGAAAGATTTACCCTCTTATACGCTCTGCCAATGAAATTAGCCGTTGTCATCTTGAATTGGAATGGTAAAGCACTCCTAGAAGAGTTTTTGCCTACCCTTATTAGCTACTCCACCCAAGCAGACTTATATGTAATTGACAATGCTTCGACAGATGATTCACTCACTTATTTAAGCCAACACTATCCAACAATCCAATCAATTCCATTAAATGAAAATTTTGGTTTCGCAAAAGGATATAATGAAGGGTTAAAGCAAATTGATGCAGACATATATTGTTTATTAAACAATGATGTAGAAGTAACAAAAAATTGGCTTAATCCCATTATTTCCGCTTTTACAACCACCCCTGTCTGTATAGCACAGCCCACGCTTCTTCAGCACAAAGAAAAGAACTATTTTGACTATGCAGGTGCTGCAGGGGGATACATTGATAAATACGGATATCCGTATTGTCGGGGAAGAATTTTCAATGCGCTAGAAAAAAACACCAATCAATACAACACCACTGGGGACTGTTTCTGGGCATCTGGGGCATGCTTTTTTGTTCGTCGATCTGTGTGGGAAGAGCTGGGAGGTTTTGATGAGGACTTTTTCATGCATCAAGAGGAAATCGATTTTTGCTGGCGGGCATTCAACGCAGGTAAAACAACACAGACCATTGCTGATTCATTTGTGTATCATGTTGGTGGAGCTACATTGAAGCCCTCCGCTAGAAAAACCTATTATAACCATCGAAATTCGCTCTGGATGATGGTTAAAAATTTACCTCAAAAAAAACTTTTTCCCATCCTATTGCAACGTTTTATTTTAGATGGAGTGGCTGGAATTAACTATTTGGTAAAGGGGAACTTTAGTGGCTTTTTTATGGTCATTAAAGCGCATTTAGCCGTCTATGCAACCTTAAAATCCACACTCAATAAAAGGTCAGCTAACCTTAATAATAAACCTTATTATCATCACAAAAGTATCGTTTGGTCATATTTTTTCTTAAGAAAAAGTAAATTTTATGATTTGTAGGGTATTTAATTCCAAAAACAATTAATTTTAAAAAATCTTTAAAAATCAACTCAAAAAATGAAAAAAACCTCTCTTTTACTAGGCCTATGTGGAGCTCTTTTGGTTTCCTGTGTTTCTTCAAAAAAATATGCTGAATTGGAAGCTTTACAGCAAAGCACAAACGACTTACTCAACGCTGCTACGGTTAAATTAAATACCTGCGACGACGAAAAAGCAAATGCCTTAGCCAGCCTTGCTTCAATGAAAGAACAATTAGCCTTCTTTAAATCGAATAATCGAGATTTGATTAACAACCTTGGTAACCTCACTACCCTTTCACAAAAAGGGGCTGAAAATCTTGAAAAATCACTTGAGAGTCTGAAAAAGAAAAAGATTCACGAATTAAAAGTCTTCGCGACGCTGTAACACGCAAAGACTCGGTAACACTTGCCTTGGTGACGAGCCTTAAAGGCGTCTTAGGAAATATTGCAGATGAGGATATTGAAATAAATGTGGAGAAAGGAGTTGTTTATGTTTCCATCTCTGATAAACTTTTATTTAGAAGTGGTAGTTTTTCTGTAAATGCAGCTGCCAAAGAGGTCTTAGGAAAGGTTGCAAAAGTAATCAATGACAAGCCTGAGCTAGAATTTATGGTGGAAGGCCACACCGACAATGTACCCATTAAAGTTGAGGGTACTCAAGATAACTGGGACCTTTCTGTACGGAGAGCAACCTCAATTGTACGTATTCTACAAAATGATTTTGGCGTAGCTCCAGAGCGAATGACTGCTGCCGGACGTAGTCAGTATGTTCCATTAGCAGACAATGGATCTTCTGCTGGACGTGCAAAAAACAGACGAACACGTATTGTGGTATTGCCCAAATTGGATCAATTTTACGATTTGATCAATAAGGGTATGGATCAAGCTGCTGCTGCATCCAACTAAACATAACAAAGCCCGAAAGAAGAAAGCGCTCCCTTGGGGAGCGTTTTTTGTTAAATAAAATCAACCGATCCTTTCCCTTGTCGAACAAGCTCGATCGAGTCATTACTGAGGTCAACTACAGTAGAAGGAACGTTCCCCCCGGGGCCTGCCTGGATAAGAATATCAACCTTTCCGTCCCAAGCAGAAAGAATTTCATTCTCGTCAGAAGTGTACTGTAGAATTTCATCCTCATCATGCAACGAAGATGTTATTAAGGGAGCATCAAGCATGGGTAACAAACATCTTAAAACGGGGTGGTCAGATATACGTACTCCAATGGTTTTTCGCTTATGAAATGGCTTTGGCAGTTTCCCGTTAGACTCCATGATAAAAGAATAGGGACCTGGAAGAGCACTTTTTAATAAGCGAAATATACTGGCATCAAAAGGCTTAACATAATTAGACAGCTCACTAATTGTATTGAACAAAAAACTCAAAGGGGCTTTTTCTAATTTAATGTTCTTAAAACGCATGAACTTCTCCAATCCAACTGAATTCGTGCATAGACAACCCACCGCATAGACTGTATCGGTGGGATAGATCATTAGGGCACCTTTCTTTAACTCAAGCGCTATTTTAGCTAAGTCGCGTTCGTTTGGAGAGCTTGGAAAAAGAGTGTAAACCTTGGTAATCATCCGATGATCTTCAATTTAGCAAAACGCAGTAAAAGTTTCTTTTCCCCTACTCCTGCAAACTTAATGGTGGCTTTTCTGTCATTCGCTGTACCTTCAACGAGAACAACTACTCCTTTTCCAAACCGTTGGTGTTCCACTTTGGTTCCTGTAGGGAGTTGAATTAATTCTTCCTTAGTACTATTCGAGGGTGCTTCTGCTTGAATTTTACGCAATTTTTTTAATTGTGAAGCATTTGGTGTGTTATTGGGTTTCCCATCCCAAGCATTAGGCACCTGTGATACGGTTTTGTTAGGGCTTGGATCTCCAAAAATGGAAGTACTGACCAAAGGCTTGTATTCATAGGATGATTTTGGCACTTGAATATCCAAGAATTGATCGTCAATTTCTTCAATAAATCTACTCGGTTCAGCATCATTTAGTTTTCCCCAACGATAGCGCGATTGGGTGTAAGACAAAAAGGCTCTTTTCTCCGCTCTTGTAAGAGCCACGTAGAATAAACGGCGTTCTTCCTCTAGTCCAGAGCGAGAGTCAAGGTTCATTGCGGAGGGAAACAAGTCTTCTTCCATCCCAACAATATACACATAGGAAAACTCTAGCCCTTTGGCTAGATGTATGGTCATCAAGGACACTCTTGGTAGATTATCATCAGTAGTTTCATTATCAAAATCAGTAGCTAAAGCAACATCTTCGAGAAACTCCGTTAGCGAACCTGTCGCGTCGGCAAGTTCTTGTTGGCCCTCAGTAAAATCTTTGATACCATTGAGTAATTCCTCTATATTTTCAATTTTACTAATTCCCTCAGGAGTGCCGTCTTTCTTTAAATCCAGAACAATTTTAGTGCGTTTGGTGACTTCATCGGCTACCTCAAAGGCATTTGCTGTTTCATTAAAGATTTGCAAACTCTTAATTAGCATCACAAAGTTTGTCAACTTTTGCGCAGTGCCCCCATTAACGCCAATATTGAGTTCCAGAGCACGTTCGGCCACCTCAAAAATCGTGAGCCCATGTTGTTTTGCGCCTACCACCAGTTTATCTACGGTCGCTTGTCCAATTCCTCGTGCCGGATAATTTATGATACGCTTTAAACTCTCTTCATCTTTGGGATTGACCAAAACACGTAGATAAGCTAGAATATCTTTTATCTCCTTTCTTTGATAAAACGAGAGTCCTCCATAAATACGGTAAGGAATATCGCGTTTTCGCAATGCATCTTCCATGGCTCTAGACTGTGCATTGGTTCGGTATAATATGGCAAACTCATCGTGTTTGAGTTGTTCACGCATATTGAAGTTAAAAATACTTTCGGCGACATAGCGCCCTTCATCAGCATCCGTTGGACAGCGCTGTACCTTTATTTTTGCGCCCTTATCGTTCGCAGTCCATACCTTTTTATCTAGCTTGGTTTTATTGTGATTGATAATGGAATTAGCCGCTTCAACAATGTTTTGTGTAGAACGATAATTTTGCTCCAAACGATACATGGCAACATTTTCATAATCTTTTTGGAAATTGACAATATTATTGATGTTGGCACCACGGAAAGCATAGATACTTTGTGCATCGTCTCCCACCACACAAATATTTTGAAATTTATCTGACAAAGCGCGTACAATAAGGTACTGGGAATGATTGGTGTCTTGGTACTCATCTACCAAAATATACCGAAAACGATCTTGATACTTCGCCAAAACGTCGGGGAACCGATTTAACAATTCATTGGTTCGCAGCAATAAATCGTCAAAATCCATAGCGCCTGCTTTAAAGCAGCGATCGACATATTCTTTATAAATCTCCCCCATTTTTGGACGCTGTGCCATGGCATCTGCTTCCTGCAGATCAGCGTCGTTATAATAGGCTCGAACAGTAATAAGACTATTCTTAAATGAAGAAATACGACTTCTAATTTGCTTTGTTTTATATTGGTCTTTACTCAACCCCATTTCTTTTATTATGGCACTCAACAGTCGATCACTATCTTGGGTATCATAAATGGTGAAATTGGACGGGTAGCCCAATTTATCTGCCTCTGCTCTTAAAATACGTGCAAAAGATGGAGTGAAATGTCCCCATCCAAAGATTTTTGGCTTCACTTTCCCCAACCAATTGCGCTATACGCGCCTTCATCTCGCGTGCGGCTTTGTTGGTAAATGTAAGGGCTAATATGGAAAAAGCATCCACCCCTTGTGACATCAAATAAGCAATGCGATAGGTCAATACACGGGTCTTACCAGAACCTGCACCTGCAATTACAATTAAGGGTCCGTCTTTATGTAATGTGGGGGCACGTTGCGCTTCGTTCAACGCATTTAAATCGGCAGTTAGTTGGTCTTTCATAGTCAATGTAAATTTACTTTTTCCCTATTTTACCCATATAAGAATGGAGATAGTTATAAACATTTCGCCTAAAGTCATTAAGAAAATAACGACTATTGTTTTTTCAATATTTGAACGCTTAAAGATTTCCTCCTATATTGGTATAAAATTCACCATAGCATGAAAAAATTTTTCTCTTCTACTCTCCTGTTTTTCTCGTTTGCTGGCGTTTTTGCACAGCATACTGTTGCTTCTTTAGAAAGTAAAGTCGTTCAATGGCGTCATGAAATTCATCAATCACCAGAATTGTCCAATCGGGAATTTAAAACTGCTGAAAAAGTAGCAGCCCATTTAAGGGCCTTGGGCATGGAAGTACAAACGGGTATTGCACATACCGGAGTGGTCGGTCTTTTAAAAGGAAAACGTCCGGGAAAAGTATTAGCCCTTCGTGCAGATATGGATGCATTGCCGGTTACAGAAGAAAATAATTTACCCTTTAAGTCAGCTGTAAACGCTGTGTTTAACGGTCAAAATACTGGAGTGATGCATGCCTGTGGGCACGACACCCATGTGGCCATCTTGATGGGCGTAGCCGAATACTTGGCAAAAAACAATGACTTTTCCGGTGCGGTAAAATTCATTTTTCAACCGGCAGAGGAAGGCCCACCAGCGGGAGAAAAAGGAGGAGCATCGCTAATGGTAGAAGAAGGTGTTCTCGACAATCCTAAAGTAGATGCTATCTATGGTTTACACATTAATTCAGCTACACCGGTTGGAGTGGTGCGTTACAAAGCAGAGGGGATTATCGCTGCAGCACAACGTTTTAAAATTAAAGTACAAGGAAAACAAGCCCATGGGTCCACCCCATGGCAAAGCATTGATCCGATTTTAATTTCTGCTAAAATCATTGACGGTCTGCAGAGCATCATCAGTAGAAATGCTGAACTCACCAAAGAAGGGGCAGTGATATCTGTAGGCTCTATCCACTCAGGGATTCGCTTTAACATTATTCCTGACACCGCAGAAATGATAGGAACAGTACGCACCCTAGACAAAGTAATGCAAAATGTCATCACCCAACGCATGAAAGAATTAGTGCCTCAGATTGCAGCTGCCTATGGGGGAACTGCCACATTGGAAATCAATGAAACTGCCGCACTTACGTACAATGATCCCGCTTTGACAGCTTTCGCAGTTCCGAGTTTAATGAGCGCTTTGGGCGAAGAAAATGTGGAGTTGATGTCAGCCATTACGGGAGCTGAAGATTTTTCAGCTTTTCAAGAAAAAGTCCCGGGGTTTTTCTTCTTTTTGGGTGGGCTTGCCGAGGGGCTTACACCAGCAACAGCACCCTCTCATCATACGCCAGAATTTGTGGTAAATGATGCGGGAATGATTTATGGTGTAAAAGCGATGGTAAAACTTAGCTTGGACTACTTGAAGTAATTTCATTTTTAGCATATTCCCAACCCTCTTGCCACCAGCGTTCCATTTCTTCCTTATCAAAGACAAGGGAATTGGTCGTAAGTACTTTTGGGGTGTAGAACATGCGTACGCTCACTCCTTTTTCACGTGCGAGTAAATGACCCACTTTTATGTTGTCTTGGATGATTTGATCGCCCATAAAATCTAAGGTAGATAGCACTAAGTCGAAGGCATTACGAGAACGCATTCGATTGAGTTGCTGTACCTCAGTCGACAAAAGTATAGCATCTACATGGGTTGCTCCGCGACGTATGGCTTCCTCAATAGCGATGATGCACCCAAAGCCACCGTCGGCATATTCAAATTTATTTTTTATGACCAAACTCATAAATGGAACGTAATTACATGAAATCCATATCCAATCGAGAAAGTCACTGTAATTACACTCCGAAAGAGTTTTGTATTCAATGGTGTTAAGCGTAAAATTTGAAACACATACCACAACTTCTTTATGGCTTTTTTTGATCTTATTAAAGATGGTTGGGGTGATTTCTTGCTCAATTAAGTTTCGCAAATGGGTACTTTCACCAAATGTTTTTCGTCCCTTAATAAAGTTTTTCATCACATTAAAATGATTGATTTTAGTCTTAAAGAGTTTTCCTTTTTGCTTTACAATGAATGGATTGTTTGAAAATATTGATGCTTGGGTAACATGGGTAAAGGCATGCTTAATCGCTTTAATGTTAAGTGCAGCTAAATGTGAAATAAGTAAGCTACCCGTCGATGTGCCTAACAAGAGCTCATAGTCCTGTTTGCTTTCTTCTATCAGGTATTGTGCAAGACCACCAGCAAAGGCACCTTTACTTCCTCCTCCAGAGATGACAAGAGCTTTTTTCATGGGGTGAACTAGGATTTGATGAAAAGTTACTCGAATTTAGCGTAAAAAGTTAGTTAGGCAAACGTTTTATGGATCCATTACAAACCTCTATTGAATACCTAAAGGGTATTGGCCCCAACAGAGCCAACCTTCTACGGGAAGAATTGGGTATTCGTACCTATCAAGATTTGCTCCACTTTTTTCCCAATCGTTATATCGACCGTTCTACTTTTCACCGCATTAATCATTTGCCAAAAACCAATGCTGAAGTTCAGATTAAAGGTATAATTACCAATTTAAAAATTGTACCACAAAAACGTGGAAAACGCTTGGTGGGTACATTTTCCGACGGTCAATCGTCCATGGAAATAGTCTGGTTTCGGGGACACAAATGGATGCAAGAACAACTGAAACTAAACACAGCATACGTGGCCTTTGGACGGATTTCTTGGTATGGAAGTAAAGTCAGTATGCCACATCCAGAATTAACCCTTGAAACCGAATACGAAGCCACCAAGATTGGTTCCCTTCACCCCGTTTACCCTTCTACAGAAAAACTAGTTAACAAAGGCGTTAGTCAGCGCATTATGAAACAAATGATGACCAACCTCTTTAGCTTAGTAAGCAATCAATTTCTTGAAAATTTACCCGATTATATGCTAAAGGAATTGAAGTTAATTTCGCGTAAAGAAGCCATCATTAATGCACACTTTCCCAAAGATATCCAGGCCTTAAATCAGGCACAGCGACGCCTTAAGTTTGAAGAATTGTTCTACATACAGTTACAACTAATCCAAAAAAACCGTCTTCAAAAACAAAAGATTAAAGGGTATGTATTCGCTGTTGTTGGAGATTTGTTTACGCACTATTTCAACAACTATTTACCCTTTCAACTCACTGGAGCTCAGCAAAGAGTTGTCAAAGAAATTCGCTTTGACATGGGAACGGGAAAACAAATGAATCGTCTTCTTCAAGGTGATGTTGGGTCGGGAAAAACCATGGTCGCCCTACTGAGTATGCTCATTGCCATCGACAATGCATTTCAAGCCTGCCTAATGGCTCCAACAGAAATTTTGGCAATACAACATTATCAATCCATCAACGAAGCCTTGGGAGGAATAGACGTTAAGGTTGGATTATTAACCGGCTCAGTAAAAGGGGCAGAACGCAACGCCTTATTCGATGACTTAGCAACAGGAAAAATTCACATCCTCATAGGTACCCATGCACTCATTGAAGACAAGGTTGTTTTTAGAAATCTGGGGTTAGCTATCATTGACGAACAGCATCGTTTTGGGGTGGCACAGCGCGCAAAGCTTTGGAAAAAGAATCAGCTACCGCCACATGTATTGGTCATGACCGCCACCCCAATTCACGCACCTTGGCCATGAGTGTGTATGGTGATCTGGATATTTCTGTCATTGATGAACTTCCACCTGGCCGGAAAGACGTCAAGACTGTTTTGCGCTCTGATGCTAACCGTTTAGATGTTTTTCGCTTTATGCAAGATGAGATTGCTAAAGGAAGACAAATTTACGTTGTTTACCCCCTGATTCAAGAATCAGAAAAAATGGACTACAAAGACTTAATGGACGGTTATGAAAGTATTGCACGTTCTTTTCCTCTTCCCGACTATCAAATAAGTATTGTTCATGGTAAAATGAAGGCGGCAGATAAAGAATATGAAATGCAACGTTTTGTCGATGGAAAAACCCAGATCATGGTGGCGACCACCGTCATTGAAGTCGGGGTAAATGTTCCCAATGCTTCTGTCATGATCATTGAAAGCGCTGAGCGGTTTGGCCTATCACAATTGCATCAATTACGCGGACGTGTTGGCCGAGGGGCTGATCAGAGTTATTGCATTTTAATGTCAAGTAGAAAGCGATCCCAAGAAGCCCAAACGCGCTTGCAAACTATGGTTCAAACCAATGATGGCTTTGAAATTGCAGAAGTAGATCTTCGATTGCGGGGTCCAGGTGATTTGATGGGCACACAACAAAGTGGTATACTCCAACTTAAAATTGCTGATATTTTGAAAGATCAGGACATCCTCAAAACAGCCCGCTTTTATGCGCAAAAAATAGTAGAAGGGGATCCAGAAATGAAAGAAGAGATGCACACCAGAATAAGACAAACCTATGCCAAAATAATGACCCATAAGAACATCTGGAATTACATTAGCTAGGACTATTATTTTGCCAATGGGTTACTTATATTTGTAGCTAAATTCATATTCCATGAAAATATCCTTCAATTGGATGCAACAGTTCATCAAAGCTGAACTACCCTTAACAGAACAACTTGATTTATTAACCGACCTTGGTTTAGAAGTAGAAGGAAATACCCCCTTCGAATCTATACCCGGAAGTTTAGCAGGGGTTGTTGTTGGGGAAGTATTGGCTTGTGTGCAACACCCCAATGCCGACCGTTTACGGGTAACCAAAGTAAACATTGGTGCTGATGAGCCCGTACAAATAGTTTGTGGTGCACCGAATGTTGCCCAAGGACAAAAAGTGCCTGTAGCTACCGTTGGAACCACCCTTTATGACAAAGAAGGGAATGCTTGGGAAATCAAAAAAAGTAAAATACGCGGTGAAGCCAGTCATGGAATGATTTGCGCTGAAGACGAGTTGGGATTAGGAGAAAGTCATGATGGTATAATGGTTTTAGATGAAAAGCTTACCCCAGGAACCCGCTGTTCCGAGCTTTTTGAGATCGAACAAGACCGGACCATTGAAATTGGGCTTACCCCAAACCGTTGTGATGCCATGAGTCATATGGGTGTAGCCCGAGATTTAAAAGCCGGGTGTACACAGCGCAACATCCCCTTTAAATGGCATTTTCCCAACACGAACGCCTTTAAAGTAGATAACACCTCCCTACCTATCGATGTAATTGTAAAGGAACCCATATTAGCGCCGCGCTATTCCGGGATTACGCTCTCAGGAGTTAAAGTAGAAGCTTCTCCCAGCTGGTTGCAAAACCGCCTAAAAGCGATTGGACTAAGCCCAAAAAATAACATCGTGGATATTACCAACTACATCTTGCACGAGTTAGGACAACCGCTACACGCCTTCGATGCCGATAAAATCAAAGGAAAAATAAACGTTAAAACCCTTCCTAAAGACACACCTTTCACTACCCTAGACGGAGAAGAACGCAAGCTGCATGAAGAAGATCTTATGATTTGTGATGATGATACTCCGCTTTGTATTGCTGGCGTCTTTGGCGGACTAAACAGTGGAGTAACTGAGCACACCACCCGTATTTTTTTAGAAAGCGCTTATTTTGACCCCATTAGTATTCGTAAAACAGCAAAAAGACATGGGTTAAATACTGATGCATCTTTTCGTTATGAACGTGGAATTGATCCAGAAATTGGAGAATTTGCACTTAAACGTGCTGCCTTGTTGATTCAAGAGTTTGCCGGAGGTGATATTACAAGCGATATCATCACTATTGCGCAGCCACTACAAGAATGCGCCTCTTTGTTTTTGGCTTATGAACGCATAACCAAAGTCTTAGGACAAGAAATCCCTAAAGACGAACTCATTACCACCCTAAACGCCCTGGAAATCGAAATCATAAATGTCACGGAAGAAGGATTCTCTATGAACATTCCCCGCTACCGTGTAGACGTAACCCGTGAAGCCGACGTTATTGAAGAAATTCTTCGTATTTATGGTTACAACAATATCGCAAGCGTAAACCGCATGACGACTTTCTACCCTGAATTCGATTTGAAAACTCCGTTCGTACTTGAACAAAATATCGCAAAGAAATTGGTGGGACTTGGTTTTCAGGAAGTCATAAACAATTCGATTACAACACCGAAATACGCCCAGCTATCTAACGAATTAGATGCCATTGCAAAAGTCAATCTTTTAAACCCTTTGGGGCAAGAACTCTCCCAAATGCGCACCTCCCTCCTTTTCTCTTTAATGGAGGTGGTAGCTTACAACCAAAATCGCCAACAACGCGATGTGAAAATGTATGAAGTGGGTAAAGTATATAGAAAAGTAGAAAACGGACATCAAGAAGACAAAAAAATCGCCCTAGCCATTAGTGGTCGCGCAAATAGCGAATCTTGGAGCACCGATGACAGCACTAACGATATTTTTCGCTTAAAGGGCGCAGTGCAAACGCTTCTAGTAAGTTTAGGAATTAACGGCTGTAAAGAAGAAGCTTCTGAGCGAGATATTTTCGGCACAGGGTTAACTTTAAGATTAGGAAAACAAGTAGTGGCAGAAGTAGGAATAGTTCATCCTAGCATTCAAAAAGCCTTTGCTGTAGAACAAGAAGTAGTTTATGCGGAATTGGATTTTGAACGCATATACAATTTGTCTTTTAAGAAAGATGTTAAAGTTCAACCCATTCCAAAATTCCCATCTTCGCGTAGAGATTTCGCCTTATTGGTAGATGAAAATGTAAGCTTTGACGCATTAAAAGCAACAGCGCAAAAAGTAGAACGCAAGATCTTGACCCACATCAATCTATTTGACGTTTATGAAGGCAAAAATTTACCCACAGGAAAAAAATCCTATGGTCTCAGTTTTCACTTTGCAGATCCAAATAAGACCCTAACTGACAAATACATCGACAAGGTAATGGCCAAACTAAAAGCAAGTTTTGAAAAAGACTTTGGCGCTAGTTTACGCTAAAGAAACGCGGTTGAAAATTTAAGCCATAGGATTAAAAGTATAGGATTTATTCCTTAATTTTACTTGAAAATGTAAATGACGATGATGATGAATGTTTTCCACCCTACCAATATTGCCGAAAAACTAGCCAATGCTAAAACGCAGGATCAAGCGTTACTCGACGCGGTCAGTGCTTTTATAGTACAATCAAACACTTCCAACGATTTCGACCTCGATCAACTGGAAAGCAAAGACATCTACCATATCGACACCATCAAAGACATTTGCATCGACTACCGTTTGCGTTTTCTCGATTTAAAATACTTCAAGAACGACCTCCCACAAGAGGCGTTTGACAAGATTGCAGCCTTAGAGGTGAAACACGACACTATCCTCTCTGGCTTTAAGGTTATGGCGCCTTCAAAATTATTTCGCCTTAAAGACACCGATGATCCGTTGCTTTTTGTTCCCCTAGGAAACGATTACTTCTATCTAATTCATCAATGGGGTGATGACTTAAGCCCATTTCGTAAAGCACTCGTGTGGCCATTCAAAAACATTTGGAATTTACTGATAACCCTCCTTGGAATTAGTTTGATTGCAACCTCCCTTACCCCCATGGCAATTTTTAGTAAGTCAACTTCTTGGTCTACCTACTGGATGGTTTATTTCTTCATGTTTAAGGCAATTGCTGCGGTAGTATTATATGCGGGTTTTGCCACTGGGAAAAACTTTAATCCAGCCATTTGGAACAACAAATACAACAAATCCTAAAGCCCGCCCTATGTCCCAATCTGATTACCAACATCTTTTCACCGGTTCCTCCATCGACGTCCTCGCCATTCGCAATGCCTTGGCAGAAGCCAACATCACCCCAGTCGTAAAAGACGAAGGCGCATCTGCCACCATGGCTGGTTTTGGGGTCACCTCTCCCCTACAGCAGCGTGTCTTTGTTCATAACGATGAAATGGAACAAGCTGCTAAAATTCTAGCACAACTCTTTTAGTACCCCATTCGTTTTCACAAAGTTTTCTTACTTTTAGAGGAAACAACTGAATTAAACCAAACGAAACCATGCAATTCATCATATTTATTGCCTTTACCCTCTTGGTAGGCCTTGTGGCTTACCTCGCTACTAGAAAAACAGACGAAAACACCCAAGATGGTTACTTTTTAGGCGGAAGAAGTCTCACAGCCCCCGTCATTGCTGCGTCTTTATTGTTAACCAATCTCTCCACAGAACAATTGGTGGGTTTAAATGGTTCTGCATTTAATGAAGGGATACTGGTGATGGCATGGGAAACATTAGCTGCCATTGCTATGGTAGTTACCGCGACCATTTTATTGCCACGCTATCTCAAAGGAGGTTTAACCACGGTACCGCAATTTTTAGAACGCCGTTATGACACCATGACCAAGTCGATCACTTCGGGACTGTTCTTAAGTGGTTATGTAGTGGATTTATTGCCTATCGTTCTCTATTCAGGGGCAGTGGCCTTGATTGGAATGTTCGATCTAACCGCTGTTCTCGGTATGAACCAAAGTACAACCTTAATCGTAACGGTATGGTCGATTGGGCTAATCGGTTCGGTCTATGCCATTTTTGGAGGGTTAAAAGCAGTAGCCGTTTCCGATACCGTTAACGCGATTGGGCTCTTGATTGGTGGTTTGATGATTCCCTATTTTGGATTGACCTATGTGGGGGACGGAAGCATTGTCGCTGGGATAGAAACCATTTACAACCACGATCCTTCTAAATTTAAAGCGATGGGAAGCAGTGACTCTGCCATCCCCTTCAGCACACTTTTTACGGGGATGATGTTGGTACAGCTGTTCTATTGGGGAACCAATCAAGCCATTATTCAACGAGCACTTGCCGCGAAAAACCTAGAAGAAGGACAAAAAGGATTAATTCTGGCAGCCTTCGTGAAAATACTAGGACCTATCATTGTGGTCCTTCCTGGAATCATTGCCTTTTATATTTTTGGCGGGACATTAGACGCCAGTCAAGCCGATCAATCGTATGGCCTATTGGTCAACAAGGTCTTACCTCCGATTCTTTTAGGCTTTTTTGCCGCTGTACTTTTCGGGGCCATTTTAAGCTCGTTTAACTCAGCCTTAAACAGTTCTGTTACCCTCTTTGGTTTAGACATCTACAAGCAATACATTAAAAAAGAGGCAGACGAAAAACAAGTCGTCAAAGCAGGAAAAATCTTTGGTATTGTCTTGGCGCTGCTATCCATGTTTATCGCACCAACTATTGCTAACGCTCCTGAAGGACTTTTTGGTTACCTCCAAGAAATTAATGGATGTTACAGTATTCCTATTCTTACGATTATCCTCGTGGGCTATCTCACAAAATATGTTCCTGCCGTTGCTGCGAAAGTTGCTATGGGATCTGGGGTAATTTTGTATTCCATAAGCCAATTTGTCTTAAAAGATTATGTAATTGAAAATGGGGGGACTTATCCGCATTTCCTGCACATAATGGCGATTTTATTCCTCTTCAATGTGGGGATAATGCTGTTGATTGGAAAGTTAATGCCGAGGGAAGCAGCCTACGAACAAGCCTATACAGAGCAAGTCGATATCACACCATGGAAACAGGTAAAAGTGATGGGGGCTGTAGTCATCTTAATTGTGGTGAGTACCTATTTTATCTTTACCTAAAATAAATTCGTGTGCAGACCATTTCCCCTTTAGGGAAGTAAAATTAAAAATAAACACATCCTATGTCTAGAAAGGTAGTGAATGTGTTTAACGCGCCAGTTGGATTATTTCTAATAAAAGGTCAGAATAAGTCAAGCTGCACCAAAAAAAGAGATGTGTTTGATTAATTCGAATACAACTTATTACGTAATTCCTTAATCTTTGGATCAGTCATGTATTCATCAAAAGTGAGGTAACGGTCGATAACGCCATTGGGTGTTAATTCGATAATCCTATTCCCTACCGTTTGTGCAAAGGCATGGTCATGGGTGGTGAGCAACACATTGCCTTTAAAATTTTTTAATGCATTGTTAAAAGCGGTAATCGATTCCAAATCCAAGTGATTGGTGGGTTCGTCAAGCAACAGCACATTGGAACGGCTCATCATCATTTTGGAGAGCATACAACGCACTTTTTCTCCTCCAGAGAGGACGTTCGACTGTTTTAAGGCCTCTTCCCCACTAAAGATCATTTTCCCCAAGAAACCGCGAATAAACACTTCCTCGCGTTCTTCTTCCGTTTGGGCGTATTGACGCAACCAATCAACTAAACTCATTGGATCTTCAAAGTAACGTGAATTATCCAATGGTAAATAGGCTTGAGTAGTCGTTATTCCCCATTCAAAACTACCTTCATCCGCTTTGGCATCTCCAGCAATTATTTCATAAAAAGCGGTTACAGCGCGAGAATCTTTTGAATAAATGACCGCCTTATCCCCTTTGGCCAAATTAATATTAATGTTTTGAAATAAAACCTCATTGTCTAGCGTGGCTTTTAAGCCTTCAACATTAAGGATTTGGTCACCCGCCTCACGCTCTTGTTCAAAAATAATGGCCGGATAGCGTCGACTTGAAGGCTTAATGTCTTCAATGTTTAGCTTGTCGATCATTTTCTTTCGAGAAGTAGCTTGTTTCGATTTGGCGACGTTAGCAGAAAAACGCGCAATAAACTCTTGCAATTCTTTCTTCTTCTCTTCTGACTTTTTATTCTGTTGTGCACGTTGGCGAGCAGCCAATTGAGAAGATTCGTACCAAAAGGTATAATTCCCCGAAAAATGACTGATTTTACCAAAGTCAATGTCAGAGATATGTGTACACACCGCATCGAGAAAGTGTCGATCGTGGGAAACCACAATCACGGTATTATCGTAATTGGCCAAGAACTGTTCTAGCCATAAAATTGTTTCATAATCTAGGTCATTGGTGGGCTCATCCATAATGAGAACATCCGGATTACCAAACAAAGCCTGAGCTAACAATACGCGCACTTTTTGCACCCCGTCCAGATCGGCCATAAGGTTGTAATGAAGTGATTCTTGTATGCCAAGATTTGATAACATGGCTGCAGCATCACTATCGGCGTTCCAGCCGTTCATTTCCTCATAAATAATTTGAAGCTCTCCTACCCGCTCCCCATCGGCATCAGAAAAATTTTCTTTTGCATAAATAGCATCCATTTCCTCCTTTATCTCGTACAAGGGTTTGTTTCCACGAAGAATGGTGTCTAAGACCGTATGCGCATCAAAAGCGTTGTGATTTTGCTCCAAAACGGACATGCGCTTTCCAGGTTCTAAATGAACACTTCCCGAATTAGCCTCTTGTTTTCCAGCCAAGATTTTGAGAAAAGTGGATTTCCCAGCACCATTGGCACCAATAATCCCGTAACAATTTCCCGGTGAAAAGGTGGTGTTTACTTCATCAAATAAAACGCGTTTTCCGAATTGTACAGAAAGGTTAGAAACTGAAAGCATATCCTTGTTTTTTTGTCATGCAAAAGTACATAAATCAAATCCGCTTTCCACACTTTTTTTTAACTTAGCCCGTAATCTTTGTCTTATACCATGCGAAAACAAATTAGCTTGCTAGGGTTCTTGTTTATTCTTGGCTGTTCCACAGAAGAGGAATTACCCATGACTGCATTTTTTGGTGGGCAAATCATCAACCCCTCTTCAGATTTTGTTTCAATCTATAAATATGACGAGCGTATTGACTCGCTCCCGTTGGATGAAAATAATCGCTTTGTTAAACGCTATGATTCCATTCATTTTGGGTTATTTAAGATGGAGCATCTACCTGAAAAACAAATGGTCATTATTGAACCAGGTGATTCTATCTGGTCTAGAGCAAACATGTCTGATTTCAATTCCTCCTTGGTTTTTAGTGGTTCTGGTTCGGGGAAAAACAACTTCTTAATCGATACCTATCGAACGATTTCACAAGAAGCAGGCTATCTATCCTCTAAATATGTGTTAAATGCCAATCCGTTTAGAGAAATCATCGATTCCCTTCAAATGGAAAAAAAAGAAGCTTGGATAAGCTTTAGCGAACAATCACAGCTTACTCCCCTAGCACAAAAAATAACACAAGCTGCTTATGTATACCCCTATGCCAATCGACTTGAACGATACGCGTTGATTCGAGGGAAAACTTCAACCAAAAAGGATAGCACCTATTTTAATTTCCGCAAATTCTTGAACTACGGTGAGCACGATCTGGTGCACTTTGAACCCTACATTACTTATATGATGAGTTACCTCAGTCAAGAAGCCCTGGAAGAAGGGCAACTCTTCATTCAGGAAAAAAACAAAACGGAATTTAACATCAAACGCATACAACTCATTGATGACCGCATTAGCAATCCTATTTTACGAAGTATTTTGGCTCGAACGGTCGCTTATGAAGAACTCCTCAACTTCCGTAATCATGCCTACCATGAGAATTTTCTTCAATTTTTCATTACGGTAAACACATCCCCTTACTACCTTAACGAAATCTTAAGTCTCCATGCCTCACTGATTCAAATGGAGCCTGGCCGAACATTGCCTGAGATTGAAATGGAAACCAATACAGGAGATATCATCCAAAGTAGTGAAGCCTTGCGAGGACAGAAAACGGTCGTTTACTTTTGGTCACAAACACAAATGAATCACTTTAAGCGAACACAAGAAAGGGTAAAACAATATGAAAAACGTTTCCCCAGCTATCGTTTTGTAGGTGTTTGCATTCAACCGTATAATGACCTGGTCCGCAACTATCAATCGATCATGAAAATTGATCCAGCAAATCAATTGGCGCTGGTCAACTTTGAACGCGCAAGTAGTGAGTGGGTGATCACCCTACTTAACAAAGGTATCATCATCGATGAAAATGGACGAATTATCGATGGATTTGGCAATTTTTCGAGTAACTCCTTTGTGGAGAATCTGACGCAAAACAATCCCTAATGTCGACATACGCCTCTTATTGCGATGCTGTAAAAACACCGGCGTTTTCTCAGAAACACAAACATTATCACGATACTGAATACGGTTTTCCAGTAAACGATGACAATGCGCTTTTTGGACGTTTACTCATGGAAATAAATCAGGCTGGACTCTCATGGGACACAGTTCTCAATAAACAAGAATCCATCCGTGCAGCCTATGCTAACTTCGAAATTGCAAAAGTGGCTGCTTTTGACGAAAAAGACATAGAACGACTTGCTACAAAACCCCGGAATCATTCGTATGCGAAAGAAGATTGAAGCAGCCATTTACAATGCGCAACAGATTGAACTTCTACAAAAAAAACATGGGTCGTTCAAAGCATGGCTTGATATACAACATCCTAAAAAAAAAGAAGATTGGGTAAAATGCTTCAAACAAAAGTTTAAGTTTACTGAAAACGAGATTACCAATGAGTTTTTGATGAGTACAGGCTATTTAAAAGGAGCGCACAATGCTGTATGCCCCATTTATGACAAGGTACTAACCCACCAGCCAAAATGGCTAGAAGCTTAACTAATTTCCTTTGTTGTAGTCTTCTAAAAACTTTGCTAAACCGATATCGGTCAGCGGGTGTTTCAGTAATCCTTTGATGGAACTCAAGGGACCGGTCATCACATCAGCGCCAATTTTCGCACAATCAATTACGTGCATGGTATGACGAACAGAGGCAGCAAGAATTTGCGTTTCAAAAGAATAGTTATCGTAGATCTCGCGAATTTCTTCAATCAAGTTTAGTCCATCGGTAGAAATATCATCCAAACGCCCAATAAAAGGAGAAACATAGGTGGCGCCAGCTTTGGCAGCCAGTAGGGCTTGTCCTGCAGAGAAGACTAACGTACAATTGGTTTTGATGCCTTGATCAGCAAAATACTTAAGCGCTTTAACCCCATCTTGTATCATAGGGATTTTTACTACAATTTGAGGATGCAAAGAAGCAAGTGCCTCTCCTTCTTTGATCATTCCTGCCAAATCTGTTGCAATTACTTCAGCAGATACGTCCCCTTCAACAGCTTCACAAATGGCTACGTAGTGCTTGAGAATATTCTCACTGCCAGTAATCCCCTCTTTGGCCATTAGCGATGGATTGGTGGTTACTCCATCCAATACCCCTAGGGCTTCGGCTTCTTTGATTTGGTCTAGATTGGCTGTATCGATAAAAAATTTCATACTGGTTTTTTTTTTAAAAATTTACAAATTATAATGGTTCTTGAGTAAGCGTTCAAATAGTTTTTGTGGAAGAATCTTCTTTAAGGTCAACGACAAACGTTGCATAAAGGGTCCTACAGCATAGTGTGGGCGTAAACTATTTTTTCGAATATAGCCCGCCACAGCTTGGGCAATTTCAATAGGATCATTTCCCTGATCTACGTGTTCATCCATGGTAGACAAACTCGCTTGATATACCGCTTCATAGGGAGATCCCTTTTTATTGGGTTCGTAGTAGCGACGAGAAGCGATATCCGTGGCATAGTCCCCCGGAGCCAAGGTACAAACCTCGATTCCAAATTGGGCGACTTCCATGCGCAGGGCTTCAGAAATAAGCTGTAAAGCCCCTTTAGAGGCAGAATAGCCACCGCGAAAAGGCAAGCCTATAGAGGCACCGATGGAGGTAATGTTAATGATTTTTCCTTTCCCAGCTACACGCATTAAGGGAAGCGCTTGCTGTGTAACGGCCAAGGGGCCAAAAAAGTTGGTGTCGAAGTGGGCGCGTAAGGCAGTCAAATCGACTTCTTCCACTGCTCCGGTTATCCCGACTCCAGCATTGTTGACCAAGACATCTAAATGATCAATTTTGGTTGACAATTCCGCAAAAATAAATCAATACTCGCCTGAGAACTGAGGTCTAAGGCCAATAAAGGAAACGGTAACGCTGGATAATTCTGTGGAGAACGACTGGTTCCAACGACGGTATAGCCGAGGGAATGTAAATGGGTGGCGATGGATTTTCCCAAGCCTGAGGAAGCGCCGGTAACCAAGACTGTTTGTTGCATAAGTAAAAAAGGGTAAGCGATCTATATCACACCGCTACGACCATCTACCCTTGCTGCGTTCCCGCCCTGGGGGAGTTCAATAGGAGCTGGTTGTATAGGACTTACCCTAGCCACAAATATACAACGCTCCTTTTTCTTCACAATCATTTTCGTTTCGATTTTTTCCCTTATTTTTAATCAAAAATTGAACCCTATGAAATGGATGTCCCTTTTCTTGACCCTAATTGTGCTAAAAAGCTGCGGGTCAGATGATTCTTCTGTCAAAATAACGATTAAACCCAACGCCAACACCTTTGTTCTTGGAGATACTCTCCGTCTTTCGCTTAAGCACAAAAAAGGAATCAGCATTGATTCTACCCACTATTCCCTCAATGACCAGCCCATTGCACTTCCCTTTGTTTTTACTGACGAAAAATTGGGCGATCAGCAGTTGAAAGCAATCAACTTTATCGCGGGAAAAAAGTAACCGCTACCCGTTCTGTACGTATCCTAAATCCCACACCGCCCGAATTGTGGACCTACACCCTATTGAATGAATACCCACATGACCAAAAAGCCTATACCCAAGGCTTAGAGTTTGACGGTGAGGTTCTCTATGAGAGTACTGGCTTAAAAGGAAAGTCCAGTCTTCGGAAAGTAGCCTATCTCACGGGAGAAATTCTTCAATCCATTCCCTTAGACAATAGCTATTTTGGGGAGGGCTTAACCCTGCTAAACAACAAGGTTTATCAACTGACCTGGCAAAGTAATACAGGTTTTATCTACGATAAAGAAAGCTTGAGCATGGAAACTTCTTTTCCTTTCGACCAAAGCAAAGAAGGTTGGGGACTCTGCAACGACGGGGAGTTTCTATACAAATCGGATGGAACAGCCAAAATTTGGAAACTAGATCCCGCTACCGGAAAAGAATTGAGTTATATCGAAGTGACCACCCACAAAACCATTTTAACCAACATCAATGAGCTGGAATGGGTGAATGGGAAAATCTATGCCAACACCTATCAATTTCAAAAAGAAGTGATTCTCATCATTGACCCAAGCACAGGGGCGGTAGATGGTGTAGTTGACCTCAAAGGACTGAAAGATAAAGTAAAGCAAATTCCCAGTCTAAACGTCCTCAACGGAATTGCCTATCATCCTCAACGGCAAACTTTTTTTATTACTGGAAAAAACTGGAGTAAGCTCTTTGAAATAACCCTCCAAAAGAAATAGATGGCCCCCTTTGAACAACAAATTGTAGTGACAGAAGCGCATTTAGACGAACTACAGCACGTCAACAATGTACAATACCTTCAATGGGTGCAAGACATTGCAGGCGCGCACTGGCAATCACTTATTGCCGGTAAAAAAGAAACTTTTGGCCTCTGGGTGGTGCGCTCCCACCACATCGAATACAAGCGACAAGCAAAGTTGGGTGATCGCCTACAGGTGGTGACGCATGTAGCAATTACCAAAGGTTTTTTAAGTGAACGTCGGGTGCATTTTTATTTAGCAGAGACGGATGCCCTTGTGGCGCAATGCAGTACACAGTGGTGTTATCTTGACCCAACTACACAAAAACTACGCCGCATTCCCGAAGAAATTCATGCGTTGTTTAGCTGAACTTCACCCTACACTTTCCAGTCAGTTTTAGCGTCAACTCAAGAGTACAATTCTCTGACTCATCCCCTGAGGCGCGCCTAGGACGCGTGACCATTGTTCGAGCGACGATTTTTATGCTTTATTCTTTTCCCCACAAAAAAGCTCTTTATTTTCATAAAGGGCTTTTGCTATCGTTTGTTGATTTAGTAGTTAAACAAAGCTCTTCCTTGCATGAGGGCATGCACTTCTTGAGCTACTTCGGCCAAGACCGCTTCGTCTTGGTAGTGGTTAATAACGCGGTCAATAAGATCTACTATCGTATCCAATTCGGCTTCTTTTAACCCACGGGTGGTAATGGCTGCGGTTCCTACACGAATCCCCGAGGTTACAAAGGGCGACTTATCATCAAAAGGCACCATGTTTTTATTGGCGGTGATTTCAGCTTTTACCAGGGCCAACTCAGCGTCTTTTCCGGTAATGTCTTTGTTGCGTAGATCAATCAACATTAGGTGGTTGTCTGTTCCACCAGAAATCAAGTGATAGTCACAGGCCACAAAGGCCTTGGCCATGGCCTGAGCGTTCTTTTGCACCTGCTGCATATAGGTTTTATAAGAAGGCGCTAAACACTCGCCAAAGGCGACTGCTTTGGCGGCAATGACATGCTCCAACGGTCCCCCTTGGTTCCCTGGGAAAACCGCCATGTCGAGTAAGTGTGACATTTTACGTACGGTTCCGTTCTTTAGGGTGATCCCAAAAGGATTGTCAAAATCTTTCCCCATCAAGATGAGTCCCCCACGAGGACCTCTTAATGTTTTATGTGTTGTGGTGGTCACCACATGGCAGTGTGGAATAGGGTTGCTTAGCAAACCGGTCGCTATCAGTCCCGAGGGGTGCGAAATATCGGCCAAAAGAAAAGCTCCTACTTCATCGGCAATTTCGCGGAATTTCGCAAAATCAATGTCACGCGAATAAGCCGAAGCTCCAGCAATGATCATTTGTGGTTGTACCTCTTTGGCGATGGCACGAATGTTATCGTAATCGAGACGCCCTGTTTCTTCTTGAACGCCATAGAAATGAGCTTCATACAAACGGCCAGAGAAGTTTACGGGTGACCCATGCGTTAGGTGTCCTCCATGCGAAAGATCAAAACCGAGGATTTTATCACCGGGTTTGATGAAGGCGTGGAAAACGGCTGTGTTGGCCTGAGAACCTGAATGAGGCTGAACGTTGGCATATTCAGCACCAAACAATTCTTTGGCGCGGTCAATGGCCATTTGCTCTACCTTGTCGACTACCTCGCATCCACCATA
The DNA here is from genome assembly GCA_038143735.1 of Flavobacteriaceae bacterium. Lineage (GTDB taxonomy): Bacteria > Bacteroidota > Bacteroidia > Flavobacteriales > Flavobacteriaceae > Arcticimaribacter. The sequence goes on from JAYQML010000002.1 coordinate 337,473, forward strand.
GTAGCGTTTACCAGGGTACCCCTCTGCGTATTTATTGGTGAGCACCGAACCGGTGGCTTCCATTACGGCTGGGGAAGTAAAGTTTTCCGAGGCAATGAGTTCAATTCCGTTCAATTGACGGTTTTTTTCCTCTTGGATTAAATCAAAAATAGCATTGTCTTTCTGCATGGTCATAAATTAAAGCACAAAAGTAAGCAAAACCCTGCGATTGACCACAGAAAAGTTTAGGGAGAAAAAGGACTTATCAAAAGGAAATTAACAACAACCCGAAGTAGGATCGCAACACTGCCCTTGGGGGATTTTTGTGGCATTTCAGGTACTCCACAATGGTCTTTGGCCAAGCAATCCGTAGCTTTAGAAACCAACTGAAAATTGGTGCCATCGAAAGCAAGGCTGTACTTTCCAATGGTTTCTCCTTGGTACTCTACTTCTATGGCTTCATCGCTAATGCCTATTTTTTGTTGAGACAACCGAATGATATCAATCACTTTACTAGGGTGTAAACGATGGTCTAGGTCATTAGAACTCCACAATTGAAAATTCACCGCCGATTCCTTGCGCTCTGTTCCGCCACAATCAATAAAGTGCTTGTGGACCATCCCTACTTCAGTAATATGGAAATGTGGAGCAACAAAAGTTCCGTTGGGAAGTTGAAATCGAAGTTCCGTAACTTGATTTAAGGCAAATAAAAATTCAGAAAGTAGCATGCCGCGCTGTTTTGCACAAAGGTACCATTTCTTCTTTATTTTTCATTTAATGTTCAAGGAAGTAGAAATGATTTTTCTTTTCAGGAAATACAGACAAAATGACATTAAATTTTGGGGAATAAATGACATTTAGTCACCTGATTGTGAGTGGAATAACTTTTGATTCTAATTGAAAAAAAAAAAATTGCTATGAATTTGAATAATCTTACTTTAAAGTCCCAAGAAGTTGTTCATGCTGCACAGCGAATCGCTTCAGAAAGAGGACATCAACAACTGGAGAATGAACATCTTTTTCAAGCGTTGCTGGATGTAGATGAAAATGTACTTCCTTTTATCTTCAAAAAGTTGCAAGTTAATTTCGGTTTATTGAAGCAGTTAAACGAAAGTGCATTAAACCGCTTTTCCAAAGTAGAAGGCGCTCAACAAACACTCGCACAAAAGGCATCCCAAACCCTCATCAATGCGGTCAACTTAGCGAAGACAATGGGCGATGACTTTGTTGCAACGGAACATTTACTCCTCGCCCTGTTTGAATCGGATAGTACCGTGGGAAGAATATTAAAAGATCAAGGAATCACGAAAAAAAACCTTGATGCTGCCCTACATGAATTGCGCAAAGGAGAAAAAATCACTTCTGCTTCAGCTGAAGACAATTATAATGCCTTGGATAAGTATGCGAAAAATCTAAATCAACTGGCAGAAGAAGGCAAACTCGATCCTGTAATTGGTCGAGATGAAGAAATACGGCGTCTGCTTCAAATCTTAAGTCGGCGAACCAAAAACAACCCCATTTTGGTGGGAGAACCTGGGACGGGAAAAACAGCCATTGCGGAAGGATTAGCCCATCGCATCATCGACGGGGATGTTCCGGAAAACATCAAAGACAAACAAATTTTTGCGCTTGATATGGGGGCACTTATTGCCGGTGCAAAGTACAAAGGGGAATTTGAAGAACGTTTAAAGAGCGTCATAAAAGAAGTGACCCAAAGCGATGGAAATTTGATTTTATTTATCGACGAGATTCATACCCTTGTTGGAGCGGGTGGCGGCGAAGGCGCCATGGATGCTGCCAACATTCTTAAACCCGCCCTTGCGCGAGGAGAACTAAGAGCGGTTGGCGCCACTACCCTAGATGAATACCAAAAATATTTTGAAAAAGACAAAGCCCTCGAACGACGCTTCCAGAAAGTATTGGTAGATGAGCCCGATGTAGAAAGTGGTATTTCCATCTTAAGAGGAATCAAGGATAAATATGAAACCCACCATAAAGTACGGATTAAGGATGATGCAATTATTGGAGCGGTAACCCTTTCCAATCGATACATTAGCAATCGCTTTTTACCCGACAAGGCGATCGATCTGATGGATGAAGCCGCCGCTAAGTTACGCATGGAGATCAATTCCAAACCTGAAGAATTGGACACCCTGGATCGTAAAATAAGACAAATTGAAATTGAATTGGTTGCGTTAAAACGCGAAAAAGCAGCGGAAAAAATAAAGCAATTGAACAAGGAATTGAGTGAATTAAAAGAAAAGCGAAATACCCTTTTTGCCCAGTGGAGTCAAGAAAAAGAAATGATTGACACTGTACAGCAAACCAAGCTTGAGATTGAAAACTTAAAACTACAAGCCGATCGTGCCGAACGAGACGGTGACAACGGTGCGGTGGCAGAAATTCGCTACGGAAAATTGCAAGCAGCAGAAGCCAAGATTGCTCAACTCCAAGAAGAATTAATTGCTTCTCAAACGGGAGATTCATTGATAAAAGAAGAAGTTACTTACGACGATATAGCGGAAGTTGTGGCCAAATGGACGGGAATACCCGTCAGTAAAATGCTTCAATCTGACAGAGACAAACTTTTGCAACTGGAAAAGCAATTGCACCAGCGTTTGGTAGGCCAAGAGAAAGCTGTAAGCGCTGTAAGTGACGCCATTCGCCGGTCTAGAGCAGGATTACAAGATCAAAATCGCCCCATCGGTAGTTTCTTGTTTTTAGGTACTACAGGGGTAGGAAAAACTGAATTGGCAAAAGCATTGGCTGAAGTTCTTTTTGATGATGAAAACAACCTCACGCGCATTGACATGAGTGAGTACCAAGAACGCCATGCGGTAAGTCGCTTACTAGGGGCACCTCCAGGCTATGTAGGTTACGAAGAAGGAGGTCAATTGACCGAAGCAGTTCGGCGTAAACCCTATTCCGTAGTTCTACTTGACGAGATAGAAAAAGCCCATCCTGATACGTTTAATGTGCTGCTACAGGTGTTGGATGAGGGTCGATTGACCGATAATAAAGGACGCTTGGCTGATTTTAAAAACAGTATCATCATCATGACCAGTAACTTGGGAAGCCATGAAATACAAGCTGCCTTTGAGGAGCATCCAAAATTTGACACTGCAGAAAAAGTGGCCAAAGAAAACGTCATGCAACTTTTACACAAACAAGTGCGACCCGAATTTTTAAATCGTATCGATGATATTGTTCTCTTTTCACCCTTAACTCAAAAAGAAATTTTAAAAGTGGTTGAACTGCAAATGGAGCAGATTGCCAACCGATTAAAAGCACAAGAGATTGTACTAAAGGCAAGTACTGAAGCATTGGAACAGTTGGCAAACCTTGGTTTTGATCCTCAATATGGAGGAAGACCCGTAAAACGCAGCTTACAACAGCATGTACTCAACCCCTTGAGTAAAGCCCTTTTAGCTGGGACAATCGCAAAAGAGAAAGCAATCACGCTAGATTATTTTGATGCGCAATTCATTTTTAGAAATAGTGAGGGAACTTCATCATAGATTAGTACTACCTTTGCATCGTGCAAAAGAACATCAACATACAAAACAAACGCGCCCGATTTGAATACGAGCTAATCGATCAGTATACTGCCGGACTCGTCTTGACGGGGACAGAAATCAAATCCATTCGCTTGGGTAAAGCCACCATTACGGATAGTTTTTGTGAATTCAATGATCGTGGAGAATTGTTTGTGATCAATATGGATATTCAGGAATACGCCTGGGGCACCCACTACAACCACCGCCCCAAGGCAGAACGCAAGTTGTTGATGAACAAGCGTGAATTGAGGAAACTTGAAAAAGAAGTCAAAAATGTTGGTCTTACGATTGTTCCACTGCGCGTATTCATTACCGATAAAGGGCATGCAAAATTAGTTATCGCCCTTGCCAAAGGGAAAAAGTTATACGACAAACGCGAAACCATTAAAGATCGAGATAACAAGCGTAATTTGGATCGTGTCAAAAAAGATTATCGCAAGTAGCCAAGCGCACTCCCTTTAATTTTTATCCTTTAACATAGGAACAAAACGGAACTCCCCAAAGGTTTCTTTATCAAAGGTTTTCTCACCTGTACGGGTAAATCGATGCATTATTTGTGGGTCTTTACCTATGGGAATGACCAAACGTCCCCCAATTTTTAACTGACGTAACAAATCTTTAGGGAGACTAGATGCTCCTGCTGTAACCAAAATGGCATCGAAAGGCGCATCGTCCGGTAATCCCAAATATCCATCACCCAAGATGTATTTTTTAGGACGAAGACGAATTTGATCAAACAAGCGCTGTGTTTTTTTGAACAGTTCGCGCTGACGCTCAATGGTGTAGACCGCAAGTCCCATGGCCTTAAGTACGGCCGTTTGATAGCCCGATCCAGTGCCGATTTCAAGGACTTTAGCCCCCGCTTCTACGTCGATTAGTTCCGATTGATAAGCAACCGTATATGGATGGGAAATGGTTTGCTCTGCAGCGATAGGATAGGCTTTGTTTTTATAAGCATGACTTGCCAAACCTGGGTCCATAAACCAATGACGTGGCACTGATTCCATCGCACCAATCACCTTGGGGTTACCTATGCCCTTTTGCTTTAACAGGGCGACCATTTGCCTACGTTGACCTTGCGCTATAGTCGAATCAGAGGGTAATTGCATGGGATCAAAAATACACTTTATTCCATCGTGAAAAAGCTTTCAGCAAAAAATTAGCCTGAAAAGTGTACCTTTGAGTGTCTTAAAATGATGACCTTGAAAAAGCAATTAAACATTGGTGTTTTTGGCGCCGGACATTTAGGAAAAATACACTTACGCTTGTTAAACGAATCTAAACGTTACAACTTGGTGGGGTTTTATGATCCTGATGAAAAAGCAGCTAAATCTCTGGCCGAAGCAAATGGCTATGTCTATTTTGACAAGCAAGAAGATCTTATTGCAGCCAGCGAAGTAATCGACATTGTAACCCCAACACGCCATCATCATGAAATAGCGAGGAGTGTATTGCACAAGGGAAGCATATTTTTATTGAAAAACCCATTACGCGTACAGTTGAGGAGGCTGAAGAACTGGTTCAATTGGCAAATAATAAGGGAGTAAAAGGTCAGGTTGGACATGTAGAGCGCTTTAATCCTGCATTTAAGGCGGTGAAGCAAAGCTTGGGTAAACCCATGTTTGTAGAATCACATCGCTTGGCAGAATTTAACCCTAGAGGGACGGATGTCTCCGTAGTCTTGGATTTAATGATACATGACATTGATATCATTTTGAGTGTTATTCATTCGAAAGTGAAAAATATATCTGCCTCGGGGGTTGCTGTTGTAAGTGAAACACCTGACATAGCCAATGCACGTATTGAATTTGAAAATGGTGCTGTTGCAAACCTAACGGCCAGTAGGATTTCATTGAAAAATATGCGAAAACTGCGCTTTTTTCAGAAAGAAGCATATATATCTATTGACTTTTTCACCAAGAAAGTGGAGGTTGTTAAAATGAAAGATGCTCCCGAAAAACCGGAAGAATTTGCATTATTGTTGCAAACAGCAGAAGGACATAAAAAGCAAATCTACTTCGATCTCCCAACCGTAAAAGAATCCAATGCTATTTTGGAAGAACTAGAAACCTTCGCCGATGCCATTGAACTAGATAAAGAACCGGTAGTTCCACTCAATCATGCTACTGAGGCCCTTCGTGTTGCTTATCAAATCATCAATTGCTTCTAATTCCCAAACAATGAATCATTATGCCCCACCTACACCCCATTCCATTATATATTCCCAGTTCATCCGAACGGCTATATCCTAGCCAAAACGCAAGCATCCATGGGCCAAAAACTTTTGTTGACCTGGTTGAGAATGCTCCCGACTTTACAGCCATTTATGAAGGCTTCAAACATTTTTTGAGTAACAAAATATACTTCCCCAAGAAAGAGCATATTTACTGGTACCGAATAAGTACTGGGGAGGCATGCTATGCGGGTTTGCTTTGTGGGCTTCCAACAAAAGAATGCAGCCATCCTTCACTCACCACCCACGAAGATGTTTTCGATCATAGAGTTCGTCTTTTTTCATCTTATTTGGCTGCAACACAGCTCCAGGCAGAACCCATTTTAGTGCTGCATGAGAACAACACTTTTTCGGATGAATTTATGGCTAAAGTTGATCAAAAAGAGTGCACGCACAGTTTTAAACTCGGCGAACAAAAACACGAATTATGGGCGCTCAATGCAGAAGAAACAGCAGAAGTAAAGGCTTTTGCTCAGGCAGAAAAACAATTTCATTTAGCCGATGGTCATCATCGCCTTGCAAGTAGTTTGCAATTTGCAAAAAACAAGCAAGTTTCCCTTCGGGTTTTCAGCTTTATAATCGCAAAAAATCAATTGAAGAACGATCGTTTTGTATGGGCCCTAAAACAATTTCCCAAGGGATGTACACTACAAGAAACGAAGACACTCCAAGCGCCGACTGAACGACCAACCATTGGCTATCTCTCTGACCATCGTACACAATACATTGCCTATCCAAAAAACACCAATGCCGCAACTTTTTTGTTTGAAGACGTCTTGGGGTTTTCTGCACAAGATGCGATTGATTTGAGTGAATACATTGACTACTTCCCTCCTACAGATAACTTAACCGTTGATTTCTTTAAAAGTTCAGCCCCCTATAAGGCAAAATTCTTTTATGCCCCTCTGGGCATTGAAGAAATTATTCAAACAGCCAAGGCTCAAGAAAAACTACCCCCAAAGAGTACTTATCTTCGGCCAAAACTACCCACTGGACTTTTTATTGCCCCGACGTATTCCGTCAAATAATTATCTTTGACTTCCTTTCTTTTGGTTTGACTGCCGTATCTTTACCCCATGAGTATAACGCTTAATCTTTCAACTCTTTTGGACGAAATCCCAAAGGAAGTTTCCTTGGTTGCTGTTTCTAAAACAAAACCCATTGAGGATTTAAAAACAGCCTATGCCGCTGGACAACGCATTTTTGGTGAAAATAAAATTCAAGAAATGACCGCCAAATGGGAGGCTCTTCCAAAAGATATTCAATGGCACATGATTGGGACTGTACAAAGCAATAAAGTAAAATACATGGCCCCCTATGTTTCCCTTATCCACGGAGTTGATCGTGCCAAGTTGCTCACAGAAATCAACAAGCAGGCGGCAAAAAATGAACGTGTTATTGATTGCCTGCTTCAGGTACATATTGCACAAGAAAGCAGCAAATTTGGCTTAGATGAAGTAGAATTAAATCAAATCATTAAACGTCAACAAACCGATCCCTATCCCAACATTCGTATTGTAGGCTTGATGGGAATGGCAACATTTACCTCCGACAAGACACAAATAAAAAAAGAATTTCGTTTTTTAAAGTCCCTTTTCGACCATACTAGCACACAACTCGACAACATAAGTATACTCTCCATGGGCATGAGTGGTGACTATCCTCTGGCCATAGAAGAAGGAAGCACTATGATTCGCGTTGGGAGTAAAATCTTTGGAGAACGAAACTATTGATATGTACGCAATTGTAGACGTAGAAACAACCGGAGGAAAATTTAATGAAGAAGGAATTACCGAAATTGCTATCTATCGCTTCGACGGACAAACCATCGTCGATCAATTCTCTAGCCTTATTAATCCGCTCAGAGAAATTCAACCTTTTGTACAACGCTTAACTGGGATAAACAGTAAAATGTTGGTCAACGCGCCTAAATTTCACGAAGTGGCCAAACGTATCGTCGAAATAACAGCTGGTGCGGTCTTGGTCGCGCACAATGCTGAATTTGATTACCGTATCATCCGCACTGAATTCAAACGCTTGGGGTATGATTTCGAATGCCAATCGCTCTGTACTGTTGCACTTTCACAAAAATTAATCCCAGATGTTCCCTCCTATAAATTAGGTGAACTGGTTCGCTCACTCGGTATTCCAATCTCCGATGTACACCGCGCCCACGGCGATGCCCTAGCAACGGTTGAACTCTTTAAAGTACTGCTCGAAAAAGACAGTGAAAAAGAAATTATATCTACCCATGTTAAAACCTTGAGTAAACAAAGAGTTGCCAATAAATACCTGAAAATTATCGATGATCTTCCGACCGAGACAGGTGTTTATTACCTGCATAACTCAGCGGGAAACATCATCTACATAGGTAAAAGTAAAAACATAAAAAAACGGGTGCTAACACATTTGACTAGTAGTACCCGAAAAGCTGAAAAAATCCAAAAAGCAATTCACTCTGTATCCTACGAATTGTGTGGCAATGAATGTTTGGCTCTGTTGAAGGAACAGCACGAAATAAAAAAAAATCAACCCCGCTTGAATCATGCGCTAAGATTCAGGCATTTTGCCATGGGCATTCGATTAAACATTGCGACCCCCTATCATCAATTATTGATTGAGCAGGTGAGAGAAGAATACACTTATTTAGATGTTTTCAAAAACAAGAAAGAAGCGCAAGGACGGTTGCGCTTTTGGATAGAAGAATATAACCTTTGTGGACAACACACTTCTTTTTCCACCGCTAAAGAACATTGCTTTCGCTACGATATGAATGCCTGCAAAGGGGCTTGTAAGGGAGATGAAAAATGCGAAGCATACAATCGAAGGGTAAAAGCTGTGGCTGACAGCTTACTATACCCCCACCAAAACATGTTAATTATTGACAAAGGAAAAAGCAAAAGTGAAAAAAGTTTTATCTACATTAAAGAAGGGGTCTTTCAAGGGTATGGTTATTTCCAACTCAATCACCAAATCAAAACCAAAGCCACCATTGAGAAACGGTTAATTCCCATTGAAGACAATAGAGACACACAAGCAGTACTTCGAAGTTTCTTGCGTAAAAAGCGTTATCAAAAACTCATTAACTTAGCAGAAGAATAAGCACCATGAAAGGGGAGGTATCTTTAAAACATCGCATACACGAAATCATTTATGAAGCAGATACGCCTGCAGGTAAGTTTTTCGATGTTGTCTTGTTGATTTTAATCCTATTAAGTGTTGTCTTAGTCATGCTCGAAAGCATAGGGTCTATCAGAACCGAACACGCCCTAGTGTTGGACCAATTGGAATGGGGTATCACCATTCTATTCAGCCTTGAATATATTGCCCGTATACTTGTAGTAAAGAAGCCTTGGCGATATATCACAAGTTTTTTTGGTGTGATCGATTTATTATCGCTTATTCCCAAGTACATTTCGTTTTTCTTTGTCGGAAGCAGCTCATTGGTAGCCCTTCGAGCCCTACGGCTCTTGCGTATATTTCGTATCCTAAAATTATCTCGTTACATAGGAGAATCCAATTTCCTGATGGCATCTTTGTGGGCGAGTCGGGCGAAAATAGGCGTTTTTCTTTTTGCCGTCGTTATATTATGCATCATTTTTGGCACCATAATGTATTTAATTGAAGGAGATGCCAGTGGGTTTAGTAGTATCCCTAAAGGCATTTATTGGTGTATTGTTACCCTAACCACAGTAGGCTATGGCGATATTGCACCGGTAACTCCGCTGGGTCGTTTTATTGCCTCCATCATCATGATTATGGGCTATGGCATTATTGCAGTTCCTACAGGAATTGTTACCTCTGAAATGACCCAACAACAAAAAACCCAGATACCAATACCCAGGCTTGCCCAAGCTGTATGACAGAAACCCATTTAGACAACGCAACTTACTGCCACAAATGTGGAAACCAACTCAATGAATAAACCACAACTAATCTACATTGCTGGACCCACAGCAAGTGGAAAAACCGCCCTCGCTATTCAATTAGCAAAACATTTTAAAACAGAAATTCTCTCTTGCGACTCCAGACAATTTTACAAGGAAATGCAAATTGGAACTGCAGTCCCCACAAAAGAAGAACTCAGCGAAGTCCCCCACCATTTCATCCAACAGCTTTCGGTTACTGACAATTATTCTGTAGGAGACTACAGAACGGATGCCCTAGCCTTGTTGAAAAAGCTTTTCAAGAAGCACCAAACGGTCATTATGGTTGGTGGATCAGGTCTATATGCCGATGCGGTTATCAAGGGATTGGATGAATTCCCTGAAGTTGATCCAGCCATTCGGCCCCAACTTATGGCAATATTTCAACAAGAAGGGATCGAAATTTTACAAGATTTGTTGCGTCAACACGACATACAACATTACCAAAGAGTTGACCGAAATAATCCTCATCGTCTCATTCGTGCATTGGAGATTTCCCTTAGTTCAGGTAAACCCTATTCATCCTTTATAGGCAAACGACAACCCCGGAATTTTTTGATTCTCAGACCATTGTCATTGATTGGGAGCGCGAAGAACTCTACAAGCGGATCAATACAAGGGTTGATTTAATGATGGATGCTGGCCTAAAAGAAGAGGTTCAGGCACTTCACTCACAACGAGGGTTAAATGCATTACAAACGGTTGGTTATCGAGAATTATTCGTCCATCTTGAGGGTGGATATGATTTAGAAACTGCCATCAATGAAATCAAAAAAAATACGCGACGCTATGCCAAACGTCAAGTAACATGGTTCCGAAAATATGATGATGCTATTCGCTTTGAGGGAGGGGCATTGGTAAAAGATTTAATTAAACTGTTATAATATGCCCATTGATTTGTACATCATGAGTGCTTTTTATGGTATCGCAGGAATTACCCATTTCACCCATACCAAATTTTTTGAATACGCTGTACCTCGTATTTTCGTCTACCGCCGCTTCATTGCACTATTTTCTGGCTTTTTAGAGATTTTGATTTGTTTTGGCCTACTCTATCCACCTACCCAATCCCGTACCGCTATTTTCTTAATGTTCTTTTTGGTTGCCATTTATCCGGCCAATATTGTACAAATCAATTATTACAGCAAAAAGTACACCATTGCGAAATGGGTCTTATGGGCCATTCGTTTGCCCATGCAAATTGGTTTAATTTATTGGGCGTATCTGTATGTTTAAGGCTTTTTGTACCTTGGTATAAAAATAAATTCATCCCTCAATGGCTGTAAGTAACCCACCCGGAATAGAGAAAATGATCAATTATCCACAGTTTAGTACCGTGGAAGAAGAACGGTATTACCGCAAAAAAATGTTAGCCGCAGCTTACCGCATTTTTGGTAAGCTTGGTTTTTCAGAAGGGGTCGCTGGACACATTACGTGTCGTGATCCTGAATATCCAGCATATTTTTGGGTAAATCCCTTTGGTCTCTCCTTTAAACGATTGAAAATATCCGATTTGGTATTGGTCAATGAAGCTGGAAATATTGTAGCGGGGAACCATGCTCCGCTTAACAAAGCTGCTTTTGCTATACACGCAGCCATTCACAAAGCTAGACCTGATGTAATTGCTGCTGCACATTCACACACTATTTACGGAAAGACATGGTCAGCTATGGGAAAATTACTTGATCCAATCACCCAAGATGCCTGTATCTTTTATGAGGATCATGGCTTGTTTAATGATTACACCGGGGTAGTTGGTGAACTCAGTGAAGGAGATCGAATTGCCACTGCTCTAGCAGATAAAAAAGCAGTTATTTTGCAAAATCATGGACTATTGACCGTTGGACATAGCATAGAGGAATGTGTTTTTTGGTTTACTACCATGGAGCGCAGCTGTCAGTCACAACTTTTGGCAGAAGCAACTGGGAATGAGTTGGTTAAGATCGATCCAAAAATTGCACAAATGACCAGAGACTATGAAGTTGGTTTTCCTTTAGCAGGCTACTTTAGTGCACAACCACTCTTTCAAGACATCTTCCATGAACAAAGCGATTTGATCGATATCGATGCACCAGAAGGAAAGTTAACATTGAACTAAATCATATCTTTTTTAACGATCTTAGCTCGGCGCAACTACTCACCTACAAAAATAAGTTTGGTCTTATCTGGTGAAACCAGAATTCGTGTTATGCGCTTAACCCTATCCTGTTTGCTTTGATAAAATAACTTTGTTTCACCTGTAGCTACATCAACCAAATGAATATTTGATCCAGCGGAATAAAGGAATGCGTTTTCCTCCAACCAATACATGTCAAGAATTGGAACATCTAAAGCGATTTTTTTTTCGATTTGCCCATTTGATGGGTCTATCGCATAAACAGTAGACTTCTCCCCTTTCGATTGCACAAAACTCACTTTAGAAGAGTTTGGTATAAGGTTTAACGAACGTTCTACATCTTGGAAAACGGTTACAAGCGTATCTTCTTCGGTATTAGCAAGGCTTAAATCCATTCGATCTTCGACCAATACGGTTGCTAAAAGTTGGGTGGAATTCACCCAAACATGATACCCAATTTTTGCTTTTTCAAAGACGAGCTCGGGTTTTTCGAGGGACAACGGATAACGGTACAAACGCTGCAACCCTGTCGTGTCTAAACGTATGGCAGATATTGCTTGGTCCTCAGGGATCCGTAGTGGAGAATACTCACTTCCGACAAATGTAGAGGACAACCACGATTTTGTTTCGTCTTTAAATGAATATAGCGCTATGTCGGTCTGACCATTCCTCGTGGATGAAAAAAGTAAGGTAGTGGCATCAAAAAAAGAAGGCTGATTGTCATAACCAAGGTTGTTACTAATGTTTTGGGGAGTACCGAAGCTAAATTGCTCATCAGTTACTTGTAAGGAAAGAACATAGATTTCTGTATCGGCCTGTGCGAAAAGAAGACCGCTATAGCTTCCCATTAACCATACAAATAACAAAAACGGTACTTTCATTCCAATTGTACTACACGTTAAAACGGAAATGCATCACATCCCCATCTTGTACAAGATAGTCTTTTCCTTCAACACGCATTTTACCTGCTTCTTTCACTTTGACTTCGGTCTTATAGTGTGCATAATCAGCATAAGAAATTACTTCAGCACGAATAAAACCCTTTTCAAAATCAGTATGAATTACTCCTGCGGCCTGAGGACCGGTCGCGCCCATGGGAATTGTCCAAGCCCGCACTTCTTTTTCACCTGCAGTAAAGTAGGTTTGTTGTTCCAATAAAGCATAGGTCTTACGAATTAATTTAGCTGCTCCTGGTTCAGACAAACCAAGGTCTTCTAAAAAGACCAAACGCTCCTCAAAGGTTTCTAATTCGTTGATGTCTGCCTCAATAGAGACCGCCAAAGTAATCACCTCTGCCCCTTCTTTGGTCGCTAAGGCTTGTACCTTCTCAACCCGTTCATTGCCCGAAACTGCATCGCTTTCTGCTACATTACAAACATATAAAACACGCTTGTCTGTAAGCAGTTGTAAGTTTTTAATTACCTCTTCTCTTTCCTTTTCAGTAAAGTTTAATTCACGAACATTTTTTGATTGTTCTAACCCCTCCTTGACAGTAACCAAAATGGCTTGAAGCTTTTGTGCCTCCTTATCACCGGTTCTAGCTGAACGGTTTACTTTTTCAAGGCGTTTGTCGATCGTTTCTAGATCTTTAAGTTGCAACTCAATATCAATAATCTCTTTGTCGCGTATGGGATCTACAGAGCCTTCAACATGAACAATATTGTCATTTTCAAAACAGCGCAACACGTGAATGATAGCGTCAGTTTCACGAATATTGGCCAAGAATTGGTTTCCAAGGCCCTCTCCTTTACTTGCTCCTTTGACCAAACCCGCTATATCAACAATTTCAACAGTGGCCGGAATTGTTTTCTCGGGTTTTACCAACTCAGCTAAAGTAGTTAGTCGTTCATCGGGAACATTGACTACACCCACATTGGGCTCGATTGTACAAAAGGGAAGTTTGCACTCTGCGCTTTGGCATTGGACAAACAGTTAAATAGGGTAGATTTTCCTACATTAGGCAATCCTACAATTCCTGCTTTCATAAAAATAATTATTCTGGGTGCATAAAACGTTGTTTCCCAAGAAGTACTTCTTCACTTTCAACGTGATCTTCATCGGGTACACAACAATCTACTGGACAAACTGCAGCACACTGGGGTTCATCGTGAAACCCCTTGCATTCAGTACATTTATCCGGTACTATATAGTAAAATTCATCAGAAATAGGTTCTTGCGTCTCGTCAGCAGAAACAGACTTGCCATTGGGGAGAACAAGGTTTCCCTCAAGTGAAGTTCCATCACTATAACGCCAATCATCTGCACCTTCATAAATGGCCGTATTGGGACATTCAGGTTCGCAAGCACCACAATTAATACATTCGTCGGTTATAATTATCGCCATAGCAATATACTTTACTTAAATTTGTCCAAAAATAATGCCTTATAAACTCCTAGACAAATAAATGAAGCCCGTTAAACAACATATTGAAGCTTTTGCAAAATTAGGCGACTATTTAAGACAAATTGACACAGAACAATCGAACTATGCTCCATTGGTGAAGGTCATTCAACAATCGAAGCAGACGAACGGATGGTTTACAGAAGAAAATTGCTTAAATGCCCTAAAGAGCTGGGGAAAGGCATTAAATGAAAACGCCTTGTACGAATGGACCAGTGCATATTTGTTTTCGAAAAAAACACCACTTAATATTGGTTTAGTTCTCGCGGGTAATATTCCCTTGGTTGGTTTTCACGATGTGCTCAGTGTATTGTTGTGTGGTCATAATGCCACCATCAAATTATCGTCAACTGATCCCTATCTTATTCCATTTTTGTATCAGCAACTTATCGAAATTGACACCATTTTTGAAGGGAGATTGACCTTTACAGAAAAACGCTTGGAAAATTTTGATGCCGTAATTGCGACGGGGAGTAATAACGCAGCCCGCTATTTTGACTATTATTTTTCGAAAGTTCCCAACATTATCCGGAAGAACCGCAATGGAATTGCGGTTTTAGATGGAAACGAAAATCAGCAACAACTCGAAGGTTTGGCTCAAGACATTGTCCAATATTACGGTTTAGGCTGTAGAAGTGTGGCCAAAGTTTATATTCCAAAAGGGTATGATTTGAATCTTATTTTTGGCGCACTATACCCCTATGCTCATTTAATGGAATCGGCCAAATATGCCAATAATTATGATTATAATAAGGCTGTTTTCTTAATGAGTGAATTTGATTTACTCGACAATGGATTTATGTTACTTCGCGAGAGTAATTCTTTTGGATCTCCTGTGGCTTGTCTCCATTACGCTTATTACAATGATCTAACTAGCCTGAAAAAAACACTCGCAGAAGAAGTCGAAAAAATACAATGCATTAGCAGTGTTCTACCCATTGAAAACGCGGTGGAATTAGGCCAGGCACAGTCACCCTCACTGTGGAATTATGCTGATGGAGTTGATCCGATAAAATTTTTGCAAGGATTGTGAGTAATTTGTTAAAAACGGGGATAAAAATTAGCAAATTCACAGGGATAATTTGTGTAGATATGATGATATTTGCACAGTAAAAAAAAGCCATGAAAAAACATAACTTTAGTGCAGGTCCCTCCATCCTTCCTGCTAGCGTAATGCAACAAGCTGCAGCAGCAGTTCAAGAATTAGATGGCATTGGTTTGTCCCTCATAGAGATTTCTCATCGTAGCAAAGAATTTATTTCGATCATGGATCGTGCTCAAAAACTTGCCCTCGAATTGACTGGATTAGAAGGAAAAGGATACCAAGCATTATTTTTACAAGGTGGCGCCAGTACGCAATTTTTAATGACTGCCATGAACTTAATGAAATCCAAAGCAGGATACATTAACACAGGTGCGTGGTCTGACAAAGCCATTAAAGAAGCAAAACGCTTTGGAGAAGTCGTTGAAATTGCTTCCTCCAAAGAACAAAACTTTAACTACATCCCCAAAGGTGCTGATATTCCTGCTGACTTGGACTATTTGCATATCACCACAAACAACACCATTTTTGGTACCCAGTTTCATGCATTGCCTGAAACAAATGTTCCGCTAATTGCCGACATGAGCTCAGATATTTTCTCTCGTGTGCTCGACTATTCTGCCTTTGATTTGTGCTATGCTGGGGCACAAAAAAATATGGGCCCTGCAGGAACTACTTTAGTCATTCTTAAAGACAGTCTCTTGGAAAAAATGAATGACAGTGTACCTTCGATGATGAGCTATGCAGTTCATGCAGCCAAAGGAAGCATGTTTAACACACCTCCAGTTTTTCCTGTATACACCTCCATGTTGACCCTTGAATGGTTAAAAGAGCAAGGAGGAATTAAAGCCATACAAGCGCACAATGAGGCAAAAGCTAAATTGGTTTATGATGAAATAGATCGCAACGCAGCTTTTGTTGGATTTGCAGCAAAAGAAGACCGTAGTTATATGAATGCAACCTTTAACCTTGCCGAAGGCGTAGATGGTGATGCATTTGATGCACTTTGGACGGCAGCAAATATTAGCGGCCTCAAAGGGCACCGCGATGTTGGTGGCTATCGTGCTTCTATCTACAATGCCCTTCCCTTAGAAAGTGTCCAGCTATTGGTGGATACTATGCAACAATTTGAAAAAACTTTATCATGAATATTTTAGCCAACGACGGAATTTCTCAAAGCGGTATTGACGCTTTAGAAGCGAACGGATTTAACGTAATTACGACCAACGTTGCACAGGAGCAATTAATCAGCTACATTAATGAAAACGACATTGTCGTTTTATTGGTGCGAAGTGCAACGACGGCCAGAAAAGAATTGATCGATGCCTGTCCTGGACTAAAAATTATTGGCCGTGGAGGAGTTGGTATGGACAATATTGATGTGGATTATGCACGTGAACAAGGTCGCCATGTCATCAACACGCCAGCTGCCTCATCAGCTTCTGTTGCTGAGTTGGTTTTTGCGCATTTATACGGAGGAGTTCGTTTTTTACACGACAGCAACCGCAACATGCCCCTCGAAGGTGAACGCAATTTTAAAGGCCTTAAGAAAGCCTATGCAAAAGGAGTTGAACTACGGGGAAAAACCCTTGGGGTCATTGGATTTGGCCGCATTGGGCAAGAAGCTGCAAAAATCGGTTTAGGGATTGGAATGAATGTAATCGCTGCCGATAAATTCATGGACGGTGCAACCATTAATCTTGCGTTGTACAATGGACAAAGTATAGCGGTAGAAGTTAAAACACAATCTGTAGAAAGTGTGTTAGCTGAAGCAGATTTTATTACGCTTCACGTTCCTGCTCAAAAAGAATATGTCATCGGAGAGTCCGAATTCAATCAAATGAAAGATGGTGCTGCAATTGTTAATGCTGCTCGTGGTGGAGTTATTGATGAAGTTGCTCTTTTAAAAGCATTGGATAGCGGTAAATTGGCCTTTGCTGGTCTCGATACTTTTGAAGAAGAACCCAAGCCAGCGGTGCAAGTTCTGATGCATCCTAAGGTTTCGTTAACCCCACACATTGGTGCTGCAACGGGAGAAGCACAAGACCGCATTGGCGTAGAACTTGCCGATCAAATTAGTTCCCTGTTAGCCTAATGGGATATTTTGATCGTTTAAAAATAAAATGGAACATTGCTTCCAACAAACAATTGTTTGTTGTGTTTGTCGTCTTTGGAATCACTGGTTCTTCCTCCGTTAAAATAGCTCAGCCTTTTTTGGACTACATAGGGTTACATCCAGCAATTTTCAATGACATTTTTTTAGGGAACCTCTTGTATTGGTCTTTACGTATTTTGGTTATTTTTCCATTATACCAAGTACTTTTAATCCTGTTCGGCATTCTATTCTTTCAATTTCCTTTTTTCTGGGAATTTGAAAAAAAAATTCTTCGTAAAATTGGGTTTAAACGTTTTTTCCCAGAGAACTAAGATAAATTAGAGGTCACTAATTTAAGGAATTCATTTCGCGTATCTGTTTCCTTAAAACTGCCACGAAATCCAGAAGTTGTTGTTGTAGTATTTTGTTTTTGCACGCCACGCATCATCATACACATATGAGAAGCTTCTATAACAACCGCTACTCCTTCTGGCTGTAAGGTATCGTTAATACAATCCAAAATTTGTTCTGTTAAACGCTCTTGAACCTGAAGTCTACGTGCAAAAACATCTACAACCCTTGGTATTTTACTTAAACCAACAATGTGTCCATTGGGGATATAGGCAATGTGCGCTTTCCCAAAGAAAGGTAACATGTGGTGTTCACACAAAGAATATAATTCGATATCCTTGACAATAACCATTTCATTGTAAGTTTCTTTAAACATGGCACTTTGCAATATTTGCTGGGGATCCATTTCGTACCCATTGGTCAAAAACTTCATTGCTTTGGAGGCTCGCTCGGGTGTTTTTATTAATCCTTCGCGATCGGTGTTTTCACCTAAAAGATCAATGATTTCTGCATAATGGCCTTTCATGGTTTCTGTTACCGGTAAAGTTTCAATGTTAAAATTGTCGTTCATAATATTATAGAATTAAATGACTAAAAGATTGTTTAAGTTTAGCCACCTTAGGGTTAATTACATAGCTGCAATACATTTGTTCACTATGCTGGTTGTAATAGTTTTGATGTTCATCTTCGGCTGAATAAAAGGGTACTTCTGGAACCACTTCAGTCACAATAGGGCTTTCAAAGGTAGAATGTTGCAGAGCAGCAATAGTTCGCTCAGCCGTAACTTTTTGCTCATCGTTCACATAAAAGATTGCGGAGCGATACTGAGTTCCTTGGTCATTTCCCTGACGATTTAAGGTCGTCGGATCGTGGGTAGCAAAAAATACATGCAACAGATCTTCGTACGAAATTATTGATGGATCATAGCTGAGTTTAATTGCTTCTGCGTGACCAGTTCTACCGGTGCAAATTTCTCTGTATGCAGGATTCTTTATTTGTCCACCCATGTACCCAGAGACGATTTCACTAACACCATTTAGGCGCTGAAAAACGGCCTCTGTACACCAAAAACACCCCCGGCAAAATAAGCTGTTGTTAAATTATTCATTTTGTTTAACTAATATAGTCAATAAATTGAACACAATCGCCTTTATGAGTGAAGAATCTTTTTTGGGAATCATTTACAACAATGCAAAAAACAAGGGGAAGGGAAAAACTATTTTTTCAAAAAAATGTAATTTGCAGCCATATGGAATCAATTATTACGGCTAAAGGTTTAGCAAAAACATACGGGGATCTAAACGTATTAAAAGGGGTAGATCTTACGATAAACAAAAGCGAGATCGTTGCAATAATAGGCCCTTCCGGGGCGGGTAAAACAACCCTCTTACAGTTATTGGGTACTCTTATTTCTCCAGACAAGAACAAAACTACTTCCTTAAACATTCAAAATACGGATGTGCTCGATTTAAGTCCAAAACAATTGGCAACCTTTAGAAATCAATCTTTGGGATTTATTTTCCAATTCCATGAATTACTCGATGAGTTTACGGGTATAGAAAATGTAATGATTCCCGCCATGATTCAAGGAAAAAGTGGCAAAAACATGGAACAAAGAGCGCGCGAATTATTAACATTGCTAGGAGTTGAACATCGGATGGACCATAAACCTAGTAACTTATCTGGAGGAGAACAACAACGCATTGCTGTTGCTCGAGCGCTAATGAATAGTCCTGCCATTATATTTGCCGATGAACCCAGTGGAAACCTAGATTCGTCAAATGCAGAAAAATTGCATGAACTATTCTTTAAATTAAGGGATGAGCTAGGTCAAACCTTTGTCATAGTAACACATAACAAAGAATTGGCCAAAATGGCCGATCGTACAATTGAGTTAGTAGACGGGAAAATTGTTCAATGAGAAAAGCTGAAATAAAATCTTTTTTAGATGAAAAAGCAGCTAAATATGAGTCCATTTCTTTTTTAGCTGCGGATCCCATACAAATTCCGCATCGGTTTAATCGTAAAGAAGATATTGAAATTAGCGCCTTCCTAGTCGCTACTATTGCATGGGGAAACAGAAAAAGCATCATCAATAATGGCACAAAAATGATGCACCTTATGGATAATTCACCCTTTGACTTTATCATAAACCATCAAAAAAAAGATTTAAAACGATTTGATGGTTTTGTACACCGCACTTTCAATGCTGAAGATTTACGCTATTTTATTCAGGCGTTGCAACACATCTATACCCAGCAAAATAGTCTAGAGCAGGTATTCGCTCAACATGCACAGGACAATACCCTACAACCTGCTATTCACGCTTTCAGAGCAGCTTTTTTTTCTCTCCCGCATCAAAAACGCACCCAAAAACACGTCTCAGATCCTATGAAAGGATCTGCAGCTAAGCGCATAAACATGTTTTTACGTTGGATGATACGCTCGTCAAAAAAGCAAGTTGATTTTGGGCTATGGTCCACTATGCATCCAAGACAGCTATCTTGCCCTTTAGATGTTCATTCTGGAACTATTGCACGTAAACTAGGACTTTTAAAAAGAAAGCAAAATGACGCAAAGGCCCTAGCTGAACTAGATGCTGCATTGCGTCACATGGATTCAGAAGACCCTGTAAAATATGACTATGCCCTTTTTGGTTTGGGTGTATTTGAAGATTTTTGATCCTTCCTTCCAATTGAATGGGAAAGAAAGCGAAGTTTTTGTACTTTTGCTACAATCAAGGAAAGCGAAAGCATAGATGACAATTCTTCTTAAAAATGCCACCATCATAGATCCCAAAGGTGCTTTCCATTTTCAACAATTCGACATTTTTATTTGCAAAGGAATCATTGAACAAATTGGTGTTGACCTAAACGTTGAAGCTGACAAAGTCGTTAAGAAAGATAATTTGCATGTTTCCATCGGCTGGTTTGACTCTAGTGTTTGCTTTGGAGAACCTGGATTTGAAGATCGAGAGAGTTTAGCTAATGGACTCAAAACTGCCGCCTTAAGTGGATTTACCGATATAGCACTAGAGCCCGAAACAGATCCAAGAATTGATTCTCAGGCTGCTGTATTTCAACTCAAAAGATTGAAAACTGCCGCACCAACTGCCATCCATCCCATTGCTTCTTTCACCAAAGGACAAGAGGGTAAGCTCTTAACTGAATTTTATGATTTAAAAAATAATGGTGCCAGCGCATTTGGAGATTTTCTTCAACCCATTGAAAATCCTGAATTACTCAAAACTGCCCTACTCTATGCCCAGCGCTTCGACGCACTATTGCTTTCTACGCCAAACGATAATCGAATCGGGAAAACGGGTGTAGCGCATGAAGGAGAATCTAGCACTCAGCTCGGTTTAGCTGGAATACCAACCATAAGTGAAACGTTACAGATTAACCGTGACTTGCATCTATTGTCCTATACAGGTGGTAAGTTGCACATCCCCTGCATTTCGTCAGCCGAAAGCGTAGACTTAATTCGCCAAGCAAAAAAGAACGGATTAGATGTTAGTTGCAGTGTTGCCTTGGCAAACCTATGCTTTACAGAAGAAAAGCTCTTTGGCTTTGACACCAATGCCAAGTTGATGCCTCCCTTGCGAACAGAAGAAGATTTGGTTGCCCTCAAAGAAGGTTTACTCGATGGAACAATTGATATGATAACCTCCCATCACCAACCCCTGAATAAAGAATTGAAGCATGTGGAATTTGAACATGCAAATTTTGGTACAATTGCCCTAGAAGCCATGTTTGGTGTATTAATGACCCTTTTTCCACTGGACAAAACACTTCACTTTTTGACCAGAGGGCGAAATCGCTTTGGAATTAAAAACCCAAAAATACAAGAGGGGGAAAAAGCTTGTTTAACGCTATTCACACCAGATGGGATATCGACTTTCACCGAAGATAACATTCACTCAACGGCAAATAACTGCATCTTTTTGGGGAAATCAACCCAAGGAAAGGTTTATGGAAGTATTTCGGGTGAAAAAAATATGATTGCATGAGTGAAATACCCCCAATGATTCTAGATTATAAGCTGCGGAAGCCTCTCAAGAAAAACGAAAAAACTCCTGTGCTTTTCTTATTGCATGGGTATGGAAGCCATGAAGATGACCTGTTTTCTTTTGCAAATTACCTGCCTGAAGAATATTTAATTATTTCGCTTCGCGCCCCTCTAAGTTTGGGTTTTGGAGGGTTTGCATGGTATTCGATCCACTTTGATCAAGACCAAAACAAATGGAGTGATGATGACGAGGCTATCGCTGCACAAAAAATCATCATGCACAATATTGGCCATCACCTCAAGCAATTTTCCTTGGAGGACACAAAAGTTTCATTGCTTGGATTTAGTCAAGGGGCGATTTTAAGCTGGGCAATCGGCCTAAGTACCCCAAAAAAGATTGATAAAGTTGTTGCACTGAGTGGCTATGTCAATGAAGACCTCTTCCGTTTCGCATCGGAAGGATTGGAAGAATTGCGTTGTTTTAGTAGTCATGGCATTCAAGATCCAACCATTCCCATCGATTGGGCCCGAAAAGGAATTGAAACCGTGAAACAGCAGTTGCCAAATATCGATTATAAAGAATATGAGGCTGGACACGGTATAGTGCCAGAAAATTTTGCTGATTTAATTGCTTGGTTAAAAGCCAATCCTTAGTCAACAGGATACAAAAGGTAATCTTTTACGGCTAGGCGTATTTCCTCCCCATCAACCGAGTACTGAATCCATACCTCTCCCCAATAAGTGCCATCAGAGAAATCAGCGATCAACCATTTGTGATTTAATATTTTGACCTTGTTGATTAAAAATTTCCCTCCCGCTCCTGTAAGAGGAACCAGTGGATTATTCCCTTTTACTGCATTGCTATCGTATACTTTATCTTTGATACGCACGATTAAGTCCTCAACAGAGGAATCTTCGAAATAAGCCATGGCTTCTTCATTTCGATCCAGTGAAAAGTAAACATCTTCTGCATAGGCTTGTTCGCTTTTATCGAGCTGTAATTTTAAAGTATCTATACGAGCCATTTTTTCTTGGATCATTTCTGCCTGATAGTTAACAACTTTTCCACTATTCACCAATTGAAAGACAAGGATCAGCGCAGTAAAAACAAAGAGGTAGATAAATATTTTTGACTTCATTCGTTAATGGTTATTTGTAGTGTATCATAGGCTAAAAATACATTAGTAGGCAATGCTTGTGCTACTTCGTCATGAAAACCAAGCAGATGACTTATATGCGTTAAATAGGCACGTTTTGGCCTTAATTCTCGGATTAAGGCGAGGGCTTCATCTAGGTTTAAGTGGGAAGGGTGAGGGTCAATTCGCAATGCATTGAGGACAAGCACATCTAACCCTTTTAATTTTTCCTTTTCTTCTGCTGCAATGGTTTTTACATCGGTTAGATAAGCAAAATTATCGATGCGGTATCCCATCACAGGAAGCTTGTGATGCATCACCTCAATGGGAATTACTGTCTTATTTTGCAGTGCAAATGACTGTTGCTTGTCGACCTGTTGCACATTAACTGAGGGAGCTCCCGGATATTTGTTTTCATCGTTAAATATATAGCCAAAACGCTGTTTCAATGAGCTGTGGACATCTTGGGGCATGTAGAGGTCAATATTCCCTTGACGAAAGTAAAAGGGGCGAATGTCGTCAATTCCTGCCGTATGATCTGCATGCTCATGTGTGAAAACAATCCCATCAAGCCGTTTTGGGTTAATGCGCAACATTTGTTGGCGAAAATCGGGACCACAGTCGATGACATAAAAATAATCTTCCCATTCAATGGCTATGGACACCCGTAAACGCTTATCTTTTGGGTTGTCGCTGAGGCAAACGGGGTGCTTGCTCCCAATGATTGGAATTCCTTGCGAAGTTCCGGTTCCCAAAAAAGTTACTTTCAACATGTTTTTCAAAGGTAAACTTTGTCTTTTAATTCCACAATCTTTGTAGATTTGAAAAACAAACTATTTGTCTATGTCCACAAAACTCCCAGGAGAAATCGAACTAGAAAATCGACCTTCAATTGAAGCAAAAGCTTTGCGAATCAACCTCAATAAATACATCTACGGGACCTTTGCTGAAATTGGTGCAGGACAAGAAGTAGCGAGACATTTTTTTCGAGCCGGAGGAGCCTCAGGTACCATAGCCAAAACAATTAGCGCCTACGATAAGAACTTTAGTGACAATATTTACGGTGAGGAAGATGATAAACGCTATGTTACAGAGGCGCGCTTGGATAAAATGCTGGAGCATGAAATGAAACTATTGGTTGATCGTATTCCGAGAGAAGAAAATCCTAATAAAATGTTCTTCACTTATGCCAATACGGTGACAACCATTGATTTTGCTAAAAAGTTTAAAGGACATGGATGGATGGGTATTCGATTTCAAACAGCCCCGGAGGAAAAATTTAGCGAAATCACCCTACATGTTCGCTTTCATCAAACAGAAGCGCGTTTGCAACAAGAAGTGCTGGGAATGATAGGTGTAAACTTGATTTATGGTGCTTTTTACAAAAATAAAGAGCCCAAAAAGTTATTGAAATATTTGTACGATCACATCGATAAAGATGCGATTGAAATTGATACGATTAATTTTAAAGGCCCCTTATTTAAAGAAGTAGACAATCGTTTAATGAGTTTACAACTGGTGAAAAATGGCATGACCGATGCGGTAATGTTTAACCCAGAGGGAAGCAATATTTTGCCGGCGAGAGAGCTGTACAAGAAAAATATTCTGACACTACGCGGGAGTTTCCGTCCTGTAACTATGGTCAATATCGATATGTTTAAAAAAGCACTCGATGCCTTTATTCAAGAACCTGGTGTTGAAGAAAATAAAACTGTCGTGATTTTTGAAATAACCCTCTCTAACCTTAGGGCTGAGGGAGAAATTGACGAAAAAGACTTTATGGATCGCGCAAAATTGCTTTGCTCTTTGGGACACATCGTAATGATTTCTAACTTTAAGGAATATTATAAGCTTGTCGATTACCTCGCTCAATACACCAAGAAACAATTGGGATTGAGCATGGGTGTCAATAATTTCGTCGATATATTTGACGAATACTATTATGAAGATTTAGGTGGAGGTATACTCGAGGCATTTGGGAAGATGTTTTACAACAACTTGAAAATTTACCTCTATCCTATGAAAGACGAAAAGGAGCAAATTATCAATAGCACCAACCTTAAGCTTCACCCGCGAATGAAGGACTTCTACAAGTTCTTTAAATACAACGGAAAAGTAATTGACGTTTTTGATTATGAAGAGCGCTATTTGGACATCTTCTCTCGAAAAATTCTAAAGCAAATCAAGGAAAATGATTCTGGCTGGGAAGAACACCTACCCGAGGGGATAGCAGGCTTGATTAAGGAAAATAAAATGTTTGGGTACAGTGAAAAATAAGGTGCACCACCTGAAAAGAATTGTCCTTGTCCCATCCATACTAGCACTTTTATTCCATAACAAATTACTTAGTTGAGTATCTGTGCTGCGTGTTCTTTTGTTTTAACCTTTTCAATGACGCGTTCAACCACACCCTCACCATTGATGATAAATGTCATACGGTGAATACCGTCGTATTCTCTTCCCATGAATTTCTTTAATCCCCAAACGCCAAAGGCATTGATCACTTCTTTTTCTTCATCGGCCAAGAGCGGAAAAGGAAAACTATATTTTTCGGAGAAATTGCGTTGTTTCTTTTCAATATCAGCACTTACGCCGAGTAATGAATAGCCAGCATCTTGTAATTCTTTATAATGGTCACGAAGGTCGCAGGCTTCAGCCGTACAACCAGGAGTATTGGCTTTTGGGTAGAAAAAAACGATTAACTTTTTTCCTGCATAGTCTTGCAATGATTGCATGTTCCCTCGGTCGTCGATAACGGAAAATGCGGGGACCTTATCCCCTACTTTTAATGGTGTCATAACTTATTTTTTTATCTAAATTACAAAAGCAAATACGAAGAAAAAAAAATGACCAAAAAAGAAAAAGTTGCTTTTGTTCTAAAAACACTGAACGAACTTTATCCTGAAATTCCCATCCCCTTGGACCATAGCGACCCATATACGCTTTTGATTGCTGTGCTCCTCTCTGCGCAAAGCACCGATGTTCGTGTAAATAAAATCACTCCGCTACTCTTTGCACGCGCAAAAACACCCGCAGAAATGATTCAGTTAAGCGTTGAAGAAATAAGGGACATCATTCGTCCGGTTGGGCTTTCCCCCATGAAAGCCAAAGGGATTCATGGCCTCTCGCATATTCTATTGGATAAACACAATGGCCAAGTGCCCAAAACTTATGAAGCATTAGAAGCCCTCCCCGCTGTTGGACACAAGACTGCCGCTGTTGTTATGGCGCAAGCCTTTGGTATTCCTACTTTCCCCGTAGATACCCACATCCACCGTCTGATGTATCGTTGGGGATTCACCAATGGCAAAAATGTGGTGCAAACGGAACGAGACGCAAAACGTTTGTTTCCGAAAGAAACGTGGAACGATTTACATTTACAAATAATTTGGTATGGGAGAGAATATTCACCCGCTAGAGGATGGAATTTGGATGAGGACATCATCACAAAAAAAATTGGACGAAAAACAGTCTTAGCAGAATATTACAAAAAGAAGACTTAAGATTGCTCTTTTTTTTCTTTTCCTGCGACCGCATTTGTCGAGTTTTTAAGCGCCTTAGAAAAAGCCAAGATGCGCTTAATGGTTAAATCACTCGGGCCTTCTTCTGTTGATAAATTGGGTTTCTTAGTGTAGCGTTTGTCCATACAGTTGCTTTTTTTATACAACGGTAAAAACAGGCAAAAAGTATTAAGCCGACAAAATAATTTGATGCTCTTCGATCAATTTACGCAAATTGATAATGGCATAACGCATTCTTCCCAAAGCAGTGTTGATGCTCACCCCAGTAGATTCTGCAATTTCTTTAAAACTCATGTCTTTGTATAAACGCATGGTCAAGACATCCTTTTGGTCCTCGGGTAATTCTACAATCAATTTCTGTAAATCTTCCACCACCTGCTCGTTGATCATGGCACTTTCGGCAGTAGGGTTCCCATCACCGATCAATTGGAAGATATCATATTCCTCTTTGTTGTCAAAAGTATGGATACGGTTGTTTTTTCTAAAAAAGTCAATGACTAGGTTGTGCGCAATACGCATTACCCATGGAAGAAACTTCCCTTCTTCGTTGTATACACCTCTCTTTAAGGTTTTGATTACCTTGATAAAAGTCTCCTGAAAAATATCTTCTGATGAATCGCGGTCGTACACCTTAGAATAGATGAAATTATAGATCTTCGCCTTGTGACGCAATACAAGTGTCTCTAGTGCCCTTTCATTTCCGTTGATGTAGTGTTGAACTAACGCAGCGTCTTCGAGCGTGTGAAGTTGTTTATCCATATCAAAATTACTTAACCCATTGCTGGGGAATTAATAAAACCGTTAATAATTAAAAGTAAAATTGTTGTATACGCTATCGCTTTTGTTATTACAAATATAGAAAAATATATTTAAACATGAAAAAAACCGTTTTATTGCATGCTTGCTGCAATTTTATTTCTGCAAAAAAGTAATCCAAACAATTTTACATTTTGACCTTCCGTCCGTTTACTGAAATTTTAATAAATTCGAAATAGAAACGAATCCAAATCTGATCTACACCCATGAATTATATAACTGCCATCTCCACAGTCTTTGCAAATCATAAAAACTCCCTTAATAGCGAGTTGGAGGCAGTAAAACTACTGTGGTCCTCTTTATATGAGTCAAGGATTCTTTTGCAAATAGCAATGGTTATTGAATCATTTCAAAGGAAATTAAAACGTTGCTAATGAATATAATATAAGAAGAAGTGCAAAAGACATAAATAAACCCAATAGTGGAGATGCATGCACCTTGTTTATTAGCTGAAAAGAATCAACAAATACATAAATCCACACAATATGAATAATTCCAAATTACTTTACTGGTCAATAACTGTAGCCTTGGCAGGTTTTCTCTTTGGTTTTGACACAATAGTTATTTCAGGTGCTGATTTATCCTTAGAGGCAATATGGGATAGAGGCAAAACGTTTCATGGGTTTGTCGTGATGGCCTCAGCTCTTTGGGGAACAGTTATTGGCGCTATCTTTGGGGGCATTCCAACAGATAAGCTAGGACGTAGAAGAACATTATTATGGATTGGTGTACTCTATTTTATTTCTGCCGTTGGTTCTGCTATCGCCACCGATCCGTGGGTTTTCGCAGTTTTTCGATTTATCGGAGGTTTGGGTGTAGGTGCTTCAACGATAGCAGCTCCAGCGTATGTTACAGAAATTGCACCAGCAAAAGACCGTGGAAAACTAGTTGCTTTGTATCAATTTAATATCGTTTTTGGCATTTTAATCGCTTTTGTTTCCAACTACCTAATTGCGCGATTCGTCGAGGTAGACGCATGGCGGTGGATGATTGGAATGGAAGCTCTTCCAGCATTTATATATACTTTTATGGTTCTCAACATTCCAAAAAGCCCTCGTTGGTTAATCACCAAAAGAAGAATAAAAAAGAGGCTGAAAAATACATTAAGCTAATTTTTCCTGAAACAGATGTTGAAGAATACGTTGCTAAGATTTTGTCAACAAAAGAAAAAAGCAACACTAGAGAAACAATTTTTATGAAAAGACATCGATTCCCAATGATTTTGGCTTTTTTGATTGCTTTTTTTAATCAGTTTTCTGGGATTAATGCTTTTTTGTATTATGCCCCACGTATTTTTGAAGAAGCGGGTTTGGGAGAAAGTACTGCACTATTAAGTAGTATTGGAATTGGCGTTGTAAATATGATTTTTACCCTTATAGGCTTATCGCTAATTGATAAGTTAGGGCGAAAACAACTAATGTATATGGGTTCATTGGGGTATATTATTTCATTGTCTTTGGTTTCTATTGCTTTCTATTTTGGCTGGTCAGGAATGGCTGTTGCGATGTTCTTATTTATTTTCATTGCTGCACACGCAATTGGTCAAGGTACAGTAATATGGGTATTCATTTCTGAAATTTTTCCCACACATTTACGTGCAAACGGACAGGCATTTGGAAGTAGCACGCATTGGGTTTTGGCAGCAATAATTCCATCACTTGTACCCCTATTATTTAGTAGTATAGGTGGCAGTATGGTATTCGCAATATTTGCTTTCATGATGATTTTGCAATTGATTTTTGTATGGCGAGTGATGCCCGAAACGAAAGGAAAAACATTAGAAGAAATTAATGCTCAAATGATACGATGAAAATTAAAAAATGAGTTCAAAAAAAAATATTCTCTCCTACGGTGAAGTGATCTGGGATAGGTTACCCTCAGAAAAAAAACCTGGCGGTGCTCCAATGAATGTAGCATTTCATGTGCAACAATTAGGTACCTCAAGTCGAATCATAAGTCGGATTGGAAATGATGCCCAAGGGCAAGAGTTGATGACCTTTTTTCATAAAAAAAACATGAACACAAGCTTGTTGCAACAAGATAATGATCTGCCGACAGGTTCGGTAGAAGTGACCTTGGACATCAACGGAACACCAAGGTATGAAATCATGAAAAATGTAGCTTGGGATAATATCCAATTAACCCCCAGATTAAAAGAAGAAGCAATCAAAACCGATGCCTTAATTTTTGGCAGTTTGGCCTGTCGAACTTCGCAAAGTCAACAAACACTTTTTGAATTATTAGATACAGTGAAACTGCGGATTTTTGACATCAATCTTCGCCCCCCGTTTTACTCAAAAGAGCTTTTAGAGCAATTGTTACACTATGCGGATATAGCCAAAGTGAATGAAGAGGAGTTGGAAATTGTAGCAGAATGGATTGGAAATTTTGAAAATGAAATTAAAAATATAACAGCCGTAAAAAACAGGTATAATATCAATCTAATTATAGTAACAAAAGGAACAGCTGGAGTGACTTGTATTGCTAATAATGGACTATTCAATTATCCAATTTATCCCATAAAAGTGAAAGACACAGTCGGTAGTGGTGATGCGTTTTTAGCGGGTTTTATTCATCAATATTTAAACGGAGAAAATATAAAATCGTGTTTAGAGCTAGCAGTGGCAATGGGTGCAATAGTTTCTTCTAAAGTCGGTGCAACGCCCACAATTTATAAAAGTGATCTAGAGGAAATTATTCAGAAAAACTTAAACCTACGGGCTTAAAATTATACGCGGAAGATTTTATTGCTTATTGCCAAAGTTTTCATTTTCTCTGCTAAGATAGTTGTATATTTAGTGCTTCAATTTTCGCATGGAAGAGATTAAAAAACGATCGCCTAAAGACTATATTATCATTTTGGGGGCTAAGCTACACAACCTCAAAAACATAGATGTCGCCATAAAACGCAATTCGCTTACGGTCATCACCGGACTTTCTGGTTCGGGGAAATCGTCCTTGGCCTTCGATACACTATACGCAGAAGGACAGCGACGCTATGTAGAGAGTCTTTCTTCCTACGCACGTCAGTTTATGGGGAGGCTAAACAAGCCCAAGGTAGATCAAATCAAAGGAATTGCGCCTGCCATTGCGGTGGAGCAAAAAGTGAATGCCAGTAACCCAAGATCCACGGTGGGGACCAAAACAGAAATATACG
The DNA here is from genome assembly GCA_038143735.1 of Flavobacteriaceae bacterium. Classification (GTDB taxonomy): domain Bacteria; phylum Bacteroidota; class Bacteroidia; order Flavobacteriales; family Flavobacteriaceae; genus Arcticimaribacter. The sequence goes on from JAYQML010000002.1 coordinate 367,811, forward strand.
ATTACTTAAAATTACTCTTCGCGCGTATAGGTGAAACCTACTCCCCTATTTCGAATGAAAAAGTAAAAAAAGACAATGTAAGCGATGTGGTGGATTTTCTTCTAGCGCAAGAAGAAAGCAGCAAACACCTTTTACTTACCACCCCAAAAATACATAAAAAACGTACCCAAAAAGAAGTCATTGCCATGCTCATTCAGCAAGGTTATGCCCGCATTTATGTCGAGGGCAACACCATTCGCTTGGATGATCTTAATGGGCGAGTTCCCAAGGACTACGAGTTAATTGTGGATCGCGTAATCGTGCGTCACAACGATGAAGATTTCAAAAATAGACTCGCCGATGCTGTAGATGTTGCTTTGTTTGAAGGAGACGGCTATTGTCAAGTATTGAATCTTAAGACGGGAGAACGCGCCCAGTTCTCCAATAAGTTTGAAGCAGATGGGTTTAGTTTTGTGGAGCCCAATGTGCACCTCTTTAGCTTTAACAATCCGTTTGGTGCCTGCGAAAAATGTGAAGGTTATGGTGACATTGTGGGCATTGATCCAGAATTGGTCATTCCAAATAATGGCCTATCGATCTATGAAGAAGCCATTGCTCCTTGGCGGGGTAGCGGATTCAAGAAATACTACAACGATCTGGTAAACAATGCCTTCCAATTTGACTTCCCATTGCACAAACCTTACTTTGAGTTGACAGCAGAACAACAAGCGCTCCTTTGGAAAGGCAATTCCTATTTTGCAGGATTGACAAAATTCTTCAATAAGCTAGAAAAGAAAAACTATAAAATTCAAAACCGCGTTTTATTATCGCGCTACCGCGGAAAAACCAAATGTGACGCTTGTAACGGAACGCGCTTACGACCCGAGACATCCTATGTAAAAATCAATGGGAAAAGTCTCCCCGATTTGATGCATTTATCTCTCGATGATTTGGCCGCTTTTTTTGCGCAATTAACGCTTAACGAACAGCAACAAGAAATTGCACGTCGTCTATTGGTGGAAATAAATTCGCGCTTGTCGTTTATGCAAAATGTAGGACTAGGATACCTCACCTTAAACAGGAAATCCAACACCCTCTCCGGGGGGGGAATCGCAACGGATTAACTTGGCCACTTCCTTGGGAAGTAGTCTTGTGGGGTCAATGTATATTTTAGACGAACCTAGCATTGGTTTACATTCTCGCGATAATGAGCGATTAATCAAAATTCTCCATAAACTTAAAGCACTAGGCAACACAGTAATTGTTGTTGAACACGACGAAGACATTATGCGTGCTGCTGACACTATTGTCGATATTGGACCAGAAGCGGGAAGTTTAGGCGGTGAAGTGGTTGGGGAAGGTAGTTTTAACGAAATCCTCAAAAAGAAAACCCTAACAGCCGAATACCTCAATGGAACTAAAAAAATTGAAGTACCCAAAAAAAGACGGAAAAGTGTTAATGCTATTCAAATTTTAGGCGCCAGAGAAAACAATTTAAAAAACATCAATGTTTCTATCCCATTGAATTGTTTTACTGCAATCACTGGGGTATCGGGTAGTGGGAAAAGCACTTTGGTGAAAAAATTCTCTATCCTGCACTGCAACGTCATTTGGATGTGTTTGTGGAAAGGCCAGGGCAATTCGATGGTTTTAAAGGAGCTTTTACCGCCATAAAGCAAATTGAATACATTGATCAGCGCCCAATTGGACGCTCCTCACGATCAAACCCAGTAACCTACATAAAAGCCTATGACGACATTCGTGCGCTTTACGCCCAACAATCCTTGTCCAAAGCCCGAGGATTTCAACCCAAGCATTTCTCCTTTAATGTAGACGGAGGCCGTTGTGCTATCTGCAAGGGAGAAGGTAATGTCACCATTGAAATGCAATTTATGGCCGATGTTATTTTAGCATGTGAGCATTGTAAAGGAAAACGTTTTAAACAAGAGGTTCGTGAAGTTTTGTTTGAGGAAAAATCAATCGATCAAGGTTTGGAAATGACGGTGGACGATGCTATTGCCTTTTTTGAGTTGCACAAACAAAATAAATTGGCGCGAAAACTATCGCCTTTACAACGGGTAGGTCTTGGCTATGTTACTTTGGGTCAGTCCTCTGCCACACTATCAGGTGGAGAAGCACAGCGCATTAAACTGGCCTCGTTTATCGGAAAAGGTGAGCAGCGCGATAAAATCCTGTTTATCTTCGATGAACCCACTACCGGATTGCACTTTCACGACATTAAAAAACTACTCACTTCCTTTGAGGCACTTTTGGAAAAAGGGCACTCTCTAATTGTGGTGGAACACAACATGGACTTGATCAAATGCGCAGATCACATCTTTGATCTCGGACCTGAGGGTGGAGAAAAGGGAGGCACACTTGTAGGAGAAGGAACACCCGAAGAAATTGCTAAAATCAAAGAATCGTATACGGGCCGATATTTAAAAGAAAAGCTAAATGGTTGATTTACAAAAGTCTAAACCTATATCGTGTTTTTTGGCATAATAATTGAAATACCCAAAATGATTTAATTTTTCATAAAGTTAAATTTTTTGGTTTCTATGATTTTGTTTGGTTAAGGTCTAACTTTTTAAAAGGTAGACCTTAATTTTTTGAAAAATGTTTCTAGAGACTGATTGACGGTATCCGATATTTTTAATTGGTAACAAAGCGTAAGGTAGACCAAACAAATTGCGCTAGATTTTATGCCCAGATTTAGGAAAGCGGAAAAGGGCAAAGAAAAAGAAGAAAAGAGAAAATAGGTACTGGCTATAATTCCCAATAAATAAAACGTTTCGGTTCCATAAGGGGTAATTTTAATTGTCTTTGCGATAAAGAGAAGTTTAAGCAAATTAAAGGTTGATATAACAATTAAAGTGGCGATTGCTGCACCAATAAAACCAAGTTCTCCGATGAAATGAATGTTTAAAAACACCACAGCAACAGCCGAACCGATGGAAAAGATTGGTACAACATAAAAATATGTTGAGTTGGTGATGATGTTATTCAAACAACCCAATGAAGCAGAAAATAATTTAGCAACGGAGATAATCAAAACCACAGGAATGGCTAACGCAAAGCCTTCTTTTCCGTTCAGAAAGTAAATAAATGCGTAGAGATCATCAATACTGGCATTGATTAAGACAAAAAACAAACCGGAAACCAATAAAAGATTGGTTCCACTTTTCATTAACAGGGAAGCCAGTTCTTTATGGTTCTCTTTGTTGAGTGCCTCAGCCACCAAAGGACTTACAATTTGAAGTAATGCACGTCCGGGAGCTTCAATAATCGCCGCAATAAAAATGGCAACTTTATAATAAGCTACATATTTCTCATCTACCAATTTTCCTAGCATTCCAGCGTCGATATCGATGATAACACTTGCGCCAAAAGCCGATAAAAAAATCAAAAGGATATAGGTCAAAAGTTGCTTACTGTTTTCTGGCCATTCGAAATGAACATGGGGTCTGTACAACCATAAACTATAGCCCATGATGATGGCTAAACGCAAATAGTATCCTACAATAAGTCCTAGGATAAATTCATTAAAATCGATCCATTTAAGGACGTAGGCAACTAATAAAATAGTAATGAGAACACGTTGGTAAACCTCTTTTAAAAAATTCCCTACAACTGTTTTCTTTTGCACCCTCGACCAGCTATAAAAAATTTCGAAATAGGCCGTGGAAATAGCGATAACAAAAATGAGGTAGGTAAAACTCGCCACTTCTGGATTCTGCGTGGATAAATAAGCGGCAATTTGGTCGTAATTCCCAAAAAACACCAAACCACTCGGAAGAATGATCAATAAAGGGATGAGAAGAGAAAAAAGCAAGAGCTTATCTTGTTCTTTTTTTGAACTTGCCGCTGAAAAATACTTGATGACTGCGTGTTGTAAACCAAAGGAAAAAATAGGCTGGAGAATATTTGACTCTGCGAGGAGAATTAAAATAATTCCGTAGAGTTCCTCTCCCATAAAACGTGGATAAAAGACCACAGTATTCAACGCTCCTATTCCAAAGGCAAGAATAACACTTAGAATGTTGTAAAAGGATTGTTTGGCAACTACTCCCATGGTTTAAGTACTGTTTTGTTTTTGATTAGTTCTCGTCCACCAAACACAACTAAAAGCAAAAGTAAGCTTATTCCAAAGAGTTGAATTCCACTCCCCTGTTGAACAACAGTTGGACGAAAACTAAACTGCACTTGATGATTGCCTTTTGGCACCCTAAGTCCTCTTAAAACATAATTTACGGGGTATATGGTTGCTGGGACATTGTCTATGGTTGCTGTCCAACCCTTTTCGTAATACATTTCTGAAAAAACAACAAAACTATCTTCAGTAGTGGAAATCGCATATTTCTTTTGCTGTGGGTGATTCTCTGTTAAAGTAACCGTTGCGAGGGAATCTTTTGTGTAGGTTACTGGAATATCCAATGCACTTGTTTCCACTAATGCTTCGCGTGTAAACGCAATATCGGTCAAACTTTGATAGACTTCGTCTGGGCTTGCCTTGGGAATGAGCGTTTCAACAAACCAGGCCGAGCCAAGATTGTCAGGATTTTGTATGGGCTGCACCTTTCCCGCTTCGTCTGTGTAAAGAATGTATTTTACATTGAGTATATTAAGGATGGGTTCGTGCTGTTTTTGCTGGAACAAATCAATTAATTCTTCAAAGCGGCGGGGTTTAGCCCCATGGTATCCTCCAATGGCATTATGAAAATAAGCCGTACGTCCACCTTGTAAACCAAGCGAGGGTTCAAAGACACGAAAATGTCCATCATCTTCAAGTATTGCTCGATCTGCAGGGGAAGCAACAAAAGCAGATTTCAAACGATTGGGCTTTACAAACAACTCTCGGTCTAAATATCGATTCGATACCTGAATTAAATCAATAAATATGAGAAGTCCAATAGCAGCAAAGGCATACGTTTTTTTTAATTTATTGAATAAGAAAGCGGCTAGACCAGCAGCCGCTAGCAGAACAAATACCAATGTGCGAACAATATCTTCAACATAGATGGCCTTCCGTGCTTTCACGATTTGTTGCATCAAATCAGATCCATAAACATTGTTATAATAAGCATCATTAACACCCGAATAAGACAGGGTTCCGGCAAGCAAATACAAAAGCAATAGACCTCCTAGATAGATATATAGGGCTTTTTTGAGGGCTGTTTTTGCTGTGCTTGTTTTGGTACTTAAAAATTCGTTTAATCCCAACATTGCGAGTACGGGCAAACAAAATTCTAACACAACTTGGATGGAAGATACTGCTCTAAACTTGCTGTACAATGGGAAATACGCTACAAAGAACTGAGTCAGAAAATCAAAATTCTTCCCCCACGAAAGTAACAAAGAGAAAACAATTCCAATAACTAGCCAGCGTTTATTTGCAGACCATGGAAAGAACAAGCTCAATAGGCCTAGAAACACAATGACAGCACCGACATATGCCGGAGCCTCTAAAATAGGCTGGTCGCCCCAATAAGTAGGTATTTGTTGTACAAATTGTCTTGCTTGTTGGGGGGAGGCACCCCGTTGGATTAGATCATTATACAGCTCCGAGTCAGTACCTAAGTCTTCATAAGAAGCTCCTCCTTGGATACGTGGAATGAACAAATTGAGGCTTTCAAAAATACCATAACTATATTGCGTGATGTAATCGTACGACAAACCAGAACGGGCTTTAAGTGGATTACCATTAATGTCCAAGCGTAGTTCACTTTTTCCTCTCGTGCTAAATTGGGTATACTCTGCCGTAGCCAATAAACTAGTGGCGTTGAGTAAGATGGCCAAAGTTCCGGCAACTAGAAGAGCAAAACCTTTTTGAAGAAAGTGTCTAAACTGTTTTTCCTTAAAATGAACCCATGCTTGAACCCCACCATACACCAAAAGCAATAGAAGCATATAATAAGTCATTTGGAAATGATTCGCTCGGATTTGAAGTCCCATTACCAAGGCTGTAAAAACAACTCCCCAAAGGGATTTGTGCTTAAACAAAAAATGGACTGCAGCAAATACTAGCGGGAAATACCCCATGGCTTGGGCCTTCGTATTGTGCCCTACCTGAATGATGATCAACAAATAAGTCGATAAACCATAAGCAACTGCTCCTAAAATGGCATAGCGTTTTGTGAAACCAAAACTCAACAAAAAAAGATATCCCCCTAAAAAGTATAAAAACAATAAAAAAGCAGGAGCAGGAATTAAACGCACCAATTTATGGATTGGAGTAAGCAAATCATTGGGATATTTTGCCCCTAGCTGATACGTTGGCATTCCCAAAAGCATTGTCAATCCAATACAATTCTTCCCCCTTCGCTTCCCTGTTTTCTTGCAATTGACGGGACATCCCTCTATACTGTTGTATATCTGACTGAAGGAGTTTTTTTCCTTGAATTAACGGATAAAATACAGAGAGTGACAATAGCACAAAACCCAAAAGAACGCTAAGATGAAGTCCTAAACTTTTGTAATTAATTGATTTAATCAATTTCTTCATAATCTATGTATTCACCGATTTTATTAGCAGGTTTTGCTTTGGGCTTTTGAGTTGTTTGTTGCTTAGCTTCCCGAGCCTTTTGCTCAAATTTTTTCATCAATTGATTGGCAAAAAAAAAGCAGCAACCATGGAACTATTTGTCGTCTAAAGACAATTAGAACCAGCAACAAAGTAAGGAGAATGGTTGAGATCATGAGCTAAACATAATTGTGGAATAAATTTATAATAATATACGAGAAAAAAAAGACTTAGACCGCTTCTTTCGTTAGCATATTTTTTAAAATACACCTATCTTGCTAGAAATATATATTTTTAGATGCGTCTCCACTCCATCCTTGTTTTACTCCTTTCTACTTCTTGTTTATTTGGCCAATATACCGATCAAATCAATTCCAATCGTCCGGGGGCATCCATTGGTGCTTTTTCAGTGGGTACGCGAGTAATTCAATTTGAAGCCGGAACTGAATATCGATCTTACAAGCACATCGGTTATAACAATTCAAAAGCCAAAGGTAGAATTGGTTTTTTCTCACTCCGCTATGGCTTTTTAAAGGAACAGTTAGAACTTACCTATGAGGGGGTTTATCAATTAGACAAACAAGAAAACAGACTCACGCTACCATCATTTGAACAAAAGCGAGAAGGCTTTTTAACCAATTTTTTGGTGGTTAAGTATTTGGTTTATGACCCGTATAAGCGAGTGGTTGAAGCCAATGTTTTGAGTTGGAAAGCAAACAATGGCTTTAAGTGGCGAGACCTTCTGCCTGCTGTTTCCATTACCCTTGGAGCCAATGCTGTGATCGATCCTGAAACCCCCTACCCTTACGGGAATGTTTTTGACAACCTCAATAATCCTGTTTTTTACCGTAACCTAGGCATAAGAACCGATCGAGAGCCCATTGTAAGTGGGCGAGCAACGTTGGCAACCCAACATCACTTTTTTGGTACCTGGGTATTTGTGACTAATTTGACTTATGATCGCATTATGACCGATTTCCCAGAGCTTAATTATATCCTAACAATTACACACGCCATCAACCCATTATGGTCTGTTTACCTAGAAACGCAGGGATACAATGGGGAGAAATATAGCGATCAACTTATTCGGACGGGTGCAGCGTATTTATTGACCGATGACATACAAATCGAGGCCACTTTAGGGGTTAACAGCAAAGAAACACCAGCCATTTTTTTTATAAATGCTGGTGTCTCCTATCGCCTTGATTTCCACAAAGACATTGATCCAGAGAAAAAGGCAGAAATCAAACAAGCACGATAGGAAGAAAAAAGCTTGAAAAAGGGAGCAAAAAAAGCAGAAAAAGCGAATCGAAAGAGAGATCGAAGAGCGAAAAGAAATTAGTTTTTCTATGATTGAAGTTACCAAAATCACGAAAAAAGAGGACTTTAAAGCCTTTGTTGAATTTCCCTTTAAACTCTATCAGAACAGCCCCTATTGGGTTCCACCGATGAAAGCAGAGGAGCTAGCCGTTATTGACAAAGCGCAAAATCCTGTCTTTAACAATGCAGATGCTGCCTTCTTTCTCGCACGTAAAAATGGGCAAATTGTTGGACGAATTGCCGCCATGATCAATTGGATCGAAGTAAACAATCTACAAAAAAAGAAAGTTCGTTTTGGTTGGTTTGATGTCATTGATGACCTAGCGGTATCAAAGGCTTTGATTAGTGCCGTAAGAGAGTTCGGTAAAGCAGCTTCAATGGAGTTTATGGAAGGTCCAGTTGGATTTTCAAACCTAGACAAAGCAGGAATGCTCGTCGAAGGCTTTGAAGAAATGAACACCATGATCACACAATACAACTATCCCTACTACAGTCAACACATGGAACAACTGGGGATGAAAAAATTGGCCCAATGGGTAGAGTATGAAATCAAAATCACCTCCTTCGAGGATTCCCCAGAAAAAGTACGCCGTTTCGGAGATTTGATGCTCGATCGCTACAAGCTAAAAGTGCTTCACTTTACCAAAACAAAGCAAATTTTACCCTATGTAGAACAAATGTTTACGCTCTTGGAAGAGACGTATAACAAGTTGCAAACTTTTGTCCCAATCCAGCCCTATCAAATTAAACACTACAAAGAAAAATACTTTAGATACATTCACCCCGAATTCATCAAATGTGTTGCAGATCAACAAGGAAAGCTTGTCGCTTTTGTAATCATTATGCCTTCCTTTACCAAAGCCTTAAAAAAAGCCAATCGGAAAATGTTTCCTTGGGGAATTTTTCATATTCTGAAAGCACAGTATTTTAACAAACGTGCTTCGTTTTATTTAATTGGTGTCCATCCCGATTACCAAAACAAAGGCGTAACAGCTATCATTTTCAATGAAGTGCAAAAACTATTCAACAAAAAAGGCATCACAATTGTTGAAACCAACCCCGAACTAGAAGAGAATGATTCCATTCAAAATATGTGGAAAAACTATGAGCACCGTTTACATAAAAAAAGAGCAACTTATACCACCACATTATAACTTATGCTAAGCGAAGGAACCATTATTGCACTCTCAACGGCCTCTGGAGCTGGAGCCATTGCGGTCATTCGGCTATCGGGAAAGGACGCAATAAGTACCACAGATCAACTGTTTCATGCTAAATCCAAAAAGAAACTTGAAGACCAGAAAAGTCACACCATTCACCTTGGAGAATTCTTGGATGGTGATCGAATCGTTGACGAAGTTTTGGTGAGTGTTTTTAAAAATCCACATTCCTACACAGGCGAGAATGTTATTGAAATTTCTTGCCATGGATCGCGCTACATCCAAGAAAAGATCATTCAACTATTTGTTGATCGAGGCATACGTCCGGCCAAGGCGGGCGAGTTCACACTCCGCGCCTTTATCAACGGCAAAATGGATTTAGCGCAAGCAGAAGCTGTGGCAGATGTCATTGCCTCAGAAAACGAGGCGAGTCACCAGGTCGCCATGCAGCAGATGCGCGGTGGAATTAGTCAAGAAATCAAAGCTTTACGCCAAGAACTATTGGATTTCGCAAGCCTTATTGAATTAGAATTAGACTTCGCTGAAGAAGACGTTGCCTTTGCCGATAGAGCTGCTTTTCTAGCTTTGCTATTAAAGATACAAGGATTACTTCAGCGCTTGATCGATTCCTTTGCCTTGGGTAATGTCATCAAGAAAGGAGTACCTATCGCTATCATTGGTCCGCCGAATGCGGGGAAATCTACCCTCCTCAATGCACTTTTACAAGAAGACAAGGCCATCATTTCATCCATCGCCGGAACAACCCGAGATTCGATCGAAGATGAAATCACCATTGGTGGAATTGGCTTTCGTTTTATTGACACCGCTGGCATACGCGAAACCCAAGATGAAATAGAACAAATTGGCATTCAAAAAACCTTTGAAAAAGTGGCGGGAGCTGCGATCGTTTTATATGTACTCGATGCCAATGCCATCGATAGTGAACGCGATATACACAAAGTAAAAATTGCACAGCTTAGCCAACAATATCCCGAGAAAGCAATTTGGGTATTATTCAATAAAAATGACCTTGAAAATGTTTCAGTTCCTAATGAATATGAAGGGCTGCCCTGTCTTGGTTTAAGTGCAAAAAATAAAGCAGGAATTCGCTCGCTCAAGGAAGCGCTTGTGCAATACATGGAAAACAACAATTATCAGGACACAAGTGTTATCACCAACTCCCGACATTATGCTGCACTCAGCAGCGCCTTAACTGAAATTGGAAAAGTTCAAGAAGGGATGAACAATCAGTTGAGTTCTGATTTATTGGCCATCGATCTTCGTCAAGCGTTGTTTCACCTAGGGGAAATAACTGGAGAGGTGACCAATGACGAATTGCTTGGAAATATTTTTGCTAATTTCTGTATCGGAAAGTAACATTTAGTTTCATTAGCGTATATAAGAGCTTCAATGTAGGCTAAAAAAGCAAGTGGTTGGCAAAGCAAGCTAAAAGTAAAAAAATGAAAAACGGACTCCCAAAAGAAGGTCAGCGTGTTCCATTTTTAAACAACCTTGGCAAACTATTGTTTAGCGATCCAATTTTTTTTAGATATTCTTTCCTATTGAAATCAATTTTAGATTCCTCTCTTATAGCCATATAAACTTATTGCAGCTAGAATTAAATTAATAATAACAATAGGAGGAGGTGCACTATGATTCCCTGATAAATGGTTGTATAGTCCTTGTAGTAGAGTAAATCCAATTAACACAGCATAAGAAAATAAAAGCTTTTGGAAGATTCAACTTCTATACCCCTACATATAAATAATATAAATCCGACTCCTACAAATACTGCACCTAAAGGCATATGCATTTGTTCGCCGACAAATAATGCTTCCTCACTTACGTTGGGAAAGACACCTCGCGTTAATTGTTTGCCATTTAAAAACATGAAAATCCCCTGAAGTATATTGAGAATTCCAAATGAAGTTAATACGGTTTTTGTTTTCATTTTATATAGTTTATGGTTTGCTTAAAGATAAAAAAACTTTCCCTATCGCTTTCTTCTTTAGGTAGATGGGAGTAAGTAATTATAATTTACACATAATAAATACAGCGATTTGATCGTTATAGTATTGTTTAAAAAAACTATGTTTATGAAATGGTGGAAAGCATTTTTCCGTTTTTTAGTTGCTTAAAGTAGTCTACTATAGCACAACTTTATTGTGATTTAATTTGGTTTAGTTTATACCTTTTTTTGTGATTGAGAGACAGGGTCAGTTTACCAGAAGACCTTGTATGCCAACATTTTAAACTAAAATTTAACTAAATATAATCGCTAAAATTGTCTAATGGTAATTTATGAGTAGGTATGAGCTTACTTAATTAATGCTAGGTAAAAACCACCCTAATGCAACGAACAGTAAAATTTTGAATAATATAGCCTTAATTTAAGTTGAAGTTCCAAAGAAAACGACACCCTAAGAATTCTTGTCTGTCTTATTGAAAAATTTTTGCCTCAAAACAATTTTAAAATAGAAGAAAACATAAATTAAAAATATTATTGAACCAACAATAAACATTGCTTTGTTATTCATAACTCCTTTATTTTGAATCTTTTCTACGTTGTCTAATTGCTATTGCAAAACCCAAGATGGTTACAGGCCATAGTCCAACATAAATTCCTTCAAGTTCGTTACCGGTAAACCATAACCAAACGGAATAGACAAAACTTAAAAAGGCAAGAATTATGGGGTAATATTTTTCTAAAAACTTCATTTGCTTATTTTTTATTCACTTTCTACTCAATGCTACATCGTAATTTATTCTTTAAACCCTAACAATAGAACTTGACTAAACCAAGTTAACGACAGCTTAATATACAATAATTTATGCTAGGAACAATGAAAAAAAAAGCGAATAGTTACATCAATGGCAAAGAAAAAACCCCAAGATCGAAGAGACAACATGGTGAATGCTGCAAAAAATAATTATTCCCATGGAATAAACTTTGTTACCACTTTAACAGCTTTATTTATACTAAATTTTTATCCTTAGCGTTAAATAAGAGGTGGCACACCTTCCAAATGGCCATCCCATTGGAACTAACTAAATTTATTTAACATGTTCAATTCATTGTTATTCGTTGTAAGTAGTTTAACAGTATGCATTATGGTTTTCTTTTGGTATGCAAAGTATGCATCCAAGTCTGGCTTTGCTGTAGACGAAAACAAAAATGATATCCCCGATTCTTGGGAGGAAAAGTTTGGTTTCCTATTTAAATTTAAAAGCATCATTATTCTACTCCTTGGCATGGCGATAGGATATCTATTTAGCCTTTCCACTTTCTAAACGCTCCTTATGAGAAAATCACCAAACATGAATTCCAATGCATTCTTATCCGTTTTTAATCATCGGTTATTCTTAATTTTGATCGAAACAATTGTCGTTTTTTTCCTCTACAAGACGTTTCAAGTAAACATTGATTTTGATATCTCGATCGTTAGTATTGCTATTATCTTTCCCTTGGTTTTTTCCATTACAAGCGCTTACCAAAGAAGACAAGAAGCCATTGGACTATTTTTAGACTTTAGAAATAAGATCATCGATCTTACGAACATTTTCTATGCTGTAGACAAAATCGATAAAAAGGACTACAACCTCCTTTTCAACAAACTAATGAGCATACAATCTTCTCTGGTCAATTACCTTCAAAACGATGATACTACGATAGATTTTGAGCAAATCCGCCAAGAGCGTAAAGATGTTCTTCGCTTAATTGACGAACGAAAACAATTGTTCAATGAGCGCGAAAAAGACAGCTTAATACGCGTTAAAAACGAAATTTTTTTATCTGCTGAAAAGATTCGTGGCATTAAAATTCACGGCACCCCTATATCCCTCAAAAAATATTGTTTAATATTTATCTATTTTTCTCCCTTAATTTTCAACGCACAAAGTATCGTAGACAAAACCACTTTTGGATTGTCGCTGGAAGGTGGATTCGCGCTCATCTTTTCATTATTGAAGAGTTTTGTGTTGATGGCGCTCTACAATGTTCAAGATTACATTGAAAATCCTTTTGACCAAAAAGGGTTAGATGATCTAAAAATAACCGCCATCCAGGTTAATGAAGAAGAATCGCTCTTCCACAATTAAGTGTCAAATTGTGAGCAAAAGAGACAAAGAATGCAACCATTGTAATCAATTGGCCACTACCCTATTCCGGGTGCAATATCTGCCAGATAAGAAGTGGTATTTTCTATGTAGAAGCTGTGTCATCGAAGAAAAAAAAGACAACCCTCTGTATCGTTATGGCGGTACTTGGAAAAAGTAGATTTCTTTTGCTATCTTTAAACTATAATAAACATTAACAACATGGGCACAGGTGGACTAGTTATTGCAACAGTATTTCTATGTATTGCAATATTATTAATTGCTGAATTCAAAGAACGTTTTCTCTAAATTTTATACTTATGGCAACATACGCGTGTAATATATGCAAAATGGCGGTAAACGCCAGTTGTGCAAAATGCGATCAACCTCTTGTAAATGATTACTTAGATGTGAATGGACAACAAGTTCAAATTTCTAAATGCCCAGACTGTGCGGGTAAGATAAAGTCTCCGCAATGTTGTGGGGAAGACATGCAGTGCGAAATCTAGTCGATTGACTTCTACTCCACTTTTTGTAAACAAAATGAATGATCTTGTTCCATTTACTGACCAAGAAATTCGCAACAAAATTGACGTGTATTCGCCCAACTGGTCCCTTAGTGACAAGCGATTACAAAGAACACACCAGTGCAAATCTTTTACCAATGCAGTAGATTTGGTTAAGGCTATTGCAGTACTGGCCGAAAAATTACATCATCATCCTAAGATGACTGTAGATTACACAACACTACACCTATCACTTTTTACCCATGATGCCCCCGGTATCACCCAAAAAGATTTTGTTCTCGCTAGAGAAATCGATATATTACTGGAAAAATAAGCTATGGAATGGTATCTAAAAAATCGCTGGTGGATATGGACAGTAACTGGTGTATATCTAGTGTATAGAATTTATCTCTCTGTGATTTATTAATTTCAATTTACTTTTATGAAGAATGTAATTGCCGGCTTTATGTTGTGCGCAACAGCTGCCCTATTTGCTCAAATTAACCCCACAGACGTTGAAATCGTTCGGGATAACTTTGGGGTACCCCATATATTTGGAAAAACCGATGCTGATGTTGCGTATGGACTTGCTTGGGCCCATGCAGAAGATGACTTTAAAACCATTCAAGAATCCTATTTAGCTGGAAATGCCATGCTAAGCCAACACTTGGGTAAAAAAGGTGCTGGGCCAGATTTTATCACTCAATTTATTGGCTCAAAAGAGTTTATAGACGAGCATTATGATCAAAAAATAAGCCCTGAATACAAACGAGTGGTTGAAGGCTATGCGCAAGGCTTTAATCGTTATGCAGAAACCCACCCAGAAGAGGTGTTGCATGATGCGCTTTTTCCTATAACGCCAAAGATGATGCTACGCTACGCACAGCTTCAGCTATTTGTTTCTTCTCGAGGAGACTATTGGGTAACCCGTATATTAGGAAATTCCGTTAAACTGGAAGCACCAAAGGAAGAAATCACAGGGTCCAACACCTTTGCCTTTAACAGCGCTAAAACCACCGACGGAAATACCTATTTAGCCATCAATACGCATCAACCCCTCGATGGTCCCGTTTCTTGGTACGAAGCGCATTTGTGTAGCGAAGAGGGGACAAACATCATTGGGGCTTTGTTTGCTGGAACACCAAATATATTAATTGGGGCAAATCAGTATTTAGGTTGGGCACATACGGTGAATTACCCCGACAAAACTGATGTCTTCAAATTAGAAATGCACCCCAAGAACAAATTGCAGTACAGAGTAGATGACAATTACTTGACATTAGAAGAGCACAAAGCCAAAATCACCATTAAAATACTCGGAATTCCACTAAAAGTTTCTAAAAAATATTACAACAGTATCTTTGGACCAACCCTTAAAAATAAGTCGGGCTATTATGCGGTTCGCACAGCTGCACTTTATGAGATTAGAGGTTTAGAGCAGTGGTGGCGGATGAACAAGGCCACTTCCTTTTCTGAATTTTATGACATTTTAAAAATGAAGGCCTTACCGGGGTATAATATCGGCTATGCCGATAAAAATGACACCATTTTTTATATCTCCAATGGCTTAATTCCCAAACGCGCCGAGGGCTATAACTGGAAAGAAGTAGTTCCAGGAAACACCAAAAAAACACTGTGGACAAGCACCTATGATATTGAAGAATTACCGCAAGTTATCCAACCCTCTTCAGGCTATTTCTACAATGCCAATCACAGTCCTTTTTTCTCCTCGGATGAAGCAAACAATCCTTCTAAGGAAGATTTTTCAATCGACATGGATTTTGAAACCTATCACAACAACCGCTCTACGCGTTTAAGGAATTTAATCGAAGCAGAAGACAGGGTTAGTTATGACGATTTTAAACGTATAAAATATGACAATCAGTTGCCAAAACCCTATGTTTACTCATGGATGGACATCAACTACTTGGACTTATTAAAAGCTGAGAAATACCCTGAAGTAAGTGAATTGATTAAACGTTTACAGCAATGGGATCGAAAAGCTGACGCAGCTTCTCTTGGTGCAGGCACCTATTTGATTATGTATCATCAATTGTATGCGTTTTACAATGCAATTCCAGCACCCAAAATAATCCCAGCAAGCATACTAGTGAAAGCATTGAAAAATGCAAAAGCACATATGCTGAACTATTTTGGTACAACAGAGGTAACCCTAGGTGATTATCAAAAACTAGTCCGAGGAAAAAAAGAGCTCCCCATTTTTGGAATCAACGACGTGGTTACGGCCATGTCCTCAGTTCCGCACAAAGAGGGTAAAGTAAAAGTAACCGCTGGAGAATCATACATTGAATTGGTCAAATTTACGCCTGATGGCCCTGAAATTGAATCAGTTATTTCCTATGGATCATCCGATCATCCAGATTCCCCACACTACGATGATCAAATGGAATTATACAGTGCGTTCAAGACGAAGAAAATGACTTTTGATAAAGCAGAAATATTCGCAAATGCGAAGCGTATTTATCATCCAAAATAAGGAAGATATTAAGCCAAGGCGCTGTGATAAATGTCGATATATTGGTCTACTACTGTATCAATATCATAGCGTTTCGCTAGCGCAAAGGCTTGTGCTTTAAATTTTTCCAAAAGCGCTTCATTCGAAAGTAAAGCAATTGATTTTTCCGCCATCCCGTTGACATCTCCAAGCGCAAATAAATAGCCCGATTCTCCGTCAATATTAACCTCGGGTAAGCCCCCTACATTCGTAGAAATTACCGGAACACGCATCATCATAGCTTCCAATGCGGCCAAGCCAAAACTCTCTGTTTCGGAAGGCAATAAAAATAAATCAGAATAGCACAAAATTTCATAGATTTGATTGCTCTTGCCCAGAAAGCTTACTTTTTCCGTAATTCCCAACTCCTCACAACGGGTCATTGCCTTCGCTTTTTCGGGTCCGTCGCCCACCATAATCAGCTTGGCAGAGACTTTCTGTTGGATACGGTAAAACACTTGAATAACATCGTCGATACGTTTCACTTTCCTAAAGTTGCTTACGTGAGTGATTATTTTCTCATCGCCCTGGGTAATCATGCTTCGCTGGCAGTTTTCACTATGGTGCTGGTGCTTTGAAAAATCGACGAAATTTGGAATTACATTTATCTCTTTTTGTACATCGAACAAAGCAAGTGTATCGCGTTTCAGGCTTTCCGAAACAGAAGTGATCCAATCTGAATGATTGATACTGAAGGTTACGGCTGGCTTGTAAAAAGGATGCTTTCCAACAAGGGTAACATCTGTTCCGTGTAGCGTTGTAACCATGGGGAGATCAATTCCTTCGTCCATAAGGATTTGTTTTGCCATAAAACCTGCGTATGCATGAGGAATAGCATAGTGAACGTGTAAAAGCTCAATTCCATAGGTTTTGACGGTATCGACCAATTTACTTGACAATGCAAGCTCATAGGGTTGATAATGAAACAATGGATAATCAGGAACATTTACTTCATGAAAATGAAGGCTACTGCTCAAAAGCTCTAAACGCACCGGCTGTTGATACGTAATAAAATGTACTTCATGCCCCCGATCAGCCAAGGCTAACCCTAATTCGGTAGCTACTACACCACTCCCTCCGAAGGTGGGATAACAAACAATAGCTATTTTCATTTAGTATAAAATTGCATCATAGACCAATTTAAGCATTCGTGGGCGAATACTATGGTCAATTAGTTTACGATTTTCCATACTCGGATAAGTTCTGTTCGAAAGAAAAACAAAAACAATTCCTGTACTAGGATCTGCCCAGGCATAAGTACCTGTAAATCCGCCATGACCAAAACTTTCTGGGGAAATACCGTGAAAAGTCATTCCTCCTCCCTCCGCTTGGGGTTTATCTAATCCCACTCCTCTTCTATTACCTTCAGAACAATAATAACAGTGGTTAAACTGGTCAAAAGTAGCCGAACTAAAGAATTTATGACCGTTGTATTGCCCTCGCTGAAGGAATAATTGCATGATGGCTGCTACTTCTTTGGCGGTTGAAAATAAACCCGCATGCCCGCTAACTCCACCTTGCAAAGCTGCGGTCATGTCGTGTACATAGCCGCGCAGTTCTTGTTGACGGAAATAATCGTCCTTTTCGCTGGGAACTATTTCGTTTAAAGGCAATTGCTGTGCAGCATTGTAGAAGGTGCGTTCCAATCCAAGCGGACCAAAAATGCGCTCTTGGGCTAAAACATCTATCCCTTTTTGGTACTTTTCTTCTAAAATATGTTGGAAGAAAATAAGGGGTAAGTCAGAATAGTGGTAGCCTTTCTCCAATAAGTCACTTTCGATAAGGGCGGTGTATTGTTCTTCGGCTAATGTAGATCTTCCATAGAGTTGATGTGCCACAGGAAGAGTAAAGCGTTTCGACTTGCGATCGCGGTAGTACTTGCGCAATAGCTTCCCATCACGTTCCCGCAAGGTAGCTTTATAAAAAGGGATCCATGGAACGATTCCTGCTTGGTGCGACAAGACTTTCTTAAAGGTCAAATTGGTCTTATTGCTGGACTTAAATCGGGAGGACAACTCCCCCAAAGTCGCGGTAAAACTCATGTGACCACGATCAACTTCTTGCATCAACAATGGAAGGGTTGCTAAGATTTTCGTCAGCGAAGCAAGGTCATAAACGTCCGTTAAGGCTACTGCCTGCTTCTTTTCGAAAGTGTGGTGCCCAAAAGCTTTGTGGTAAAAGATCTTTCCATGGCGAGCGGCTAGCATTTGAAAACCCGGTGCCATAAGGGAGTCTAAGGTCACTTCTGCTAAGGCGTCTAGCGCAAGAAGCTTCTGCGGGTCTACTCCTACCGATATGGGTGTAGCCGCCTGTAATTCCTGCTCGTCTAATTCGCGCTCAATACCCGTTCCAACTGGAAAAGCGGTGTGAATACTCACCGGAAGTTTTCCGCGTACCGCTTGTTTTCCCACCAAAACTTTAGCAGCTTGCTCCTGTGCTTCTACATTGTTTTGATAAGCCACCAAGAGAGCATCAAAATCTTCTAAATTCTTTAGTTTCGATAAAGCATAGGGTTTAACAAAAGGGACTAAGATCACCTGATGGGTTGAAGTAAGTTCCTCGAGCAAAGCGCGTTCCTTATTCGAAAAATCAGATGCTTTCCATGGGTTTGCATTGGAACGGTGGAACCCCACCACGATGGTTTTTAGCTGCTTCGCCGCATCGATTGTAAAAGAACGATCCCCAGTAAAATGAATGCGCTGCAAGTTGCGCTCTAATGCTAATGCCGTGTAAAAAGCTTCGCCCTCATCATCGCCAAGGCTTAAAAGCCTAGGGTTTCATTTTCGCTTAAAGGCAAGACGCCTTTGTCTTGAATTAAAGTTAAAGCTTCGCCCATCGCTAAACGAATAAGGTAGTCGTCTTTGCTGGTGTTGATGTCCTCTGCTATCCCGTCAAGTTCAACTTTCTGTGGTTGAGCTAAGCCTACTTTGTATTTCGCTCTTAAAATTTTCTTGACCGAATGAGCCAAACGGGCTTCATCGAACTTCCCTTGTTTGAAGGCCCGCTTCATTTTCTTGGTAGCCTTCTTAATGTCGTTGGGAATCAATAAAATATCATTCCCGGCCAAGAATGCTGCGACGTCTATACTATTGATTTTTGAAACTTCAGAAGCCGCACCCATGTTCATCGCATCGGTAACAATGAGTCCTTTGTATTGGTTGCGTTTAAGCAGGTGTTTTTCAATGATGGTTTTCGACAAAGAGGAAGGAACACCTTCCTCCAGTGCGGGAACATTGAGATGCCCTACCATGACCGAGGATACCCCCGCTTGCATGAGTTGATCAAAGGGAAAGAGTTCGGTACTAAACAAGCGTTCACGATCGAAGCGAATTAAAGGTAAATCGTGATGCGAGTCTTTGGCGGTATCGCCATGCCCGGGGAAATGCTTAGCAGAAGATAGTACACCGGCTTGGTGCATTCCTTGCATAAAAGCCAAACCTTTAGCCGCCACATTGGCTTTATCTTCTCCAAAAGAACGGTTCCCAATGATGGGGTTTTTGGGGTTGGTATTGATATCTACATCGGGGGCAAAATTAATGTGCACACCCAAACGGCGGGCTTGCTCCCCTATACGGTTTCCAACCGCTTCTACCAATTTGTTGTCTTGAATAGCCCCCAAGGTCATGTTCCAAGGAAAGGGACGAACCGAATCTAAGCGCATGGCCACCCCCCATTCTGCATCCATTCCAATGAGCAGTGGGGTTTTGGCGCGTTCTTGAAAGGCGTTTAGCCAACGGCTTTGTTCTACAGGGCCGCCTAAAGAGAATATAATTCCCCCCAAATGGTAGTCGTCAATTTGACGCGCGATTTCTTCAAAGTGCTGTTCTCCTTTTTCACTAAAGGCCATCACCATAAATAGCTGACCAATTTTCTCCTCAAGTGATAATTGGGCATAAATACTATCGACCCACTTTTTTTGCGCTTCCCAATCGGTGGTTAATAATGGATCTTGAGTAGTTTGTGCATAGGAGAAAGAGATACACAAAAGTGCAAGAAGAAAATGACGCATAGAGGTAATTATTTAATGAAACGAGCATGCCAACTGTCGTATGCGGGCACTTCCCAGTGGCTTTCATATTCGGCTTTATCCACGACCAAGTTATTAAAAACAATGGTTTCTGGTGTAACTTTTGGTGTTTTAGCCAACTTTCGGAATTCCTTTAGAGGCGTGTAACGAATTTGATCGGCATCGCGATAGCACACATTCATCTTATCCAATAGCTCAAGTTTATATCTCTTTTCAAGCGATTGAATCATATGCACAGAGGCATCGATCGAACAACCAGATGCTCCCTTAACTTCTTCATCTAAACCAATGATAATGAACCGATTGTATCGGACTTCAAAAGCTGTTTTTAAAGGAGTTCCGTGGGTAGCCCAATTCGATAAGAATGTGTTTAATATAGCGCTAATTTCTTCATTCTCTACCGAAGAAAATACACGCGATGATTGGTAAATCCAAATGCGGGCATGTGAAGGTAAAGATGAAAATGGAACCAGCATTGGCTATAAATCTTTGGCAGTTGCAATCATTTCTGCAAGATCCAGTACAGGAAGGCTTACTTCTTTCTCTTTATTTTTGACGCCGTCTGAAAGCATTGTATTACAGAAAGGACAGCCTGCTGCAATAATATCAGGATTGGTTTCAATGGCTTGCTCTGTACGCTCAATATTAATGTCTTTTTTTCCCTGCTCTGGTTCCTTAAACATTTGAGCACCTCCAGCACCACAACACAAGCCTCTTGATTTGCAACTTTTCATTTCGACCAGTTCGGCATCAAGTTTTTGAATGAGTTCACGTGGCGCCTCATAGACATTATTGGCACGTCCTAAATAACATGGGTCGTGAAAAGTAATCCTCTTTCCTTTGAAAGTTCCCTCTGCAATGGTCATGCGTCCATCGTCAAGTAAGTCGCGCAAAAGCTGGGTGTGATGAATCACTTCATATTTTCCACCCAATTCTGGGTATTCGTTTTTTAATGTATTAAAACAATGAGGACAAGTGGTAACGATTTTCTTTACTTCATAAGCGTTCATGACTTCGATATTTGTCATGGCTTGCATTTGAAATAAAAATTCATTCCCAGCCCGTTTAGCAGGATCACCACTACAGCTTTCCTCTGCTCCTAATACAGCAAAATCAACTTTCGCATTGTCCAAAAGTTTTACAAATGCCTTGGTGATTTTTTTAGCACGTTCATCAAAGCTACCTGCGCAGCCCACCCAAAATAATATTTCTGGTGTTCTACCCTCGGCAAGACATTCAGCTAGTGTAGGTACTTTAATCATAAAGGTAATTATTAATCGTGTTGACCATCATCGAATACTTCAATGGTAACGTCTTTTTCTACCAAATTGGTAAATTTTCCGTTATATCGTGTTGCCTTCACTAGATGATTATCGATCCAGTGATAATTTCCTCCTCTAGGCTTGCCCATTAACAAACTGTGGTATTTGAACCCTTTTTCTTTTAACCAAGTTTCAGTTACTTCGCGATGACTTTCGACTCTTGAAGTAAAAAAGCAAATTAAATGTCCTTCATCGTACCAGCCATTTAGGGTAGCTAAGGCATCTGGATAATGATTGGCAGTAGCCATGCGCTCTGGTTCTTCATTGGGGATATCATCACATACGGTTCCATCAATATCAATGAGATAGTTTTTGATTCCGTCGGGTAAAACTGGACTAATTTCTTCTCCGTTTTCTACTTTTTTGTGTAAATAGTTTTCTGCTTCTTCTTTGTGCATGATTGTGGTATTATAGTTTATAATTCTTCGACCCAATTGGCGCGGTCTTGTTGATTAAAAGGCCAAGGAGCTCCATTATTTTCGATATTACTCATCATATTATTTAAATCTGTTGGCGCAGCAGATTCTTCCATGACGAGGTACTGACGCATGTTCATGATAATAGATAATGGATCAATATCTACCGGACAAGCTTCTACGCAAGCATTACAGGAAGTACAGGCCCATAACTCCTCGTGGGATATGTAATCACCTAGCAATTGTTTTCCGTCAGCAACAAAACTACCTTTATTCTTCCTAATGTTATCCCCTACCTCTGTTAAGCGATCACGTGTATCCATCATCACCTTTCGAGGTGAAAGCTTTTTACCTGTTTGGTTGGCAGGGCATTCACTCGTACAACGTCCACATTCAGTACATGTATAAGCGTTGAGCAATTGAACTTTGGTTAAGTCCATTACATCAGAGGCACCAAATTTCTCCACCTCTTCGGTTTCTCCAGAAGACGCATAAGGATCTGCATTTGGATCAAGCATGAGCTTAACCTCTGCAGTGACATTAGCATTGTTGGCAAACCGCCCTTTGGCGTTAAGGTTGGCAAAGTACGTATTTGGAAAGGCTAAGAGAATGTGTAGATGCTTGGAATAATACAAATAATTCAAAAAACATAAAATGCCTAAAATATGCATCCACCAAGCTGTACGCTCAAATAAGATCAGCTGATCTAGGGAGCTGTCTTGAAAAAGTGGAAGCAGGTATTGACTGACTGGAAAGGATCCTGCTTGTGCATAGTGAGGAGCCGTTGGAAAATTTGTTTGAATTGCAAGATCGGTTCCATTCATGAGTAAAAATAATCCCATAAGGAGTACTTCAAAGTACAAAATGATATCTGCATCCAGTTTTGGCCATCCTTTCATTTCATCTTTCCAAAAACGTTGGATTCGAATTACATTTCTTCGACACCAAAAAATTATGACAGTGACAAGCACCAAAGCGGCTAAAATTTCAAAACTTGCGATAAGAAAATCGTAGAATCCACCGAGATAAGGTGCAAATATTCGATGGGTTCCCAAGATGCCGTCAACTATAATTTCCAATAGCTCTATATTGATCAAAATAAAACCAATGTAGACTATCACGTGCAGAATACCAGCAATGGGACGTTTAACCATTTTGGATTGACCAAGTGCAATCCGTGCCATGTTGCCCCATCGGGCTTTAGGATTATCGGTTCTATCAATGCCTCTACCCAGATTAATGTTAGCCTTTATTTTAGCAACATTTCGTGCAAAAAAGCCTAACGCAATAACGAGTAAAAGGGTAAAAACGATATTGGGTAAAAGGTCAATCAACATTTAATTTTATTTATTTCTTGTAAGGCGTTTCTTTTTTTCCAATAAGAGAAAAATGTACGTAACGCTTTGGATGTTCTTTAATGTATTTGATTAATAGCTCTATTTCTTTCGTGCTCGCTTCAATGTTTTTATATACACTATCGTCTTTCATTAGTTTGCCAATACTCCCATTGCCTTGTTCAATGTCCAACAAAAGACCATTGAGACGATTAACCGTTGTTTCAAAAGCAACCAAGGTTTGTTTAATATTCGATTGAGCGATAGAATCGGTTAATTGATTGACGTTCGTACTAATTTCAGCTACATTCTCCAATGTGGTAGATAGGTTTTCTTGCTGATTATTCAGCAGTTGATCTAAGGAGGAAGCTGCTGAATTAACGTGTTTAATCGTTTCGGACAATTCTGACAAGGTAGACGATAAATTAGCTTTGCCTTCTTGATTCAAGACGGTATTAATGCCTATAAAAAGTGAATCAGCATTCATTAAAACGCGTTCTAGTTTATCTTGCAATGGGGCAATTTGCTGGCTCATCACGTCAGTTAATCCTGGTTTGATGGAGGAAATGAGTGTATCACCATCTTGCAACATAACTGCTGTAGCGTAATTGGGTACTATCGCAATTGATTTACCACCAATTAAACTTGCTTCATATAGTTCTGCTACACTAGATGTGGGAAATTCAACATCGCTTCGTAAGGTAAAGGTCACTAATATCTTAGCTGTGTTGGGCAAAAAATCAATTTTTGACACCTTTCCTACAGTTAGACCATTAACCGTTACCTTAGTACCAATTTGAAGTCCCTCAACATTTTCGTAGACAGCATGGTGAATGTTTTCCCGCTTGAACAACGATGTACCATTCAAAAAATTAAATCCCAGAAGAAAGAGGAAAATTCCGCCGATGATTATGAGCGCTGCTTTAATTTCGTTTGTTAACTTCAATTATGCGTTTTTTGATTGATTCAAAACTAAGCATAATTTCTCTTTTATCGCATTTTATTTAATGGAGATTGCGTCTGAAATTTTGATTTTTACGCCATCTTTATAGGCGACTAGGAATGCGTATTCATAACCTTTTTTAATTGCCTTCTTCTTGAGTTTCATGGCTTGGCTATAGCTATTGGTTTCGCCGTAAAAATAGCGGTACAGCGAACCCGATTT
Organism: Flavobacteriaceae bacterium; assembly: GCA_038143735.1. GTDB lineage: Bacteria > Bacteroidota > Bacteroidia > Flavobacteriales > Flavobacteriaceae > Arcticimaribacter. The sequence continues at coordinate 392,173 of JAYQML010000002.1, forward strand.
TTCTTGAGTGATATTGCTCAAACCGTTAAAGTTTTTTCTTGATAACGCAAGAGATCTACTGATGGCTGCAATTTGCACCTTGAATACAACTCCTCCCTATTTGTCATTTGAGTAGGCGTTTCATCCATGCTTGATGATTCTTTTACAACCACTGCATCAACTTGACGCTCTTTGACAACGGAAGCCTGAAGTTGCTTTTTGTAATTGATAATTGCTTTAGCGATGGTATTGGCCATTTCTTTTTGTCCAGCTTTAGAATTTAAATAAGCGCCTTCTTTCTTGTTGGTTAAAAAACCTACTTCGACCAAGACACTAGGCATATATGTTTCCCGTAACACTAAAAACCCAGCTTGCTTTACTGTCCTATCTTTTCTATTTAAATTCGTAACAAAACTTTTTTGGATTGTATTGGCAGCCTCTATGCTTTGACTATTATAAGTTTCTTGCATTAGCACCAAGCTTATCACAGATTCAGGATTATTTGGATCAAACCCTTCGTAGGTAGTTTCGTGATCCTCTTCTAAAAAAATCACAGAATTTTCATTCTGTGCGATTCGAAAATTATCTTTATTTCTATGGAGTCCTAAAACAAACGTCCCTGCACCATAAGCTTTTGGTGAGGAAAAAGCGTCACAATGGATGGAAACAAATAAATCAGCATCGGCTTGATTAGCAATCTTAGCTCGATTCTTCAATTCAATGAAACGGTCGTCTTTTCTGGTATAGATCACCCTTACTCCATCTACAGCAGTGAGTTGTCTTCCAATCTCTAATGCAATGTTTAATGCAATTTTTTTCTCGTAATATCCATTTCCGCGATTACCCGTATCTTTTCCTCCATGACCTGCATCTAGCACCACAACAAAAGTCTCGTCTTTGGTTTGCCCTATTCCTGAAATGCAGAACAGAAGAAAGAACAAATAAACGTATGTATTTCGCCTAAAAATGGTGTTTCTAATCATTGCTAATAAATACTTAAAACCGCGCTAGTCTTTAAAAATATATGTAATTTTGACCTTAGGTCGATTGATACAAATTTAGCCTTTATCAACTTGCGAACAAAGTCTTTTTATTTTTATACGCTTCTCCTCATTTGCAGCAGTTTTTTTGTCCATGGGCAAACGCTAAAAAGCAAGGATAGTCTTCCTGAATTTGATTTGGTTGAAGAAATAAAATTGGATAGCATCTCAGTTGTTGCAAATGATAGCATTCCAGCCAAAGAGCCGTTATTGCTTGATTTGATTAAATACACGGCAAAAGATTCGGTTATAATCAACCAGAAAACCAACAAAATAAGACTCTATAACGAAGCTGTAATTAGTTACCAAGATATGGAGTTACAGGCAGGGCTTATTGTGATGGATTACACAAAAAACGAAGTCTATGCCGGTCGTATCAAAGACTCGCTTGGGCAATTGGTTCAAAAACCACAGTTTACTCAAGGGAGAGACGAAATAAACCCAGATTCGATTCGGTTTAATTTTGATACCAAAAAAGCGTTGATATGGAATTCTAAGACAGCACAAAATGGGATGAACGTTTTTTCAAGCTACACAAAAAAAGAAAACGATTCACTCTACTATATACAAAACGCCAAAATAACTACTTCTGCAGATGCAGAAAATCCCGATTACTACATACGTGTCCGAAAGGGAAAATTGATTCCCGGTGGGAAAATCATCGCCAGTTTTAGTAATTTATATATTGCTGATGTCCCAACCCCTGTCTTTGTACCCTTTGCCTATTTCCCTGCTAGTGATAAAAAAGAATCAGGTTTTATTTTCCCTACTTTTGGCGAAAGTAATCAACGGGGGTATTATCTACAAAACATGGGTTACTACATCCCTGTTTCTGATTATTTTGATATTGATTTAACGGGAGATTACTACACCAATGGTAGTTATGGGGTTAGATGGAGAACCCAGTATAAAGCCAATTATAAGTTTGGTGGTGATTTTAGCTTTCGCTATGAGAAATTGGTTAATGGAGAACGCGGTTTTGATGATTATTCTAAATCCACTGTGTACAACATTCGTTGGTCACATCGACAGGATCCGAAGGCAAGTCCAAATTCTAATTTTTCTGCTTCTGTAAACTTAGGGAGTAGTGAATATTTTCAGCAATCCATCAATCAACTCAATACGGCTAACTTCCTCAACAATAACCTAAGTTCATCCGTCTCCTATGCTAAAACCTTTCCAAAATATCCACGGGTAAACATTTCGTTAACATCGAGCTTATCGCAAAACAAAAACACCAAAACGGCGAACTTAACGCTCCCTACCTTTCAAGGAAACATGGAACGAATTTATCCATTTGCGAAACGTGGGGAAAGCAAAAAGGGAATTTTAGAAAATATTAATTTCCAGGTCACCACAAGAGCTGAAAGTCGAATTCAAACGACAGAAGAAAGGCTGTTCAAAAAGGAGATGTTTGAAGATTCTCGTTCTGGGGTACCCCACACTGTCCCCATCAACACAAATTTTAAATTGGCAAAATATTTCAGCATTAGTGCTGGTGGATCGCTTCGAGAGGTTTGGACCCCAAATACTATTCGCTACAATGATTACACAGCGGAAAATGGGGTTGTAAAAGACACTATGAGTGGATTTGGGGCATTTAGAACCTATAACTACAGTGCTAGCATGGGGACAACTATATATGGGATCTTCAACTTTAAAGAAGGAAAAAAAATTCAATCGATACGCCATACGGTTCGTCCATCAATAAGTTATAGCACACAGCCAAGTTTCGAACGTTACTATGATACTTATATAATTGATGCTGAGGGAAATACGGCAGAATACACCCGTTTTGAAAACGCTATCTACGGAGCTCCCTCTAAAGGATATTCTAATTCCGTAGGAATCACGATCAATAATTCTCTAGAAGCAAAGGTAAAATCAAAAGATTCTTTGGATCCTGAGCCTAAGAAGATTAAGCTATTGAACAATTTAAATATCAGTACAAATTATAATATTGCAGCGACCGAGTTTCAATTAGCTCCCATACGAATGACCACTGGTCTTAACTTTTTTAAAGATAAATTGACCACAAATATTGGGGCTACCTTTGACCCCTATAGCCTGAATGAAGATCTGAAACGGATCAATACTTTTCACTTCAAAAACGGTGGAGGCTTATTGCGTATGACCAGTGCCAATATAAATATGAACTTTAGTCTCGACAATAACACATTCAAACGCAATAAAACAGAAGAAGAGGACGAGCAAGAGAAAGAAGACGATTACAATGAACTCGAACGCCTGTCGGGAGGAGGAAGGGATGATGACCTTTTTGGCGTCGCAAATGATTTTTCCAATGGCTTATCTCGTAAGAAGAAGGAAAATAAAAGTGTTAATTCCGGTTTATATACCACAGCAATCAACTGGGATTTAAAACTCTCCTATACCCTTACGTACAATAACTCCATTGGGCAAAATGACTTTTCGAATAATTCGCTAATGGCTTCGGGGAACGTTGATATCACACCGAAATGGAAAGTTGGGGTTTCCTCGGGATACGATTTTAAAAACAAAGGTGTTACCTATACACAGTTCCGTTTTGACAGAGATTTAGACAGTTGGAACCTAAATTTTAGCTGGGTTCCCTTTGGAACACGAACCTCTTGGTATTTCTTCATCGGAATTAAATCTGGGTTATTAAGTGATCTTAAATATGAAAAACGTCGTGAACCCGACAGAACATTTTAAATTATGACAAAAACAATCATTAAAACAAAAGATGCCCCTGAACCCATAGGACCGTACAATCAGGCGGTATTAGCCAATGACACACTTTATCTCTCTGGGCAAATTCCTTTAATTCCAGCGACCATGGAGTTGGTCGAAGGCGATTTAGAAAAGGAAACTCTCCAGGTAATGGAAAATCTTAAAGCTGTTTTAGCGGCAGCAAATATGAACTTTGGTCATGTCGTCAAGACCTCAATCTTCTTGAGTGACATGAATAATTTCCAAGAAATCAATGCTGTTTATAGCCGTTATTTTGATGAAGCAACTGCTCCAGCAAGAGAAACGGTAGAAGTGGCTAATTTACCTAAGTTTGTTCGTGTAGAGATATCGATGATTGCCATTCGATAAAGGCTTAACTTTTCTTAAGGTCTAGCATGGAGATATGGTATTCTACCAATGCATCGATAGGACGTTTAACCACACGACCCATTCTAAGATTATACTGGTCTAAACAGGCTTCAACCTCCGCTTTCAACAAGTAAGCAATAGACCCTACAAAATGAATAGGAACCTCCGTCGCATTCTTAAATTGCAATATTTGATGCCGAACAAAACGATCCAAACCTTGTCGAATAATTTGCTGCATATAAGGCTCATTTTTGTGTTCAACCAAGAATTTAGCAAATTTAGCTAAATACGTATTAGGGTTTTCTCTTCGATACAGATTTTCCTTTATGGTGTCTGCGTCCAATTTATATTCATTTTCAAACTGTTGCGCCAAATGAGCTGGCATTTCATTGAAATAATAACCACGGACCAATTGTTTTCCGAAGAAGTTTCCACTCGCCTCGTCCATTAATATATAACCCAGAGAGATTACATGCTGATTAATGGTTTTTCCATCAAAATAGGAACAGTTCGAACCGGTGCCTAGAATACAAACGATTGAATGTTCATTTTGTTTTGCTGTAGAATACACCGCTGCGTAGGTGTCCTCTTTAATAGTAAACTCACAATTTGTAAAAATATCTTTAAATACCTTGAGAATACGATCGACCGTAGACTGTATTCCACAGCCAGCACCATAAAAATAGAGATGAGTTACCTCATCTCTATTTTGATAAATTTCATAATTATTGATGATTCGTTCATTGAGAATCGCTGAAGACAACACCTGCGGATTCAATCCTAAGGTCTGTGTTGAAAAAAGGATTTTTCCGAAATCGTCTACTGCAAACCAGTCTGTTTTTGTAGAACCACTATCAACAATTAAGTACATACTAAAGCGCGTTAATGTGCTTGGCTAGATCAATTAATTTGTTTGAATAACCACACTCATTGTCATACCATGAAATGATTTTAAAGAAATTAGCATTTAATTCCATTCCTGCACCGGCATCGAAAATAGATGTTCTTGCGTCCCCAATAAAATCTTGCGAAACAACAGGCTCTTCAGTATAACCTAAGACACCAGCCATATCACTATTTGCATGGGCTTGCATTACTTTCTTGATTTCTGCATAACTAGTTGGCTTATTTAAACGAACCGTTAAATCAACAACAGAAACATTTGCTGTGGGTACACGAAAGGCCATACCTGTTAATTTACCAACCAAAGATGGAATTACCTTGGTTACAGCTTTAGCCGCTCCCGTAGAAGCAGGCATAATGTTAACCAAAGAACTTCTTCCACCTCTAAAGTCTTTACGCGATGGCCCATCTACAGTAAACTGTGTAGCGGTGGTTGCGTGGACTGTAGTCATCAATCCTTCTTCTATTCCAAAGTTATCGTCCAAAACTTTTGCAACTGGGGCTAAACAGTTGGTTGTACAAGAGGCGTTCGAAACAATGGTTTGCTCTGCAGTAGCTTCGTTGTGATTTACACCCATTACGAACATGGGAGCATCAGCTGAAGGAGCAGAAATGACTACTTTTTTGGCACCCCCATCAATATGGGCTTGCGCCTTCTCAAGGGTAGTAAAAATACCCGTACATTCAGCAACAACATCAGCACCTAGTGATCCCCAGCCTATATCAGCTGGATTGCGTTCTGCAGTAATTTTAACGCGAGATCCATCAACGACAAGATCACCACCATCTACTTCTACTGTTCCATCGTATTTTCCATGAACAGAGTCGTACTTCAATAAATAAGCAAGGTGGTTAACCTCCAATAAATCGTTAATAGCAACAATCGTTACATCGTCTTGTTTCATGGCTGAACGAAAAACCATTCTACCAATTCTCCCAAAGCCGTTAATTCCAATTTTAATTGACATATATATTTAGTTTAATTTAAATTAAAGTTTAGATGGACAAAATGTCCGTTACTCTCAATAGATCGCGATTTATGTTTGATTTTCCTTTAATGGCCTCTTCCAAAGGGGTAAGTTCCATTTGATCATTCAAAATTCCTACCATGACTTTTGATTTCCCTTCTCGCAATGATTCGACTGCGTGTACCCCCATTCTAGAGGCCAAAACACGATCAAAACAGCTGGGTGCCCCCCCTCTTTGCATGTGTCCTAAAACAGAGACTCTCACCTCATAGTACGGTAGATTTTGTTCTACATAAGCGGCTAGTTCAAAAACATTTTTACCCGTCTTATCTCCCTCGGCCACTACTACAATACTAGAAGACTTTCCCGATTTTTCACTGTGTTTCAACGATTCTAACAATTTATCTAGACCCCTATCTTCTTCGGGTATAAGAATTTCCTCTGCTCCAGCGCCAATCCCTGTATTTAGGGCAATATGACCAGCATCTCTTCCCATTACTTCTACGAAGAACAAACGATTATGCGAACTTGCAGTGTCACGAATTTTATCAATTACCTCAACAACCGTATTCAATGCAGTGTCATACCCTAAGGTATATTGTGTCCCTGAAATATCATTGTCGATTGTACCCGGTATACCAATTACTGGAAAATTAAATTCATTCTGAAAGATTAAGCCTCCTGTAAATGACCCGTCACCTCCAATCACTACCAAAGCATCGATTTTGTGCTTTTTAATATTTTCATAAGCTTTTTGACGACCTTCAGGAGTTCTAAACTCAAGTGAACGAGCAGATTTTAAAATGGTCCCTCCTTTATTGATAATGTTATTTACACTACGCGCATTGGCCTGCTCAATTTCACCATCGATCAATCCTTGATACCCATGGTAAACAACAAAACATTGATAATCGTAAAATACACTCGTTCTTACCACTGCACGAAGTGCAGCATTCATTCCTGGAGCATCTCCTCCAGATGTTAAAACGGCGATTCTTCTCAACTCTCTCTTCATAATGCGCGGCTAAATTAATGAATATAGTTTCTCGACAATATAGATTCCTTGAAAAAAATCGAAAAACAAAAACGACAACGTTTTCAATTAATTTTATTTAACATTTCATTGTATTGGTTTAAGCTGATCAGGCTGAATATTTCGGTCATTCACAGCATTATTCTTAACCTTTTCAATCAATTCTTGAAAGGTATTAAAATCTACTTGATAAGACATCCCCATACCTTGTGTATATCCTAATTCATCACCCAAATAGCGAAATTCGTTTTCACGATTGAATACTTTTGCTTTCAATGTTCCACTTTCGTTAAGAATAAAATCAATTTGAACGTTTCCAACAATAACGGTTTCCTGTAATCCATCGATAGGAACCCCAATTTTACCATTGATTAAAATTCGATCACTTATTTGTGTCGTGAGGGTTAATCCAATACGATCCTCAGTTCTTAAATCAAAGGTGGGCGTTTCTTCACCTTGCAAATAGTTTAAACCAACATTGAGTTTTCCTTCATTAGAACCAATGAGTGTGCTAAATACATCAGATGCTTTTTCGTATAGATTATTCGTAATTCCTTGCAAGGAAACAGAAACATCACTAATAAAAATACCCTGAGATAAAAGCGATATTGCTTGTAATTGACGTCTTTGTTGATCTGCTAAACGATAGTTTATTTCTGAAACCAATATTCCCGTTGTATTTGGGAATGTGATGTCAAAAACTGGGTCATCTGGTTTAATTAAATTCCCCACCAGTTGAATGGAGACATCGGTGGGTATTTTTCGATTAAAGTTTGGATTATCAACGAGTAGTGCAGGATTAGCACCACCAGGCACCTGATAGACTGCTTCAATATTCAATTGGGCTTCAAGCGGATCGCCTTCCCAGACAATGGTCCCCCCTGCTTTACAGAAAACTTTTTATCGATTAACCCCAAATTCTTAAAGTTATATACACCTTCGTAGGTAATAAAATCACCCCAAATATTAAACTTTCCATCGATGTTTGTTTCAATTAAGATATTTCCAGAACCTCTCCCAGAGAGTGTACTACCCGAGCTTTGGTCAACAACAATTTCAACTTCTGCATTCCTATTAATGTCCAGATCAAAAATCATTTCAAAACCGCGAAAAGCTACATCAAAAGAAGAAATTTCTGTACTTATTTGTTGTTCTTCATTCCCCCCTTTGGGTAAAAAATCTATAAATGATGTATCGGTAAGTCCTTTGTTTTCTTTCCATGGAATGACTAAAGTAGTCCCTTCTGATGAGCTTCCTACCACCGCTAATGTTAGGGATTTAGTCGGGCCTGTGAATTTTGCTTCACCTGCAAGGTAGCCTTCACCATAAAACAAGGCATTCGGATCTTCAGCACGGTTATAAACCATTAAGCGATCTGTTAACAGTTGAATATCCATTTCCCAGCCGCTAAAATTGATGTGGCTGAGCTGACCATTCAATTGTGCTGTTGTGCTGGTTGACGTTTCTTCCAAAAAAGCGTTTTTAAATTCCATGATTCTATCACGAAAAACAATCTCTGTGCCTTGTACAAAGGCATAACGAGTATTAATGCTTGGAATGGACAACCCACTGTCATTCAATATTGCTTTACCGGATAACTTTAAATCCGATGTTGGACCCCACAGATTCAATTTTCCTGTAAGATTTCCTGTTGAATCCGTTATTTTATCCTTCCCAAGCGAGGACAGAAAAGAAATATCAAAACGGTTTAAATCTACATCTAAATTAAGGTTAGGACGACCATCGGACACAAAAATAGTCCCCGATCCATTCAACATCGTTAATTGATCCTTTATCAGTGATGTTGTCAGCTGGTATGAATTAAATTGGGGATTTCCCTTTAACTTCACTTCAAAATCGCCCATCTCCTTTGCATTAATCGCTAGATTCGTGATGACCATATCAACATTTGCCTCTTTTAAATTTGGTGACTGAACAAAATTTAGCGTGGTAGATAGTTTTCCACCAAAATTAAACTTCTCCCCTTCGGGTAAAGCTTTGGTTAAATCCAAATTATTTGTCAACAACTGAACTGCGTAATTATTCTTGCTGGTGTAGCGAATGGATGCATCAACTTTCTGAGTTTCGGTCTCAAAACCGATCGAAGGCAACGAAATTTCGTTTGTTGAATTATTGAAGGAAAGAACAGGTTCTTTGTTTGTGGTGAGTTTCCAGTCATCACCTCCCAATTGGAATTGCGCTTTTTTAATGTCAAAAAGAGAACGATCATTAATTTGTGTATAAACAAAATCAATGGATAATGAATCCTTTCCATCCGTTGCGTATTTTGCGTCAAGAGCCCCGGTTAGCGATCCATCATTATTCTTAGTGTCTAAATTGATGCTTGATAAACGAAGATTGTTTCCATAAATTTTTCCTGCAGAAAAGCGAGAAAGTAAGGCAGTGTTATCACCCATTAATTTCAAGGAAATTGATTCAAAATTGTATTCATTAATTTGAATAAAGGGAAGATCGAACGTAAAATAAGACTGTCCAATCTGAGAATTGATCGTTCCATTCAAGCGAACATCTTCTGGGGTAATTACATTTGGGTACAAGGCTTTGAGCAGCTTGTCTTTCAATACAAGATCAAAAGCAAAAAATTCAGCTTCTTTGAGTACAGGCTTAGCGGGAATTAAAAAGGCCTCTTTAATCGCAGATTCGACAAGTAGTGGAATATTTGAATACAAAAACTCCCCTTTCAGGTTGAAGTCCAACGCATCAGAACTACTCACATCAATTCGATGCTCACTTTGATTATTTTGAAAATCGAAGGAAAAATCATCAAACTCAAATTTAGCCACATTATTTATAATGCTTAGGTCAGAAAAATTCATGCGTTCCAAATGCTCCCCTACTCCTTTCATCGCTAACTTTGTGCTTAGCTGAACATTGGATTGTTCACTCGTCCAACCAAACAAAGACAAATTGAGTTCATCAAACTGGGTTAAAACGCTAAAATCATTCGTGGCTCCCATTTCCTTATTTAAGGAAAAATTCATTCTCACTTTCTCGTCGTCTATACGACCATCTAAAAGAAATTTACTTGCTTGTTTGCTTCCTTTTAACTTAGTGTTTGTTAATGGCGTATTTTTCCAAAGAAAATTTGAAAAATTGAAGTCAAAAGAAAGCGCTGCAATAGCATTTTTAACTATCCTCCCTGAGGTAGTCCCTGTTCCACTTAGTTGTTTAATCGATTCTTGTTGAATAAAATCACTAGCATTGAGATCAGAAAAATCTAATGTTTGAGAAAATATCCAGTCATTTGCATACTTCTCAAGCGTAAGGTCAGTAAAAAGCACCCCTTGATTTATCCTTATTTCTGTGCTCGCTTGTAAAGCTTTCGATTGGGTGTAATCTAGTTGGCTGTTCAACAAAACTTTGTCCCATGGCATCCGTAAGAGTTGGTTTTCTGGAGGTAGGTAGGAAACGATGAGCTGTCTAAAATCTTGCTTGGTTATAGCACTAACAAGGTTTTTTGTTTTAATCTTTAAAAGTCCTTTAGGGTTTTGTGAAAATTGAAAAATCCCTTTCAGTATACTTTTCCCAGGAAGGTTTAATTGCAGATCAGCCATCAAATCGTGCAAACTACCTTTTGCTTTTCCTGCCAAAACAAGCTTGGTTGATGGAATTTTTACCTTTTCAGGAAGTTGAAGTGAATTAGTATTCACTTCTGCATGGTCAATCGTTAAATCAATAGAAGCCGAATTGGTGAACGCTTTACTGGTGAGTTCTGAATACCCAAGCCGAAAACTCCCCCCTAACGTTAAAGGGTTTGAGTTAAAATTAAATCTCGTCCACTCCATTTCATTAGGGGTAACCTTAATTTCCCCGGAAAAATCACCTGATTCGTTATAGGTGTCTGAAAATAGCGACATCGATGCTAATTTTGTACTAAACTTTTTGTCTACCAAAAGCGCATCTTTAAGTATAAATTCAATGGATGAAAAACGCTCAATTTTTCCAGATTGTTCATCAGAAAGAATAAATCGTCCATCTTGTATCTCAAGCAGAGAAGCGCTAGCGCTGGATTGCTGCTCCCTGGGAGAATCGCCTTTAAGTTTATTGATAAACTGCTTTAAATTTGAAAAATTTTCCTCTTTGTAGGTAACTATACGCAGTTGTGGAGAGGTGATCTGTAGTGAGCTAAAATCATACTTGCCTTGAAAAACATGCTCTAATTCGGTTAGGTTTAATTTTACACGGGAGATGAATAAAAGCGTATCTTTTCTGTGATCGCGAATAAGAACATCATCAAATTGAATTTTTCCCTGAAGATTGATTTTAGCTTTACCCACTTCAATAGCGGTATCAAAATTTTCATTCACCCTTTGGGTGAGCGAATTAGCCAACTGTGTTTGAACTTTTTCAGAAGAAAAAAACACGACAAACGCAAACATAGCTAACGCTAAAAGTGCGATAAGGAAGGCCAGTATTTTACGAAGATTTTTGATAAGAAAAGTGTAATTTTACGTTGCGTTAAAGTTACTAAATGATTGAACAAAAACCATGCTATATTTTAGCCATAGAATCTTCATGTGATGATACAGCAGCAGCTGTACTAAAAAACGACCTTGTTTTGTCGAACAGCATTGCCAATCAATCCATTCATGAGGCCTATGGTGGGGTTGTACCGGAACTTGCTTCCAGAGCTCATCAGCAAAATATTGTCCCGGTGGTGGATCAGGCACTAAAAAAAGCGGGGATTTCTAAAAAAGAGTTAACTGCCATTGCCTACACAAGGGGACCCGGCCTATTAGGGTCTTTGCTTGTGGGGACATCATTTGCAAAGTCCCTAAGCATGGGATTATCCATTCCATTGATAGAAGTAAATCACCTCCAAGGTCACTTACTCTGTCACTTTATCGACGATGGAAACCCAAATCCTCAGTTTCCATTTCTTGGAGTTACAGTCTCCGGAGGTCATACACAAATTGTAAAAGTAAATGGCTATTTCAACATGGAAGAAATTGGACGAACGTTAGACGACGCAATAGGAGAAGCTTTCGACAAATGCGGGAAAGTATTAGGCCTTGGCTATCCTGCAGGTCCTCACATTGACCGATTGGCACAGCAAGGGAATGCTGAGGCATTTCATTTTCCTATCCCAAAAGTGAAAGGTCTGGATGTAAGTTATAGTGGTTTTAAAACCGCTGTCATTAACTTTTTACACAAGAACACACAGAAAAATGAGGCGTTTATTGAAGAAAATTTAGCCGACCTATGTGCCGCTATCCAGCATACCTTAATTGAAATTATTTTTACAAAAATAACAAAAGCCGTTACGCAAACTGGCATCAAAGAGATTGCTATTGGTGGCGGCGTTTCTGCCAACTCTGGTTTACGAAATAAGCTTCAACAAACTGCAAAAGAAAAAGGTTGGACTGTTCACATACCACCATTTGCTTTTACAACTGACAATGCCGCGATGATAGGAATTGTCGGGTATTTAAAATATGGCCAAGAATCATACGGTAGCCTCGACCAGTCGGCCACTGCTCGCTTACCTATCTAGTATGGATTTATTTTACCTTCCAGCAATTGACCGAAATGCAACTGATCTTCTTTTTCCGAAGGAGGAAAGTAAACACATCAACAAAGTCCTCCGTAAAAAACAAGGAGAAAAGGTTCGCGCAACCAATGGCAAAGGTTTAGAAATAATTATCCAACTTTCTACACTAGGAACAAACCAAGTGCGTGGGACAATTATTGACGCAAAAGAACACAACCCATTACCCTATCAGTTGCACATGGCTATTTCTCCAACAAAAAACATTAGTCGCTTCGAATGGTTTTTAGAAAAAGCAACCGAGATAGGAATTCACCAAATCACCCCTATTCTGTGTTTTCATTCTGAGCGAAAAATCATCAAACCTGAACGTTTAGAAAAAATTATCACGGCTGCCCTCAAGCAATCCCAACAATTCTATCGCCCGCAATTAAACCCCTTAACTCACATCAACAGCTTTTTAGAACAAAACTCCAATGGACTAATTGCCCATTGTAAAGAGGGAGACAAACCAAGCTTGTTTTCTATTGCTAACGAAATGGGTCAACAAACTATTCTAATTGGTCCAGAAGGAGATTTTAGCGAAGCCGAAATAACGCAAGCACTCAAAAACAATTTTAAAGCGGTTAGTCTTGGGAAACAACGCCTTAGGACAGAAACAGCTGCCATTGTTGCCTGCCACACTATCGCTTTAAAAGCACAATAATTTTTTCCTATCTTTAGTAAATGAATCCAAACCAACTAGCAGAAGGAATTGTTCGAGCAATCATCTATTTGATTTTAATTGGATTAGGCTTATACGCTATCCATCTTTTAAGTTCTCTAATTGTTTTTATTGCAATTGCTGCGGTCACCTCTTTAATTGGAAGACCTATTACGGTTTTTTTAAAACAGAAACTTAAATTTAGTAACTCGATTTCAGTCCTAAGTACCATGAGTATTCTCGTCCTCCTACTTTTTGGGATTCTCTCGCTATTTGTGCCACTGATTATTCAACAAGGTGAAAACTTATCATTGCTCGATGTAAACGCACTTGAAACAAAAATTAATCAACTTTTCGAAGAAATTGCCATTTACTTCAATTGGCAAGAAACCAATTGGAAGAATTGGTTGTTGGAAAAAGATTGGATGAATACATTGAACCTTCAGGTACTTCCAGAATTTTTAAACTCACTCTTGGGATGGGTCTCTGGCTTCACTGTCGCGCTTTTTTCAATCCTCTTTATTACATTTTTCTTATTAAAAGATGCTCAATTAATGGAACGTACTGTTTTGCTCCTATTCGATAGTAAAAACCACAGCCGTCTTCAAGATTCATTTGAGAAAATCAAAAACTTACTTTCACGCTATTTCATTGGTCTTTTACTTCAAATAAGCATACTTTTTGTTATTTATAGCATCATTTTAGTCGTTTTTGGAATAAAAAATGCCTTAATCATTGCTTTCCTTTGTGCTTTACTCAACTTAATCCCATACATCGGCCCGCTAATTGGTGGCGTACTAATGTTGGTACTTACCATGACAGCCAATCTTGAAGCAGACTTTAGTTCCGTCATATTACCCAAAAGTTTATATGTGATGATCGGTTTTGTACTTGGCCAGTTGGTAGATAACTTCTTTAGTCAACCCTATATCTTTTCAAACTCGGTAAAATCTCACCCACTAGAAATATTTATTGTTATCCTAATTTCTGGGATTTTATTTGGAACCGTTGGTTTGATTGTAGCCATTCCGTGTTACACCGCATTAAAGGTCATTTTTAAAGAGTTTTATGCTGATAATAAAATTGTTCAATCGTTAACCAAAGATTTATGAGAAGATTGAATCGAACATTGCTAGCAATTGTATGCCTTCTTGGTGCACTTTCCTACATGCGCAAAAGTTATCTAAAATAGAGAAGAAAATTGTTGAAAAGGTAAAAGCCTATGACGAAGAATCTATTGCTTTTCTTGAAGAAATAGTTAACATCAATAGTGGGACTATGCACCTTGATGGGGTTAGATCGGTAGGGAAAGTATTTGACACCGCTTTCAATGCAATTGACTTTAACACACGATGGATTGAAATGCCGAAAGAAATGAATCGTGCAGGACATTTCTTTGCTTCTATTAAAGGGACTAAAGGAAAAAGGCTATTGCTCATTGGACACCTAGATACCGTTTTCGAAGTGGATAGTCCATTTCAGACCTTTCGTCGTAAAGACAGTATTGCCTATGCTCCTGGAGGAAACGACATGAAAGGAGGCGATGTGATTGTACTGTACGCATTAAAGGCATTACACGAGTTAAAACTTTTAAATAACAGGACGATAACAGTTGCATTTACCGGTGATGAAGAAAGTACAGGAAAACCGCTTGCCATTTCTAGAAAAGACCTCATTGAAGCAGCAAAAGAAAGTGATATTGCTTTGGGTTTTGAAACTGCAACAGGATTTAACAATGCCACCATTGCGCGAAGAGGTTCCTCGGGATGGAAGGTAGAAACTGCAGGGAAAAGAGCTCATTCATCGGGTGTATTTAGTGAACGTACAGGAGCAGGTGCCATTTTTGAAATGAGTCGCATTTTACATCAATTTTATGAAAATGTAAAGGGAGAGGAATACCTTAGTTTCAATCCTGGAAACCTTATGGGCGGTACTTTTGTAGAATACGATCCTTCCAAAAGTAGTGGTTCTGCCTATGGTAAAACAAATGTTGTTGCACAAAAAGCTGTAGTGCATGGAGGTTTACGCTTTATCTCAGAGGAGCAAAAGGAAAATGCACGTGCAAAAATGCGCGCAATTGTCGCAAATAATCTTCCGAGTACACGCGCCACCATAACGTTCACCGATAGTTATCCGGCTATGGGGCCCACAATGGCAAATAATCAATTACTAGAAGCATTGAGTGATGTGAGTGAGGCACTAAGTTTTGGAAAGGTTGCTGCCTATGATCCCGGTAAACGTGGTGCAGCAGACATCTCTTTTGTCGCAGATTATGTCAATGGGTTAGATGGCCTTGGAAGCATGGGAACCGGAGCACACACCCTCGGGAAACGATTAATCTAGCCACGTTCAATGCATTAATACAACGGACAGCTATCTTTATTTATCGATTAACTAGAGATTAGACTAAGGGCACTACTTAGGTTACTTTTTCAGCAATAATGTCCACTCGAATGAAAAGCTAGACACTTGTTGTCCACTTTCGTTTATTCCAACTGCGTTTAACCAAACGGTTTGTGGCTCTCCGGTAGTAATTAATTTTTCTATGGTTGCGCGCGCTTCCTCTCCCTGGTTACAGGTGAAATGTATACGACCCGTCGCTTTCTTAGTAAAACTTGCTTTGTTGTTTAAAACGAGCATGGAAATATTCCGTTTACTACGCTTAATTTCTTGGGTCAATAAAATTCCCGTTGGAAATTCTGCTGCCATACCCTGAACAGCCCAAAACATCGAATTGTAAGGGTTTTGATTAATCCATCGGTGTTTTATACTTGCTGTTGAAGTCCTGTCATCTAGGTGGGTTAAACGAACCCCTGTCATCCAAGCGGCAGGTAGCTTAAACAGAGTAAATAGTGTGTATTTAAAATAACGCATTGATTAATGTATAAGAAAATCCAATTTAAGCTTAATTCATGGAAGTATTCCCATGAAAAAAGAAACTTCTTGCAAAATTGACCAAGAGTGTATGGCAAAAAAATAATATATTTAATTGATGTCAAAATAAAATCATATTGAATAGAACGCTTTACTCTCTTGTTAGAACAATAATACTACTATCGATTATAGGTTTACTTTCTGCATGCCAGAATTCGACAACACCCGCAAAGAAAACCAACAATTCATCCACAACAAAAAAACAGCAACCTGAGTACAGAATAGAACCCCCAAATTGGTGGATAGGATTTGAAAACACCCAACTACAATTAATGGTGTATAAAAAAGATATCGGCAACACCAATGTTCAAATTGAATACCCTGGCGTACACATCCTCAGAACGACCAAAGGAAAAAGTAATAATTTCATCTTCATCGACTTAAATATTGCCCCAAATTGCCCCGCAGGTGAGGTGGAAATTAACTTTTCTCAGGAAAATGAAATTATCTTCTCTCACACTTATCCATTGTTGAAGCGAAATCCAACAACCCAATATACAGAAGGATTTACCAAATCTGATGTCATCTACCTAATTACACCAGATCGATTTGCCAACGGAGATCAAAGCAATGATGTAGATCCATTGCTTATTGAAAAAAGCATCGATCGAACAGATAATTATGCGCGTCATGGTGGAGATATTCAAGGAATAATTGATCACCTTGATTACATCGATGAAATGGGGTTTACAGCCCTTTGGACGACCCCTCTTCTCGAAAACAACATGCCCTCCCAATCCTACCATGGTTATGCCATAACTGACTTATATGCTGTTGACACACGCTTTGGAACATTGGATTATTATGTTGATTTAGCCAATAAAGCCCGTGAAAAAGGAATTAAGTTAATCATGGATCAGGTGGCCAATCATTGCGGCCTAAATCACTGGTGGATGAAAGATCTTCCATTCCCTAATTGGGTAAATTACCAAAATAAATTTGAGAACGGGCAACCGATACCCCACTCCAATCACAGAAGAACAACCAATCAAGACATTTATGCCTCCCAATTTGACAAAAATGCTTTATCAAAAGGTTGGTTTGTTGAGCAAATGCCCGACTTAAATCATGCAAATCCTTTTTTAGCCACTTATCTTATTCAAAATTCGCTGTGGTGGATCGAAACACTTCAATTAGGGGGAATTCGACAGGATACCTATCCTTACTCTGATAAAGACTTTTTAGCTAAATGGGCTGGGAGTATTATGCGAGAATACCCCAAATTTTCAATTGTAGGGGAAGAATGGAGTTATAATCCTCTTTTAATTGGTTACTGGCAAAATGGAAATAAAAACAAGGACGGTTATGTATCTAACCTAAGTCATAGCATGGATTTTGCCCTTCAAAATGCGCTAAAGAAAGGGCTTACTTCACAAGAAGATTGGTCAAATGGACTCATTGAAATTTATGAGGCCCTCGCCAATGATTTCTCCTATACTGATCCCTCTCGTCTACTCCTTTTCTTAGACAATCACGATATGGATAGGGCTTTTACGCAACTCGATGAAGATGCAGAACTACTCAAAATGGGGTTGGCAGTTTTATTCACCCTTGACCGGGTACCCCAGTTCTATTACGGTACTGAAATATTGCTTGAAAATTCGGAAAAACCCGATGACCATGGTCTAATAAGAAGCGATTTCCCCGGTGGCTGGAAAGAGGACACTGCGAATGCTTTTACAGGAAAAGGGTTGACAGAAACCCAAAAAGAGGTACAATCGTATGTAAAACAACTACTAAATTTCCGAAAAAGCAGTAAAGCGCTAACCGAAGGGAAAACACTACATTTTGTTCCATTTGAGGGCATCTATGTTATGTTTCGAATTCACAAACAACAAATCGAAATCCTTCTCCTAAATAAAAATAACACACCAAAAACCATTGAACTAAATAGGTTTGATGAACTCAGCTTAAAGGGAAAATCACTGAGAAATATCTTTAATGGTGAGATCATTCCCTGGAATACATACCTCAATTTACCCAACAAAGGCGCCTATCTATATCAGATTGAGATGGATTAGTTGTTTATTCTAATTCAAGAATCAAAGCTGTTTTAGGTGGTATTTTCAAAGTTGATTCTAGCGCAAAAACACGATCGTTTAAAAGGTCAAAAACCTTTGTTTTTGTTCCAATAATTTCGTTGTATTTAGCCGTTGGGACAATGGTTTCTTCTTCATTTTTATTGAAAATCACCATAACGGTATCTTCATCATTATAACGAAAGAAGCTATATACACCATTCTCTGGGGCAAACTGCATTAATTTACCCTTGTGAATTACGGATTTACCTTTGCGCCAATTCAATAATTTGGTTGTAAGGGCTTTCGCCTGTAGGGCTTTAGAGCTAAGTCCTTTTCCTGTAAATCCATTAATAGCATCCCCTTCCCAGCCACCAGGGAAATCGCTTCTTATTTGACCATGTCCTTCTTTCTCGTTTTTCATTAAAATCTCCGTCCCATAATAAAATTGGGGTATCCCACGAAGGGTTGAAAAATAGACCATCCCCATTTTAAATAAATCAAAGTCATAATTTATTTGTGTATAGAAGCGATCCATATCGTGGTTGTCGGGAAAAATAACAAGATTAGATGGTTCGGGGTATAAATGGTCATTTCCTAACATTTCATAAACGTTTATCCAACCGCTATTCCAATTTTCCGGAGCAACTAATGAACGATTAAAGGAGTCTTGAATGGGGAAATCCATGACACTAGGTAAAGAAGAAACATATCCATTGCGATTGACTTTTCCTCTCTGCCAAAATGAGACCACTACAGGGTTTAATGACCATTCTTCTCCAACAATATTAAAATTTGGGTACTGATCCATAACAGCAGCAGTCCAGTCAGACATAAAATTCTTGTCTGGATAAGGATAGGTATCCATTCGTATACCATTGATCCCTGCGTACTCAACCCACCAAAGTGTATTTTGAATAAGATATGTTGCCATCAATTTTTCGCGTTGGTTAAGATCTGGCATTGTGTCTACAAACCATCCTTCTACAAATGCTTTGGTGTCGTATTCAGACGCATAAGGGTCTTGATGTGTGGTGCGCTTGTGTGATGTGGGCTTAAAGACATTGTTGTTGTTTATCCAATTTGCTGTCGGTGGATCTTTCACAAACCAATGCTCAGATCCTGAGTGATTTAAAATCATATCCATAATGATTTTAATTCCTTTAGATTGAGCCACTTGGCACAATTTTTTGTATTCATCATTTGTGCCATAGCGGGCGTCTACTTTATAAAAATCTGTTGCAGCATAGCCATGGTAAGAATACGTAGGCATATCATTTTCTAAAATTGGGTTTAACCAGATTGCCGTAAATCCAAGATCTTTAATGTAGTCAATATGGTCTAAGATACCTTTGATGTCTCCACCGTGACGTCCGCCGTCAAATGCACGGTCTAAACCTTCTCTCATTCCAGAAATCTCGTCATTAGACGGATCTCCATTGGCAAATCGATCGGGGGTAATTAAGTACATTACATCTGAACTGTCAAAACCTTGAACATTCAACCCGGCCTCTCTCTCCAATAAAACATAGTCAAATTCGGTGACTTTTTGGTTCCCCAAGAATAAGTCGAAACGGAGTGTCGTAGTTGAACTGACTTCTGCTAAATCGATGTCCAAAAAAAGATAGTTTTGATTTTCAACCCGTTTTACGGCATTGATTTGCACTTTAGCATGATCTAGTTTTGGTGTTAGTGTTCCTATATCTTGCCCGTACAATAACAATTGGAATTTTGTGTTTTTCATGCCTACCCACCAATGCGGTGGTTCAATTCGTTCAATCGTTTGGGCAAAGAGAGAATTACTTATGTTTAATCCAATAAGGATGAATAGCACTAATTGCTTTAAAGAAATCATCTAATCTATTATTTTGTTTGTTCTTTGTTAAAAATTTGTTGATACATCGCTCCACGGATAAGGTTATCGCGATTAGCCCCTTGGGGAGGAGTGTCATACATTTGTGACATAATAACCCCCACGATCTTACGTTTGGGGTCTACCCAAAAATGGGTTTGTTCATACCCACCGCCAGTCCATAAGCCGGCATCTCCATAGCCCATCTCTACTTGTTTTTCATTGGTGATCCAAAGATTATATCCATTGTATCCCCACTCGTTATCTAACTGCGAATGAGGAGCATACATCTCCCTTACACTTGCTTCATCTAAAAAGCGATGGCCATTTAAAGTACCATGATTCATTAACATCCGAAGAAAGTCCGCATATCCATTTGCTGTACCAATCATTCCCTCACCTCCTAGGTAAACCTGATTATCCGCATCATAGCGTGGCACGTGTTTACCCAAAATATCCAGTTCTCCTTGGGGGGCGAATTGAAGAAGAGAATCTTTTCCTGTAAAGGTGGGTAGTAGATCGATATCTACTGTTTTCTTGTAGCGAAGTCCTTTAATGCCCATAGGAATTTTTATACGTTCGTTTAGTAATTGATCTAGTGATTTTCCTGTTGCACGCTCTGCCACAAAGCCAAGAACTGTAGTGTTAGTCCCATAAAAGTCTTCCGTGCCGGCATGCATTACCAAAGGCATCTTGGCCATGGCATCAATAATTTCTTGGTTGGTTGACATCGCATTAAAATCTTGCTCTGCTAGCAATTCATTGATACAACGAAATGGTGTAGTAGCGTAATAAAAGCCTGCCTGATGATTAATCAAATCCAAAACAGTAATGGTGTTTTCGTTGTCTACCGTTCGAATAGGGCAGCAAGCTAAAGAAATCGATGGATTATTTAAATATCCTTCATCGTAGCCTGAATCAATGAAAAAGGCTTTGGCATAGGTCGCCAGTGATTGTCCATTATCGGCCACAGCAACCTTGAGATCTTTAAACTCTGGAATGTGTTTTTCAATAGGATCATCTAGTTTGACAAGGCCATCTTCAACCAAATCAAGCAGGAGAGAAATGGTAATGATCTTACTCATTGACCAGATACGAAACCAAGTGTCCCCATCGATCTTTTTATCGGGGAGAATGTTTCGATTTACTGCATTGTGCTCATAAACAACCGTTCCTTCTTCGTTTTCGAGACGAACATACAACAATGGAAAGGATTCATTTTCCACAAATTCATCAACAACAGCATCAATTTTATCTGGTGCTGAAAAATAAGTAGCTTTAGGGATTGCTTGATTACATGAAATGGTAAAAAAGTACGTTAGGAGTAAGAGGGAAATTAATTTTTTCATTTTGCATTTATTTACGTGTTATACCGGTATAGTTCACCCAATCAAAATCGACAAAATCGTCAGTTTCATCCAGCTTACTTGTTGCGTAAACACCAAGATTAGTCCCTATATAACCTTTGCAGAGCACCAGCGATGCATCGGAGGTATAGAACCTATGATAGGTTTGTCCATTATCTAAGGAGTAAGCATAGTTATATTGATCGTTTTTGGAGATAAGCTGAAAAATTATTTCACCGCGATACGCTTTAACAGCCTGATCGAGCAACACATTTACATTTTTCTCAGGTGCTTTATAATGGAGCATAATTTTTGGCTGACCTTGTTCTAAGCGCAGTACAAAGTTTAGGTAGTTATCGTCTTGTTGAAAAATACTCATTCCTGCTTCAGATAATTCATCTGTTGGGTTGAAATTCATCTTCACCTCATACCTAAAGTCACTTTCTTTTTGGCGAAAACCCATCAAATTATACCTTTTGCGCAGGCCAAATTTCGCAGCGTTTAAATGGAATCTTAAAAGGCTTTGTTCGGGGATTAATTCAAAAAAGCGAGTGGTTGGGAAGCGTCTAAAATTCCAAGCTAAATGTAAGTTCTCCTGATCAAATTCATCCAAAAAAAAACATCTGTATAAATTTGTTCTTTTGTAGTAAAAGGAAGGGGTGTATTGCGCTCTACTTTTCCGGTTTCTGGAGCACAAACGGGCCAATAATATTCAATTGGTTGCCATACGCCATCTTCTACTTCTTCCCAGCCAGAGACAGCTGTTTCCCAATTGACAGGAACCAAGTGAGACTCTCTTCCCATATTGGACGTTCCTTCTAAATCATTCCGAATACCCAAGGCAACCATATACCAACGTCCGTCTTCAAGTTCAACTAAATCGGCATGTCCAGTACTGTGTACCCAGTTATTGTTTGACAAATGTCTTGACGTCAAGATAGGGTTTTTAGGATTGGACTGATATGGTCCACGAATATCATCGCTAATGGCCATCATAACAGCATGATTACGAGAGGTTCCTCCCTTCAGCTACGAGTAGGTAATACATCCCATCTCTTTTGTAGATATGAGGCCCTTCAACACAACAGCCTCCACAGGCACCTGTCCAGACCGAAAATCGTTCACCTTTTAATTCCCAGCGATCTATATCCAATTCTTGTACCCATATTTCGCCAATACCATTTTTATTAGGATTGCCAACATCGTGCGTACCCACAAACCAAACTGATCCGTCATCATCGAAAAAAATATCTGGATCTATACCCGGGGCATGCTCAATCACATGAGGATCGGACCAAGGTCCAGCTGGGTCGTCTGCAGTAATCACAAAGTTTACCATTTCGGCTTCCTTATTCGGATCTTTTGGGCTGTATACATTGGTTACGATGATGTAAAACAATCCATTATGGTATCGAATCGAAGGGGCATGAATTCCTCCCTGTTGCTGAACATCAACAAGATTAACAGCAGAAGCTATTTGACTTTCTCTATCTAATCCATACCCAATAAGCTTCCAATTGACTAAATCTGTACTATGATGAATAGGAAGTGCTGGGAAATATTCGAAGGAAGAGTTGACGATATAAAAATCATTCCCTACACGACAAATGGATGGATCTGGATGTCCTCCCCTTAAAATAGGATTGGTAAAACTCCCCTGCCCCATCATTGACGTACAGCTATGTAAAAACACTAAAAAAAGTATCGCTTTCTTCATTTGGGAAATAACAATTTAAAAAAAAACGAGCTACCCTAAGATAGCTCATTTTTTTTACCATATATCGGTCAATAATTATTGAGCTACAATCGTATAGGTGTTGTTAACCGTATCTAGAGTAATGTTGTAAGTACCTGCACTCACAGCAATGTTAGCTCCATTTCCTTCGGTAGTTCCATCGGCACCGTCATCACCAAGGTTGTTACCCCAGTCATCGTCGGCTCTAAATTTCATTTCACCGTCTATTAGAACTACGTCATACACAATGTATACTCCGTCGTTACATGGGTCCGGAATCATTTTAACATCTGGAGCATCTCCCCAACCATTGAGGGTTGCACTACCCACGATTCCCCAAACGGGATCTGCTGGTGTAACAGTAATTGTTAGATCAGTTGCGTTGAAGTCAACATAGTAATTTCCTGCGGCGATGGTAATGTTATCACCACCAGCCTCTAGTGTACCATCTGCTCCTGTGTCACCGTAATTTACACCCCAATCGTTATCTTGACGAATTTTAAATTCCCCTGCAGACATATAAAGTGCGGTAGTATAAAGTCCTTCTGTTCCATTGGATACAAAGGGGACATCATTTCCAGCAGAGAAACCTCTGTTTTCACCACCCCAAGCGTTAACAGCACTTCCTACAAGTCCCCAAGTACTTAGTTCAGCCTCGGTACAAGCAGCAGCCACTTCTATCATTTCAATGTTCATCATAGCGCCTGAGGATACAATCATTGAAGCGTTTGCTCCGTCGGAAGAAGATCCAGCAAAAGCTTTTACGCGTGCATATAACGTTGCTGTAGTGTTTGGAGTTCCGTCAGCATTATTCGTTGATGGGTCTTCATCTAGACCTAGACCAACCGCAATATCGATTAAATCAGAAACGCGAACACCATAATGAATATTTGATGTATCCCCCGAACTCAATGCTATCTGTGGAAAAGTCATCAGTAGCAGAAATTTCTACCAAATAAGTAACAGTGGTTGGTGAGCCAAAATCAGGCTTATTCCATACCAAACGCTCAGCAACATTTGAAGCGGTTGCATTTGATAATTTATAAACAGGTTTAAATTCATTGGCAAAGCTCAATGTATCATTTGTAGTGGTAGTAAAGACCAAGAAGTCTTCTTTTCACAGGAGGAAATACCAACCATCATCAAGGCAGCTAGTATTAATGTGCTAAGTTTTATATTTGCTTTCATAATTAGTAATTTGAATTTTGTGTAAGATTAGTATTTACCAAAAGAACGTCTTCTGGAATTGGAAATAATTTTCTGTGCTCTTCTGATGCAGCACCTTGAGAAACACCTGCTTTAAAAGGCCATAAATAGGTAGAAGTAACAAACTTACCGTCTCTAATGAGGTCCGTTCTTCTTAGTCCTTCCCAATACAACTCTCTTGAGCGCTCATCCATAACCATATCAGTAGTTAAACTAGTTCCAGCTTGAATTGCTGGAGCACCTGCTCTATTTCTCAAATCATTGATATAGCCTAAAGCTGTTGCCGAACTACCAGCACCACCTCGTGTAACTGCTTCAGCATAATTAAGATAAATTTCAGCTAAGCGAATAATGGGTAAATCCATATCAACATGATCTCCAGAAGAGTCTGAACCAGGATTCCCATTAATGTCAACATTTCTGAACTTTGTTACACCATACCCTTCTGTGAATTTTGGGATTTTGGCCATCTCATAGTTTTGTCCATCTGTATGGAACATTGCTCTAGGGTCTGACCATGCGGTGGGCTCTCCTTCAGCATTGGTTCCTGTAATTGCATAACCAAATTTATCTACCAATGCTTTGGTTGTACGTAAACCTGCCCAGCCTCCATTTACACCGAACAATGAAGGATTCATACTCCCACCAATGGGAGCGTGAACCATAAAGGTTGATCCTCCCCACGATTGACTGTTTATCCCATCGAACTGTAATACAAAAATGAATTCATTTTGTGCTCCATTAGAAGAGTTATCAGCAAGGAATAGCTCATCATAGGCAGTACCGTTGCTATTACCATCAGCAGTATTTAGGCTATATCCACTAGCAATTACCCTTTCTGCATTGGTAATTACATCAGCATATCTATCTTCGCCAATGTACACAGGCGCATTTAAGTATAAACGCGTAAGCAATGACCAAGCTGCCGCTTTATCTACGCGACCATATTCATTGGAGAGTGGTTCTTTTAAAAGTCCTGCGATCTCCGTTAACTCAGATTCAACAAAAGCAAAAATTTGTGCTCTATTGCTTTGTTCCGGAAGTTCGGTGGAAACTGTAGTTACCAACGGAACATTGGCATACATGTCCATTAACTGAAGGTATGCATACGCACGTATTAAACGTGATTCCGCAACATAGGCCGCTACTTCGTTGTCACCGGCAGCCAAATCTGCTGCGTTTTCAATGAATGAATTTGAAAATGAAACTACTTGCGCCAAACGGAAATACATTCCTTTCGTCCAAGGGTTGTTTACATCCCAAGACAATTCGTGGATATTAGGTAAACCAGGATCTCCCCATCCAACAACGGCATGGTCTGTGGTGATTTCGTTTAAGGTAAATAGAATACGGGTGTATTGCGAAAAACCTTCATCGATTAAACTTGGGTCAATATCTGGATCACCTGCAGGGCCTTGTTGGCCTGTTACAGCTAAACTTGCATATACCTTGGCCAATGCACCACGAGCTTGGGTGGCATTACTATACACATCAACCTCTGTAAATAAATCTGGATCAATTGGATTTTGATCTAAATCACTCTGACAAGAGGTAATCATCGTCATTATTGCAATTAAGAATACTATTTTTTTCATAGTTATAAATTAAAATTTAATATCTAGACCAAAAGCAACTGCACGCGCACGTGGATAAAAGTTGTTGTCTATTCCGCCTGTTATCTCAGGGTCTATTCCGTCATAATCGGTTACAACCAATATGTTATCAGCTGTTAAATAAATACGCATCGGATTGTCTTCCACAAAGTTTTCAAAGGTATATCCTAGGGTTATGTTGTCTAAACGGAAGAAAGATGCGTTTTGAATATAATGATCGCTCACAGCATTTTTATCTGAAAAGAAGTTAAAATTCGTGTCGAGATAATCTGCATGGACATTCGATAATCGACCTAAATTGGTGATTTGCGATTGATTGGAAGATGCAGAGATTGCATTATAACTGTAGTTACCTATGCTTGCGCGAGAGACTGCAGTTAGATCAAAATTCTTGTAGGCAAAGGAGGCGGTTAACCCCATATTGATGTCTGCGTACGGATCCTTGTAAAAGTAACGGTCGTCATTATTGATTTGTCCGTCACCATTTAAATCGGCGAAAGCACCTTCAATGGGTATTCCGTCTTCGTTATAAATTTGCTTGTACACATAATATGCATATGGAGCCTTTCCTTCTTCATGGCGTTGCAATGAATTACCAAAGCCCAATGCTCCAACATTTTGCTCATTTTGTAAGCGAACTACTTTGTTGTCGTTTACAGCAACATTGTAGCTAAGGTTAAAAGTAAAGTCTTCTGTCTCAACAAAAGTGGCATTTAACTCTACTTCAACACCCATGTTTTCCATATCACCAATATTTGCATCAATGGTTGTTCCAAAATTGGTAAATGGATCTACTATGGCCGTAGCGATCAAATCGTTGGTTTTCTTTAAATAAGCGTTAACTGTACCGCTCAGCTTAATTTTAGAAAAACTAAAGTCCAAACCAGCATTTGCTGTTTGACCAACTTCCCAACGCAAGTCTTTGTTGATCGGTGCAGGGCGATAGGTTGTGTAATAGGTTGATCCAAAACCGTATTGAGCTTGTGGATTACTTCCGGTGTAGCGGGTTAAGAAGTTGTAATCCCCTAATCCGTTTACATTTCCAACTTCACCAAAGCCTAGGCGCAGTTTAAGGACATTGAATACATTTTCTACACCAAAGTTTTCATTGTGTATGTTCCACGCAAGGGCTGCTGAGAAGAAATTACCCCAACGGTCGTCCTTTGGTAATTTGGAGGAAGCATCCGCACGGAGGGTAGCCGTAAGCAAGTAACGATTGTCGTACCCAAAGTTGGCTCTTCCAAAATAAGAAATCAAGACATTTTTAGATTTATCGATAAAAGATCTCTCCAACGAAGTTGCGGTGTTGATTGTTCCATCTGCATTAAGGAACTCAGTATAATTAGAAGAATTATTATCGTATTCAAAACTTTGATACGAATTACCCGCGGTAATCGAGAAGTTGCTCTTCGAAAAGTCCTTTTTATAATTCAAATAAGCATCCATCAACAAGTTAGTTGTCTTGTTGGTATATTGACCGCGAGAGCCGTTAAAGCCAGCGGCATCGGTTGGGAGCATTGAATTTTCGTACCGAAAACCTTCTCCTTCTGAACGATCAATCCCAGCATTTATGGTAGCCGTCAGTCCTTCAACAGGTAGGCTATAATCAACTTTAATGTTCGAGATATATCGATTTACTGTAGATTCATCATCGGTTAGATCTAATAAAGCTACAGGATTGGTAGGCGATAGAGCCAATTTTGTTCCAGTACCATTTAACCAAGTATAATATCCACCATAAGGAGAGTTTTCATCAAATACTGGTTTGGTAGGATCAAATAAAACAGCTGAAGAAATTGCACCACGATTGGCAAAATCATTTTGCGTATTTACTGCTCTTACATTAAGGTTAACTTTAAGATCGTCATCCAAAAACGTTGGTGCAATATTAAATGAACCGGTAACTCGCTTAAAACCATCTCCTCTAAGAATACCATCTTGATTGGTATATCCTACAGATAAACGAAAAGGAATTTCTCCTCCCGATACAGCGAAGGTATTGTTGACCCCTATGGCTGTCTTGTAGATTTCTTTTTGCCAGTCTGTGCTACTTGTGCCCAGTCGATTAATGAAATCGGTGTCACTCGTGGCTTGTACTGCGCTTCTAAATTCGCTAGCGGTCAATACATCGACAAAGTTGACGGGATTAAATGAAGTAAAGCGAGAACTAAATTCGTACTTGAGCTCTCCGCTCTTCCCTTTATTGGTCGTGATAAGGATAACACCATTTGCTGCGCGAGAACCATAGATGGCAGTAGCAGAGGCATCCTTTAGGACGGTCATACTAGCAATGTCATTTGGATTAATAATGTTCAAGGCATTTCTTGAACCTCCAACTCCGCCAGCATCCAATGGAATACCATCGACCACATAGAGTGGGTTAGAATTAAGGTTTAGCGATCCAATACCGCGAATTAATACATTGGCTCCGTCTCCAGGGGCCCCACTGTTGGATACAATAGAAACTCCTGCTACCTTACCTTGAATAAGTTGTTGGGCAGAAACGACAGATCCTTTCGTGAAATTGTCGTTAGATACTACATCGATCGTACCTGTGAGATCTTCCCTTCGCGCGGACCCGTACCCAGTTAAAACAACTTCATCCAATTCACTATCCGATAGCAAAGAGAAATTGATGCTGTCTTGCGTTCCTACAACGACAAGCAGAGATTGATACCCAATGTAACTCGCCTCCAAGGTGGCACCTTGTGCTGCTTCAATGGAATAATTTCCATCAAAATCGGTTGTTACACCATTTGTTGTCCCTTGAACAATAACAGTGGCGCCAGGTAAAGGATTACCATCGGCATCTGTTACTAATCCAGAAACTTTTTGTTGTGCAAAAACGCCCACAGAGAGCAATAGCAGAACAAAAAATTGTGTGTGTTTAATTAGTTTAGACATTGTTTGATTTTGGTTTAATCGTAAAAATCGATTGGTTATTTTACTAAAATATGGCAAATAACTTTTAAATCCTATGCTTTTCGTAATTGATGGTTCAGTTACAAACAAAAAAAGAAACTACAACGTTGTAGTGTTGATAACTTTTAAGCTTACCTTTAGGGATAACTAAATTTAACCTAGTGAAACCAAAGAGAATTACCCTCAAACAAATTGCACATGAACTCGGCGTATCTATTTCTACCGTATCTAAATCACTAAAAAACAGTCCTGAAATTGGGCAAGAAACGCGGAACAAAATTATTGCCTTTGCCAAGGAACACAATTATCGTCCAAACAACATAGCACTCAGTCTAAAAAACAGAAAAACAAAAACCATTGGAATCATTATCCCCGAAGTTGTTCACTACTTCTTTTCAACAGTTATAAACGGAGCTGAAAAATATGCCAATCAAATGGGCTATAATGTTATTATTGCCGTATCGAACGAATCGTTCGAAAAAGAGGTCTTGAACATGGAAACCCTAGCGGATAGTTCCATTGATGGAATCATTATGTCTGTAGCCAAAGAAACCCTTAAAACCCAAGATTTTCATCACATACAAGAAACCATTGATTTTGGGATCCCTGTTGTGCTATTCGATCGTGTATTTAACGACATTCCTTGTGATAAAGTTGTCGTAAACGATAAGGAGGGAGCAGAAAAAGCAACCCAACATCTGATCACTAAAGGTCGAAGAAACATTCTTCTGGTTAGCACACAAGATTATATCAATGTTGGGAAATTAAGAACACAAGGCTATTTAGAAAGCCTAAAGAAAAACCACATCATTGCAGACAATCGATTGATCATAAAAGCACTCGATTTGGTCAACCCTGAAAAAGCTGTTTTTGAATTGGAAAAGCTTATTGAACAAGCCATCGAGCAAAACCCTTCCATCGATGCAATTTTTTGTGTAAACGAAATTTATGCAGCAGCCGCATTAAAAATATTGAAAAAGAAAAAAATTCGTGTTCCAGCAGAAATTTCAGTCATTTGTTTCACCGATGGTTTTATCTCCAAATATTCCTCCCCTCCTCTAACTACCGTAAGTCAACACGGAGAAAAAATTGGTGCATCTGCCGCAAAAATGCTCATCGATAAGTTGACCAACAAAACCCCCTTTACCCAGCACACCACAAAAGTAATTGAATGCACTATTGTGGAGCGAGAATCCACCTAAGTTGGTTTTCATTTAAAATATTATGATATATTTGGGCGGAAGTAAATCACATTTCTACCCCAATTGGGGTAGAAACTAACCGCTAATCTTATGGAAAAAAAGCAATTAGGTTTTTGGGAAATCTGGAACATGAGTTTCGGTTTCTTAGGGATACAATTTGGTTTCGCCCTACAAGGGGGATTTATGTCAAGAATTTTTCAGACCCTTGGGGCTGACCAGTCAGATATTCCACTGCTCTGGATTGCAGCTCCTTTAACAGGGTTAATTGTTCAGCCCATCATTGGGTATTTAAGCGACAATACTTGGCATCCTACCCTTGGAAGACGGAAACCCTATTTTTTAATTGGTGCTGTTTTAAGTTCTATTGCGCTATTTTTTGTGCCTTATTCCCCAGCCCTCTGGGTAGCCGCAGGGTTTTTATGGATACTCGATGCTTCCATAAATATCAGCATGGAGCCATTTAGAGCACTGGTGGCAGATAAACTTCCGAATGAACAACAAACCTATGGGTTTGTTATGCAAACACTCATCATTGGAATTGGTACTTGGGTAGCCAGTAACCTTCCCTGGTTTGTCACAAAAATTGGTGTAAGCAATGAGGCTGTTAAAGGAGAAATTCCGATGTCCATTAAGGTGGCCTTTGCCATTGGGGCATTTGTTTTTTTGACCTCAATTTTATACACAGTATTCAAAACGAAAGAATATCCTCCTGATGATTTAGATGCGTTTAAAGCCAAAAAGAAGCAAGATATTAAATCGATGATCAATGATTTTTTAACGCATTTCACAAAGATGCCAGCCACCATGAAGAAACTGGGGCTGATCCAATTTTTTAGTTGGTTTGCCTTTTTTAGCATGTGGAGCATGGCCAACCCTGCCATAACAGAACATGTCTTTAACGCACCCTTTCCCATTGAGGCCAATTTTAACCTCCAAGAGGAAGGGCAAAATGAACTTTTTCAACAACAAAATGCAGCCTTTCAAAATGCCTCGAATCTCACGGGTTCTTATATGGGAACTTACGGGCTGTCATCCATGGTTTTTGCTTTGTTACTTACGCTCTATACGGCAAAACGGAAAATAAGCCAACGCTTGGTCCATCTGGCGTTCTCTGGCCCTTGGGGGACTTGGTTTCATTTCCATCTATTTCATTGGAAATCATGAATTATTACTCTATTCTTTTCTCCTTATTGGAATTTCCTGGGGAAGTATTTTGTCGATGCCCTATGCCATGCTTGCCGGAGCTGTTGATGAAAAAAGCATGGGTATGACAATGGGGGTTTTTAATATGTTTATCGTCATCCCCCAAATCATCGCGGCAAGTGGAGGAATCAATTTTTTACTGTCATTTCTCGACAACAAACCGATCTTTGCCTTAGTTATAGCGGGCACCTCCCTTATCATCGCAGCACTATTAAATCTTTTCATCGAAGAGAAATAAGCTCTTCTTTCGTTTATTAAATTGATCAACCATGCGTAAAATTTATCTTCTCGTTTTCTCTTCGCTCATCATCTTTGCTTGCGCAAAAGAACCTGTAGAGAATGACATTCTGGACGAGCCTGAAACAGTAAATACTCCACAACCTCCCACACAAGAAGAAATTCCAACAAATATTTGGTGGAACGACGAGGTGTTTTACGAAATCTTTGTGCGTAGTTTTTCGGACTCAGATGGAGATGGCATTGGTGACATCAATGGAATTATTAATAAGCTCGACTATTTAAATGACGGAAATCCTGAGACGGATACGGACTTGGGGATTACTGCACTTTGGCTCATGCCCATCTTCCCCTCACCTAGTTACCACGGTTATG
Source organism: Flavobacteriaceae bacterium (assembly GCA_038143735.1). Classification (GTDB taxonomy): domain Bacteria; phylum Bacteroidota; class Bacteroidia; order Flavobacteriales; family Flavobacteriaceae; genus Arcticimaribacter. The sequence goes on from JAYQML010000002.1 coordinate 424,032, forward strand.
ATGTTACAGATTATCGTGGGATAAATCCCGATTATGGGACCCTGGAAGATTTTAAAAATCTAGTGCGACAAGCTCATGCCAGAGACATCAAAATTGTCATCGATTTTGTAGCCAATCACACCTCTGATCTTCACCCATGGTTTGTTTCGTCTTCGCAAAATACAAGTAAAAGAGATTGGTATGTGTGGGAAGCTTCGCATCCAAATTTTAATGGTCCATGGGGACAAAACGTATGGCACCTTCGAAACAGTGCTTATTATTATGGTATTTTTTGGCATGGAATGCCAGACCTGAATTTTAAAAACGAAGAGGTCACCAATGAGATAAAAGATGTCGTTCGGTATTGGTATCAGGATATTGGAGTTGATGGGTTCAGGATTGACGCAGTAAAGCACTGGATAGAAGAAGGAAGTCAACAAGACAACACAGAAGCTACATTGAACTGGTGGAGAGATTTTTATCAATATCAAAAGTCAATTAGTCCATCTGTAATGACGGTAGGAGAAGCATGGACTTCTACACAAAATATTCTACCCTACAGCGACAATCGATTGGATTACTGCTTTGAGTTTGATCTTGCAACCAGCATTATAAACTCCATCAACAGGGAATCGATTGATGAGATTCGCTCAAAAGTCAATCAGGTTAGTTCTAATTACAATCGCTTTCAATACGGAACATTTTTGACCAACCACGATCAGAATAGAGTTTTCAATCAATTGAATAAGCATATTCCAAAGGCCAAGCTGGCTGCTAGCCTTCTTTTATCACTCCCAGGTATACCTTACCTTTACTACGGTGAAGAAATCGGCATGGAAGGCATCAAGCCCGACGAAGACATAAGAAGGCCAATGCAATGGAGTAGCACTGCAAATGCTGGCTTTAGCACGTCAACTCCTAGGCATGATCTCAATCAAAATTATACCGATTTTAACGTTGCTGATCAACAAGAAAACCCCAACTCACTATGGCGTCACTATCAAAAGTGGATTGGTTTGAGAAAAAATACTCCTGCACTAACAACAGGTGATTACAAAGGCGTGGGTACAAGTGTCAATAGTGTTTTCCCATTTATGCGCATAAATCGTGATAGTCAAGAAATCGCTTTGGTTATCCATAATTTATCTTCAACTATTCAAGAGAACCTTACATTAAATGTTGTTTCGAGTAATCTTGACTCAGGACAGTATCAATTGATAAATATTGAGAATCAAGAAAATATTGGGACATTAACCATTGGAGCTAGCGGTGGGTTTGTCCACGAAATGAGTGCCCTAAACTTAGGACCACAAGAATCATTACTAATTGAGCTGGTAAAACAGTAAGACGTGGGAATTTTTTACTTGGTTGTGGAGTATCTCAACCTTCTTGGTTCAATTTTTCTCCCTCTTCGGGTATCCACTCTATTTTGATAATCCGTTGAAATTCTTTAATTACTTTTTGTGCATTATCTGTTTGGAAGCGCCATTGAGTATGTTCGAACGACCTAACAAGCTTTTCTTCGTCTAGCATTTGAACATAAAAGTTTTGGGCCATCTCAAGTTTATCAATCATACTTTTTAAATCTTGACCATCATTAATCTGAACCATCGTGGTTTTTTGAGAATACTAGCTTCGTATTGAAAAATGTATTTATCATCTACCCTAAAACGAATAATTACTGGGAGATCACGATTAAAATCTTGTATTGTCCAAAACATATTTGGAAAATACGCACGAATACTTCCAGATAGTGGTTCATTCTCTATGACGATACGAAGATAGGTTGAAGGCTTATAGCCCGCATATTCATGTTCACCATAATAGCCCGTTCCAACAATGGAAATACTATTGACAGGTTTTCTTGCAAAACGATTTTTTCTCTACTAATGGTCCATTGACGCGTTACGGTATCTAAATGCATTTTAATCGCAATAGTGGGTTCGGTAGATTTTATGGTATAATTCCCAAATGACCTTTTTTCAGGAATCTGTGCAAATGATTTAAACAACGTCAAACACATCAAGATAGACAGCAATCTTAGGTTCATAGACTTGACAATAGATATAGTATATTCTTCTTAAAGATATTAAATTAAGTACAGCCTAAGTGCTTTATAAATGTTTTTAATGAAAAAAAATGAAATCAGTTCTGCCCCACAAAATAAAAGCCCCTGAATTTACAGAGGCTTTTGATAAATTAAAGTGATCGCGACAGGATTCGAACCTGTGACCGTCTGCTTAGAAGGCAGATGCTCTATCCAGCTGAGCTACGCGACCCAAAAATGTCGGGGTGGCAGGATTCGAACCTGCGACCTCCTGCTCCCAAAGCAGGCGCGATGACCGGGCTACGCTACACCCCGAAAAAGCAAAAAATGCTTTCTAAAAAAATGCGGAGAGACAGGGATTCGAACCCTGGCGACGCTTACACGTCGACAGATTAGCAATCTGCTCCATTACCACTCTGGCACCTCTCCAGGTCTAATTGTGATTAGGCATGCAAATGTACTTCGAAGATGCTAATTATACAATGATTTCCTAAGATTTTCTCCTTTTCACTCAGGATATTCCACACGCAAGTGGTAAATATTGATTAATTTATTGATCAACACTTTTTTAACTGTTTCAATTTCAGCGAATGTAATATTAGAATTCACAAATTGATCCTCCTCCATCTGCTGATTAATAATTTTGTTTACAAACTCCTCCAGTAATTCAATGGATGGTGATTTTAGGCTTTTAGAAGCCGCTTCAACTGCATCAGACATCATTACAATAGCCGTTTCTTTTGAGAAGGGCTTAGGTCCGAAATAGGAAAAATCGTTGGGATCAACCTCATCTGTTAACTCCAATTGCTTCTTGTAAAAATAATACACCTTCGATGTTCCATGATGGGTACGAATAAAATCAATTACACGGTCGGGTAGTTTGTATTGTTTGGCCAGTTTAATACCGTCTAAAACATGCTGAATAATCATTCGCGCACTATCTCTCGGTGAAAGTTCGTCATGCGGAGAGACAAGTGCTCGTTGATTTTCACTAAAAAAAGTTGGGTTATTTATCTTACCAATATCATGATATAATGCACCTACACGGGTAAGTAATACATTCGCATCAATCGCTAAAGCGGCTGCCTCTGCAAGGTTAGCAACCTGAAGGGAATGGTGAAAAGTTCCCGGAGCCTTATTTGAAAGCTCCTTAAAAAGGACAGAATTCGTGTCGGACAACTCCAACAAAGATACATCTGAAACCAATTTAAATACTTTCTCGTAGAGATAAATCAACGGCTGAACAAATAGCGTCAGCAAACCATTGACTACAAAAAGACCAAACACAATGATATCTAGGGACTGAATGTCTCCTGCTCGAATGGTAAAAAAGCTAAATACACCGTTAGATAAACCAATGTTATTTGAAATACCGAAATAAATAAATTCGCGCGTTTATAAAGTTCAGAAACACTTAAAATGGTTACGATCCCTGCGCTGGTTTGTAAGACAACGTATTCAAAGCTATTTGGAACAATAAAGCCTACTATAAGTACGGTGAGTAAATGAACGACTAATCCTAAGCGGGCATCGAAAAAAGTTTTTGTTATTAATGGGAAAATGCAAATGGGCAAAGCATATAAATAATCTTGGTTTACTTCCAACACCACTATACTCATGCCAACCATCATTAGAATATTAAAAAAAATGAAGGTCATTTTGGTGTTGTTCTCAAAAATGGAAGGGCGGTATTTACGGATGAAAAAAGCAACAACAAAAGTAGTAAGGACACAATCAAACTATACCCAAAAACAATCCATCCAAAGTTTTTATTTTGCAATTCTCCAGAGGAAAACTGTTGCTTTAAAGACCATAGTTTGTCCCATTTAATTTGATCGATCAACTCGTTGGATGCAATAATTAATTCCCCCTGCGCAACTATATCCCGCGTTGGTGATATGGTAAGATACAAGTCAGCAATAGACTGTTCGGTATAGGATTCATTGTAACTTAGGTTTGGTTCTAAAATTTCAAAAAACAAATTATAATATTGTTTACTGTAGCTGGCATAGTTCGATTCAATTGCTTTTTCTAAATAATCATTCAAAGCCGTTAAATTGAGTAAGGCTTCGTAGGGAAGATCACGCTCAGATCGATCCAAGACCAAAGCAGCTTTCCGCCCTCCCTTATGGGTATAATTTATTGGGAGTACACCTTTGGCATAAATCTCTTGTAGCAACTCTTGGCCGTAGACAAAATAGCGCTTGTATTGTTGCGATTGTTTTCTAAATGGGAAGTAACTTTCAAAGTTCACCTCATAAGCAGCAACTACCTCAGTATACCGAGAAGATTCAACATCAAAATAAGTAATGGCCTCTTGTTTAAGGCGGGCTTTTTCTGCATTAATTTCATCCTCAGATTTTATGATCGCAAAATCAAATGGTGCGTACAAGGTTTCATATCCCCAACTTTCTCCTTTAGAAAAGTCAAAGGCAAACTGATTTTTGATCGGGAAGAAATAAACAATTAAAAAACAACAAAATAGATACAAGAATGCCTTGTAAATGAGGGATTGCGAATTGTATAAAAACTCAATGAATCGTTTCATGAAATGAAAATGAGTAGAAAAAAAATTAAATTTCCTCTAAGGTAAGAAATGTTATTGTTGCAGGGGAAATTTATACACTCTTGTCTGCTAGTTGATTGATTTTAGTTACTTTTGAAAAGCAGTTATTTTTAAAAAAAATCAAGTTGAAATACGGTATTTGTCATTTAGGTGTTATTCCACTTCGAAAAGAAAATGACCACAAAAGCGAACAAATTTCCCAACTGCTCTATGGAGAATCCTTTAAAATAATTGACCAACGCAAAGATTGGTATAAAGTGCGTTTGGATTGGGACAAATACGAAGGTTGGATTGTCCAAAACCAAGCCGTATTAATTGAAGAAAAAGCTCATAGGTTAATTCAACAGGAGGCCTTCCTTGCTTCAAAACACTTGATTGATTTTGTCCATTTGGCCAATCAACAAATTTTCCCCATACCACTGGGTAGTGATTTACGTTCACTATCCTTGTTGGAACACAGCATAGAGTATATTCCAAAGGCGTTTCCAGCCAAGCGAGAAGATGTAATACAAACGGCCTATCAGTTTTTACATGCTCCCTATCTATGGGGAGGGAAAACCCCCATGGGAATCGATTGTTCTGGTTTGACACAGATGGTGTATAAGATACACGGTATTCCGCTAAAAAGAGATGCCTATCAGCAGGCAGAACAAGGGGTCAGTCTCAGTTTTATTGAAGAAAGTCAGCCTGGAGATCTAGCGTTTTTTGACAACAAGGAAGGGGAGATTATCCATGTAGGAATTCTACTACAAAACCATCACATTCTACATGCACACGGGAAAGTGCGTATTGACCGAATCGATCAAACGGGGATTTTCAATTCCAAACTACAAACCCATTCACATAAGCTGCGGTTAATTAAATCTATCCTATAAAAAAAGCCTCCCAATAGGGAGGCTTTAGGTAACTGTTCGCTTGATTTTATTGATATTTTTCTTCTAAGGCTTTCATGGCTTTAAACCCTTCATTATCACCAATTGTACCATAAATGTTCTTCAACGTTTTCACTGCATCGAGATTAGAATCGTCTAAGGCAATTAAATCCTTAAGAATTGGTACACATTCAATGTAAATGGCTTCTCTTTGCTCCTTTAACTTATCGTACTTAATATTGTCTGCGCGTGAGTTCGTCAGCGAATTCATTTGCTCAACAATAGCCGATTCATTTTGGAGGATCAAAGCAACTAAATTTAGATAAGCATTGGCCATGCTTGGGTCTAGTTCTATTGCTTTTTCATAAAACGATCTAGACTTCTCGCTATCCCCTAAATCTGCACTGACAACTCCTAGGTTAAAATACAGAATGGCATTATTTGGATCTTCTGCTAAAGCTTCAATGATCAAATCTTGGTACCGCTCTTTTTCATCTAACTCAATATAAATATTTGCTTCGGTTAAAATTAAACCAACATCTCCAGGGTTTGCTTTACGTGCGTCTTTTACCGCCGCAATCGCTTTTCTTTTTGCCCCAAAGTATTGTAAATCAGCGCAATGTTTTTTACGATTTCCGGATATTTGGAAGGGGTGTCTTCTTCGCGGTGGTTAGTGTAATCTTTTGATTTCAGAAAGATCGTATATTCTGTGTTCGAAACCTCTCTTTCTTCACCGGTGGCAACTTCCGTCACAAAATACTTGGTTACAATTCCGCTATAGTTTACCTCTTTTAACTTCAAGTAATACTCAAGGGCAAGCGGATAGTCATCTGCATTAACTGCGTTGGTAGCCGCATAATACAAATAATCTATGTTTGCTTCATTGTCGATTGTGTAGGCCAAATAGAGATTTTTGGATGATGCTAAATACGATTTTTCTTCTGACTGCTTTATGGCAGCATTGACAAGATCTGAAGTCAACAGTGTTAATTCAGTTGCTGCAAGCCCTTTGGCGGTTGCATTTGTATTTACCAAAATCAAATTATCATAAGCGGCTTGGAAGTCTTCTTGCAAACGGGCGATCTGGCCTTTAAGCAAATGATACTGATCTTTAATTTTTACATCATCCGTTCCTTCAATAATTGCTTGATTTGCTTGTAAAGAAGCTGATGCCTCAGTCAATTTTGAGGCCTTGAATAATTTTTGTGCTTGTTTTAGTTCTTTTTTTGTGCGAAGCTTGTACTTAACACCAATCCCAAGAAAAGGGTAAATAATTGTTTCATTGTTTGCTTGTTATGTAATAGATTTATTCAATATTCGTGCCATCAGTGGCATTTTCTTCACCCTCTGGGGTTTGTTCTTGAAGTGACTCCTCTTCTTTCATTACTTTTGCCACAGCAGCAATAGAATCATCCCCTTTGAGGTTGATCAATTTCACCCCCTGTGTGGCACGTCCCATAACGCGAAGAGAGTCAACGCTCATTCGAATTGCAATTCCAGATTTGTTAATGATCATTAAATCATTTTCATCAGAAACGTTCTTGATGGATACCAATTCTCCCGTTTTTTCTGTAATAGAAATGGTTTTAACTCCTTTTCCTCCTCGGTTGGTGGCACGGTAGTCTTCTAAACTTGATCGTTTTCCGTAACCATTGGCCGATACTACAAGTATATCTGTGGAAAGATCATTAACAGAAACCATTCCAACAACAGCATCATTAGGACCATTGAGTTTAATTCCTCTTACTCCAGAGGCATTTCTTCCCATAGGGCGTGTTTTACTTTCCTCAAATCGAATGGCTTTTCCAGACTTTACGGCAATGAGAATTTCACTTTCCCCATTGGTTAATTTTGCTTCCAGCAACTCATCACCATCTTTAACTGTGATTGCATTAATACCATTAGCACGTGGTCGAGAATATTGCTCCAAGGATGTCTTTTTAATCTGTCCTTGTTTTGTTGCCATAATTACACAATGGCTATTGATATATTCCTCGTCTTTTAGGTCTTGGGTATTGATAAAAGCTTTCACTTTATCATCTTGTTCAATGTTGATCAAGTTTTGGATCGCACGCCCTTTAGAGGTTTTGGATCCTTCTGGAATTTCGTATACACGCATCCAAAAACATTTTCCTTTTGGGTAAAGAACAACATATATTGATGGTTTGTCCCCACAAAAAGATGTTCCAAGAAGTCTTCATTTCTTGTGGTACTGGCTTTTTGTCCAACCCCTCCTCTGTTCTGTGTTTTGTACTCAGCCAATGGTGTACGCTTTATGTAGCCAGCATGAGAAATGGTAACAACCACTTTTTCATTAGGAATCATGTCTTCTATGCTGAAGTTACCCCTGCATATTCAATTTTAGAGCGTCGTTCGTCACCATACTTGGATTTAATTTGATCCAACTCTTCTTTAATGATCTCCATGCGACGCTCTTTCTTCTCAAGGATATCTTTTAAATCCGAGATGGTTTTGAGTAGTTCATCGAATTCTGCGCGAAGTTTATCTTGCTCTAAGCCTGTTAGTTGACGCAAACGCATTTCAACAATTGCCTTTGCTTGTGTTTCTGAAAGCTCAAATTGCTCAATCAACTTTGCACGAGCTTCATCTGCATTGGACGAAGAACGAATTAGGGCAATTACTTTATCGATATTATCTGAAGCAATAATTAATCCTCAAGTATATGAGCGCGCTCTTGCGCCTTACGCAATTCGAATTCTGTTCTTCTAACCACTACTTCATGGCGGTGTTCCACAAAATAATGGATAAGCTCTTTGAGGTTGAGCAATTTTGGTCGACCATTGACCAAAGCAATATTGTTAACACTAAACGAGGACTGAAGTGCGGTATACTTGTACAGCTTATTGAGCACTATATTAGGAATCGCATCTCGCTTTAAAACGTAAACGATACGCATTCCATTTCTATCAGACTCATCGCGGATATTCGAAATTCCTTCGATTTTTTTATCATTGATTAATTCAGCTGTTTTACGAATCATTTCAGCCTTGTTAACTTGGTAGGGAATTTCATCTACAATGATACATTCCCGGCCATTAACTTCCTCAATATTTGTTTTGGCACGTAATACAATACGTCCGCGTCCTGTATGAAAAGCATCTTTAACACCTTCATATCCATAAATTGTTCCTCCGGTTGGAAAATCGGGCGCTTTGATGGACTCCATCAGCTCATCTATCGTAATATCATTATTATCGATGTAATTGATGATACCGTCGATCACTTCAGAAAGATTGTGTGGAGGCATATTGGTTGCCATACCTACAGCAATCCCAGAAGCACCGTTAATCAACAGGGTTGGAACTTTAGTCGGGAGTACGGTTGGTTCCTTAAGGGTATCGTCAAAATTTAATTGATGGTCTACGGTGTCCTTTTCAATATCAGCAAGTAAGTCTTCTGATATTTTTCGCATTCTTGCTTCGGTGTATCGCATGGCTGCTGGGCTATCCCCGTCAACAGATCCAAAATTACCTTGCCCATCCACCAATAAATAACGAAGACTCCACTCTTGTGCCATACGAACCATGGTGTCGTAAACAGATGTGTCGCCATGTGGATGGTATTTACCCAAAACTTCACCGACAATACGAGCTGATTTTTTGTAGGCCGTCGTTGAACGAATCCCTAATTCATGCATCCCATAGAGCACGCGGCGGTGCACAGGTTTTAAACCATCCCGAACATCAGGTAAGGCACGTGACACAATGACAGACATTGAATAATCAATGTATGCTGATTTCATCTCGTCTTCAATGTTGATCGGAATTAACTTTTCTCCTTCAGCCATAATTAAAATTTGGTCTTAGTATATTTCATGCTAAAATAACTATTTCTGTACCACTCTCATTGCCTTCGGCTAGATTTTCTAATCAATTTATTAACATAATTATTGGAAAAAAGCTGGAAGAGATTTCTCCAACTAATCTTTGATTTCTAAAGTTTTTTTTGTCTATTAGCTAGAGGTTTCAAAAGGTTTGGAACGATGTTTGGAATGATGAAGATGAAAAATACAAAGAACAATGGATGACAACTTTTCTCCACGCGTAAAAGATGTTATTTCTTTTAGCAAAGAAGAAGCCCTGCGTTTAGGGCATGATTATATTGGGACAGAGCATTTGATGCTTGGTATATTGCGCGATGGCGGTGGGAAGGCCATTTCGATCTTAACGGCCATAGATGTTGACTTGGACAACCTTCGCAAAAAAGTCGAAATTCTAAATCCAGCTTTGCTTGACAATACCCGATTGGAAAACACCAAACGCAATCTCCACCTTACACGACAGGCAGAACGGGCACTAAAAACAACTTTTTTGGAAGCAAAATTGTTTCAAAGTGATTTGATTGATACCATCCACCTATTGTTGTGTATCCTTAGAAATGAAAATGACCCAACAACTAAACTATTAGAAAAACTCAATGTAAACTATGACCTTGTCAAAGAAGAATTTAAGTCTATGTTGACAAACGATAGTGATTATCTTGATATCTCTGGATCAGCGTTTCCCGAAGAAAGTGAAGATAATGGAGAAGAAAACAAGCAGAACCCTTTCGTTCCTGCAGCTGAACCCACCAAGTCAAAAAAATCGAAAACACCTGTGCTAGATAACTTCGGGAAAGATATTACAGCACTCGCTTCCCTCGACAAACTAGACCCTGTGGTTGGTCGTGAGAAAGAGATTGAACGAGTTTCACAAATTTTAAGTCGAAGAAAAAAGAACAACCCATTATTGATCGGTGAACCAGGTGTAGGTAAATCTGCTATTGCAGAAGGCCTAGCACTTCGTATTGTCGAAAAGAAAGTGTCGCGTGTACTCTATGGTAAACGTGTTATCTCGCTCGATCTTGCTAGCCTCGTGGCGGGTACAAAATACCGTGGTCAGTTTGAGGAACGTATGAAGGCGGTCATGAATGAATTGGAAAAAAACGATGATATCATCCTTTTTATCGATGAAATTCATACCATTGTTGGGGCCGGTGGTGCCACCGGAAGCTTAGATGCCTCAAATATGTTTAAACCAGCACTTGCACGAGGAGAAATTCAATGTATAGGGGCAACAACGCTCGATGAATACCGTCAAAACATTGAAAAGGACGGTGCGCTTGAAAGACGATTTCAAAAGGTGCTAATTGAACAAACCTCCGAAGAGGAAACCATCGAAATCCTTCAAAACATTAAAGAAAAATACGAAAACCATCATAACGTAACCTTTACCGATGATGCGCTAGTTGCATGTGTTGAACTTACCAATCGTTACATTTCTGACCGCTATCTGCCGGACAAAGCCATCGATGCGCTAGACGAAGCAGGCTCTCGTGTTCATATTAAGAACATGAATGTACCCAAAGAAGTGATTGAACTTGAGGAAGAACTTGATCGCGTTCGAATTCATAAAAACTCAGTGGTTAAGAAGCAGAAATACGAAGAAGCTGCCAAATTACGCGATGATGAAAAACGCGTAGAGCGAAACCTCATTTCTGCCCAGGAAAAATGGGAAGAAGAATCTAAATTAAATCGCATAGAGGTTACCGAAACACACATTGCTGATGTGGTGGCCATGATGACAGGAATACCAGTGCAGAAAATTGTTTCTACTGAAAAAAACCAACTTTCCAACTTAACGACCATTATTGGAGAAAATCTAATTGGTCAACAAGAAGCCGTTGAAAAGGTAGTTAAATCGATTCAGCGCAACAGAGCAGGATTAAAAGCGCCTGACAAACCCATTGGATCATTTATTTTCCTCGGACAAACTGGTGTAGGAAAAACACAACTGGCCAAAATACTCGCACGAGAAATGTTTGATTCTGAAGAAAACTTGATTCGTATTGACATGAGTGAATACATGGAAAAGTTTGCCATTTCTCGTTTAATCGGTGCGCCTCCAGGATATGTTGGCTATGAAGAAGGAGGCCAATTGAGCGAAAAAGTTCGTAGAAAACCCTATTCGGTCATTCTCTTAGACGAAGTTGAAAAAGCCCATCCAGATGTATTTAATATGCTCTTACAAGTGCTTGATGATGGTTTTTTAACCGATAGTTTAGGGCGAAAAATAAACTTTCAGAATACGATCATTATTATGACCTCCAACATTGGAGCGCGACAAATAAAGGATTTTGGAACTGGAGTTGGATTCAGTACTTCAGCACAAAAGCGCAATCTAGTGACCTTGAAAAAGGGGTGATTGAAAACGCGCTGAAAAAAACATTTGCGCCTGAATTCCTCAATCGAATTGATGACATTGTTATTTTTAATGCGCTTGAGAAAGAGGACATCATGAAAATTGTCGAAATCGAACTTGCTAAATTAACGAAACGTATTGGTAAACTTGGATACGAACTTAAACTCAGTAAAAAAGCTAAAAGCTTTTTGGGTGATAAAGGATATGATAAAAAGTATGGGGCTCGCCCACTGTCGAGAGCAATACAGCGTTATTTAGAAGATTTAATTGCAGAAGAAATTGTTTCCAATCGAATAAAAGAAGGAGATTCCCTTAAAATTGATTGGAATGGAGAGGACGAAAAACTTTCGCTTTCCTTAAAAACTTCCTAAAAGATTAACTCTCTAAGCCTTCCTTAGAGAGTTTTTTTTAAAACACTTTATCAACTAAAGCTTTTGAACTATTTTTGTGCCATCATTTAGGTAAATATGTCAATGTCTTATACAACGAATGTTATTTTAAATTCCTTTGGGCTAACCCCTTGGGGGTATAGCAATAAATAGTATAAGCATTAACAAAAATCATCAACCCTAAATTCCCAATAGGAAAACTATCTTAAAACATGAAGGTTTTAAAATTTGGCGGAACTTCCGTCGCTACTCCCGCAAGTATTTCAAATGTATTAGCCATTGTTGAAGAACAAGAACAATGCACCGTTGTCGTTTCTGCTCTTGGTGGTGTAACCGACCTTTTGGTTCAAGCCCTCGAAAAAGCAGCAGCCCAAGACAATTCATACACCTTGCTATTCAAAGAAATCGAAGAACGTCATCTTGATCTGATCAAAGCTTTTATTCCGATCAAAAGTCAGAGTAGTTTAATTGGCTTTGTCAAAGTAGAAATAAATAGACTGGAAACCCTACTCGATGGTGTAGCCATGCTCCAAGAAATCACCCCTAAAACCATGGATAAGGTGACTAGTTTTGGTGAAAATCTTTCCGTCAAAATTATCGAACGTATTTTTATCGAAAAGAAACTAGACACACGCCTATTGGACGGCTGTGATTTAATTCAAACGACACGTCAGAACGGACGCCTTGCCATTGACTGGAAAAAAACAAAGGAGAATGTTTCCAAATTTTATACTAACGTAACGACAAAAATCACGCTTGTACCGGGCTTTGTCGCACGCAATGAAAAAGGTGAAAACACCACCCTTGGCCGAGGAGGGTCAGATTATACAGCCTCTATTTTAGCAAATATCTTAAATGCGCCTTCCATAGAAATTTGGACAGATGTTAGTGGTATGTATTCTGCCCATCCAAAAATAGTTGCCCAAGCAACCCCAATCAAAAAATTGAGTTACCTAGAGGCAATGGAACTTTCTCATTTTGGTGCGAAAGTAATTTATCCCCCTACATTACAGCCGTTGGTAGAAAAAAATATTCCTGCTTGGATAAAAAACACTTTTGCCAAAGAAGACAAAGGAACTTTAATTACTGCTGATACCGATACTCCGTCTGGAGTGGTAGTTAAGGGAATTAGCCATATTGATAATGTTTCTTTGGTCACGCTTGAGGGAAGTGGTATGGTCGGCATTCCTGGATTTTCGAAGCGCCTATTTGAAGTTTTATCCATCGAAAAGATCAATGTAATCATGATTGTTCAGGCTTCTTCCGAACATTCCATATGTATTGGTCTAAGAACAGAAGATGCGCTTCGAGCGAAAGAAATCATTGATGAAGAGTTTGCCTTCGAAATTTCGCTGAAAAAAGTGGACCCTGCTACAGTAGAAGACAATATGGTTAACGTAGCTATGGTCGGAGATAACATGCGAAATCATCAAGGAATTAGCGGTAAGATGTTTAGTACCCTAGGGGCAAATAATGTAAATATTCGCGCTATTGCACAGGGTGCCTCTGAAAGAAATATTTCCATTATTATTGCCAAAAAAGATATACACAAAGCACTTAACTGTCTGCATGAGGCCTTCTTTGAAGCAAACATTAAAGAGCTCAATCTTTTTATCATTGGGGTGGGAAATGTGGAAGTAAGCTAATGGAACAAATCCATCAACAAAAAAACTATCTACACAACATTCTCCAGCTTCGTATTCGGGTTATTGCTATGGCCAATTCACGAAAAATGATTCTTAGCCAGAAAGGAATTGATCTGACGCAATGGGAAAGTGAACTTAGTAAAGGCCTGACAAGTGATATCGATGGTTTCTTCGCTCACGCAAAAGCACTTAATCTGGAGGAATAGTATTTTCATTGACAATACTGCTAGTGCTTCCATTGCTACAGAATACCATCGTTACTTAGAAAACAATATTGGGGTAGTCACCTGTAATAAAATTGCCTGTGCAGATCAATTTGACAATTACCTGAGTCTTAAGAAAACTGCCAGTAAATACAGTAGTCCTTTCTTGTTTGAAACCAATGTAGGTGCAGGATTACCTGTTATTGACACCTTAAGTAATCTTATTGCTTCTGGCGACAGAATTCATAAAATCCAGGCGGTGCTTTCAGGAGTCTTAACTTTGTGTTCAACAATTTCTTGACCAAAGACTCGTTCAAAGATGTGGTTATCCAAGCGCAAGAGGAAGGATTCACTGAACCTGATCCTAAGATTGACTTAAGTGGTGTTGATGTTGCTCGTAAAATACTAATACTCGCCCGCGAAAGTGGAATAAAGCTTGAATTGGAAGACATCAAAAATACCCCCTTTCTTCCAAAGGCATGTTTAGAAACTCCAGATAACAAAAGCTTTTTTTGCTTCTTTAGAAGAACACAAAGAGCATTTCAATGCTTTGCTTTCAAGCGCCCAAGAAAAAAATGCACGTCTAAAATATGTCGCTCAATTAGAAGACAGAACAGCCAGTGTTGGACTACAAGAAATTCCTCAGGGGCACGATTTTTATAATTTAGAAGGAAGTGACAATATTATCCTCTTTTATACCGATCGATATAGTAGCCAACCCCTTATCGTTAAGGGTGCTGGAGCTGGAGCTGCAGTAACTGCCTCAGGTATTTTTGGAGATATTATACGAATAGGAAAACGATAATGAAGGAAATAAAAATCTTTGCCCCGGCAACAGTCGCCAACGTTTCTTGTGGCTTCGATGTTTTGGGCTTCTGTCTGGACCCTATTGGGGACGAGATGATCATTCGAAAAACAGACCAACCTGGGGTACGTATCACTAAAATCGAAGGGCAAGATCTGCCCCTATCTACCAAGAAAAATGTTGCTGGTGTTGCTGCTGAAGCACTAGTTGCATCACTAGATACCCCCTTTGGGTTTGAAATAGAAATTTACAAAAAAATCAAAGCTGGAAGTGGAATTGGCAGTAGTGCAGCAAGTTCAGCGGGTGCAGTTTTTGGGATCAATGAACTTCTCGATCGTCCATATACACGTAATGAATTAATTAAGTTCGCTATGCAGGGAGAGGTGCTTGCTAGCGGCGTAGGCCATGCTGACAATGTTTCTCCAGCCCTTCTTGGTGGATTTACCTTGGTGCGTTGCAACAAGAAAGTTGATGTTGTGGCGCTTCCCTCCCCTTCAGAATTGTATGCAACCATTATACACCCCAAAATAGAGCTTAGAACGGCAGATGCTCGTTCAGTACTCAAAAAAACATTCCTCTGAATAAAGCAATTGAACAATGGGGAAATCTTGCTGCTTTGGTCAGCGGACTTTACACCGACAACTATGAATTGATTTCGCGCTCATTGATCGATGTTATCATAGAACCCGAACGCTCGCCCTTAATTCCATTTTTCGGTGACCTCAAAGAAAGTGCAATAAATGCAGGCGCATTAGGGAGTGGTATATCTGGATCAGGACCATCTATCTACGCTTTATCGCGTGGAGAGGCAATTGCTGAGAAAGTTCGCCAAGCCATGGAAAAAGTATTCATCCCATTAAACATAGATTTTGATACCTATGTATCCAAAATCAATACGGAAGGGGTAAAAATCATTGAATAAATGCATTATTATAGTTTAACTAATCCCACAGAAAAAACAAATTTTGCAACTGCAGTAGTCAATGGAATTGCCCCAGACAGAGGTTTGTATTTCCCTGAATCGATTCCAAAATTACCCGCTGATTTTATTGCATCAATTGAACAGATGGACATCCACGAAATGGCCTCCCGTGCCATGTTTCCTTATGTAGAAGGAGACATCCCGCGCAATGTCCTCGAACAAATCATAAAAAAGACCTTAGATTTTGATTTCCCCGTTGTTCCAATCAATGAAAACACAGGGAGTTTGGAATTGTTTCATGGTCCAACCCTCGCTTTTAAAGATGTTGGCGCTCGCTTTATGGCCCAATCCTTAGGGTATTTTAATGCACAGAAAAGCAGTCAAAAAGTAACTGTTTTAGTCGCTACATCTGGGGATACAGGAGGAGCAGTTGCCAACGGATTTTTGGGTGTTGAAGGGATTGATGTTGTCATACTTTATCCTAAAGGAAAAGTAAGTAAAGTACAAGAATTACAGCTTACAACCTTGGGACAAAATATTACCGCTCTTGAGGTTGATGGCGTTTTTGATGACTGTCAAGACATGGTAAAAACGGCCTTTTTAGATAAAGAAATTACGTCAAAAAGAAACCTAACCTCGGCCAACTCCATTAATGTGGCTCGTTGGCTACCTCAAATGCTCTACTATTTCATCGCGTACCGAACACTCGCATCGAAAAAACAACCTATCGTATTCGCTGTTCCAAGTGGAAATTTCGGAAATATTTGTGCAGGAATGATGGCACAACAGATGGGGCTACCTATTGATCACTTTATTGCCTGTACCAACATCAATGATGCTGTTCCTACCTACCTCGAAACAGGAAGATACAAAGCCGTAACAACAAGACCGACAATTTCAAATGCCATGGATGTTGGGGATCCAAGTAATTTTGTGAGAATACAAAAGATCTATGGTAACCAGTTTGAAAAACTCAGTTCACATCTTTCGGGATATCGTTTTACCGATGAAACTACACGGGCTGCCATGAAAGAAATTCATGCTAACACAGGCTATATTGCTGATCCCCATGGCGCTGTTGGCTATTTAGGATTAAAGGATTACTTGAAAAGATCATCCACATAAATACGGTGTTTTCTTGGAAACAGCTCATCCAGTAAAATTCCTTGATACCGTGGAAGAAACCCTAGCTTCAAAGATAGAAACACCTAAGCGCATTCAATCCTTATTCAGCAAAGAACAAAAAAGTATTTCCATTGCTGATTACACTGACTTAAAGGCTTATTTATTGGCCTAATTTGATAATGCAGGTAGCTCAAACTGATTTAAAGGACTTTCTTCTTTCATCATTGCTTCTATAGCCTCCCAATGACGCGGAGCACCAGCAGAAAGATTGGTAGGCCCCTCTGCAGTGATCAATATATCATCCTCGATGCGTATTCCAATTCCCCACCATTTTGGATCACAAGGACTCCCTTTTGGAATATAAATACCAGGCTCTACCGTAACGATCGCATTTTCTGGAAGTGGACCATAATTACTTAAATCGTGCACATCCAATCCAATATGATGCGCGGCTCCATGAGGATAATATTTTCTAAATTCATCTTCTTTTTCGATAATTCCCAACGCCAGTAGACCCTTTGCAACAACCGTTTGGGTTGCCTTGGTAATTTTTCGTGTAGTTCCGCCAACAATTGCCTCGGCTATTCCTGCTTCCTGTGCGTTGTAAACGATTTCGTAAAGCTGCCGCTGAGCTGCTGTAAAAGTCCCTTTAACTGGAAGCGTACGGGTAACATCAGCGGTATAACCTTCGTACTCTGCACCTAGGTCCATCAACATTAAATCTGTATCGGTGGGTTGATCACTATTTTCTATATAGTGTAGCACACAAGCATTGTTTCCGGCACCAACAATGGAAGGATATCCCTCATAAGCTGCCCCATATTTTTTGAAAACATACTCGTGAATACCCTGAACCTCACGTTCGGACATTCCCGGATGCAATGCTTTCATGACCTCCACCTGCCCAATGGCTGAAATTTCTATGGCACGCTTTAATTGTTTCAACTCAAAGGCAGTTTTCACTTCACGCAAATCACCCATGATACGTTCCAATTGATCCACATCAAAACGATATTTTTCCAATACAAAAGCTGTTTTCGACTTTAAATCGGCAGGTATCTCCAGGGTCGCTAAATTCATGAAATCATCGATGATAGGATCCTCCAACAAAGAAGTATCTTGCTCCGTTTTCCATTTCACATAGCGTTTTAATCGGTCAAACGTTTCTGGAGTTACCTCGCTGATGGCCTGTTGGATACTGTATCGCGTACGATTAAAGTCGGCAGGAAAGTTAATTGCTTCTTTAAATGTTTTTTTCAATTGATATAAATCATACGGATCTCCAGCTAAATCCCGTTCATCATTTTTAAAATCAATAATCAACACCTCATCAAAAACAGAAAAATCTGGAGGAGATTGTACAAAATTATCGCGCAATAAAACCCGGTCAAAACCCATGGCTGTAGCTCCCTCAACCCCAAGGCGATAACCATTCCATTGCTCTGCTCTTGCATCTCTCTCTTGAATAAATATTTTTTCCGAATAGGTGCCTAACTCATCTGATTGCGGTGTTGAGTAAACCAATAAAACCGATTGGGGCTCTGGCCAACCTGTGAGGTAAAAGAAATTTGGATCTTGGTGATAAACATAATCCACATCATTCGCTCTATTCCGTGTTGGGTTTGCAAAAACAACCGCAACACTATTGGGTGGGAGTTGCGCTCGCAAAGCTTCTCGTCGAGATTTATGAAAATCGATGGCTTCTTGAGTAGGTAATTTTGCTTGCCCGAAAAGGGGGCACTAAAAATAATCAAACCAAATAAAAGAAGAAGTGGAGATTTGTGCATAAGTATTATTTTTAAATCAAAATAAGGTTAGATAATTAATCTATTTTAGCCCTAATTTACTGTTTTTTAATAAGCAAATGAAAAAAACCAAGCTTAATCCAATCCACCATAATTTGGGTGCTAAAATGGTCTCTTTTGGTGGATTTGAAATGCCAGTCAGTTATTCAAGCATCAAAGAAGAACATCTCTGTGTTCGTGAAAAAGTGGGGGTCTTTGATGTGTCGCATATGGGTGAATTTTTTATTGAAGGTCCTGAGGCTCTCCCGCTGCTACAACGTGTTTGTAGTAATGATATCACTAAACTTTTCCCTGGAAAAGCGCAGTATAATTACTTGCCAAACGATCAGGGTGGGATTGTAGACGATCTTATTGTATACCAACTTTCTGATGAAAAATATTTATTGGTAGTAAATGCCTCCAACATTGAAAAAGACTGGGCATGGTTAAATGAAGTGAATCAAGAATTTAATGCGAAACTATCCAACGCTTCTGAGGAGTATGCACTCCTTGCCATTCAGGGGCCTAAAGCCATTGAAGCAATCCAACCATTGACTACTTCTAAGCTTAATAGCTTAGCGTTTTATGCCCATTGTACAACCACATTTGCAGGAGTAGAAGATGTCCTCGTGGCAACCACGGGTTACACCGGTTCGGGAGGCGTTGAAATTTATTGCAAAAACGAAGATGTTGAGGTTATCTGGAAAGCCATTTTTGAGGTTGGAGCAGCTTTTGGCATCCAACCTATTGGGTTGGCAGCTCGCGATACTCTTCGTTTGGAAATGGGGTACTGTTTGTATGGAAATGAAATTAACGACACCAGTTCACCTATAGCAGCAGGTCTTGGATGGGTCACCCGACCAGCAACAAACTTCATCAATGCTGATGCCATTGAACACCAAAAAAGGAAGGGGGTTCCACAGGCATTGATCGGTTTTGAATTAACCGAACGCGGTATTCCACGCACGGGACACCAAATTGTTGATCAAGAGGGAAGCGTCATTGGACAGGTTACTTCTGGAACACAGTCCCCTTCCCTAAACAAAGCCATTGGGTTGGGTTATGTTCCCATAGAATACGCCGCAAAAGGAAGTGTTTTTGGCATTCAAATTCGCAATAAAACGATTGCAGCCAAAGTTGTTTCCTTGCCTTTTTATTCTACTTAAAACAATCGCGTGAAACGTATTTTAATTTTAGGAGGTAGTGGTTTTATCGGACATGCACTTTATAAAGAACTTAGTCCGTATTTCAATACCTATTGTACCTATTATTCTGATAAGAAATTTAAAGGCAATCAACAGTTTTTCTATTTCGACCACACCCAAGATGACATCCATGTATTACTGAAAAAACTACAACCGAAATTAATTATCTCTGCCTTACGCGGACCTTTTATTGACCAAATTGAATTGCATGAGCAGTTGATCGATCATGTTCAACATTTCAATTGTCGACTACTATTTCTTTCTTCTTCAAACGTATTCGATGCCTTTCACCATTACCCTTCATATGAATTTGATAAAACCTTGTCTGAAAGTGTATACGGTCGATTAAAAATTACCATTGAAAACAATATCATGCGTATGCCAGCAAGTAAATATGTCATTGCTCGTTTACCCATGGTGTACGGACTTCATTCTCCAAGAGTCAAGGAAATGGAAGACAAAATGGAAAGCAATGAAGCGGTCGAAGTTTTTCCCAATACGATCATCAACCTGATCAGTGACCGTAAACTTTGCCAACAAATTCATTATATCATCAATCAGCGATTAACTGGAATTTTTCACTTGGGGAGCACTGACCTGATAACGCATCATGAGTTTCACAAACGTTTAGCGTCAAAACGTGGATGGAATAAAATGATTTTCAAACAGGTATACACGACCAACGAAATGCGGTACATAGCTGTCTTACCAAAAGAAAACAAACTTCCCCAACACTTAAACACGACTTGCGAAGAAGTATTGGAAGACTCCTTTTTAAACCAAGGGTTTTTATAAGGCTATAGAGTTCTTATATTTGCCACAAACATTATCCTATGGGAAGAGCATTTGAATTTAGAAAAGCCCGAAAAATGAAACGCTGGTCTGCAATGGCAAAAACGTTTACACGTATCGGGAAAGATATCGTAATGGCGGTGAAAGAAGGAGGACCAGATCCTGATAACAATGCTCGTCTACGCGCCGTAATTCAAAATGCCAAAGCGGCCAACATGCCTAAAGACAATGTTGAACGTGCAATTAAAAAGGCCTCTGATAAAAATACCGATAATTTTAAGGAAGTTTTATTTGAAGGATATGCTCCCTTTGGTATTGCCATTTTAGTTGAGACAGCCACAGACAACAATAACCGTACTGTAGCAAATGTGCGTAGTTACTTTAACAAAGCGAATGGAAATCTCGGCACTTCGGGCTCTGTTGAATTTATGTTTGATCGAACTTGTAACTTCCGCATTCAAGGAGATGGCCTCGACCCAGAAGAAATTGAACTTGAATTCATCGACTTTGGTGTTGAAGAGGTGTTTGCTGATGATGATGGTATTTTACTTTATGGACCATTTGAAACCTTCGGTAACATTCAAAAAGAGTTAGAAAAAAGAGGACTTGAAATCTTGTCTTCTGGTTTTGAACGTATTCCACAAACCCTCACAAAACTATCTGCTGAACAACAAGAAGAAGTAGAAAAACTGATCGAAAAAATTGAGGAAGACGATGATGTGCAGAACGTCTATCACAACATGGACGTTAGTGAATAGTTCGGGTATAGTCAGGATTTTTTCCCACCACCCCTTTAAATAATCCTTCTAAATAGGAGAAGTCTTTTGCTTTGTCGCCCGTGGGGGTAAACAAAGAATGAAACGTCATTACCCTATTTTCCCAATCCAAGGCTATGGGTAAAATAGGGACTTCCGCATTTTTAGCAATATAATAAAAGCCTGTTTTCCATTCATTCACCTTTTTACGTGTTCCTTCGGGTGCGATTGCCATACGAAAAACATCATTTTCACCATACATACGAGTAATTGCTTCTACAACATTTTCATTTTTTTTTCGATCCAACGGCATTCCGCCTAAGCCTTTGAAAAACCAAGATGTAAAAAGGTTAAACAACTCTTTTTTCCAACAAAATGAATAGGCTCTTTCAAATAGGTGCGCACGCCAATGGCTACAAAAAAGTCCCAATTACTGGTATGTGGAACTACTGCGATAACAAACTTAGGGATCTTAGGAAAGGTTCCCACCAAAGAAAATCTGAACACCTTAAAGGCAAAAAACTTTGCAATATAGCTAAACATAGTTCATGGATTAATTATTGAAAACAATGTGTTGAGAAACGATACAAATCACGACAAATATATAGCATTTAGCCGCTAATTATTCATTTTCGGCAGGGAAGTAGGTTTTAGCAAAACCAATTAAATACAATTGTTCTTTTGCCCTTGTCATTGCTGTGTATAGCCAGCGATAGTATGCAGTAGAGGGACCATCGGGTAAATAGGGCTGTTCGATAAAAACATTTTTCCATTGCCCTCCCTGCGATTTGTGACAAGTGATTGCATAAGAATACTTCACTTGCAAAGCGTTAAAATAAGGATTATTCTTAACCGCCATAAAACGTTTGTATTTAGTTGTTAAATGCTTGTAATCCTCCATCACTGCTTGGTAGAGTTCTTTTCCTTGCTCGAAACTTAGGGATGGACTTTCCATCGAAAGTGTACCTACCAAAAGCATGGTTTCAAACGGCTTTTCCTCTGGGTAATCCACCATAGCAACTTCTACTTTGGCAAAGCGAAAACCATAGATATCCTTGTGTTCTACGATACGAAGCACCTTCACTAAATCTCCATTAGCAATAAAACCTGGAGCCGACTCTGGGGCCAACCAAAAGTAATTGTTTTTAACCACCATCAACTGGTCTCCTACCGATAGCTCTGCTTCGAGAAACAATATTCGCTGTCTTATTTGCTGATTATATGAATTAGCACGTTTATTTGATCGGACAATAAAAACAGTTTCCTCTAAACCTTCTTGTTGAATGGAATCCTCCAAAGCTTCAAGAATTTCATTCCCCTCAACCATACGGCGAATATCGCTGCCAGCTGCCAGATCAAATTGAAAATCGACTACATTTGAATCGTCCAAAAACTGACGCAAATGGGTTGCATTGGCCAAAATACCAGATCCATGCTTTTGGCGTACGACCTGCGCTAAAGTACACTCTACCACTTCTTTGTTAAATTCATACGATAAATAATCACCATCTAGGGCCGGACTTATATCCAGATGAACGGGAGGTAACTGTGCAGGGTCTCCAACCAAAAGCAACTTACAATTGTTGCCTGCATCCACATATTGCATGAGGTCTCCCAAGAGTGAACCATTTTCAAAAAGTTTACTGTTTTGGCGATCATCACCAATCATAGAAGCTTCGTCTACAATAAAGAGTGTATGCTTAAATTTATTTGGCTTTAAGGTAAACTTCATTCCACTTCCCCCCTCGCTTTTGGTAAAATAAATTTGCTTGTGAATCGTATAGGCCTTTTTTCCAGCATAACCGCTCATTACCTTAGCTGCACGTCCTGTGGGTGCCATCAATATAGCACGATAGGCTACTTTAGGTAAAAACTTAACCAAATGTCCAATGGAAGTTGATTTCCCTGTTCCGGCATATCCTTTTAAAATAAATACAGTAGACGGACTTCCATAAAAAAGATATTCGGTTATTTCATTGATCCATACTGCCTGAGAAGCAGTAGGTTGAAAGGGGAACTTTTTGATTAGTAATGCATTAAATTCACTGGGTTGCATAGAAGAATTTAGGCGAAAGATAAATCATTTATTAAAACCTTTTCTGAATTAAAAAAAATTGTAGTTTTGTTTTATTCAAAAATACACACAATGAAGATTGCCATACAAGCTGTCCTTTGGATCTTAATCGTTTTTTTTAGTTACAAAATTTATGATTCTATCAATGGACCAATTAATTTCAATAAAACTAAAAACGAACGTTACGCCAAAGTAATCGATCGCTTAAAAGATATTCGCAAAGCACAAATTGCCCACAAAGATGTAAAGGGTGTTTTTGCCAACAATTTTGATAGTCTAGTTGCTTTTGTTGATTCAGGAATTTTCACGCTCATACAAAAAAGAGATTCGTCTTACTTAGAGTACGACAAAGTTTATCGTATTGATATGTTGAGAGAGGTAATCGTTGTGGATACATTGGGAACAGTACCCGTGAAAGATTCCCTTTTTGGAGACAATGACAGTTATAAACAAATGGCCTTTATTCCAATCAGTGGTGTTGAAGACAGTACTTTTCAAATTAAGGCAGATATCATTGAAAAAAATAATTTTAAAGTACCCGTATTTGAGGTAAAGGTTGCTAAAGAAATTATTTTGTACGATCAAAATAAAGACTTAGTAAAACAAGAAAACGAAACAATTTCTGTTGATGGAGTCAATGGATCTGCCATTATCCTAGGTTCATTAACCGATGTAAGTACCAACGGTAACTGGCCAACCATTTTTGATGCAGCTAAACAGTAATCAAAATACACTCGAAGACTTATCCATCCTTGTTCTCAAGGATGGATTTTCTTTTGTACCCATGAACAACAGCATTTCTTCAAATTAGAAGACGAAAACCCGTCTTCAGACGCACTTAGAAGCTGGATCAAATACCATCAAATCAATATTGATAAGGCCACATTGGTTTACATGGATTTTCCTGGTGTTACAGTCCCTCTTCCCTTATTTGATAAGGAGCAGCCTCAACTTTATTTAAACACAGCCTTTTCTTCTGATGAACCTTATACCGTAAAGGCTCAAACACTTGAGAATACCGACCAAGTCATTGTTTTCCCTATACTCCAAAAATGGCAACGTCTCTTCGAAAATGTCCTCCCCAATGCGCGTATTAGTCACCTCACTGCACTATTGCTCCCCGATTTAATAAAATTTTCCTTTGGAAAGGCGAGGAAAAATATGTTTGTACATCTTCGAGAAAACCAATTTGATTTGTTTCTATTGCAAGGGGGACAGCTTCTCCTTCAAAACAGTTTTCCACAAAAAAATGTAGATGACTTCTTGTATTACCTGTTCTATGTAACCGAGCAATTTTATTTGAAGCCAGAACATTTCAATCTTACCTTCATGGGGAAATATGAATGCTTTGATGAGTACTACCTCGGAGCGAAAGAATTTCATGAAATGATTGACTACTTTGAACCGCACTACCCTAGCCCTCGCTTGGATCACCCAGTACCCTTTTTCTTAAGTTATAAGAACGCATGCGAATAATATCAGGGGAACTCAAAGGAAGGCGAATTACTGCACCAAAAAAGCTTCCTGTGCGCCCCACGACCGACCGTGCGAAAGAAGCCTTGTTTAATATCTTAAATCACCGCTTCGAATGGGAGGACATTAGTAGCCTAGATCTATATGCTGGAACGGGGAATATTTCCTACGAGCTTGCTTCACGTGGCGTTCAAAAATTGACTGCCGTAGATCAAAACAGGCATTGTGCTCATTTCATTCATCAAACAAATGAAGCGCTGGGACTTCCTATTACTGTTGTAAAAAACGCTGTAGAGAAGTTTTTAGATCACTCAGGGGAGTCGTTTGACTTTATCTTCGCCGATCCCCCCTATGCATTTAAACAAGAAAACCTCCTTGCTCTTGCCGATACGTTGTTGGAAAATGGTTGGCTCCAAAAAAATGGTCTACTTGTCTTAGAACACGACAAACACCTCAGCCTTGAAAGTCATTCAAGGTTAAGCGAGGTACGCACTTACGGAAGCAGTCGCTTCAGCTTTTTTGAATAGCACTCTATTATTGTTTTTCTATTTAAAAAAAAGCAGGTCATAAGCCGGATTCTGTCGTGTCTTATCATTTATCTAGGTTCACAATTACTTGTGAACTCGAACCGCCTACCCTTCTGTATCGAACGAGCCGCTCTCAAGCACAGATTTACTTGGCGTTGCACCGTATAGAGTTTACCTGATTTCACTACAGCATTACCTGTACATTCTTTCTGCTGCACTTGTCCTATTCGTTGAAACGAACGACGGGTGTTACCCGCTATACTGCCCTGTGGTGTCCGGACTTTCCTCTCCTCGCCAAAAGCGAGCAGCGATAAGAGACCTGCTTGGGACAAAGGTACACTATTGTTAATAATTTTTGAAGCTAATCGATAGGATAACAAGGAATAATCGATCGGTTTCTTTACATTTGAAATAATGGAAACCTTCGTTGTCTCAGCATTGAAATATCGACCACAGCACTTTGCTGATGTTGTTGGTCAACAGGCTATCACACAAACGCTTGAGAATGCTATCGATAAAGATCAACTTCCCCAAGCATTGCTCTTCTGCGGTCCTCGTGGTGTTGGTAAAACGACTTGTGCACGGATTTTGGCTAAAAAAATTAACAGTGTAGGCCAAACAGAAACAGAACAGGATTTTGCATTCAATATTTTTGAACTAGACGCTGCCTCAAATAACTCTGTAGATGATATTCGTAACCTAAACGAACAAGTTCGTATTCCACCTCAAACAGGGACCCACAAAGTATATATCATCGATGAGGTGCACATGCTATCAACAGCAGCCTTCAATGCTTTTTTGAAGACATTAGAAGAGCCTCCAAAGCATGTTATTTTCATTCTTGCGACCACTGAAAAACACAAGATTATTCCAACAATTTTGTCCCGCTGTCAAATTTTTGAGTTCAAGCGTATTACCCCAAAAGATATACAAGTCTACCTCGAGGGTATTGCTAAAAGCCAAAATGTTCAATTTGAAGAAGAAGCACTTTACCTCATTGGCCAAAAAGCAGATGGAGCAATGCGCGATGCCTTGTCTATTTTTGATCGCATGAGTAGCTTTTGCAACCAAAATCTCACGGTTGCCGCAGTAGCTGAAAACTTAAATATACTCGACCACAGCGCTTATTTAACATTGACCAATAAATTGATAGACCATGCTATCCCCGACGCTTTGATTCAATACAATGAAATTGTTCAAAAAGGATTTGATGGACAACAATTCATAAGCGGACTAGCAACCCATCTTCGCGATCTCTATTTATCTAAAGATCCCAAAACAGTCGGGCTACTCGAAATTGGTGAGCGTATACAACAACAATACGCTGAACAAGCTAGCCGTGTTGACTTGCCTTGGTTAGCTGAGGCGATTGAACTGGCGAATAATTGTGAGTTGAATTATAAAAATTCACATAACAAACGCTTACATATTGAACTCTGTCTTATGCAAGTTGCCTCCTCCATTTCAATGGAGAAAAAAAAAAGGAAGCTTAATTCCCACCTCCTTCTTTCTACAAAAAAAAGACACCAAATACCCCACTCAACCATCGATTAAAAAACAACGTGTAGAAGAAATAAAACCAAAATCATCTTTCCCCAAAGAGGACGAGGAAAACAAAACAGCTTCTGTTCCACAAAACACAACACCAGCAAAAACTACAAGTCCTGCTTTCAATGCTAAACCAAGAATAGACATTCAGCCAAAAGATGGAAAGCACGTTTCTTCCCTCTCAATCGCGAGTATTCAACGAAAAAAAGAATGGGAGAAACAACACAAACCACAAGAACCCAAAGAAGATTTACCCTCAGACCCATTTACCCAAGAAGCCCTAGAAAAGTATTGGAAAATATATAAAGAAGAAAAAATCGCCAAGCGAGAACAGAACCTAGCCTCCTTATTTCAACTCGGTACACCAAAAATCATCGATAATAACACGCTAGAATATACCGTTCCCTCCGCTCTAAATAAAGTAGAATTGGAGCGCGAATTCGTCTATTTCTTACCGTTTTTACGAAAAGCACTGAATAACTACTCCTTAGTCATAAACCTCATTGTGAACGAGTCTGACGAGAAGAAATTCATTTATACACCAGAGGAAAAATACCAACGCTTGATCGAAATTAACCCTTTGCTTGCCAAATTGCGAGAAAAACTCGACCTAGACCTTTAGTCAAAGAGCGAAAAAAAAGGGCAGGCTATCGATTACTTATTTTCTGCATAAAGCACTTTAATCATCCCATCCGCAAGGCCAATTTTTGGGACAAAATTTCAGAGGCTCCGCTCCACTGAAGTGCTTTTAGATATATTTGGGTTGCGGGTATGATCACATCGGAACGATCTGGATTCAATTCCCATTGAAGAATTCGCTCCTCATAACTCAATTGACTGAGTTCGTTGTATAGAGTGTTTAGCTTAATGAAACTCAAAGGTCTCCCATCTTTCACCCCCGCAATCTTAAATAATTTATTAATGTTTCCTCCAGATCCTAATAGTGCGATCTTGGCATAGTTCTGGGTGTTCTGCTCAATCCAATGTTGAATCTCTACCCAAATCTTATCGCTTACCATATTATTGATCATGCGAACGGTTCCCACTTTAAACGATTTTGAGGCAATACGTTCTCCCTTCAACAAAACAGAAAATTCGGTACTTCCCCCTCCTACATCAATAAATAAAAAAGTTCTATTTTTATTAATAGATTCGAAAATATTGGTGGTAGAAATGATTTCAGCCTCACGTTTTCCATCAATAATTTCTATTTGTATACCTGTGGTCTTTTTGACCAATGCTACTACTTCTGCCGCATTATTGGCCTCACGAAGAGCCGATGTGGCACAGGCCATATAAGACTTTACATTGTTGATCTTCATGATGTGTTTAAAGGCTTTCATCGCCTTGACGATCCGCTTCTTGTTTTTTTCAGAAATCTCACCCACCGTAAACGAATCTTCTCCCAAACGAATAGGCACACGAACCATGGAACTCTTCATAAACTTGGGGGGTTGCTCTTTCTGACTAATCACGTTCGAGATTAGTACACGAATCGCATTTGATCCAATATCTATAGCGGCATAGCGTTCTACTTTCATTGGGATAATTTAGTGCTAAAATAATCGTATGTTGCCCATTGAGAGCGAATAGCTTCTCCCTTCTGCTGAACAAAAGCATTCTTGTTTGTTGTATTGACTAGGCGCGCCTTTACATTGTCGTTCCAACTAATCATAAACGTATCCAATAACTCTTTTTGCAAATTTTCATCGAGGATTGGACAGGCAACTTTATACGATTATCAATATTTCTTGTCATCCAGTCCGCCGAGGAAATATACATTTTTGGTGTACCAGCATTTTCAAAAATATAGACGCGAGGATGCTCCAAGAATTTATCGACTATACTTTTTACTCGAATGTTTTCACTCATTCCAGCAACACCTGGAATAAGACAACAGACACCGCGAACAATCATATCTATTTGCACTCCTGCTCTACTCGCCTCATATAACTTTGCAATAATAGCATGATTGGTAATGTTGTTTAGTTTTAGCTGTATTCGAGCTACTTTCCCTTGATTCTTATTCAGGATTTCATTGTCGATTAGCCTTATTAAGGTTGGAAACGTGTAGTGAGGAGAAACAATTAAATGTTTGTATTTCTTGATTTTATAATTCACTTCTAAGAAATCGAAAACCTTCAAAACATCTTTGAGTATTTTTTGGTGTGCCGTAAACAAAGTGTAATCGGTATAGATACGCGCTGTTACCTCATTAAAATTTCCTGTGCTGATAAATCCATAGCGCTTGAGTTTTTTTCCTTCCTGACGCTCAATAACACAGATTTTTGAGTGAACCTTTAAACCAGGAACACCAAAAATTAATTGTACCCCAGCATTTTCGAGCCTTTCGGCTACTTGTATATTGTTTTCTTCATCAAAACGAGCCTGTAATTCGATTTGTACAAGAACTTTCTTTCCATTTTTGGCAGCGTTAATCAAGGAGCTAGCCACTTGAGAAAGTTTTGCCAACCGATAAATGGTGATTTTTATCGTCTTTACCTTAGGGTCCAAAGCAGCCTCGCGCAAAAATTTGATGACATAGGCAAAGTTGTGGTAGGGCGTATAAATCAAATAATCCTTCTTTGCTACCGCTTCCAACAAATTTTCACTTAAGGCCAAGTCATGAATCGGCAGAGGCTTAAACTTGCTATACAACAATTCCTTTCGATCTAAGCTAGGAAAATTCATGTAATCCCTACGGTGATGGTATCGCCCACCAGGGATTAAGCTATCTGAAGTAGTTACACCAAGCTTTCGCATAACAACACTAAGTGTTTCTTTTGCTATGCCACTATCGTACACCAAACGAACGGGATCACCCACTAGACGATCTTTAACGCTATTGATGATTTTCTCCATGTAACTTTTTCCTACATTCTCTTCAATATCTAATTCCGCATCTCGCGTTATTTTCAACATATGCCCCTCTACACTAGTGTAGTTAAACATACTAAAGATCAAATGGAAATGATAACGGATCAAATCATCTAACATCATGATGTACTGCTTCTCATGCTTTGAAGGAAGCACTACAAAGCGATCAACCTCTTTTGGAATTTCAATAAAGGCATACATCTTATCTTTTCCAGTTCCCCCTTTGAGGTTCATTTTAATGGCCAAAAATGCAGTATTGTCAGAAAAATCTTGCTCCTCATCTTTCAATATAACCGTAACCAAAGCAGGGCTTACCTTTTGTAAGAAATAGTCTGTCAAAAACTCAGCTTGTGCTGGACTAACCTCTTTCTCATTGATAAAATGGATGTTTTCTTGCCTAAGTTGATCTTCTATTTCAGCCAATATCTTAGCGCTATCTTTTTGCAACTTAATCACCACTTTGGTAATTTCTGCCAATAATTTCTTGGCTTCAATCCCGCCGAGTGCTTTTTTCCAGACTTTTCTGACTGGGCAATGCGTTTTACCGTTGCAAAGCGTACTTGAAAAAATTCGTCTAAATTATTAGAAAAGATACCCAGAAAACGTAATCGCTCAATTAAGGGTACCGAAGAATCAGCAGCTTCTTGCAAAACTCGCGCATTGAAATCTAGCCAGCTTAATTCTCGATTGATGAATTTATCTTTTACCATTTTTTTTGCGCTTCTTTTTTAGAACCATAGCTTGCCTTTCCCTCTTTGATAGTGCTCCAATCCTTTTGCGCAAACCTGAGGTGTATCCAATCCGAAGTCTTCAATTCTGGCACCGACACTGAAGACAAGTACGCAGCAGCGGTAGAAAAGGCAGGATTATGACCTACAATAATAACCTTATTCCAACTTGCATGAAGGTTTTTGATGACCGAAATTATCTTATTTGAATCAAAACTGTACAAGTGTTCATTCAAACGAAAATTCTCCCAAGGGAAATCGATTTGATGCGCTAATATTGCAGCAGTATGCAGGGCACGGTTTGCTGGACTGGACAAAATATAATCGAAAGACTTAAAAGTACTGCTGTAACATCGAGCGACAGAGCTAATCGCTTTAATCCCTTTGGGCTGAAGAGGGCGATGCCGATCATCCACTCCTTGGTCCCAAGCAGATTTTGCATGCCGTAAAAAAAGAAGCTCTTTCATTTTAAGGTGCTAAGCGTTTACATTCCCATTCTAAAGAATCTGTTAGTGAAAATATTAAACGGTCGTGCAAGCGGTTAGGGCGTCCCTGCCAAAATTCGATCTGTTGTGGACGAACCAAAAATCCACCCCAATGTTCAGGACGTTTTGGCGACGCATCACTGTATTGTTCCTCTAACAAACGAAGACGATCTTGCAAGACTTTCTGGGAAAGGATTTCCTCGCTTTGATTCGAGGCAATTGCTCCCAGTTGACTTCCCAGCGGCCGGGAATAGAAATAAGCATCGGACTGCTCAGGAGATACTTTCTCTGCACTACCTTTAATGATTACTTGACGCTCTAAGCCCGGCCAAAAGAAGGTTAATCCTACCTTCGGATAGGCCATAATAGCACGTCCTTTTTGACTGTTATAATTGGTGTAAAACACAAAGCCTTCTGCACTAAATTGTTTCAATAAAACAATGCGTGCTTTAGGGTAATCATCTTCACCAAGGGTAACAATAGACATGGCATTGGCTTCTTCAATAGCGGGGTGCTTCTCTGCCTCAGCAAACCATTCTTCAAATAAAATGATCGGAGAAGTCTTTTTTAATTCATCCGATAAATTACCTTTATCATAGGATTTACGTAAATGACCAATGTCTTTGGGTATATTCATATTTGCAAGGTACGACTTCACCTTTTTTTTTGAAAATAAACACCCTTAAGTTTCTATTTATTGATTAAAAAACAAAGCGCTTCCCATCTTCTGCTAGAAAAACACTGTTGAAATGTGTATTGGCTTGAACAACAAATTCGTTCAAATCGGGATAGCGAGAAGAAAAATGCCCCAAGATTAACTGACCCACTTTAGCCTCAGCTGCCACTTGCGCAGCCTCTTTTGCCGTGCTGTGTTTTGTTTTTACTGCAAGATCTTGATGACTATCCAAAAAAGTAGCTTCATGATACAGACAACTTACCCCTTTAACCAAAGCAGCTAAATCAGGTTTATAAGCAGTATCACTACAAAAAGCATAAGACTTAGCAGTCTCCGGCGGAAGTGTAAGTAAATCATTAGATAACAGGGTTCCGTCTTCGGTATAAATATCTTTCCCTTACTTCAAATTTTCCATGTCGCTTATGTCCACTCCGTGTTTTGCTATCATGGACTTATTGATTCTTCTTGGCCCTTCTTTCTCCCGGAATAGATAGCCGTTGGTGTATACCCGGTGGTCCAATGGAAGTGTCTCCACCGTAAACTTATCATGGTCTAAAATCAGTTCAGATACAGTGCTTTCCAATTCGTGAAAGTAAAGGTTATAATCTGTCCAAGATTTCGCCAATTTCAATTGAAGGGTAATGATTTCTTTTATTCCTTTAGGGCCATAAATGTGTAAATCTGCCGATCGACCCAATAAACGAAAGGTGCTAATTAGTCCAATGAGACCATAGAAATGATCGCCGTGTAAGTGAGAAATAAAGATGTGCTGAATACGAGCAAACTTGATTCCGAGTTTACGCAACTGAATTTGTGTACCTTCTCCGCAATCAATTAAAATTAATTGTCCTTTTATCTCTAATAATTGTGCCGTCGTTTGGGCATTCTTTCGGGGTGTAGCCGCATTGCAACCAAGTATCGTCAACTCCATTCTAAAAGCCTAGATCACGTTCTATACGTTCCATTTGAATAAGGTCTTCGGCTTCGCCCAGAGTAGGCACGGCGATACAATCCTCAGGAAGCTGCTCGAGGTCAGCTGCTTCTACCACTAAAACCCTAGAATGCTGGTCGGATGTAAACCCAGCTAAAAAGTTTTGATAGCCCTCCACAAAAGCAGCATCGATCGTACATGTACGCGCATCAAAAATCCAATCTGTGGTCGAGTCGAACTGAGCAGGAGCTTGCAGAACTTCATTGGTTAGGACTAAGGTTTCAATAGGTTGGGTAAAAGCGTCCATTAGGCTTGAGGTTTAATAAGTTTTGCTGCTAGTAGATAGATCACTGCCATGCGTATGGCCACACCGTTTTCTACTTGATCCAATATGATCGCCTGATCAGAATCAGCAACCTCAGAACTAATTTCTACCCCTCTATTCATTGGACCAGGATGCAAGATGGTGATTTCTTTACGCAAGCTTTGTAGCAAGGGAAGGGTTAAGCCGTAAAGCTGTGTATATTCGCGTATGGAGGGGAAATAACTCTTGTCCATACGTTCGTTTTGAACACGTAGCATATTTACTGCGTCGCACCAACGCAAGGCTTTCTTTAAATTGGGTTCAACCTTAACCCCTAACGATTCGATATGTTTAGGGAGTAAACTCTTGGGACCACAAATTTTCACTTCTGCACCCAACATATTAAGGGCAAAGATGTTGGACAAGGCCACACGAGAATGGAGAATATCTCCTACAATCACTATGCGTTTCCCCACTACTTCACCAAACTTTTCGCGTATAGAATAGGCGTCTAACAACGCTTGGGTCGGATGCTCATGGGTGCCATCTCCGGCGTTGACAATACAGGCATCTACATTTTTCGAAAGGAACTCTGCCGCTCCCGGGTTGGGGTGACGCATTACAACCATATCTACCTTCATGGCTAAAATGTTATTTACCGTATCGATCAAAGTTTCCCCTTTTTTAACCGAAGATTGGGCAGCAGAAAAATTGATGATATCAGCACTTAGCCTTTTTTCGGCCAATTCAAAAGACAATTTTGTTCGAGTGGAATTCTCGAAAAATAAATTGGCTATGGTCACGTCTCGAAGACTGGGTACCTTTTTTATCGGGCGATTAATCACTTCTTTAAAATGATCGGCGGTTTCAAAGATCAAATGTAAATCTTCTTCCTTAAGGTATTTTATGCCCAATAAATGATCAACACTTAGTTCTTTCATATATGGTCTTTCAATAAAAATACGGCATCAACAGCGTGTGTTTCACTCCATTCAACCGTTACTTTATCGTTTTGAAGTGCATCTACCTGACGCCCAACGTAATCGGGCTGTATGGGTAAGTCACGACTAAAACGACGATCAATTAGGGTTAATAGTTCTATACTTTTTGGACGTCCGTAAGACTCGATGGCTGTCAATGCTGCTCGTATACTTCTCCCGGTATACAATACATCGTCAATAAAAACAATATCTTTTCCCTCAATAGGGATGTTCATGTCTGATGAACTGGCCGCATGGGGTTTGTCGCTTCGACGAAAATCATCACGAAAAAAGTAATGTCTAGCTTCCCACTCTTTAAAGACGGTATCCTGTAAACAGTGGTAAGTAGATGGGTGAGTTTATTGAGCACATTCACTCCTCTGGGCTGTAAACCAATGAGAACACAATTGGAAAAATCTAAATGATTTTCGATTAGTTGGCAGGCCAAACGATGCAGTAGTATATCGATTTGATGTGCATTGAGTAAAAGCTTAGGCTGCATAAAATTACTTTCTACAAAAATAGAACTTTTTCACGTGTGATTTGATTCAATCCAAAAAAAACCCGCTGTAAACAGCGGGTTATCTTTAAAACAATGGAAAAAGCTTATTGCTTGTCCATTTGCTCTTTTAGGTTTGCCAAGGCATCTAAATCTCCAAGTGTAGTCTTTTCAGCATTGTCAGCTTGCATTTTCTTTGTAGCAGTACGTATGTTTTTACGTTCTTCTTCTCTGAAAATTGCTGTATGTGATACAACAACACGTTTGAAGTCTTTATTGAATTCAATTACTTTGAAATCAATTGTTTCTCCTAAACCAACCTTAGAACCGTCTTCTTTTTCTAAATGACGTGAAGGAACAAAAGCAACGATATCTTCGTTGAAACTGATGGTTGCTCCTTTGTCTACGATCTCTGTAAGCGCAGCGTTGTGAACTGTACCTTCAGCATATTCAGTAGCGTATTTATCCCAAGGATTATCTTTAGTTTGTTTGTGTCCAAGGCTCAATTTACGTCCATCCACATCCAATTCAAGTACAACTACATCGATGGTTTCACCAACGGTCAACACTTCAGATGGATGCTTCACTTTCTTCGTCCAAGAGAGGTCAGAAATATAGACTAAACCGTCAATTCCTTCTTCCAATTCGATAAACACACCGAAGTTAGTGAAGTTGCGAACGATTCCTTGATGCTTTGAACCAACAGGGTATTTGACGGTAATATCTGTCCATGGGTCTTGCGATAATTGCTTGATCCCTAGCGACATTTTACGGCTTTCACGATCGATGGTTAAGATCTGTGCTTCTACCTCATCACCAACATTTACGAAGTCTTGTGCAGAACGCAAGTGTGTTGACCAAGACATTTCAGAAACGTGGATCAAGCCTTCAACGCCATCTTCTATTTCAACAAAAGCACCGTAATCTGCGATTACGACAACTTTCCCTTTTACTTTCTCTCCTTCTTTGATGGTATCACCAAGCTTCTCCCATGGGTGATCGCTCAATTGCTTCAATCCAAGTTGGATACGTGATTTGTTATCATCAAAATCAAGAATAACAACGTTCAATTTCTGATCTAATTCCAAGATTTCGCTTGGGTGATTAATACGACTCCAAGAAAGGTCCGTGATATGAATCAATCCGTCTACTCCTCCAAGATCGATGAATACTCCGTAAGAAGTGATGTTCTTCACTGTTCCTTCGAGTACTTGTCCTTTTTCGAGTTGACCGATGATTTCTTTTTTCTGTTCTTCGATATCTGCTTCAATCAATGCTTTGTGTGAAACAACAACGTTTTTAAATTCATGGTTGATTTTTACCACCTTGAATTCCATTGTTTTGTTTACGTACTGATCGTAGTCACGGATCGGCTTAACATCAATTTGTGAACCAGGCAAGAAGGCTTCGATACCAAATACATCGACAATCATTCCCCCTTTGGTACGACACTTAACGAAACCATTCACGATTTCACCGCTGTCATGCGCATTGTTTACACGATCCCATGCTTTGATTACACGCGCCTTACGGTGCGATAAAACCAACTGACCCGTACGGTCTTCACGGATATCAACGATTACCTCAACCTTGTCTCCTTCTTTTAGGTTTGGATTGTAACGGAATTCGTTTAGGGAAATTACTCCTTCTGATTTTGCGTTGATGTCGATGATGGCTTCGCGGTCGGTCATGTGAACAACCGTTCCTTCAATGACATCTTCGTCTGCAGTATCCACAAAGTTTTTGCTCACCAATTCTTCGAATTCAGCCAATTGCTTGTCTTCGATAACATCAATGCCTTCTTCGTAGTGGTGCCAGTTGAATTCTGCCAAAAAGTCTTCTGCGTTGTTCGCCGTGGGCGCTGCAGCAACTGTTTCTTGGGTTTCTTCTTGAACTTGTGGAGTTTCAGCAGCTTGTGGAGCGTCTTGCTCTGGCGCTGCTTGTGGTGTGGTTTCTTCAGCCATGGCTAAAAAAAAGTTTTGTATTCTGCTGGTTCACAAGGCTTTAATTGAAAAACAACAGAAGTTGTTTGTGTTTGTTTTTTACCTACTCTTTGCCTTGCTTAATCAAAAGAGTGCGCAAATATACAGCTAAATGCTTGATGGACAAGGGAAAATACACCTCAATTTTTAACTTTTGGAATAAGCTATTATTACATCATTATCTGTATATTGGGATTACCTTAATCTTAGCCTATGAAAACCTATACAGCCCTGTATCTTTTTAGCTTAATTGTTTTTATTATTGCCGCCTATATCATTGTTTACACCAATGGGTTTAACATGCTTTTTATTGCTGGCTACATTAAGCATTGTTGGTTTAATCCTCAACATCATAGCCTTCATCGGTATATTGAGCGTAAAAAAATATGATCATAACGGTTAACCAAAAGTTTTGTACTTTAAGGAATCAAAATTTTAACGATGAAGTACAAAATCAATGCGGATACCTACTGGCGAAAAAACCTTCGCTATGTAATCATTTTACTTTCCATATGGTTTAGTGTGTCCTTTGGTTTTGGCATTCTCTTGGCCGATACGCTTAACAGCATTCAAATCGGTGGTTTTCCGCTGGGCTTTTGGTTTGCACAACAGGGCGCTATCTATGTTTTTGTGGTGTTAATCTTTGTGTACATCTACCTTATGAATCGCCTCGATAAACACTATACCTCCGAAGATTAATGGAATTACAAACTTGGATTTGGCTATTTATTGGCCTTAGTTTTTCGCTCTATATTGGCATTGCTTTTTGGTCTCGAGCTGGGTCCACCAATGAGTTTTATGTGGCGGGAGGTGGTGTGCACCCCATTGCCAATGGCATGGCTACCGCAGCCGATTGGATGTCTGCCGCTTCCTTTATTTCCATGGCAGGCATTATTTCATTCAGCGGCTACGATGGTTCTGTTTATCTGATGGGCTGGACGGGAGGCTATGTTCTACTGGCCCTACTTCTCGCGCCATATTTACGTAAATTTGGAAAGTTCACTGTTCCCGATTTTATTGGAGATCGCTACTATTCTTCCACCGCTCGCTTGGTGGCTGTTTTTTGTGCTCTCCTTGTTTCCTTTACCTATATCGCAGGGCAAATGCGGGGTGTTGGGGTGGTCTTCTCGCGTTATCTCGAAGTAGACATCAATACTGGGGTGTATATCGGTATGGCCATTGTTTTATTTTATGCTGTCTTGGGAGGCATGAAAGGCATCACTTACACCCAAGTAGCCCAATATTGTGTGCTGATTTTTGCCTTTTTAATTCCGGCCATCTTTATTTCATTCCTCAGTACAGGTTGGATAATTCCCCAAATTGGCTTTGGGGCAAGCAATCACGAAGGGGTTTACCTACTAGAAAAACTTGATGGGCTTCATCGTGAGCTAGGCTTCCATACCTATACCAATGGAAGCAAGTCCACCCTAGACGTTTTCATGATTACGGCGGCCTTAATGGTGGGTACGGCAGGTCTACCTCATGTCATTGTTCGTTTCTTTACAGTGAAGAAAGTACGTGATGCCCGTAAATCGGCCGGCTGGGCGCTATTATTTATTGCCATTCTCTACACTACTGCTCCAGCAGTGGCCGTATTTGCACGCCTCAACCTCATCGAAACGGTCAGCAAACAATCCTATGCTGAACTCCCCCAATGGTTCAGTAAGTGGGAAGAAACAGGACTACTTGGGTTTACGGATAAAAATGGTGATGGCATCGTTCAATATGTAGCCGAGCCCCAGCTAAACGAACTGACCATCGATCGAGACATCATGGTTTTGGCGAATCCTGAAATCGCACAACTCCCCAATTGGGTCATTGCCCTCATGGCAGCAGGAGCGCTTGCGGCGGCACTTTCCACAGCAGCAGGCTTGTTATTGGTCATTTCCTCTTCCATCTCACACGACCTCATCAAAGGCGTACTCTACCCCAAGGTAAGCGAACGTCAAGAGTTGATTGCTGCGCGTTTGTCCGCAACGGTAGCTGTAGTCTTGGCCGGTTATTTTGGTATTCATCCTCCGGGCTTTGTGGCGGCCACGGTTGCCCTCGCCTTTGGCTTAGCAGCAGCTTCGTTCTTTCCCGCAATTTTGATGGGCATCTTTAGCCTTAAAATGAATAAAGAAGGTGCAATTACAGGCATGCTCGTGGGAATAAGCCTTATGCTGTTTTACATGACCAAGTTCAAATTTGGCTGGTTTGGGGGAGGCACCTCAGCCGATTGGTGGTGGGGCATCTCCCCTGAAGGATTTGGATCAGTCGCCATGGTGGCGAATTTTACGGTAGCACTGATTGTTGCCCAATTTACCCCACCCACGCCAGCAACGATTCAACAACTCGTTAAAAGAAATCAGAAAACCTTAATTAGCGCATCCTTGTTTTATTTTTTTCATAATTTAGCACTGATTGTTGCCCAATTTACCCCACCCACGCCAGCAACGATTCAACAACTCGTTAAAGAAATCAGAAAACCTTAATTAGTGTCGCACCTCAACTTGACAGAAGACCAAACAGTTTTAATAAATTTCTTGGTCTCAGGGCGTAGATCCTATTTTGATCTATTCTTTCCGCTAATTGATGAAGATTTAAAAAACACTGACATTTATTTTTATGACCTCAACACCAAATTACGCTGGAACATCAACCCCAAAAACACCCTTTTCGTTTCTGGCTATTTTGGTTCTGATGTCTTGGATTTAAAGTTTAATGAATCAGATTCCTCAGCCGAAGAATCCAACGAATCTGTCAATCTAGATTGGGACAATGCTACCCTAACCCTGCGTTGGAATCATTTATTTTCCAACAAGCTTTTCATGAATATTTCGGGCATTTATAGCCAGTACAATTATGGATTAACCTCTTCCGTTGAGGGTAGCGGAGGACCCGCAAATACCAATGGGGCTTTCGATTGGAAATCAAAGGTGGAAAATTGGATTTTAAAACCCAACCTAACGCTCTATCAAAGATTTGGGCGGAAATTAAAATTTGGTGCCAACATCACCTTGTATAAATTTAGTCCAGCTAAGGTGAATAGCACTGAAGAAGGAATCAATAACATTGATTTTAAAACCAAAACAGGCCTTGAGGCTGCCCCCTATTTAGAATATGAAGCGGAATGGAAAAAAGTGAAATTAAATGCTGGGCTTCGCACTTCATGGTTTAGCCGTTTTGGTCCAGAAGATGTGACGGTGTACACTGATAAGTCAAACCCCAGCGAAGAGACAATTCAAGGGACACAACGCTTTAAACGAAACGAGATAATCAAACAATACCTTGGGCTTGAGCCCCGTATTGCCCTAAACTATTCTATCAGTGATCGAAAAGCAGTTCGATTAGGATACAATCGATTGTTTCAATACATCCATTTAATCTCCAATACCAATGCTGCTCTACCCTTTGATATATGGGAAATTTCCGGAACGCACATCGACCCCTTGGAAGTGAATCAATTGTCCATTGGCTATGTCCTTGATACGCCCAAGAATGATTTTACTTTTTCACTAGAAACCTATTACAAAAGTTTAAAAATATCATTGATTATAAAGAAGGGGCAAATGTCTTCTTAAACAAAAACATAGAAACAGAACTTCTTCCTGTGGAGGGTTTTGCCTATGGAATAGAAATGAGTCTTCAAAAAACAAAAGGCAAAACAACCGGAGAACTTAATTACACCTTTTCCTCTTCGCAAAGAAAAACGACTTCCCAATTGTTCAATAATAAAATTAACAATGGTCAATATTTCCCTGCTAATTATGACCGACCCCACCTACTAAATTTCAACCTTACGCATCGTACAGGAAAAAAATGGCACTATGCCGCCTTCTTTACTTATCAATCTGGGCGGCCTGTCACCATACCCATCGGGCAGTTTAGCATCAACGAAGACCGATTCATTCAATATTCAAACCGCAATGCGCATCGCCTTAGCGACACCCACCGTTTGGATCTATCAGCCACTTATACTCCACGAAGAGAAAACAAAAAATGGATAGGGAGTTGGTCCTTTGGCGTCTACAATGTGTACGGTAGAAAAAATGCCTTTTCACTCTATTCGCGATTTAGTAATAATCGGTTGCGAACGTATCAATTCTCTGTACTTGGTGCAGCTATCCCATTTGTTACCTATAATTTTAATTTTTAAGCCATGACCCTAAAAAAATCTTCGTTTTATTTTTAGCTTAATTACCTTATATACATATCAAAGATGTACTACAGAGGTCTCCCTTACGGCAGAAGCTGAACCCGAATATTTCATTTTCGGATCCATCAGCAATATAGCTGAAACCCTAGTGTTGACCATAGGACAAACACAACCAATCAATTCGACAAAAGATAGTTCCATTGAAGGATTAACCCCCAAAATTTACCAGAAAACAGCAGACAATGTCACAACAGTACTCAGTTCAGATTTTGTTTTTAAAGAGTGTAAATACCAAAGTAGACTACCCCTTCATGGAGAAATCAAGAATTTTTATTGGATTGAGGTCGAAATCAACAATGAGACCTTTTCCTCTAAAAAGCAACTGATGAAAGAGCCCGTCGAAATTAAATCGATTGAACCCACCGACTCTACTACCCGGGTGGTCTTTAGAGATCCGCCCAATGAAGCGAATTTCTACTTAGTGGAATTCGTTTTTAACCCAAATACTGCTGATCCCTCTGTGAGGACAGAAATGTCAAATGACGTATTGTTTGAAGGCAATGAAGAAGCATTTATTGAAATTTTAGAAGGGGTTCATGGCGACTATGATGTACGCCTGGGGCAACTTAGTGCAAACGACTATCTATTTTACACAAAATTCAATAAGCAAGTAGAAGAAAATCAGGGATATGAACAAGATTCTGATGAAAGCGGAGATCCAAGTCAATTGTTTGCTGTTCCCCCCGCAAACCTAAGCGGCAATATAAGCAACCTTAACACAAACAAACCCATACTAGGAAACTTTACTGTCCTCAGTATCGATCATCGCCAAATCAGGCTGAATGAACAAGTAAAGGCAAATTAATTTAATTTTACTTTCCCCCTTTCTTATTAACCATAAACCTATTTCTTCTCATGAAAAATTTATTTTCCTTCAATCTCTCGCATTTTCGCGGTGACCTCTTCGGGGGCCTTACTGCCGGTATTGTCGCTCTCCCCCTCGCCTTGGCCTTTGGCGTAAGTTCTGGTCTTGGTCCCAGCGCTGGACTGTATGGTGCCATTTTTGTCAGTTTTTTTGCCGCTTTTTTGGCGGTACACCCACCCAAATCTCTGGCCCAACTGCTCCCATGACAGCAGTAAGCATGGTCTTTATTGCCGAGATGCTCGCCAATTTCGACGGTAACATTGAAAAAGCGCTGCCTACCATCCTTTCCGTATTCTTATTGGCCGGACTTTTACAAATTGTCCTTGGCTTTATGGGGTTAGGGAAATACATCCGTTATATTCCCTACCCTGTTGTATCGGGATTTATGACGGCCATTGGAGTAATCATACTCGTGACCCAAATCGCTCCTACCCTAGGCTATTACGCCAAGGAAGATAGTGCCTTTGTCGCCCAATTTAAACCACAGGCCGAGGAAGTACTTTTAGAAAACATCCTCCACGACGAGGTAGATGAAAGGATCTTGGTGCTCGAAGACTTTGAAACCACCATCGCTCGAGCGGAAAAAATTAATGAGGCCGATATTCTCTTAGAAGCAGAGACGTTAGCAGAAAAACACGCCTCTGGGGTTTTAGGTACGCTAAAAGTACTGCCTCGAATTTTCGCAAAAATCAATACCATCGAATTGATCTTAGCCTTATTGACCATCATCATTATTTATGGTTTTAAACGCATTACTACTGCCGTTCCCAGTACGTTGGTTGCCCTGTTAATTGTATCGGTAGGGGCTTTTGCCCTTGGAGTGGACTATCGTCCTATTGCAGCCATTCCATCGGGTTTACCCATTCCACAATGGGGTCTCTTTGCTGGTTTTGGACTGGACACACTTACGCAATACATCTTCACCGCCATGACACTCGCCCTTTTGGGGTGTATCGACTCTCTTCTCACCTCGGTAGTAGCGGACAATATGACCAAAACAGTACACGAACCCAACAAAGAACTGGTGGGACAGGGAATTGGTAATAGTATAGGTGCCCTCTTTGGAGGAATTCCTGGTGCTGGTGCTACCATCCGTACAGTCGTAAATATAAAGTCGGGAGGAAAAACCCGTTTATCGGGCATGATTGCCGGACTACTCTTGCTCTTTATTCTCCTTGCCATTGGTCCCGTCGCCTCCCAAATTCCCGCAGCCGTCTTGGCAGGGATTCTGATCACCGTGGGTATAGGCGTAATGGACTATAAAGGACTAAAAGCCCTCCCCTACATGCCCAAACCAGAAGTCATTATCTTAGTGGTGGTCTTGGTGCTGTCGTCCATTTGGAATTTGGTCTATGCCGTAGGAATTGGTTT
The DNA here is from genome assembly GCA_038143735.1 of Flavobacteriaceae bacterium. Lineage (GTDB taxonomy): Bacteria > Bacteroidota > Bacteroidia > Flavobacteriales > Flavobacteriaceae > Arcticimaribacter. The sequence continues at coordinate 466,840 of JAYQML010000002.1, forward strand.
GGTCATCGCCTCTCTAATGTTTATGAAGAAGATAGGCGATCTCACCAGTAAAAGTTTTAATGTTCTCCCGCTAAGCCCAGAAAAGGCATGGGGAGATGAGAAAAATTTTCCCGAAAAACTGAAAGAAGAAATCTTCATAAAACATTTAGACGGTCCACTCTTTTTTGGTTCTACGGCTAGTTTTACAGCAACAGCAAAGCAAATTCCTGAAACAGCATCAACACTAATTATTCGTTTAGATAAAGTACCCTATATCGATCAATCGGGTTTGTATGCACTAGAAACCGTTCTCCTTGACTTGGTACAACAACACAAAAAAATACTTTTGGTAGGGTTAAATGAACAACCCAAACTCATGATGGAACGCATCAAAATGATACCCAATTTGATTCCAGACAGTCAGATTTTTGAAAGTTTTAAAGATTGCGTACATTGGATCCGCAATCATGTCAAAAACAAACACTAGTGTATTGTATGAAGAAAAGCAACGCTTCACTCAATGGTGGATGTGGGGTTTTTTTCTACTTCCTTTGCCATAGGTTTATATGGCTGTTATCAACGATTGTGGCGTGGATTCCTTTGGGTACCAAACCCATGTCAGATACGGTGGACTCCTATTCTTTACCCTCTTTGGGATTGGTTTCGCTTACTTTTTTGGGTCAACCAACTAAAGACAACGATTGATCGTCAAGGCATTCAAGTGCATTTTTTTCCTTACACGAAACGAACCGTGGCGTGGGGGAAGTGGACCATTGTCAAGTAATTCCCTATAGTTTTGTGGGTGGGTGGGGCGTGCGCCTTTTTTACGAAATACGGGACTGTCTACAATGTTTGTGGTGGAAAGGGGCTATTTGTTCAATTAAAAAACAAAACGAAATTTTTGATCGGCACACAAAGACCCGAAGAACTCAAACAGGTCATTGAGCAGCTTCAGCAATCAGCCTTCTATATGCGCACAGAGTAGTTGAAAAGCTTCTTCGATATTCATTGCTGAAGTATCTATTTCAATGGCATCTTGAGCTTTTACTAGAGGAGCAATGGCTCGAGTGCTATCCAATCGATCGCGTTCAATCACGTTGGCCAAAACTTCTTCAAGCGATCCCGGTATTCCTTTGGCTTGCATTTCAGCGTGGCGACGCTCGGCACGAATTTGTGGGTCTGCATTTAAAAAGAACTTATGGGTAGCATTTGGAAAGACAACGGTACCAATATCGCGACCATCCATGACTACGGACGTGTTTTGTGATAATTTGCGCTGTTGTATCAATAAATGGGAGCGAACAGCGGGAATAGCCGCAACCCGACTGACCAAATTAGAGATCGCTGTGGTACGTAACTCTTCACCATAAACTCGATCGTTTAAGGCCATTTGCCGTTGACCGTCCGCTCCCTTTCTCCAAGAAAATTGTAATTCAGGAAGTGCCCGCTCCAACTCAGCGAGCGCAATTATATCATCGGAAATCAACTCATTTTGCAAGACATAAAAACCAATGGCACGATACATATAGCCTGTGTCTACGTAGGTAAACCCTAAATGTTTAGCCAACCGCTTCGACAATGTACTTTTTCCTGTAGAGGCATAACCATCGATGGCAACAACTCGCGTTTTCATGGAGTAAAGATACGTTTAGTAGGTGGATTTATGCCCATGGAAGGTTCCATCTGTTCGTTGAAAATGAAAATTAAAACCATGATCGTTTTGAGCGAGTGAGGAAACGCTTGTCGTAACAACAGGGACATTCACAAGGGGTTGAGCACTTCCCATACGATGCTGTAACGCTTCTGGTGTAAAAGCGAGCTTATCGGCATGAAAGGCCATGATCCCTTTTTGATCTGGCTTTTGGCGAGCAATAAACTCTTTGAACAATAGCGAACGTTCTAACCACCATTCTTGGGTGTACAAAGTACACGAAGACCACACATTTACCTCTTCTGTGGAGAGTGTTCTGTAGTGCAGCTCATGTTCATCCCATTTGAGTTAACAAAAGTTGCCCGTATGATAGAGTAACAAGGTAAAAGGTTCCATTACTTCAAAATTAAACGTCTCAGTAAATGAGTTGATGGAAGAATAATCAAAGTAAGCCAATGCCATGGCACCTCTACTCATCAGGTAGTTGTCTTTTCGTTGATGCGGTTCAAAAGCACCATTCAATACACAGGCAAATTGATCTTTATCGGAATATGCGAACCAAGTGCCTTTTGCTTCCGCATCTTGTGGGAAAGTAATCTTCAGATCTCCACGTTGCTCCTCAATGAGCTGAGAAGCGGCGCGCTTTGGATCTTCATCACGATTTGAGGTAAAAACAAACCCTTCAGCTGTGGGCACAAAGCTTACGGTACACATTCTTCAATTTTTTTCGCATGCTTAACCTTTTGATCGGTGATAGCAATGGCCAAAACTTCGTGCATTTCTTTAACAAAATGAAACTGTAAGCCTTTGAGGTAATCCGCATTGATTTCTTCAATGTCCTTCCGATTGCTTTCACACAAAATAATTTCTTTTATTTTGGAACGTTTGGCGGCCAAGATTTTTCTTTGATTCCTCCTACTGGAAGTACCTTCCCTCGGAGGGTAATTTCTCCGGTCATCGACAAGTGTTTTTTCACTCGTTTTTGGGTCATTAAAGAAACCAAAGAGGTCAACATGGTGATTCCTGCACTAGGGCCGTCTTTTGGCGTCGCTCCTTCTGGAACGTGAATATGAATGTTATAGTTATCGAAAGGGAAGTTTGACAAACCTAAAATCTCCGCATTTGCTTTGATGTATTGCATGGCAATAGTCGATGATTCTTTCATGATTTTACCAAGGTTCCCCGTGATGGATAATTGTCCTTTTCCTGGTGATAAGGCCGATTCGATGAAGAGAATATCTCCCCCAACAGAAGGCCACGCTAAGCCAATAACGACCCCAGCGGTGGCATTGTTTTCATACAGATCTCGGGTTACTTTTATGGGGCCTAGTATATCGTTGAGGTCATCTCGCTTGGGCGATTTGATATAAGCTTCTTCCATAGCAATTGATTTTGCCACATAGCGTACCGACTTAGCCACTTGTTTCTCCAAACCACGCACACCTGACTCCCGCGTGTAGCCCTCGACAATGGCCTCCAAAACGCTTTTGGATAGTACCACGTCTTTGTCTTGTAAACCGTGCTCTTTCAATTGTTTGGGCAAGAGGTGATTCTTAGCAATCATGGCTTTTTCCTCTATGGTATATCCACTTACATTGATGATCTCCATACGATCGCGCAATGCCGGCTGTATACTTCCCAAATTATTCGCGGTTGCAATGAACATTACCTTGGATAAGTCATAACCCATTTCTAGAAAGTTATCATAGAAAGATTCATTTTGTTCTGGGTCCAAAACCTCTAGCAAAGCCGAAGAAGGATCCCCTTGTGCACTGTTGGTCAACTTATCAATTTCGTCTAACACAAAAACCGGGTTTGAGGTTCCCGCTTTCTTTAAACTCTGGATGATACGTCCAGGCAAGGCCCCAATATAGGTTTTTCTATGACCGCGGATTTCTGCTTCATCACGCATTCCACCCAGAGAAATACGAACATACTCTCTCCCCAAAGCTTCTGCAATCGATTTTCCTAAAGAGGTTCTCCCTACCCCAGGAGGGCCATACAAACAAAGAATGGGTGACTTCATATCGTTCCGCAACTTGAGTACGGCAAGGTATTCAATGATGCGTTTCTTCACCTCTTCCAGGCCGTAATGGTCGCGATCCAAGATTTTTTGCGCACGCTTTAGGTCAAATAAATCCTTAGAAAATTCGCCCCAAGGCAATTCTAAAAATAAATCCAAATAATTGCGTTGTACAGAATATTCTGCTACCTGCGGATTCATTCGCTGTAACTTCATCAATTCTTTCCCAAAATGGATTCCCACCTCTTCGGTCCATTTTTTTCTTTTGCACGTGCACGCATTTCCTCCACTTCTTCTTCATACGACACCCCACCCAATTCTTCTTGAATGGTTTTCATTTGTTGGTGCAAGTAGTATTCGCGTTGTTGTTGATCAAGGTCTGTACGAACTCGAGACTGGATGTCGTTTTTAAGCTCCAGTTTCTGGTACTCCAAATTCATGTATTTTAAACACAACAAGGCGCGCTCCTTAATGTTTGCTGTAGACAAAATCTCTTGTTTCTCCTGCACGGTTAAACTCATATTGGACGAAACAAAGTTGATCAAGAATGAATGGCTTTGAATGTTCTTAATGGCAAAAGAAGCCTCTGTAGGAATATTCTGACTTTCCTTAATGATCTTTAAGGCTAAGTCTTTAATGGATTCAACTATAGCAGTGAATTCAGACGTCTCTTGCACTGATTTCTCCTCGGGAACACGTTTAATTTTCGCCTTGATGTAGGGGGTTTCCGTGATGAGCTGTTGAATCTCGAAGCGCTTTTTCCCTTGAATAATAATGGTGGTGTTGCCGTCGGGCATAGTAAGGACACGCAAAATTTGTGCAACCGTTCCCAAGGAAAATACATCCACAATACTGGGGTCTTCCACCTCTTGATCTTTCTGTGCCACTACGCCAACCACCTTATCGCCTTTATTGGCTTCTTTGATCAACTGGATAGATTTATCGCGTCCAACAGTGATGGGGATAACTACTCCTGGAAACAAAACAGTGTTACGCAAGGGCAAAATGGGCACTGCATCTGGCAGGTCTTCTCGCTCAAGGGCTTCTTCGTCTTCAGTGGTCAACAAGGGGATTAAATCGGCTTCGGCATCGATATCCTGCAATGACAAATTGTCTAGGGAACTAAAAATTGGCTTGGACATATATTCTTCTCTACGTCAAAATGGCATAAAAAGACCATTTCTTCTGGTTTATCTGATTATACACTAACAGATTCAATAGTTATGCCAAAATTAATGCCCCTAAGTGTAACAAATTACAATTTTCACATCTTATAGAATAGAAGACCATAGCCCGATGATCAAAAAATGGAAATCGACTCACTTATCCAACTTTGCCTAAAGAAAGATGAGTCCGCCCAAATGGAAGTATACAGACGCTATCATTTGGCCATGTATCATAGTGCAATACGTATTGTAAAAAATCCTGTAGATGCAGAAGATGTAATGCATGAAAGTTTTTTAACAGCCTTTGAAAAATTATCCCAATACAAAGGAGGAGGCAAATTTGGGGGCTGGTTAAAACAAATTACCCTACGAAAAGCACTTCAGTACTGTGAAAAACGAAATAAACTAAAAATGTCACTCCTAAACGAAGGGCATTTGTATGAAGTCGATAATAATGCTCTCCGTGAGACCGATGCCCAGAGCATTCAACTTAAACGGGCACTCGACGAACTCAATCCTCGCTATAGAAATGCGCTGGTATTGATGTATTTTGAGGGCTTAGACTATAAAGAATTGAGCAATCTACTGAAGCTGAGCTATGGGAACTGTCGAACACTAGTCTCACGCGCAAAAGAACAATTGAAACAAAAAATAGTAGCCAATGAAATCCATGAATAAACAATTTCAGCAGTTGGGCAAACAGGCATTGCCACCCCCACTCGAAGGGCATCACTTGCGTTTCCAACGGAAATTACAGCAACAAAACAAACCCATCGTAAGGATGATGACATGGATAAGTATCGCAGCTAGCATTGCTATGGTACTTGGTCTTTCCACCTCAATGCTTGAAACATCCCCTTCATCGAGTCAAGAATTGACCCACTTCTACGAAATGCAAATTGAAGCACAATTGGAAGTGCTAGAAGTAAGTTACCAAGACCTCTATGCTTTACCCTTACAAGACATTAAGCAAGAACTTAAGCGTCTAGACGAAGACTACAAGCTGCTGCAAGTTCAGTTTGAGCAGAACCACCAACACCCACTTGTATTAAAAGCTATGATCGATAATCTACAACAGCAATTAACTATTCTAAGCGAACTAGAAAAAACACTAAACGAATTAAAAACCATTCAACATGAAAACGAACTACTATAAAACTGTCCTTTACTCATTGCTTTTATGCTTGTTCATTTCGCTATATGGGAATGCACAAGAGGCAGAACGCGTCATCAATAAAAACTTCCCACTGGTAAGTAATGGAACCCTTTCATTGTCTAACAGCTATGGAAACCTTACCCTCAATCACTGGGATAAGGAGGAAGTAAGCATACAGGTCAATATCCTCGTTAAAGGGGTAGTCAAGAACGTGCAGAAGAACTTTTGGAAAATATTTCGGTTGACTTTGAAGCCACCAACAAAAGGGTAAGTGCAAGAACTCGTTTGCCCAATGAACGTACTTCATGGTGGAAAAGCTGGTCTTTTTGGGGTAAAAATAGCATTGACTATTCCATTGACTACACGGTTCAGCTCCCCCTATCGGCACAGGTCAATTTATCGAACAACTACGGAAGCATTTTTCTGGATGAATTAGACGGTAAAGCAATTATTCGTTGTGCCTACGGGAAATTAATTGCAGAGAAATTAAACAACCAAGCCAATGAAATAGACCTAGAATACAGCCCAGGATCAAGTATAGAATACTTCAATGCAGGAAATATTGAAATGGATTACTCGGGTATATCCATCGAAACTGCGGAGCGTATTTCGCTTAATGCTGACTATAGCAAATGCTCCTTTGAACGCATAGATGAATTGGATTTTGAAGCCGACTACGGAAGCCTAAGCATTGGAGAAATTAGCCACTTAAAAGGAGATGCTGATTATCTTTCCATCAAGGTGGGAAGTCTTTCGAGAGCCCTTGACATCAACATGGATTATGGTGGGTTAAAGGTTGAGCACATCCTAGGGAGCACAGAAAAAGTAGCCATAACTTCTGATTATAGTGGCCTATCCTTTCGGGCAGATCCAGACTGGGCCTTTAGCTTTACAATTGAAACAGAATATGCTGGTTTTAAAACCGACTTCCCACTCAATTACCGCAAAAAAATCATTGAAAGCAGCGATCGATACTATGAAGGAAACCATAAAAACGGAAACAATACCCTAACCATTTCAGCCGATTATGGCGCAGTAAAACTTTACCAAAACTAAACCCATGAAAAAAATTAACCTACTCCTGATCTTTTTATTTATTGCAACAAGCACACAAGCCCTCGCACAAAAACGCAAAGGGAATGGAACCATAACTACCCAAGAGCGTTCCATTGCCGACTTCAACGCGCTGCATGTTAGCGGCTCCTTTGACGTTGAAATGATCTCAGCGATAAAAGGAAAAGTACGGATTACCACAGATGAGAACCTTCTTAAAAGTATCATAACGGAGATAAAAGAGGGTGCATTGGTCATCCGCACCAAAATGAATCACTCCCTTAAACCCTCTGGTGGAAAAAAAATTATCGTAAAGGTTCCCCAAGTCAATGTAAACAAAGTTAAACTCAGTGGTTCTGGTAAAATTCATGCCGAAGCCGCCATTACAGTGGACAAATTCAAAGCAAACAGCGCTGGGTCAGGTAAAATAGACCTTGCCGTTAAAGCAACAAACGTTGCTACAAAACTGGCTGGCAGTGGAAAAATAATCCTGAAAGGGACTGCTACCAACCTAGACGTCAAACATGCAGGTTCCGGAAGTATACGCCTCGAAGGCGTTGAAGCAAAAAATGGCGAAGTATCCCTCGCAGGTTCTGGAAGTGTCTATGTGCGTTGCAGTCACGAACTCAAAGCAAGTGTAGCAGGCTCTGGAAGCGTAAAATACTTTGGGGAGCCAAAAGACAAGCTACACAGTAAGGTTGCAGGATCGGGGTCGGTGCGTCTGGTTATAGAATAGCTTGCTTACGGTTTACACGTAGGAGCATAATCGCCCCAAAGACAAAGAATATTCCAAAGAATATAATGGAGAAGCGCATGCTACCCGTAATTTGATCAATTGCACCAAAGAGGAACATCCCAATGATAATCCCTACTTTTTCTGCTACATCATAAAAGCTAAAGTAAGAGGTGGTATCCTCCGTCTCTGGCAAAAACTTTGAGTAGGCTGCACGAGAGGAGGACTGTATTGCTCCCATCACCAAACCTACAAAACCAGCGATATAATAAAATTGCATAGGGGTTTCTATGGTAAAGGCATAGGCACAAATGATGGCCCAAATCACATTAATCACAATCAAGGTTGGAATGTTTCCATAACGAACAGAGGCGCGTGCAGAAAGAATTGAACCGAAAATGGCTACAATTTGAATGAGTAAAATACTCACAATCAACCCCATGGTTTTTTGACTATCCGATCCCCAAGCTATTTCCTCTTCACCAAAATAGGCTGCCACCAGCATCACTGTTTGTACCGCCAGGGAATAAATAAAAAAGGCAGACAAATAGCGTTTCAAAGGAAAGTTGCCTTCCATTTGTTTGTACACTGTTCGAAGTTCACGGAAGCCGTTCCACAGAATGTCACGGGTGATTTTTTCGTCATTTCTATTCCCCTTAGGTAGAAAATACAAGGACACCTGACTAAACAAAAACCACCAAACCCCAACAGACACGAAAGAATAACGCATGGCCAGCATAGCGGCCTCTCCATCCGAACCCCCAATTCCATAGAGTTGAGGCTTCATGACCATGGATAAGTTAAATAGAAGCAACAATACACTCCCAATATAGCCCATAGAGTAACCGCGAGCACTGGCTCTGTCTTGTTGCTCTGGGAAAGCTACATCGGGTAAATACGAATTATAAAATACCAAGCTGGCCCATAACCCAATCATGGCCAAAAAATAAAAGAACAGTCCAAGATAGATAGAGTCCAACTCAAACCAATATAACCCAACACAAGAGAATGAACCCATATAAACGAAGAATTGCATGAAGTTCTTTTTGTTTCCCACAAAGTCGGCAATACCTGATAGCAACGGAGAAATAAAGGCCACCACTAAAAAGGCACAGCCTGTTACAAAACTGATCATGGCGGTATTTTTGACATCGTAACCAAAAAAATTAATTTGATTATTTTCAGCAAATAGAGCGGCGTAATAAATGGGAAAAATGGCCGATGATATTACTAAAGAATACACCGAGTTTGCCCAGTCGTAGAAAGCCCAAGCATTGATCAATTTTTTACTTCCTTTGGCCAAGGATTTTTTTGATTCTAACATAAATAAAGTCTAATGTTTTCAAGATACAATCTTTTTTGACTGAGCCACCTATTTTAAAGAAAAGTTATACAATTTTCAGTCAAAAAGTAAAGCATAAGAAAAATCTATCATTAAATATAACTTATTTTTTATGAGTAGTTTACATATATTTATCTAAAGTGATAATTTTATATTTTATTAGGAAAAAATTATTCATGATTAAAGTATCGCTTTAAGTATTTGTAGCTGCTCTTTTTAGACAATAACCGTGAAAAATAAATTGGCATGGCCTTTGCAATTCTTCGATATACCGTATCTTGATTAAAAAAAATAGTATGCATTTGACACTTAAAACAACTCCTCTTTCTCTTGCTCATCTTCCCCATTATCGGGAGCTGTCAACAGCAACAAACGAAGAAAAAAAGACTAAATAAAACCACCTATCAGGTGGTTAAAACAGATGCCGAATGGAAAGAAATACTCCCCCCCCTAACCTATAGAGTTTTGCGCAAAGCAGCCACTGAGCGTGCTTTTACTGGACCACTCAACAACAACAAAGCTATTGGTACGTATGTCTGTGCAGGATGCAAAAGTCCCTTGTACAAGTCCGAACATAAATTCGACTCTGGTTCGGGTTGGCCTTCTTTTGATCGTGGTGTAGATGAAAACCTTGAGTACGATGTGGATTACAAAATAGGCTATGCACGTACCGAATTAAAATGTGCTGTTTGTGGCGGTCACCTGGGGCATATGTTTAACGATGGACCGCGTAGCACAACCGGAAAACGGCATTGCATTAACTCCGCCGCCTTGGCGTTTATCCCTGCAGAAGATGAGTAAATACCCTTTCCACAAAACCGATGCCGAATGGAAAGCCGAACTCTCTTCTGAGGAATACCGCATCTTGCGCGAGGCCGGAACAGAACGTCCCTTTAGCGGAAAATACAACGATCATCATGCGCAAGGCACTTATGTCTGCAAAGGCTGTGGAGAACCGCTCTACGAAGCATCTGCCAAGTTCGACAGCGGCTGTGGCTGGCCGTCTTATGACAAAAGCATAGCGGGAGCCATCGAATACCGCAGAGACAGCTCACTGGGCATGCTACGGGTCGAGATTTTGTGCGCCAATTGTGGCGGACACCAAGGCCATGTCTTTGAGGACGGCCCTACCGAGACAGGGCAACGCTACTGTGTCAATTCTGCCAGCATAGATTTTAAACCCAGCGAGGACTAGTCACTTCTATTTCGTATCTTTGCAGCGAATTTAACTGTAATGTACCTATGACGAAATATGACATCATTGTAATTGGAAGTGGCCCAGGGGTTATGTGACAGCTATTCGCGCTTCACAGCTAGGGTTTAAAACCGCCATTGTTGAAAAAGAAAGCCTTGGAGGCGTTTGCCTCAACTGGGGATGTATTCCAACCAAAGCTTTAATCAAATCTGCACAAGTGTTTGATTACCTCAAACATGCCGAAGACTACGGTTTAACGGTGAAAGAATACGACAAAGATTTTGACGCTGTGGTTAACCGAAGCCGAAATGTCGCTGCCGGAATGAGCAAAGGGGTGCAATTCTTAATGAAAAAAAATAAGATTGACATCTTAACTGGTTTTGGGAAGGTAATGCCCAAAAAACAAGTCAGTGTTAGTCTAGACGGCAAAGAAGAGATCTACCAAGCCGACCATATTATTTTAGCTACCGGAGCACGTTCACGCGAACTTCCTAGCCTCCCGCAAGACGGGAAAAAAGTCATTGGTTACCGCGAAGCCATGACCTTGCCCAAACAACCCAAGAAACTCATTGTAGTAGGTTCTGGGGCCATTGGAATTGAATTTGCTTACTTCTACAACGCCATGGGCACAGAGGTAACGGTGGTGGAGTTCCAAGACCGCATTGTACCCGTAGAAGACGAGGAAATCTCAAAAGCGCTAGAGCGTAACTTCAAAAAAGCAGGCATTAACATTATGACTTCTGCTGAAGTAACCCAAGTAGACACCAAAGGAAAAGGGGTTACGGCCACCATTAAAACAGCCAAAGGCGAAGAAACGCTAAAGGCAGATATCGTGCTCTCTGCCGTGGGAATAAAAACCAATATCGAAAACCTAGGCTTACAAGATGTTGGCATTGCCGTAGACCGCGATAAGATCTTGGTGAACGACTTCTACCAAACCAACCTCCCCGGCTACTACGCCATTGGAGATGTGACCAAAGGACAAGCCCTGGCACACGTTGCCTCTGCCGAAGGAATTTTATGCGTTGAGAAAATTGCCGGTCACCATGTTGAACCACTCGACTACGGAAACATCCCCGGCTGTACGTACTGTGCTCCTGAGGTAGCCTCTGTTGGATTGACCGAAGCCCAAGCCAAAGAACAAGGCTATGACCTCAAAGTAGGGAAATTCCCTTTCTCGGCTTCTGGAAAGGCACAAGCCAGCGGAACCTCAGAAGGCTTTGTAAAAGTGATTTTCGACGCCAAATACGGCGAATGGCTGGGTTGCCACATGATTGGCGCCGGGGTAACCGACATGATCGCCGAGGCCGTTCTGGGACGTAAACTCGAAACCACCGGACATGAGGTGCTTAAAGCCGTTCACCCCCACCCTACCATGAGTGAGGCGATGATGGAGGCGGTAGCCGATGCTTATGACGAAGTGATTCACCTCTAAGCAGCACCCACACCACAATAGCATTAACCCCCTCCTTTTGAGGGGGTTCTTTTTTTTTACTACATTTGAAGGGAAACAGCACCCAAATCTGTTCTACAACCATGAATGACTTAACCGCAAGCCACAAAGATTGGACGTATCCTAAATTACCCTCTACGGGGAACAAACTCCCCTGCCCTCTTTTTGGGCTTGGACATCCTTTTATACGCTTAGTATTGCCTCCCATCAGCTAGAGCAAGGGACAGACCTACGGTATATTCAAGAACTTCTAGGACATGGCAGCTCTAAAACCACAGAGATTTACACTCACATTAGTAAAAAATCTCTTGCAAATATCAAAAGCCCTTTAAATCAGCTTATCGAAGATCAAGACGATGATAATAAGGATATTACATTAATAAATGTCTAAAAATAAAAATAAGAAATAAACGCAATAGTGCGGATATATACAAGTTGGCAGTAATTAAGAGAACACTAAATAATGGAGCTACCAAAATTTAAATACAGTCCGAATGCTTATAATCTTGACTTATTCGTTGAGAAAGAAGGAGTTTGTTCAGTTTGTAATGAAAAAAGAAATTTAAAATACGAAAGTTCTTTTTATAGCATTGATGAACCTGAATATATATGCCCTTGGTGTATTGCTAATGGAAAAGCGGCTGAAAAATATGATGGAGATTTTAACGATTATTGTGGGATAGAAGGTGTTTCACCAGACCCAAGCGAACCTGCACCTACCATACCAAAAGAAATGCTTAATGAAATATGTACAAAAACACCAAGTTATTTTTCTTGGCAACAAGAAGAATGGCTAACTCATTGCAATGAACCTTGTCAATTTATAGGATATGGTACAAGTGAAACAATTAAACCTATATTAAATGAAGTAAAAGAAGATATAGAAGATTCAGTAATTGCCTACGAATTGGCAAACGTTAAATCGCACTGCGTGCTCCCTTTTAACTAATTACTGACCAACGGCATTCGTACATCACGCTCATGGCCAAGGACAGGGTGTGTTTATTAAATTAATAAAAACGTGCCTTGGAACGTACTGACAACATAGGTGTATAGCCCATGAGACGCGATGATGGCTCCCGGTGAGACTGCGTCTCACACGCCATACACGAATGCCGTTAGGGGCAATTAAAACCCTAAGTCTAACCAAACCTGAGAAAACGTTTTCTGCTTGGGAGAACCCTTCGACTAGTTCAGGGTAAAAAAAAGGAAAGAGAGAACAAAAATGATTGTCCCTAGTGGGAGAAGCTAAAAATCAGTTTTTCTTTGGTGGCATAAGCAAGTCTCAACACTCCTAAAAATGTTGAGGTATGGATTTTAAATTGAATAAAAATGAAAACTTTAAAACAAACTTTAGTCTTACTTATTATCTCTGGACTTATTCTTTCATGTACAAAAGAAAATTTTGATCCAATTCATCAAATAGGAATAAGTGAGATTGAAAAACAACAAATTAAAGAAAGTTTAGAATTTATAGAGATGCAAAATCTTAATTCTAGATTGATGGTTGATATTGCTCAAAAACTATTGTTGAATCCAAAATTGATTGACGATATAATTGAGTTAAATTATACAGATAGTGAGATAATAGAGAAACTTGAAATAACCGATAAATTACCTTATTACGATCAGAGGATTTTAGATTTAAGCCAAAAAATTATTTCTGAACATCCTGTTCTTAGTAATTTGGATATAAATGAACAAAAATTACTCATTAATGAATTACTACACGCTGAAGGAGAAAACTCGTCCAAAGGAAATACATTCGCTAGAAGATACTCTAATCGAAGTAATAATCCATGTCAACAACAATTTGAACGGGATTTTCAATATATACATGGACAATATGTTCTGCTATTATGGGTGCAACAGTTGCAATTACTTCCGGCGGTATAACTCAGAATCCTATTCCAGCTTATATTGGTGGAATAACGTCATTAGTAGCTGTTGGTCGCGCAATATATAATATTGCAGTTGCTATTGATGATTATAATGATTGTACTGGAGGTGGTGACGAAGAAAATCCACCCCAAATTGAGCCAGAATGTTTTGAAGTACAAATTAACAGACAGCCTTCTTACTCACACAATTTGTAGATAAAACTAAATAAAATGAATTTTAAAGAATTTCGAAAAAAAAACAGAAAAAAAAGGAAAGTATTTAGGTTACATGCTTTGATTAGCATGGCTAGTTTAGCTTTAACCTTTTTAACCATTATTTTTAAGATAGAACTTGGATTTGATGAAATTTATTTTATGCTATTTATCTATATGATTCTATCCTTATTTTTTGATAAAGGTCTGCGAATAAAGATTTATAACTTTTTAAAAAAAAGCCCATAACAAAGTGCAAAACGACAATAGGGGCTATTCGCCCCTACTGCGTTTGCACAAACCGTTGGTCAGTAATTGCCTACGGCACGTTAAATCGCACTGCGTGCTCCCTTTTAACTAATTACTGACCAACGGCATTCGTACATCACGCTCATGGCCAAGGACACAGCGTGGTTTTTAAATTAATAAAAACGTGCCTTGGAACGTACTGACAACATAGGTGTATAGCCCATGAGACGCAATGATGGCTCCCGGTGAGACTGCGTCTCACACGCCATACACGAATGCCGTTTGGGCAATATAAGAAAACCCGAAATAACAAATGAATAGACAGACGAAACTTGTAATATTAGCTTTTTGCATAGTCAAATTTGCTCTTCATTTAATAGCTAACAGCAATTCAGGTTTTCAAGGAGACGAACTGCTTCATATTGAAACAGGAAATCATCTTGCATTTGGATTTATGGAATTTCCACCAATAATTGGAGTGTTGGCATTCATCCAAAACTTATTCCAATCGGAATCCGTTTTCGTTCACCACATTTTTTCGCATATTGCTGCAATTCTCATTCTCATTTTTGTTTCCAAAATCACTGTAGAATTAGGAGGAAAGACAAAAGCTGTTATTTTGGTTTTGATGTGTTTCATCATTGCCCCAGCATTTGGACGTTCGCAACAGTTATTTCAACCAGTGGTTTTTAGCCAATTGTTTTGGGTACTGAACTTCTTCTTTCTGACTAAATATGTTAAAAGTCTTGACCAAAAATATTTATGGTTACTGACCTTTGGCGCTGTATTGGCATTTTTGACTAAATACGATGCTGTATTTTTCATTTTCGGAGTTTCATCCCTATTGCTTTTTAAATCGACAAGGCAAGCATTAATAAAACAAAATTTTTGGTGGAATATTATCGTCTTTATCATTTTGATAAGTCCAAATATCATTTGGCAAATCGTCAATGATTTTCCTGTTTTTAAAATGTTTGACCGACTTTATGAAACTCAGTTGGATAGACAGGGACTTTCAGAAGTTTTACAAGACCTTCTTATGGCATTGAATCCTTTAACATTGCTCATTACTTTTCCAGCAATTGTTTCAATGTTCCATCATTCAATGAAAAGCTATAGACCGTTAACAGTATCAATTCTATTATCTATTATATTTTTAGCATTCAGTCAAGGAAAGGGATATTACTTTTATCCTATTGCACTGACAATTTTACCGCTTGGTGGCGTATTTTGGGAACAAATTATTCTACCAAAAAGAAAATGGTTGATTTATCCAATCGGAATTTTACTTGCAATTGGGGCCATTTTAATTCCATTTGGGATGCCTATATTTCCATTGGAAACTTATTTAAAACACGACTATCCATATGAAAACAGAGATGTTGTAAAGGGTGGTCAATTCAATGTCAGATTTGAGGAAAGGTATTCAAAAGAGAAATGGGCTGTTACATTAAAGGAATTGAAAACTGTATACGACAGCCTACCAAATCCAGAAAAAAACAACACCATAATTTGGGGAAAACATTATGCACAGGCAGGAGCAGTGAATTTGTTTAACGAGAGATATGATTTACCAAAAGCATTTTCTTTACACGGTAGTTTCTACAATTGGGCTCCTAAAGGAGAGATGCTTGAAACAATAATATGTTTAGGTTACAATGTTGGTGGCTTTTTTAACGAGTATTTTGACGAAGTAACTATAATAAAAACCATTTACAATCCCTATTCGGAGAATGAAGAAGAGTTATATCAACATATCTACATCTGCAAAAAACCAAAACAATCATATGACGAGTTAAAAATATTATTTCAAGACCGAGTATTTGAATAAAACACAGACACACAACATTGTATAAGCGTAATGCGGGCTAAGGTGCTAAAAACAAATGAATTGAATATTAACAAACATAGTGTCAAACCGAAAGTTATGTGCCTTTAATCCCACACTACGCTTATACGTTACCGTTGGATTACATTCAGCCTTTGGCTGACCAAAGTTGTTACGTGCTTCGCACTCCCACCCCTTTGGAAATGTAATCCAACGCCCTGCTTGAAGACATTCATCCTACACACCGCAACCTTAAAAAAAGCCATTGAGGAGATTAGACAAAATGGAGGATATGTTACTCAAATATGTACTCAAAACATAATCGTTTCTAATTTTCCAGACAAATTTGATATATCAGTATTGAATCTTTCAAGTCGTTCAATTCCCGAAGATATCGATGACCTATCAAAACGATTTATTGATGCTTGGAATTTTGATGTTCAAGACAAAGAAATTGCAGTAAAGAAATGGGACGAAGAAGGATATCAATATCCAAGAAATAGATTCAATGACAAGGAGTTAGCAGAACAATTTGAGATTTATCCACCAGCTACAAGTTCCTATATGATTGGGGATATCTCTGTTGGATTGGTTATCGTTTCAGGCCAAGAACCCTCATTAATATTTTCGGAAGCTGAAATTAATAATACCATTAGACAAACAATGAATGGTTTACAATGTCTGGCTAGTTTTGAACCTTTGGCAAATATCACTTTTGTATACGAAACAAGCCTACTTTCAATTGATACTCAACCTCCAACATCTTGCTCCACCACCGAAGGCTGTGAATCTACTTGGCGTGATCCAGCACTTAAACTACTTGGGTGTTCAATTGGTTTAGCTGGAGTAGGTCAATACAATAGTCGTATGATTACTGAAACCGATAGTCGTTGGGCTTTTACAGCTTTCTTTACAAAATATCCCCAAGGATATTTCGCCTATGCGGGTAGTGGAAGAATATGCATGGAATACAGTAATGATGGTTGGGGACCAACACAAATCAATAAAGTCCTTGCTCATGAGACTTGTCATATTTTTGGAGCGGCAGACGAATACGCCAAAAGTAATTGTACTTGTGCGGATAGTGGGTATTATAAGGTTCCTAACTACAATTGTGAAAACTGCTCCTCAGGTTTCACTAAAGTTAGCTGTCTAATGAACGTCAACGATTTATCAAATTTATGCCAATGGAGCAGAGGACAATTAGGATGGCCCTATTCAGTTAAGTTATCTAAGACAACGCTAAAATCCCCTGCGTTAACAGCAATGAACAATACTTTGTATTTTGCTTGGAAAGCTGAAGGCAACAACAACATATGTATAGCGTCTTCTCGTGACGGAATTAAGTGGACTGCTTCTACCCAACTAGCTAAAACTACAATAGAATCCCTGCGTTAGCAGCAATGAAGGATACTTTATATCTCGCTTGGAAGGCTGAGGGCAACAACAATATATGTATGGCGTCTTCTAGTGATGGTGAATTAAATGGACCGCTTCTACACAACTAGCTAAAACTACAATTAGAATCCCCTGCACTAGCAGCAATGAACGATACTTTATATCTCGCTTGGAAGGCTGAGGGCAACAACAATATATGTATGGCGTCTTCTAGCCATGGTGTTAAATGGACCACTTCTATACAACTAGCTAAAACTACACTAGAATCTCCTGCACTAGCAGCAATGAACGATACGTTATATCTCGCTTGGAAGGCTGAGGGCAACAACAATATATGTATGGCGTCTTCTAGCGATGGAATTAAATGGACCACTTCTATACAACTACCTCAAACTACAAAAGAATCCCCTGCTTTAGCAGCTATGAACAACACTTATATTTAGCTTGGAAGGGTGAGGGTAACAATAATTTGTATACTTTGCTCAATGCCAAGAATATATTGTAATAGATTACAGCTATTTAGAATTCAAAGCGACCTCTAGCGAAACTCTACTATAAGTAACGGAAAAAGATGCTGATTCCCCCAAAAACAAATACATCATCGATAGCTATATTCCATTAATATAATCCCAGCTAAATTGTACCTTTATTCCAACGGATTATAATTCTAGGCCCATGGAGGAAGAAATAATAAAGAACATTAACCAACCCGCACAACTAGAACAGCTCTATCGTTCAGATAAAAAGCAATTTGCGCAAGCATTTCACAACCTCCCAGAAGAGATGGCAGATACTAGCTTGCACCGTTTTTGGTCAACTCGCTTAGCGGTCGATCACCCCAAAGGGTCCTTAATCGAAAGAAAGGAAAACAAGGTGTATCTCCTCCTTATTGCCTGCTTGCTTTCCGGATTTTTAATCAAACTACCGCAGCTTTTCTCGATCAACCTAGACGATTATTTTTTCTTTCAAAAAAACATCGGGCTCATCGTTTTGCTGGGCTTATCGGTTTATGCCTTTCTCACAAAAATAAGCCTGGACAACAAGCAACTGATAAAGGCCGTAATCATATTTGTGGTGTCGGCGATCTACATCAACCTTCTTCCTTCGAACAGCAGTAGTTCCATTAACTTGGCCCATGTCCATTTACCCTTGTTTTTATGGTGCCTTTACGGACTAATTTTTATCGATTTTGACCTCCACAACAAAGCCAGAAGAATGGATTACATCAAATACAACGGAGACATTGCCATTCTTACGGCCATCATTTTAATCTCTGGTGGAATCTTGACCGGGGTAACCTTAGGTTTATTTGCAGCCATTGATTTGAAAATTGAAGAATTTTATTTTGACTATATCGTTGTCCCTGGGCTAGTCTCTGCTCCTATCGTTGCTACCTATGTGGTGAAAAACTTCCCGTCGGTTACCAATAAAATCGCACCGATAATTGCCAGTATTTTTAGTCCAATTGTGCTCATCACCCTAGTGATTTACCTTATTAGCATAGTCCTAACAGGAAAAGACCCCTACAACGACCGCGATTTTTTAATCGTATTCAATGGAATGCTTATTGGTGTAATGGGCATCATTGTCTTCTCGGTGGCAGAAACCTCCATCAAAAGAAAACAGCGATTCAATGAGTTAACACTTTTTAGCTTATCCATCATTACCCTGATCATCGACATAATTGCGTTGTCGGCCATTGTTTATCGTCTTGGTGAGTTTGGTTTCACCCCCAACAGAACCGTTGCCTTGGGTGCTAATCTGTTGATTTTTGGGCATCTCATCTTGATCATGGTAAATTTATACAAGGTAGTTTTTCATGGAAAAGACATCAAAACAGTAGAAATGACCATTGCCAATTACCTACCCATTTATAGTGTCTGGACCCTTTTTGTGACCTTTCTATTGCCTTTTCTTTTTGGATTAAACTAAGCCTTGTTACACCTTAGGGATTTGACCCAATAAATGCCATGATCTGCTGCTCGATCCAATAGTGTTTTCGGAGGAAGGACACAAAACCCACATGTCCGCCATAACGTGGGGTCATTAAATGAAAATACCTGCTTTTCTCGGCTTCCTCCAACGGAAAACAAGTGGGCGACAAAAAAGGATCATCCATTGCATTGATCAACAAGGTTGGAATCTTGATGGAGTCGAGAAATTGTTTGCTGCTCGCTTGGGCATAATAATCTGCAGCATTGTTAAACCCATTGAGTGAACTGGTATAATACTCGTCAAAATCGATGAGTTGCTTAATTTTTTTGAGTGGTTCTACAGCCACTTCAAGCGGATATTGCTGGTGTTTTAATCGTATCTTTTTGGCGAGTGTCCGGAGGAAACGCCAAGTGTACAAAAGGTTCTTTGGCTTTGACAACTCAAGTGAGGAAGTGTGTAAATCGATCGGGACCGAAACCGCCACGGTGGCCTTGATTTTGGAAGAAAGAGCGTAAATCCCATCGCCACTGTACTTCAAGACCAAATTTCCTCCCAAACTAAAACCAACCAAATAAATTGCGTCGTAATTAGGGAGCAATTGATTAATAACAAGGTGCAAATCATCGGTTTTCCCACTGTGATAGGTGGTCAATTGGCGGTTGATCTCCCCACTGCAAAAACGGTAATTCATAGCGGCAATAGCATAACCATTGGCCTGTAAAAGACCTGCCGTTGCCAAAATATATTTGGAAGAACTACTCCCTTCTAGCCCATGGCAAAGGACCACTATTTTCCGACTTCCATTTTCGAGAAAATCGACATCCAAGAAATCATCATCAGGCGTTTCTATTCGTCTACGCTTAAACGGGAGGGATTTTAGTCGACGGAAAAGAGAACTGTAGATGGTATTGATATGGGCATTCCTAAAGGGAAAAGTGGGTTGATAATCTGTGGCTAAAATTGGCATAGGCTAAAATAGTATTTAATATGGGTATTATTGTAAATTGAAGACGCAAATAGAATAATTACCATATTAACTTAACAACATGCAGTCCATCATTCAAAACACCCTACTTCTAGGCCTAGTGCTTTGCATTACCAATTGTGCCGATGCCCCCAAAAAAGTAATAGAGAACAAGGCTACAAACAGTTCGATAACAGCAGAACAAAATCAAATCAGCCCGAGCAAGGTCATTCCCTTTTTTCAGCATTGGAATTTGATTTTAGGAAATGGCGATAATGTTGGCGATGCGTCAGAACTAATTCAAAAAGATTTCTTCTACACTACACAGGAAGACTCTACCCATTGGGTTGTATTTAAGGCCCCGAATGCAGGAGCCACTCATGGGACATCGAACAATACCCGCACCGAATTGGCGCAAACAAAAAAATGGTCGCCCATGACTCCGGCAAAATTAACCGCCACCCTGATGGTGATGAATGTCTCAGCCACTGGAGATGAGCGCGTAGCGGCCTCCCATTCTGTCGTTGTTGGACAAATTCACAGTGCCGATGGACATGAGAATGAACCCTTAAAGATCTTCTACAAAAAATTTCCTGGGCATAGCAAAGGGGCTGTTTTTTGGCACTATGAAATCAATACAGCAGGAGAAGACAATGCCGGCCGGTGGGATTTTTCTACCGCCGTTTGGGGAAATGACTTTTCTGTCGTTGGTGAAGATGCGACCACTCCACCAGCGGAACCCTCGGAAGGGATCGCTCTAGGGGAAGAATTCAGTTACACCATTGAAGTTGATAAAGGATTAATGCACCTGACATTTAGCAGCGCAGGACACAAAACCAAAACATTCACCAAAAACCTCATCCAATCAGAATATGCAACCAAAACGGACATTCCCCAACAAACCCGAGACCTCTTTTTCCCAATCGGTCAAGATGGAGTGGAGCGGAAGAATGCCTATGCAGAGGAGGGGCTTTTCTTTAAACTAGGGGCTTACAATCAAACCAATGGAAAATCTCCTAAAGTCAATATGAACTGGTGTTCTGGGGCGGAAACCCATGGGGGCGATGTTCAGAAACAATATGCAGACGGAAACTATGCTGAAGTGTGGTTTAAAACCGCCAGTATAGCGATTAGCGAGGCGGCTATTTCCAACGAAGGC
The DNA here is from genome assembly GCA_038143735.1 of Flavobacteriaceae bacterium. GTDB lineage: Bacteria > Bacteroidota > Bacteroidia > Flavobacteriales > Flavobacteriaceae > Arcticimaribacter. The sequence goes on from JAYQML010000002.1 coordinate 488,217, forward strand.
TATTTTATAAAAAATGATTAGCCAAGCGCTTTTGGGCTACAACAAAACTGATCCCAGCCTCAGCTTGTAAGAAGAACACTTTGAACTAGGAATAAGGTGGAATAGCTTTACCCTAGACTAATCAATAAAAAGAAGTAACATGAAAAAAGAAAAGAACATTGCCCTTGGGATTGCTTTTGGCGTTGCCATTGGAGCTGCCATTGGATCCTCAACCGACAATCTGGGTGTTTGGATTGCCGTGGGTGTAGCGCTGGGCGCTGGATTTGGATCGACACTAGGCAAGAAAAAACAAAAATAACCTAACCCATGAAATACAGTAAACCACTTTTCCCTTTTTTACTCGGTTGTATCTTATTCGCCTGCTCTTCCACCTTGTTTGAAATTAGCTGGATCAATGCTTGTATTCAAATGCTCCTATTTAGTGTGTTTGTCTTCTATCCAATCTGGAAAACAGAAAAACTATCGTTCGTAGATATAGGATGGCCTTGGGGCCTGGTGTGTATAGGAATAACCACCATAGCAATAAGCCCCGGCTATAGCTGGCGAATTTGGGGAGTTGGCCTATTGTATATCTTCATGGGTGCTCGTATGGGTTTTGGTGCCATTCAATTGTGGCGTAAGGGATACCTTCAACAAGAATTACCGCGCTATCGTTATCAGCGTTTGCGGTGGGAACGTCACGGAAAAACCAACACACAATTGGCCATGCAAGTAGATGCCATGGTACAGGGATTAGCAAATGCCTCTTTCCTTGCCTTCCCGCTTTTATCATGGGGACTAACCCCAACAACTCCCTTTCAATTGTTGAATTACTGGGGTTTTTCCTTTGGATTGCATCCTTTGTTACTGAGTCCATTGCCGATCAACAAAAGTTGACTTTTCTTCGAAGAATGAAAAAGAACATCAGCGCAATAAGGTCTGTACGGTTGGATTATGGGGCTACTCCAGACATCCCAATTACTTTGCCGAATGGATGGTGTGGAATGCACTTATTCTAATGGCCCTTCCCTCTTGGTTCCGCCTCCAACAGAGTGAAAACATTTTTATCTGGGTTTTGCTCGGACTTGGTCTTCTCTTTGTCCCCTATCTAATGTATATGAGTTTGGTCCACCTCACAGGGGCTAAACCAGCAGAGTATTACTCCCTCCAAAAAAGACCTGATTACAAGGCTTATACCGAAAAGGTAAATGCCTTTTTCCCCGGTTTCCCCAAATCTAAATAAGGTGAAAAATCGAATACCATTGAGCAGACACGCACAAAGTATTTTTAGGAAAATTAAACTACTTCTAAATAAAAGCCTATTTTTAGACAACAAGTCGTTTATCACTTGAATGAATCGTTGCCCCATTTCATTTAAAAAAAGAATATGGAGCAATTTTTTGATTACATCATTATAGGGGCAGGTTCGGCTGGTTGTGTGCTCGCCAATCGATTATCCAAAGACCCTAAAAATAGAGTGTTGGTCTTAGAAGCAGGTGGACCAGATAAAAATAATAATATACACATCCCAGGCGCATACACCAAAGTTCATAAAAGCAAGGAAGATTGGGGCTTTTGGACGGAGGAACAAGTCCATGTATTAGGAAGGAAAATTTATCTCCCACGAGGAAAAACACTCGGAGGAAGTAGTTCTACCAATGCCATGGCTTATGTTCGAGGAAATGCAGCGGATTATGATGGCTGGGAAGCAATGGGTAACAATGGTTGGGGCTACAAAGACCTACTCCCCTACTTTCTACGGGCTGAAAACAATGCGCAAATCGAACAAATGGATGAGGGCTACCACAGTACAAGTGGGGAACTTGGCGTAACGCTTCCCTCTCATTTCAAATCACCCTTTGTGGATGGCTTCCTTGACTCTTGTGCCGCAGTGGGCATTCCCATAAACGCTGATTACAACGGTGCAAAACAAGAGGGGGCTAGCCTCGTACAGAGTACCATTAAAAATGGTAAACGTGCAAGTGGTGCTACGGCTTTTTTAAAGCCCGTTTTAAATCGCTCAAACCTTATGGTTATAACTCATGCACAGGTTGAAAAAATCATCTTGAACAACAAAAAAGCCGTTGGCGTTAAATACATGCTTGGTGAGGAAACCATAAGTGTTTATGCCCACAATGAAGTGATTCTCTCTGCAGGTGCTTTTCACTCCCCTCAACTGCTTATGTTGTCTGGTATTGGCGAGACTGCAGTACTCAAAAAGCATGGGATAGCATGCTTACACGAATTGAAGGGTGTTGGAAAAAACCTTCAAGATCACTTGTTTTATCCCATCTGTGGAGAGGCAAACACACAGCAAGGGATCAACCACTACATTTCCCCTTTACAACAACTCAAAGCCGCCTGCAACTATTTCATTCTTCGGAAAGGGGTATTTTGTAGTGGACCACTGGAAGGAATGGCCTTCTTTGACCTAGATCAAAAAGGCGGAAAAGTCAATTTCCAACTCCACTTCTCTCCCATGTGGGTAGGCAATCAATATGGCTATGATGCTTACGACATAGAGCAATATCCACGCTCAGATGGGTTTACGATTTTACCCACCTTATTACATCCTAAAAGTCGAGGAACAGTAGGAATTTCCTCTGCAAATCCAAAGGATGCCCCTATAATTCAGCCAAATTTTTTACAAGAACAAGAAGATTTAGACCAATTGGTCAAGGGAGGCAAATTGGTGTTTAAGCTCATGGAACAAGCTGGACTCAGAAAGTACACCAAAGCAAATGGACTGCCCCACAATAGGACAGATGACAAGAAACTCATTGAACACATTAAAAAGACGTTAGAAACCGTCTACCATCCAGTTGGTAGCTGTAAAATGGGAACTGACGATATGGCCGTGGTTGATCCAAAATTGAGCGTTCATGGCATCGAGAACCTTCGGGTAGTGGATGCTTCTATCATGCCAAAAATCGTTTCCGGTAACACCAATGCCCCTGTGTATATGATTGCTGAAAAAGCCGCAGATATGATCTTAAAACCCCATTTATAATGCATGAAAGCCCTCGCATTCGCGAAGCCACCCTGAACGATCTTCCAACCTTACTAGCGTTTGAACAGGCACTAATCACCTATGAACGTCCATTTGCGCCAAATTTAAAAAAAGGGAAAATCAGTTATTACGATTTGGCTGCCTACATCCAAGCAGCAGATATTCGTGTTGTGGTTGCCGAGATTGATGGCCAACTTGTAGGGTCTGGCTATGCTTTGATTAAAAAAAACAAAGCCTATAAAGCTCCGCAATACTTCGTCTATCTAGGCTTTATGTATGTGGTTGCTGAATTTCGTGGTCGAGGCATTAACGGACGAATCATAAAAGATTTAATCGACTGGGGAAAAGCCCAAGGCTATACCGAAGTACAGTTAGAGGTTTATGCCGAAAATGAAAGTGCCATTAAGGCTTACACTAAAGCGGGACTTGTCCCAGAGATCCTTACCATGCGTCTTGATAATATTCCACCTGAAAATCAATAATATCGTGTCACAAAAACTCCTCCCACCCTATCTTTTTTTGATCTGCTGTGCCGCTATGATCATTTGTAGCTTACTTTTTCCTCAATGGGTTTATCTCCCTAAACCGTGGAATAGTCTTGGCTTTATTTTTCTTTTTAGTGGCCTGGCAATGGTAAGAAATTGTCAAATCCTATTTAAACAACAACAAACTGAAATCAACACCTTTAAACAACCAAAAAAGTTAGTGACCACTGGGCTTTTTCGCTACAGTCGAAACCCTATTTATTTAGGTTTTAGTATTGCTTTGTTTGGTGTAGCCATTGTACTAGGTAACTTTATTGCTTTTGATGGCTTCTTCGCCTTTATTATTGCTGCAAACCTATGGTATATCCCCTTTGAAGAGAATGAAATGGAAAAGCAGTTTGGTCAAGACTATCTCGCTTACAAGAAGAAAGTAGGTCGCTGGCTTTAATCTCCTTGAGGTATAGCTCAAAAAGAATCCCTATCTTGAAGGGGAAACCAATACCGTTTTTATTATCCAACGAACTAAAAATAGTCTCGCTTCTTTTGCGCGAATTCTTTTAATCGTCTTTGCAGCAGAATCGATCTTCTTATTACCCTTTGTCATCGCCCGGATTTTTCGTCCCACTTTTTTGGACGTTTTCCAACTTAATAATTTCGAATTAGGTACCCTCTATTCTACTTATGGCATCGTTGCCTTATTGTCTTATGTCTACGGAGGTACGCTGGCCGATCGCTACCCTCCAGGAAAGCTTATGGCCACAGCCCTAATCATGACTGCTGCCGGAGGAATATACCTAGCGCAATTCCCCTCTTTTCTTAGTTTGCAATGGCTCTATGGCTATTGGGGCTTTTCGACCATTTTTTTATTTTGGTCGGCGATGATTAAAGCCACCCGCAACTGGGGCGGCGGGAAACAACAAGGGCGTGCCTTTGGCTATTTAGAAGCTGGACGAGGTCTCGTCGCTGCATCAATTGGTGTTGTAGGCGTTATGGTGTTCTCTTTCTTACTTCCAGATGAGCTTAATTCAGCTACTTTTGAAGAGCGTAAAGCGGCTTTCCGCTATGTGATCCTTTTTGCTGTTACACTAGCTAGTGTAGTGGGACTAGTGGTTTTTTTCTATTTAAATGAACAAGAGGCTAAAGAAGAGGTCTCTGCCCCTAAAGTTCATACCTCGATCCACTCCATTATACAGGTCGCAAAATTGCCTGCTATGGGTTTATTAATCGTCATTGTTTTGTGTGCCTATTGTGGGTATAAGGTCACCGATATTTTATCACTTTATGCTTCAGAAGTAATGTTATTTGACGAAGTAGATGCCGCAAAAGTAGGGTCTTATCAAATGTATTTACGTCCGTTGGTTTGTGTACTGGTAGGAGTCTTTGCAGATAAAAGCTCTAGTGCCCTGTGGCTCATTAGAGGCTTTATGGTTTTATTTATGGGTTCGCTACTCTTTGCTTCTGGATGGATCGATGCTCCGCTTAGTGGACTGTTTATTTTTGCTGTAGTGATCACTGGAATTGGCACCTATGCTCTTCGCACCCTCTATTATGCCGCCGTAAAAGAAGGACACATTCCATATGCAGTTACCGGTACTGCCGTGGGAATTATCTCGGTGGTAGGCTATACTCCAGATATATTTATGGGGCCCGTGATGGGGATATTACTCGACAACAGTCCCGGAATCACAGGTCATCAACATGTTTTCAGTTTACTCGCAGGCTTTTCGCTTATCGGAGCATTCGCCTCTTATCGCTTTAAAAAAATGACGCAAAAGCAATAGCCCTCTGACAATGATTTTACTTATCTTCAAAACATGAATTTAACAACCGACTATTTGATCGTTGGCAGTGGTGCCATGGGCATGGCTTTCGCCGATGTTTTGGTGGAAGAATCGAACGCCAACCTTATTATCATTGACAAATACCCAGCCCCCGGAGGGCACTGGAATCATGCCTATCCTTTTGTAACATTACATCAACCTGCCGCTTTTTATGGGGTGACATCAAGAGAATTAAGCAATGGGAAAATAGAAACTACTGGATTAAACGAGGGCTATGGTAGCCTTTCCTCTTTGACAGAAATACAAGCCTATTACAAAGCCGTGATGGAAGAACAATTTCTTCCTAGTGGAAGGGTGCACTATTTCCCCAACTGTGAATACATCGGAGATCATCGCTTTCGTTCATTAGAAGATGGAACTGAATACAGTGTTGAAGTTAAAAAGAAATTGGTGCAAGCCTCCCACTTAACCACTAAGGTGCCCTCTACCCATACCCCTAATTTCACCACAAGCGAATCCACAAATTTTAAACCCATTAATGCACTACCCCAAGAATTAAAAAATCCAGCGCATTACTGCATTATCGGGGGCGGTAAAACGGGGATGGATGCCATTGTTTACCTGCTAGAAAACAATATTGCTCCAGAAAAGATCAGTTGGGTGATTTCGCGCGACAGCTGGGTCATCGATCGTGCGACCACGCAAAACACCGAAGCATTTTTTGAGGTGACCATAGGCAATCAAGCCAATCAATTTGAAGCGCTTGCACAGGCCACCTCCTTGGAAGACCTTTTTCAACGCCTAGAAGACAAAGGCGTCTTGATGCGCTTAGATAAAACGGTTAAACCAACACAATTTCACGGAGCGACTGTGAGTAAAAAAGAGTTAGCCTTATTACAAAAAATCCCAACTGTGATTCGACTGGGGAGGGTTTCCCATATCGAAGAAAACCTAATGATTCTTGACAAAGGAAAGCATCAATGTCCAGAAAACACCCTCTTTGTGGACTGTTCTGCCACACCCATCCCAAAGGATTTACAAAACATTCCTATCTTCCAAGAGAACCTTATTATCCCTCAAACAGTGCGCTCGTATCAACCCGCTTTTAGCGCCTCTTTTGTCGCCTATGTTGAACTAAACTACAAAAGTGAGAAAGAAAAAAATAATCTATGTGGCCTTGTTCCTTTACCAGACAAAGATACCGATTGGTTAAGGGGTCTTGCCGCTACTATGCTTAATCAATTAAACTGGTCAAGCGATAAACCACTGCGAAAGTGGATGACAGCCAATCGTCTAGACGGATTTAGTCAATTAGTGCGTGGGGTCGATAAAAGTGATCCCGTTAAAATGGAGATCCTACACCGCATGAAAAGTAATGGTTTACCCGCCATGATGAAATTACAACAGTTTTTACAAGACATAGATCAAATGAATACTTCTCCTTTAAGCCATCCGCAGTTTCAAGTGGATAAAAAAGCCTTTTTCAAACATCAATTGGTGGAAACTCCTGCAGAAAACAGACAAATTGAAGAAGGGGAAATCTTGGTCAAAATTGATCAATTTGCCTATACTGCAAACAACATCACCTATGCCGCTACAGGAGATATCATTCGCTATTGGGAATTCTTCCCTGCCGAAGGTCAAGACAGCAATCGTATGGGGGTTATCCCCGTTTGGGGTTTTGCCGATGTAGTCGAGTCAAAAACAGACGGAATTCCAGTAGGGGATCGTATTTATGGCTACTTCCCTCCGACCACCCATTTAAAAATGACCCCCACAAAGGTACAAGAACAACGCTTTTTTGAAGGAGCAAAACACCGTTCAACTCTCCCCATGGGCTATAATCTCTACAGAAGAGTCAACAATGAATTGGGCTATACCAGAGAGTTAGACCGTGAGCGCTCGCTGTTGTTCCCCCTCTATTTAACTTCTTTTTGTTTGTGGGATAGCCTCAAAGATAACAACTGGCATGAAGCAGAGCAGATCGTTGTTCTGAGTGCTTCAAGTAAAACCAGTATCGGCTTAGGCTATGCCTTACAAGCAGATCAAAAGGCGCCTACTTCCATTGGGCTTACTTCGGCAAGGAACTTGGCAACGCTCAAAAAATTAGACGTTTGGGAAAAGACCTTTACCTATGAATCGATTGAGAGTATTGATCCAACGATTCCCACGGTAATTGTGGATATGTCTGGAAATAACGAGCTATTAGCTCAACTCCATCAACATTTGGGAGACAAAATGCACTTTACCCTAAAAGTAGGCTTGACCCATTGGGCAAAAACGACCCCTAAGGATGGAATCATCAACGACCGCAGTAAATTTTTCTTTGCTCCCGCTCATATCGAAAAGCGCTTTAAGGATTGGGGACCGGCTGTCTTTGATGAAAAGACCAATGATTTCTTAATCGAAGCCGCTACTAAAACCCGTCAATGGCTTCATTTTAACGAACTAAATGGCTTAGAGGCTTTAGCCAAAGTGCATCCAGAGGTCTGTAATGGAACAAGAGATCCTAAAGAGGGAATTATTATTAACTTGTGCGTATAAAACTCAAATCGATATGAATAATACCCTCCATTGGATTGAAATTCCAACCCACAACATTGAACGCGCAGTAGCTTTTTACAACCAACTTTTATCCATCGACATGAAGGTAATGGAAGCTATGGGAATGAAAACAGCTTTCTTTCCGCACACAGCAGAAACACAAACGGGTGGCTGTTTAATGCAAGGTCCCCATTATGAACCCTCTTCTAAAGGAGCGATTATTTACCTCAATGGAGGCAAAGACTTACAAACCGCCCTTGACCGAGTAGAAAAAGCTGGAGGAAAAATTGTTCTTCCAAAAACAAGTTTAGGACCAAATGGTTTTATGGCTCACTTCTTAGACACGGAAGGAAATAAAATGGGGCTTCACTCCGAAGAATAACCAAGCATCAACTTGCGCAAATCAATATCGCACAAATGAAAGGGAAGGATTACAAGACAATTAGCTTATCTTGAAGACAAGGTCCCTTCAGAAAAAGTTTTTACCTTTAAAAAGACTTATCCACCAACTGTATAAAGCATGCAACATCACATTCAAACGAAACGTTCTAAGGTCGCTTATCGCAGCTATGGAGATAAAAAACAGCCTGTTTTAATGCTAGTCCACGGCTGGCCACAATCTAGTTATTGCTGGCATGAGGTCGCGCAGTATATTAAAGGCTATTACATCATTGCGCCAGATTTGAGGGGGCTGGGAGATAGCGAAAGAAGCCTTGAACTTAAATCCTATACAAAAAATGAATTAGGGAAAGACCTTTTCGCTTTAGCAGACGCTTTAAAGATAGATCGCTTTCACTTGGGCGGTCACGATTGGGGTTCGGCAGTAGTACAAGAAATGGCGCTAGCCCAGCCCCATCGTATTGATAAGCTAGTCTTGATCAATATGATGATCATCAATAATTTTGAAGGAAAGAAAAAGGCCGCAGAAAAGCTTGTTAAAGGAATGTTCAGGTCCTCTTGGTATCAATTTTTTCAAAGCATCCCAGATTTTCCAGAGGCATTGATCGCTGGGTAAAGAAGATGTCTGGATTCGCTTTTTTAGTCGGGGGATTAGTCGTCCAATCCCAGAAGAAGCCATAGCAGAATACACCCGTTGCTATCAAATCCCCCACACCATTACCACCGGGGCAAATTTATACCGAACTATCCCAGCAGATCGAGAACGTTGGAAAACCTATGCAAGACAAAAAATCAGTGTGCCTACACATCTTATTCACGGAGTTTTAGATCCGGTAATTATCCAAGAATTTCTCTACAAAGTAGAAACAGCCTTTGCCCATCCCATTGATATTACTTATTTAGAGGGAGGTCACTTTATCTGTGATGATCAACCTCTGGCCGTAGCCGATTCAATAAATACCTTTTTAAGGAAAGAAAAAACGTAAAGATATTCCTAAACATGAGAACAATTAAACTATGTGGAAGTATTGGCACGGTCATTGGCTTTGTCTTAGGAGTGTTTTATGGCGTTGGAGGATTCATTTTCGACTACTATCACCATGGTATAAACAGCGGAAGTTACTTGGCCTTAAATGCCTTATGGGGAATGCCTTTACTCTTCGGTAGCATAGGATTAGCGCTAGGAACAATAAGCTTGTTTATACAACGGCAAGGGAAAAAATAACTCAGTCTACCAAAAAGCTTTGTACGGCCAAACGATATACGTCTAAACCAAAACCTAAAATTAATCCTTTCGCATGGGGGTAATAAACGATTTATGTCGAAAATCTTCACGTGCAAAAGTATTGGAAATATGCACCTCTATAACATTCGTATCGATGGCTTTGACGGCATCTCCTAACCCAACGGAAGTATGGGTGTATGCAGCGGCATTAAGAATTATTCCATCAGTACTAAAACCTACACGGTGTAACTCATCAATCAATTCTCCTTCAATATTTGATTGAAAATAGTCGAAACTAATGGAAGGAAATTGTTGCTTGAGTGCTTCAAAGTACTCGACAAAAGATTGATTCCCGTAAATTCCCGGTTCGCGTGTCCCAAGGAGATTTAAATTCGGTCCGTTGATTATGCTAATTTTCATAAGACAAAAATACCGTAAAAAATTGACTTTATTTAGGCCCCTTGAAAACGCTAAATATTGAGTATCTTGAAAATGAATAAATCAGTAACTATGGCACAAAAAGTATATTCATTTGGACGAATGAGGGTGAAAGATTATGACGATTATTTCAAACGCTACGGACTTCCTTTCCTCAGTATTTTAGATAAATACAATGGGAAACTCCTTGCTGCTACTAAAAAAGGAGTCATCGTGGAAGGAAAAGAAGAAGGCAATTGGACTGTATTGGTTGAATTTTCCAACGGTAAAGATGCCTATGATTTTTATGCTTCTGAAGAGTATGCACCTTTAAAAAAATTGCGTTTAGATGAACTCACTGAGGGTGCATTGGCCATATCGTTCCCAGCAGAACTCCCTTTTGAATGAAGCCACTTTTATTATTTATAACGCTGAGTTTATCAAACACCATTGGGGTTGCTCAATCGATTGAGCTTGTTGTTTTGGGAACGGCACAAGATGCAGGGGCTCCTCAAATCAATTGCCAAAAAAACTGCTGTCTACATCGTTGGGAATCAGGAGAAAAGGAGAAGGTTGTTGCCCTAGGTTTAATAGATCAAAGCAATAACAGTCATTATCTCTTTGAGGCCACGCCTGACATTGGTGAGCAATTGAATGAATTACGCGGCCAAGCCAAGAACACCTCGCTAGGAGGCATCTTTTTAACGCATGCGCATATAGGACACTATGCAGGGTTGATCTACTTAGGAAAAGAAGCCCTAGATGGAGAAAAAATCCCTGTTTTTGCGCTCCCAAAAATGACTACCTTTTTAAAACAAAATGGCCCTTGGGATCAGTTGATAAGTGATAAAAACATCATTCTGAACACCTTAGAACCTGAGAAGAAAAAACACATTAATACTAAAATTAGCGTTACTCCACTACAAGTTCCGCATCGTGACGAGTATTCGGAGACCGTTGGTTTTTTGATTACAGGACCATCCAAAAAAGCGCTCTTTATTCCCGATATTGACAAATGGGAACAATGGGAAACCCCAATAGAAACCCTTATCGAACAGGTAGATTATGCTTTTTTAGATGCTACCTTTTTCAATGGAGAAGAACTTCCTGGTAGAGACATGAATGCAATTCCTCATCCTTTTGTTGAAGAAAGTATGCAACGCTTTGATCGGTTAAACCCTAGCGAGAAAAATAAAATTTACTTTATTCATTTCAACCATACAAACCCACTGCTTAAAGCAGAAAGTACTGCCAGCTTATTGGTGGAGAAAATGGGATACCATATTGCGCGAACAGGACTAAAAATAAACTTATAGATGTTGTGGGAGAGCGCGCTTTCTGACTACAAAACTTATCTTCGCCTTGAGCGAGGGTTGTCAGAAAATTCCATTTCGAGCTATGGTTACGATATAGAGCGTTTTATTCGCTACATCAAAAAAGAGAATGAAAAAATCACCCCATTAAATTGTTCAAAAGACCACGTTCAAGCCTTTGTTTACAGTATAGCTAAGACCGTTAATCCTCGATCGCAAGCAAGGCAAATTTCTGGCTTAAAGAGCTTTTTTAATTTTATCATTTTTGAAGGCTATCGCGAAGATTCGCCCCTAGACTTAATCGATTCGCCAAAAATTGGTCGTAAACTACCCGAGGTTTTACAGCTAAACGAAATAGAAAAAATTATTGCGAGCATCGACCTGAGTAATCCTCTGGGGCATAGAAATGCGGCCATCTTAGAAACCCTGTATGGAAGTTGATTAAGGGTAAGCGAATTGATCAATTTACGTATCTCTGACATCCATTTTGAAGAAGGGCTTTTATTGGTCACTGGAAAAGGAAATAAACAACGTTTGGTTCCCTTAGGAGGGGTTTGCGCGAAACAATTAAAACATTACATCAACGAAATTCGTGTGCATGTATCCATTCAAAAAGAAGATCAAGACATTGTTTTCCTCAATCAACATGGGCGTCAATTAACGCGAGCTATGATTTTTACCATAGTGCGCAAGGCCACCGCCAATGCAGGCATTAAAAAGAAAACATCTCCACACACCTTCCGACATTCATTTGCCACACATTTATTGGAAAACGGAGCAGATCTGCGTTCAATTCAACTTATGATGGGACACGAAAACATTACTACAACAGAGGTATACATGCACGTCGATACCCGTCATTTATCAAAAACATTGAATAACTTTCACCCGAGAAGTACACACTAAGCACTCACTACCAACCTGAATCCCTCCCCATGAATATTGAGAATTTCCACCTTGCTATCTTTCTTCAAGTACTTACGTAATTTTGCGATATACACATCCATCGAACGTGAAGTAAAGTAATTATCATCGCGCCATATCTTATTTAGGGCTTTTTCGCGGGGAAGCAAATCATTAATATGAAGGGCTAGCAGGCGCAACAATTGACTTTCTTTTGGAGATAACTTAATAGGCTCCTCTTTTTTATAAGCCAATAAGCGCAGTTTTGAATTGAGGTTGAAATCGCCGATGGTGAATTCCATTTCGTCTGATTCTGTAGTGACAGATGTAACTCTTCGTCCCAGAATTGACTTAATTTTGGCCAATAAAACCTCAGAATCAAAAGGCTTTGCCAAATAGTCGTCGGCGCCAATCTTAAAGCCTTTCAACACATCATCTTTCATTGTTTTTGCCGTGAGAAAAATAAGTGGAATGGACTCGTTCTTTTCGCGTATTTCTTTTGCCAGCGTAAATCCATCTTTATAAGGCATCATAACATCTAATAGGCATAGATCGAAATCTTCTTTTTTGAACTTCTCGAAACCTTCGATTCCGTTTTTAGCCAGAGTCACATCGTAGCTATTGATCATAAGGTACTCTTTCAATATACTTCCAAAATTTGGGTCATCTTCCACCAAAAGGATTCGTCTATTATTTACTTTCATTTTTCTTTAGTTTGGGTTAATTACAAGGGGCAGCTTAATCAAAAAGGTTGAACCTTTCCCCTTTTTACTCGTTACATGAATTGTGCCATTTAATAAGTTAAGAATTTTTTTGACATAGGACAATCCTAAACCATGTCCTTTTATATTGTGAACATTCCCTCCTTGCTGCCGGTAAAACTTATCAAAAATCAATTGTAAGGTTTCAGAATCCATACCAATTCCTTCATCTTTAATTTCGATCACAATCTGATTTTCCGCTGTAAAGCTGCTGATTTCAATGATCGGAGAATCTTCAGAATATTTGATAGCATTGTCAAGCAGGTTGGTTAATACATTGGTCAAATGCTGCTTATTGGCTGAAATCAGTGATGGTTGTGCATGTAAATTTTTGTAAATGATCCCTGCACGATTTTGAACAATTAAGGCAACATGACTTATGGCGTCCTCAATAATTTGATGTGCATCGAGCGTTGAACACTCCATTGGAGTTGATCCCTTTTCCAACTGTGAAATCATTAAAACGGTTTCTACTTGATCTTGCATCCGCTTGTTTTCTTATCGCATCATACCCAAATAACGCGCCACCTTTTGTTGATTGTTTATAATCATGGGATTCTCAATGTCATCTATGGAAAGTTTAATGGTTGCAATAGGGGTCTTAAACTCGTGCGACATATTGTTGATGAAATCTGATTTAATTTCAGAAATTTTCTTTTGTTGCAAGATTTGGTACAATGATATTCCACAGAGAACGATAATCAAAAGCGTCAATACCAACGACAAACTGGCTACCCCAACAATAGAAGATAGTACATAGCTGTTTTTTTGTGGAAAGGAAACGATCAAATCATACGAATTACTCGTTTGATCATCATCAAAAATAGGGATACTATAACTTGGTCCCGTTTGTGTTTCATTGTAATTATTGGAGGATATTCGAGTGGAAAGTCCATCACTAAATACCCCAAACTCAAAAGGTGTATTGATCTTTCGTGACTTCAATTCTCGCGTCAATAAATACGCTAACTCTTGTGAATCGAGCCGTTTGTGTATTGGGAAAGTATTGGCCATTTTTGAAAAAATGGATGCATAAGTCGCCTGATCAAATGCGTTGATGCGCTCTATTCGTTTATAGGTATTGGTGGAGAACGAACGACGATTATTTTCTCGATCAAAGGCTTCTTTAAAAATGCGCGTAGTTGCAATGCCTTTTATATCTTTCACTTGTGCAATATCCTCCCCTGCTTCTCCTGCAAATGGAACAGAATAATCTTCTTCTAACAAACCAAAAGTAAACAAGGAAGATAGGTTAGATTCATCATCACTATCATAGAACATAAAGAAATTACTCAATTGTGAACTATCTGGCTTACCTAGGGAGTCTTTTAAGCGATCGAAGGTTTCAATGTAGTGTCTAAGTTCATTCTCTTGTATTTCGCTAGCTACTGCACTCATGGATTGTTTTACAGCCATAGAGAACTCCTCTTCTCTATTGTCAATGGAGGTATAGATAAAGTACCATTGAATTATGATAATTCCAGTTACAGCAAGTATCATAAATAACATTAACGCCAAAAAGTAGGATTTTTTCATAAATATTACCCATATAGCTTCACAAAGGTGATGAAATTCTTCAAGAGATTTTCCTAAGGCTATGTTAATCCTTCAATGATAGAAAGCGATTATGCAACGCTTGAATTTGTTGGTTGGTCGATGACCAGTCGATATTTTCTAGTACATAATCCGCTAATGGAATGCGCTGTTCATCTTTCCATTGGTTGTTTATTCTTGCTAACACTGCTTCTTTTGTGCATCCGTCGCGTTGCATTACACGTTCAATACGCAGCTCAAGTGGTGCTGTAACTAAAAGGCTTTTATCTACAAAGGCCTGACCACCTGTTTCAAACAATATTGCCACTTCTTTGATCACATAAGGCGCCTGTTGAAGTGTTAGCCAATGCGCAAAATGCTTTCCAACAGCTGGATGCACAATAGTATTGAGTGCCTTTAGTTTTTCAGGATCGTGAAAAACAATATCGCCAATATGTGTTCTGTTCAATACATTGTCCTGATAGGCTTCTGTTCCAAAAAGAGCAATCAACTTTTCCTTTACCTCTGGAGAAGCTTGCATCAGTTTCTTTGCCTCGCTATCAGCAATGTAACAAGGAACTCCAAGGGCAGCGAAAGCAGAAGCAACCTTGCTTTTACCACTTCCAATTCCTCCGGTAAGTCCAATTATCTTTGCCATTTTCTTTTATTGACGAAGCAAATAATCTACTTCTTTGGGTTCCCAACGCATATTGATGATATTATCTGGTGCTTCCAAAACTTCTAACCGTATTTTTTGATTGGATGCATTTATCTTACTTGGGCTAACTCCTATTTTAAAATCTTCTTGACGAATATTCTTCAGCTCTTTCAATGGAGCTGAAAAAGTAAGCGTGACATGATTCGGAAAGAACTTATACACCTTGTCCGAAGGGAGGTTGTCGGTTTCTATGGGTAACAAATAACTACGTTCAGAAAAACGGTCAACCTCAACTTGCATCAAAACGCGATCTTGCTCAAAAAAAGTTTGTTCAAGGGTTGGAGAAATCGCGACATACTGCTCCATACTAGTGGTTATTTTTTGTTTAGTCGCAAGGGTGGGTCGGAAGGCATTTATCGTTTTTATTACTTCTTTCGGGCCAATTAAATCAATGCTATCAGGTGAAAAGCGAACAGAAGTAATGGCATAACCAATAGCCATTTCCAATTTAGGTGCTAAAACAGGTATCCGTTTTGATGCCTGAATTTGATAATCAAATTCGAATGTGGATGGAAATAAATTCAATATTTGCGTATCTCCCAATAATTGTTCTTGTAAATCTTGAAACTGCCCAGTAAGCGGAAGAGTTGCAGTACCGCCTTCAAAGGATGCGCTTTTCATATCAACTTCTAGGTTACTATCCACCAATTGATAATACAGGAATTGAAACCCAGAGGCCTTTAGGGTAACTTCTATTTGAGGAGCTCTATTGATTATTGGGATGATTGATGCAGGAAGATCCGACAACTCCAATTGAAACTCCATTACCTCAGTGTATTCTTTGGAAAATTTCGCAATAAACCAAAAGATAAAAGAAAGCAACAAAAAACTGAGAAAGAACTTTGTCCGCCCTTTGTCCATCGAAGCTTTCTGCAAAGAGGAAATAAAAGCGGGGTCCTTCTTCATATGTGGTTTTTACTGCAAGGAATCAATCACCTCTTGACTAACACCAGTGGTAGAAAAACCTCCGTCATGAAAAAGGTTTTGCATGGTGACCTTTTTGGTGAAATCAGAGAACATCATCACGGTATAATCAGCACATTCTTTGGCGGAAGCATTGCCTAAGGGTGATGTTTTGGAAGCATAGGTTAAAAATCCGTCTAACCCTTTTACCCCTTGACCTGCAGTGGTAAGGGTTGGAGATTGAGAGATTGTATTCACCCTTACTTTTTGTCTTTACCCATATAATAGCCAAAGCTGCGTGCAATAGACTCTAGGTAAGCCTTGTTATCGGCCATGTCATTGTAGTTGGGAAAAGTGCGCTGAGCAGCAATGTAGGTCAATGCTACAATGCTTCCCCACTCATTCATGGCATCTTTTTCGTACAAGGTTTGCATAAGTTTGTGAAAAGAAACGGCAGAAACGTCCCATCCTTTGGTCATCCAGTCATGGTTAAGGGCTGTGTAGTGTTTACCTTTGCGCACATTGACCGACATTCCAATGGAGTGTAACACAAAGTCAATTTTCCCTCCAAAGTGTTCCATTGCTTTGTCAATTAGATGTGCTAAGTCAGACAAGGATGTTGCATCAGCAGGAATTACGGGAGCGTTGATTTGTTCACCCAGTTCGTTAATGGTTCCCATGCGCATGGCAACTGGTGCATTGGTCAAGACAACTTGGCCTCCTTGCGCATGAACACTTTCAGCTGTTTTCCATGCGATAGACTGGTGATCTAGCGCACCAAATATGATTCCTTTTTTCCCTTTTAATAAGTTGTGGGACATAATTTATTCGATTTTATATGATGCACAAATATACGTTAATTCAATAACTCTTTTGCGTGTTGAAGCGCAGTATCGCTAAGTGCATCTCCTGCAAGCATTTGAGCAACTTCTTCAATTCGCTCCTCACTTTTAAGTTTTTTTAATTGAGTAAAGGTACTTCCATCACGGATTTCTTTGAAGACCTTAAAATGATGGGCCCCTTTGGCGGCTACCTGAGGTAAATGGGTGATGGTCATTACCTGCATGTATTTCCCCATATGATGCATGATGTCAGCTATTTTGTAGGCCACTTCTCCTGACACACCAGTATCAATTTCGTCAAAAATGATCGTAGGCAGGGTTTTAAACTGAGACAAAATGGCTTTTATACTTAGCATAATTCGGGATAACTCTCCACCAGAGGCTACTTTTTTAATGGTCCAAAATCGCTTCCCTTATTGGCAGAAAAAGCAAAATCTAACCTTTCTTTTCCATGTCGCAGGTAACTATCTGTGGGGATTAGCGCTAATTTAAATCTTGCGTTGGGCATTCCCAAAAGGGCGAGAATTTTCTCCATCTGTTCTGTAAACACAGGAATAGCCTTCTGTCTATTTTCCCCTAACTGTAGACACAATGCTTCGAGTTGATCAATTAATTCTTTTTGCTCTTTGCCTAAGGTCTGTAGGTCTTCTTCCAAGTTTTCTGTTTGGATAACTTTTTCCTCCAGTTGGTTTCGTCGTTCTACCAACTCCTCTATCGTTTGAACATGATGTTTATTTAAGAGGTCGTTGAGCAATTGCAACTGCCCATTCAATTGTTCCAAACGGGCAGGGTTCGCTTCGACCATTTCCTGTGCATTAGACAATTCGCTCGATACATCGGTCAATTCTATTCGCAAGCTTTCCACCCGAGAAGATAATTGTTCATAGCGCTCACTGATTCCGGCCACTTTTTGCAGAGAAGCACGAACTTCGTTCAACTGAACAGCAATGCCCATTTGCTCTTCTTCTATAATTTGTAGGGCCTTTGTCAAGTTCTCTTCCAGTTCTTCTACGCTACTGAGGGCTTGAATTTCACTCTCCATCGCTTCCATGGAATTCTCGGTCAAAGGAGCGGCGTTTAACTCCTCCAATAAAAATCGATTATAATCGCGTTCTTCTTCTAAGGCTGTTTTTTGTGCACTAAGGGATTCGATTTTTTGGGTAACTGTTTTGTACGCCTGCAAAACGGAAGCATACTCTTCAAGGGGGGCTGTATTCTTGGCCAAAGCATCTAGAACATCTAATTGGTAATCTTCTTGAACCAATGACAACGTTTGGTTTTGCGAATGTACATCGATTAAGCGTTCACCTAATTGCTGTAAAACATCTAGTGTAACAGGAGTGTCGTTAATAAATGCTCGTGATTTTCCCGAGGGGACGATTTCCCTACGTACGGTGGTAATCGCGCCATAGTCTAGATCGAAGGAATGAAAAAAATCTTGCAAACCATAGGCACTGATCGAAAAGGTCGCATCAATAAAACACTTTCTCGATTTATCCTTTAGCGTGGATAAATCGGCACGCTTTCCCAAAGCAAGTGCCAATCCGCCCAATAGTATTGATTTTCCTGCACCTGTTTCCCCAGTAATACTTGTCATTCCGTGGGAAAAATTGACTTCAAGTTGGTCAATTAAAGCAAAATTAGATATGGTTAATTCTGTCAGCACAGCGGTGTAGAAATTTTATTTACCCAAATATACTAGGACGTATGCGCAACGACAAAGATATTCACTATTTAATTCTTTTCCACTTTGGTCCAAAAAAGGGGGCCACTCTGTTCAGCGTTGCTTTGGTTTCACTAAAATCAACCTCAGGGCCAGACGAAAATACATCCACAATTTCATCTGCCTTGGCATCAAAAAATGTTTGAATCAATAGCGCATTTGGACGGCGATTGAACAAACGGTTGAACGCATTAAGGGCATTCATAATCCCTTTTTTTCCTGCTGTAGCGTCTTCATACATTCGATCCATTCCATCGCGATGGTACTTATATTGCACATCGCGGTATTCTTTAAAATTGTTGGAAAGCATGGTATCTATCAACCAAAATCGATTGTTATTTCCATCCCCCTGGTTCCACCCTTTGGTACCATTTTGTTGCGCTAAACTGAGGATTTGTTGTGCCTCTCTAAAAAAGTTAGTACCACCTCTCAATGCAAAACTATCGGCTTCTATGCCCATAGCCATAAAAACATAGAAACTTATCAATGATATTAGGTTCGACTCATAGGTCGCTGGATTGTAGAATAAGGGTTGATATTCTTGGTAGGAAAAAACAATATCCTTGTCGAGGAAATTAAACAAGGGGGTATAGTAATTGGTTTGATACACGGGACGCTCGACCTGCACTTGTAGCGTACCTTCAAAACGCGCGCCATTAAATGCATTGATATTAAAGATCATGCTACAGCGTACCTTTTCTTTGTTCTCTAGGTTTTCGTCTGTCCAGGCTTTTGCGTTAATAAATTCATTTAGTGACTGCTCTAGTGTAGCAAATACTTGCTGATTGGTTTGATTCACTAAATCGGCATTAACAACAAAACGGCAATCGATGACTTGAGCAAATAACTGATGGCAAGAAAAAGAAATAAAACGAAAAGCTTTTTCATAGTGCACTTAGGATTTGGGTAAAAATATCTTTGGCAACGGCAGTTTTTGGTTTCAAATCAAAGGCAACCGTAGTTCCTTTACTGGTGATGTAGGTAATTTTATTTTGGTTTCCTCCAAAACCAGCATTGGCATCATTGAGCGAATTTAGTACAATCGCGTCAAGGTTTTTTTGCGCACATTTGCGCTTTGCATTTTGCAGTTCATTCTCTGTTTCAGGGCAAAACCAACCAAAAACTGTCCTTTCTTCTCTTGTCCCATTTGCGCAAGTATATCTGCGGTTTCGGTTAAATGGATTTGCGGTAAACCACTTTGCTTTTTTATTTTTTGTTCGGCTGGTGTAGCCGGCTTAAAATCGGCAACTGCTGCAGAAGCTATGGCTATATCTACCTTATCATAATATTTAAAAACAGCTGCTTGCATGTCTGCAGCCGATAGTACAGGAACTAGATCGATGCTGGGATGCTCCGTAGAAAGTGCAGTGGGACCAGAAACCAATACTACGCTCGCTCCTAGCGAAGCAGCTTCCTCGGCTAGGGCAAAACCCATTTTTCCAGAAGAATGGTTCCCAATGAAGCGAACAGGATCAATGGCTTCGTAGGTGGGTCCGGCAGTAATCAATACCTGCTTTCCATGTAAGGGGGCGTTGGCTTGGAGGTTTTCTTCTAGGCCACGGATGATTTCTTCGGGTTCCATCATTCTTCCCTTCCCTTCTAGGCCACTTGCTAAGAACCCCTCCTGAGCTGGGAAAATACAATGCCCAAAACTGAGTAACTTCTCCATATTTGCCTGATTTGCTGGGTGAGCGTACATATCTAAATCCATTGCAGGGGCAATGAAAATTGGGCATTGTGCTGAAAGATAACAGGCAAGTAATAAATTATTACATCGAGCATGAGCCATAGAGGACAATGTGTTCGACGTAGCGGGTGCAATCAAAAAAAGATCAGCCCAAAGGGCTAATTCAACATGATTATTCCATTCTGGATGATCTGTTTTTCCTTCAGCGGTAAAACGAGATAGAACGGGGTGGTTCGAAAGTGTCGATAGGGTTAGTGGTGTAACAAAGTCAAGTGCCGAGGGTGTCATTACTACCTTTACTTCAGCACCTTTTTTCACTAGTGCACGGACAAGCAAGGGTGTTTTGTATGCAGCAATGCCTCCAGTAATCCCCAAAAGAACTTTCTTTCCACTAAGCACTGACATAGGACTTATTCCTCAGTGTTACGGTGGTAGACTCGGTCATTCAACCATTCGTCTACAGCTAAAGCATGTGGCTTTGGAAGACTTTCATAAAACTTAGACACCTCAATTTGCTCCTTGTTTTCGAAAATTTCTTCTAAACTGTCGTTGTGTGTTGCAAACTCATCAAGTTTTTCGTGCAATTCTTTCTTGATGTCCAAATTGATTTGTGAAGAGCGCTTTGCGATAATGGCAATGGCTTCATAAATGTTTTTTGTTTCACCTTCTACTTTATTCTTGTCATAAGTAGTTGTTGAAGCTGGTGCTTTAGATTCTCTGTACTTGGTCATATCGATTATTTAGTCGTCGTGCTAGTATTGTTCTTTTCTATCGTGGCTATCTCCTTTGCAACGCGATCCATCTTCTTGTCCACCTCTTCAATAAACAGCGTTTCAGGATAGTAGCGTAGAAGCGTTTGATAAATTTCACTGAGTTCTTTTAGTCGGCTTAATTTCTTGGCAGGAATGCTATTTATCGCTATTTCATAAGAAGAAATAAACTTGTAATACAAAGGCATCCTCTCGGAAAGGAGTTCCTGGGTAGGAAGAAATAAAATTGTTTGAGGAGCTTATCGATGCTTTATAATCACGAATAGTGTGATATTGCTTAGAAATTTCAAAGTCTTTCTTTTCCAATTTGGTCTGCAATTCTTGAATAAAGGCATTTGCTTCTGTAATGTATTCCGATTTAGGGTAATTGTCGATAAATATTTGCAGCTTATCGATTGCTTCGTTGGTATTTTTTTGATCTAGGCTATACTTAGGAGAAAGCATATAGTAACATTTTGCCGCCATAAAATTAGCTTCGTCTACCCGTGCACTGTTGGGGTAAGAACGAACAAAGCTTTCGAATTGGTAGGCAGCCAGATAGTAGTCTTTAATTTGAAAATACGAATCCGCAAAGAAAAAATGATCCTTTGCGCTTGGGGCTTTCCTCGGTAGGAAGGCAAAATTTGCTCAAACAATCGATTGGCCTTTCTATACTCGCCCGTGGTGTAATATGCTTCTGCCGCCTTGTACTTTTCAGCCGTGTCTGAGCTATTCAGTATTTTCTGGTAGGCACTACAAGAAGCAAATAATCCAATCAGGACAATAGCAGCAAAGGTAAATCGGATGATTTTTAACATGGTGCAAATCTAGTCAATTAAAACGAATTTGAAAAGTACTACTAATGTGGCTTACTCGCTCACTTTATTTTCGCTTTAACATTAAATTAAACAAGCTGTGAAAAAGCACTTTTAATCTTTTCTTGTAAGGCAGAACTCGCCTTAACCAGAGGCAAACGCAGTTGATTACCACAATACTTCTGATGGGCTAACAATGCTTTTACACCCGTAGGATTCCCTTCTTCAAAGATCAAATGTATCATGGGAAGGAGTTTGGCTAAGCCAACATGGGCCGCAGCAGATTCTCCCTTTAAACCCAAATGGATAAGCTCAGAATAATGTTTGGGAAGACCGCCGGCAATAACAGAAATTACACCATGACCGCCATTTTCACACAAATTGAGCGCTGTCTCATCATCTCCCGACAAAACCAAAAAGTGATCTGGAACAGCTTTAATTAGTGCTTCTCCAAGTTTCATATCAGCCGAGGCATCCTTGATACCAATAATGTTTTTGTGGGTGTTAATTAAACGCAAAGTGGTTTCATTTGCTATTGAAGCACCCGTTCTAGAGGGAACATTGTACAAAATTACAGGTAAAGGTGAGGCTGTCGCCACCGCACTAAAGTGCTGAAAAATCCCTTCTTGGTTGGGACGATTATAGTAAGGACAAACCGATAAAATGGCTGAATACCCATCGAAATTGGTGTTTTCAATCTCTTCAACCAAAGCAGCGGTATTATTTCCTCCCATACCAACTACCAACGGAAAACGGTTTTGATTGTATTCAACCACCTTTCGTATAAGCGTCGCTTTCTCCGCTGAACTCAATGTGACAGACTCAGCAGTGGTTCCTAACACGACTAAATAATCTATCCCTCCTTCGGCATATAGCTCAATCAGATCTTGCAATGCATTGTAATCAATTGCTCCAGTTTCAGTAAAAGGTGTTATCATAGCTACACCCACTCCTTTCAATTCTTGCATATTATATTTTTTTAAGGATACTTAGGTAGTTCACAAGTTCCTTATTCACTAATTCTGTGTTTGTGGGATCGAGGGCTAAAACAAGATCATTTATCTCAAGATTAGCTTTTGAAAAACCAACACTTAATTTCTTTTTTGCAGCACAAGCAACCCACTCGAAATAGAGGTTTTTTTTATTGAGATAGTTGATCTGTAAATCCGCTTCCTTCGCACAAAAAAGGCTTAGCTCATTGCTGAATTTTCCGAAAAAACTAATGTCCTTCCTATTGAAAAAGTGAACATATTCATTGTCAATTTTTTTCCCAGAGGCAAAAACAAGAATTGAAACACTCGTTTGCGGGATTGAAAATTGCTTGGCCAAGTCCAAAAAAAAGTCACGGCTTATCCCCAAAGAAGCATCCAAAACAACATTGACTTTCTTTATCTTAAAAGACTGTTCTAGGTCCTTTGCCGAAAGTGCCTTTTTCAGTTCTTTTGCAAACGCTCGCCGATGCCAAAATTTTTTAAACACGAACTACTTTTTTTTTTGCAAATGTAACAAACCGATTGGTGCTATGAAATAGCTGAAGGAAATAGTTTTATTTATCGCACAAATGTTAGAATCATAACATTTCATAAAACGATGATTCATCAACCAAAGGGATACCCAATTTGCTTGCTTTTTCCTTTTTGCTTGGACCCATGGCATCTCCTGCTAAGACAAATGATGTCTTGGAAGAAATTGAACTCCCCACTTTTCCGCCATTATCTTCGATCATTTTTTTCAAGGCATTGCGAGAATTATGTTCAAAAACACCCGAGACAACAATTGTTTTACCTTTAAGAATAGAAGAAGCCTGTACTATTTTTTCAGCCTCCAGTGAGAGGCCGTAGGTCCTCAAATCTTGAATCATTTGAAGGTTTTCCGGAACGGAAAAATAAGCATGTAAGCTTTCGACGATCTTTTCTCCTATATCATCTACTGCTAAGAGATCCTCTGCACTGGCTTGCATCAAACCATCCATGGAGGTAAAATGCTCTGCCAAGCGCTTGGCTACTGTTTCCCCAATATGCCTAATTCCAAGTCCAAATAAAACCTTGTGAAAAGGCTGCTTTTTTGAGGCTAAAACACCGGCCAAGAGGTTATCAACTGATTTTTCTGCCATCCGCTCCAAAGGGAGCAATTGTTCTTTTTTCAAGCGATATAGATCGGCAATATTACGCACCAAACCTTGATGGTACAACAGGGCAATGGTCTCTCCACCAATCCCCTCAATGTCCATGGCCTTTCTCCCTACAAAATGTTGCATTTTCCCAATAATTTGCGTCGGACAAAAAGCATCATTTGTACAATAGTGCTGTGCTTCTCCTTCAATTCGATGGAGGGGTGCTTCACAATCTGGACAATGTGTTATATATTCAATGACATCAGCCAAATTCCCTCGACGATTAGGGTCAAAGCCCATAATTTTGGGAATGATCTCTCCTCCCTTTTCAACATAGACATAATCCCCCAAACGAAGATTGAGCTTTTCAATTTGATCGGCATTGTGCAATGAAGCACGTTTCACAATGGTACCCGACAATTGCACTGGTGCTAAATTTGCTACTGGCGTTATAGCACCGGTTCGTCCAACCTGATAGGAAACAGCATTTAAGCGCGTGCTTACTTGCTCCGCTTTGTACTTATAAGAAATTGCCCAGCGGGGTGACTTAGCCGTAAATCCAAGTGTTTCTTGCACTTCAATAGCATTTACCTTAATCACTACTCCATCAATCTCAAAAGGAAGGCTGGCGCGTTGTTTCCCCCAACGATCGATGTACGCTAGCAATTCATCGAGGGTAGATAATTGTTCCATGCTCTCTGGTACCGTAAATCCCCAGCTGCGTGCTTTGGACAGTGACTCCCAGTGCGTAGCATAATTTAAATCTCCTGAGAGGGCATAAAAAAAACATTCGAGTGGACGACGAGCTGTTTCGCTACTATCTTGTAATTTGAGTGATCCAGAGGCGGTGTTTCTCGGGTTTCGATAGGGCTCTTCTCCTGCTGCCACGCGTTTCTTGTTAAGGGCTTCAAAACCTGCTAACGGCAAAATGATCTCACCGCGAATATCGAATAAAGGAGGGAAATCTCCCGATAGTTTTAAGGGAACATTTCGGATTGTTTTCACGTTGGTTGTTACATCATCGCCTTGTGATCCATCACCGCGCGTAACCGCTTTTTGCAATTCGCCATCGACATAGGTCATGTTGATCGAGGCGCCGTCAAATTTTAACTCACAGGTAAAGGATGTGATGGGCGCACCGTTAATTTTCTCTATTCGCTTTAACCAATCCTCCAACTCTTCAGCAGAATACGTATTGTCTAAAGAATACATTCGCTCGTTGTGGGTGACGGTTTGAAAATTTTTTGTCACACCACCTCCAACACGCATCGTAGGTGAATTTGGATCATACAACTCGGGATGCTGCGCTTCTAGATTCTGTAATTCCTTCAATAATTGATCGAACTCAAAATCGCTTATCATTTGTTTGTCCTCTATATAATAGGCATAGTTTAATTGATGTAGTTGTTCGCGTAATTGATGAATTCTATCAGCTGTTGTCATGCTTAGTGGCTAAATTTTACAAAACGATCTTTCTCAAAGATATCTTTTTTGACGTTAGTAGAAGAAAAGCCTTTTGCTTTTCCCAGCGCAATTAACTCATCCAGCAACAAAGGATTGATTTCAACATAAATCTGTCCATCTTTTGATAAACAAGAAGCGGCTATTTCGAAAATCTTTCGGTAGAAAAGCAAGGGATCTTCTTCGGGCACAAAAAGCGCTAGAGCAGGTTCATAATCCACCACGTTGGTATGCATGTTAATTTTCTCTGAGGGCAATACATACGGAGGGTTAGAAACAATGAGATCGCATCTTTGGGTGCTGTTGTGCCAATCTAACAGATCGTTTTTTTCAAAAGAAACGTTCAAACCTAAGTTTTTGGCATTTTCTTTTGCCAGCTCAAGGGCAACGGTACTGACATCAAACCCTTTGATCAACCAATCGGGCTGAGCATACTTAAGTGCTAAAGCAATACAACCAGAACCTGTGCAAATATCCCATACATTTTTGGTAGATTCGTTCTTTTCCGACAAAACCCACGCTGTCAATTCTTCTGTTTCTGGACGTGGAATGAGTACCCCAGGTCCCACAACTAAATCAAGTTCCATGAAGCGTGAAATCCCCAGACAGTATTGAAAAGGACGGCCCAAAACCAATTCATCCAGCAAATCATTCAATTGGTTTTCTTCTGCTGCGTTTAATACATAATTAGGTTCCAGACCTACTTTAAGGGATGGCCATGAAAAAAAATGCATAATGGCTCGTTTAAATAAATCGTCTATTTCCTTAATAGAATAGAGCTGCTCTAGGGCTGAACGAAAAAGATTGCGTTGTTCGATTAGGGTCATACCAAGGATTTTGTCAACCAAACGTTACACGAAGTATGCCCTGTATCCCCCATCGGTCCATCGATGTAATCAAAACCCGTCTTCAGATAAAGTTTTTGCGCTGCTTTCATATAAGGTAGAGTTTCGAGATAGCAAAGCGTGTAATCATTCGCTCTAGCAAAGTCAAGACAGGTATCGATCATTTGCTTTCCCAATCCTAAGCCCCGTGCAGCGGAAGAAAAATACATTTTCTGCAATTCACAAACCGATGGATCTTCTCCCGACAATGGTGCTATACCAGCCCCGCCGAGTAATTCACCCTCAACCTCCACCACAAAATAAGCACTGCGGTCTTTTCATACGTTAACGTCATAAAATCGAGTTCAGGATCTGCATATGCAGTCCCAACTTTGGGACACCCAATTCGATCAATACAGAACGGATAATCGTGGCTAGTAATTTGTCATCTTCTGGACGAACCCTGCGAATGATTGCCATATCTTTCTATCTTTGGTACAATTAAACTTTACGCTAAAATACCATTTTCCCATTGGAATTAAAACAGGAAAACACATACCATGAACCCTATATGCAACGCTGTCTTGATTTGGCGGTGAAGGGCCTTGGAAAGACCTATCCTAATCCACTTGTTGGAAGTGTAATTGTTCACAACAATACCATCATTGGAGAGGGCTGGCACAAAAAAGCAGGGGAAGCCCATGCTGAAGTCAATGCAATTGATACTGTAAAAAACAAAGCTTTACTGAAAGAAAGCACCCTTTATGTTAACCTAGAGCCCTGTAACCATACTGGAAAAACGCCTCCTTGCTCCAATTTAATTGTCGCACACCAGTTCAAAAGGGTTGTTATAGGATGTGTAGATCCGTTTGACCAAGTAAATGGCAGTGGTATACTTACGTTAAAAAAAGCAGGCATTGAGGTGATTGTGGGTATACTGGAAAAAGAAGCCAAAGAATTGAATAAACGTTTCTTTACCGTACACCAAAAAAAACGCCCCTACATTGTTTTAAAGTGGGCAGAAAGTATCGATGGATTCATCGCTCCACTCCCCCATCAACGTTCCGAAAAAAAACCTGTTTTTTTGAGCACTAAAGAAGACCAAATTATGGTACACCAATGGAGAACGGAAGAGGAAGGGATTTTAGTGGGTGCAGAAACCATAATAGCAGACAATCAAAATTGACCAGTCGTTGGGTAAGCGGGAACAACCCTATTCGTATTGTCTTTGATCCATTGGGTCGAATCCCCATTAGTGCTCATTTTTTTGATGCATCGGCGTAGCATCTTCAGCTCACCAAAGAAATACTCGGTTTGGATAAAGATAGTTCGCCAGACCAATTTCTTGAGCGTAGTTTACGTTTTATGTACCAGCAGGGGATTTCGTCAATTTTGGTTGAAGGAGGCAGGAAAACCCTGCATCATTTTATTGATCAGGCTCTGTGGGACGAAGCACGTATTTTTATTTCACCCAATGCACTACAGGAAGGAATTGCTGCTCCAACAATTACAGGGAATAAAATAGCCAATGGGAATAACCGATACGTTAGTCTTTTACCAAAGCCGAAAAAACAGTCATAAAAGGTTTTGGACAACGAATGGGGCGACGACTACTGGACTGCATAAATGCTAGGGTAGTTGAGGCAGTGCACACCAGTTCATCATTTTGATTCCTTAATTCATAATCAAAAATCATTTTTACCAACGGAACGGAACGCAAATGAATCTTGATTCTCAAAGCATCTTCAAATTTTGCAGGTATTTTGTACTCAACCTGAGCAGCAATCACCGGCATCATTACCCCCTCCTCCTCCATTTTGTTATAGGAAATACCAAGTTGGGTAAGCCATTCTAGACGGGCTACCTCAAAATAACGTAAATAATTACTGTGATGAACAATGCCCATTTGATCCGTTTCACCGTAGCGAACGATAATGGGGGCGGAAACGAAGTGGAATTTCAATTTTTTTTTGCGAATTTTATTAAAATAGAAGCGTGCTTAATTTCAGGAAAAAAAACTTTATAATCAACCCCAAAACTATTTTTTTTTTATTTTTTTTTTCCAATATTTGTTGAACATATTTACCAAAACGAATTTCACTAAAAACCACCGATTTATCCTTTTCAATGGAACAAAGCGCTGAATCATCTTGGAATAAATGCCTTTCTTTTATCAAGGATAATATTCAACCGCAAGCCTACAAAACATGGTTTGAGCCCATTGTACCTTTAAAGCTCTCCGATAATGCGTTGAGTATACAGGTCCCTAGCAAATTTTTTTACGAGTGGCTGGAAGAACATTATGTGAAGTTACTCAAGATTGCGCTCACCAAAGAATTGGGAGAATCCGCTCGCCTGGTCTACGTGATCAAAATGGAAAATACCTACGGAAACAAGCAACCCTTTACCGAGAGTATTCCGAGTAGCCAGCAAGCATCGCTAAAATCGCAACAGGTAGATGCTCCTTTAAGTAGCATGAGTACACAATTACGAAATCCTTTTGTCATTCCAGGAATTCGTCACCTTCAGATAGAATCTCAACTCAACCCCAATTATAACTTCAACAACTTTTTAGAAGGTGACGCTAACCGCCTAGCCCGTTCGGCAGGTATTGCAGTAGCCAATAAACCAGGAGGAACCTCCTTCAATCCATTGTTGATTTTTGGAAATGTTGGTTTAGGAAAAACACACCTAGCCCACGCCATTGGGATCCAAATTAAAGATAAATTCCCCGACAAGACGGTGTTGTATATTTCTGCAGAGAAATTCACGCAACAATACATTGAGTCGGTCAAAAAAAATACACGGAACGATTTCATCCACTTTTATCAAATCATTGATGTTTTAATCATCGACGATGTACAGTTTTTCTCGGGAAAATCGGGTACCCAAGATGTTTTCTTCCACATCTTCAATCACCTGCATCAAAACGGTAAGCAAGTCATTTTGACCTCGGATAAATCTCCGGTGGACATGCAAGACATTGAACAACGACTCTTGTCGCGTTTTAAATGGGGACTTTCTGCAGAATTGCAACAGCCCAATTTTGAAACAAGAATTTCTATCCTCAAAAATAAACTCTATCGCGATGGTGTAGTCATTGATGATGAAATTATTGAGTTTGTCGCCAAAAACATTAAGAGTAATGTACGTGAACTTGAAGGAGCGATCATATCGTTGATTGCGCAGTCTTCATTCAACAAAATGGACATTACCCTGGAATTGGCGAGAGAAATTGTCGATAAATTTGTCAAAAACACCAAGCGAGAAGTCAGTATTGACTATATTCAAAAAGTGGTATCGGAATACTTCCAAATGGATGTAGAAACGCTTCAATCCAAAACACGTAAACGCCATATCGTCCAAGCCCGTCAACTTGCCATGTACTTTGCTAAGAAATTTACCAAGGCTTCTTTGGCCAGCATCGGTACACAAATAGGAAAACGCGATCATGCCACTGTTTTACATGCCTGCAAAACAGTAGACAATCTTTCATTTACCGACAAGCAATTCCGTAAATACGTCGACGACCTCACCAAGAAGTTAACCCTTTAAACATTTATGGGTGCTGGAAATGTTTTGATGGTTTGCCTTGGAAACATTTGTCGTTCTCCCCTAGCCCAAGGCATTTTTGAAAACTTACTAACGGATACTTCTATAATTGTTGATTCTGCTGGTACAGCAAATTTTCACAGCGGTGCAGCCCCCGATCCCAGAAGTATCGCCACGGCAAAAGCGCACGGAATCGATATAGCGCAACAAAAAGCAAGGCAATTTGTTCGAGATGATTTTGAGGCCTTCGATCACATCTTCGTAATGGATAAACAAAACCTGCACAATGTACTTTCCCTAGCCCAAACAACCGCAGAAAAAAACAAAGTCAGGCTTTTACTCGATCCCGAAGAGGTAGAGGATCCCTACTATGGCGGTCCCGAAGGATTTGAGATTGTATTCAAAAAAATTCATACGGCCTGCACAAAAATTCTTGAAGAATGGAAGTGAAGGTAGTTCCAAATGACCGCCCAATTCTCTATTTGATTCCCTGTACACTGGGGGAAAATCCTCCTATGGAAGTATTGCCTTTGACCATTCGAAAAACAATTGAGCCACTTACCCATTTTATTGTTGAAAACGAAAAAGAAGCACGCCGCTTTATCAAGCGGATTGCTCCAAAAAAAACAAGATGAACTTGTGCTCTTTCCACTTAACAAGTTCAGTGACCCCATGGAATTGCAAAACTATCTTGACCCCATGGAAAAAGGTTATTCCATGGGTTTATTGTCCGATGCGGGCTGTCCAGGAATAGCTGACCCAGGTGCAGTAATGGTTAAACGTGCCCATGCTAAAGACTTTATTGTGAAACCTTTAGTGGGGCCCTCTTCCATTTTGTTGGCCATCATGGCCTCAGGAATGAATGGACAATCGTTTGCCTTTAACGGTTATCTTCCCATCGATAAGCAAGAACGCGCAAGAGCATTGAAACGGTTAGAAAAACACTCTGGGGATTACGATCAAACACAGGCGTTTATAGAAACACCCTACAGAAACGAACAACTCTTGAAAGACTTCATGAAGCACCTAGCTCCCACCACCCAATTGAGCGTTGCTTGCGACCTAACCTTAGCAACAGAATGGGTGAAAACGGCACCGATTAAAGAATGGAAAAAAATCAAGGTAGACCTTCATAAAAGACCTGCTATCTTTATGTTTCACAAAGAGTTATCGATATAAACGTTGTTTGTTCAACCAGCGATAATAACGCTTTGCTTTGCGGTTGTGTTCCCTTAAGCTTTTAGAAAAATCGTGGTAGCCCGGTTTGGACGGATCAGCAACAAAATAAAGGTACGGGTGTTGTCTGGGAAAAAGCACAGCATCAATGGCCGATACATCGGGCATTCCAATGGGACCCGGGGGTAAGCCTTTGATACGATAAGTATTGTAGGGGGACTTTACTTTCAAGTCTTTTTTGAGTACGCGACGAATGACTAAATCAAAATTATTGGCCTGCTTTTTCATCGCATAAATCACCGTTGGGTCTGCCTGTAAACGCATGCGTTTCTTCAAACGGTTGAGGTATACACCGGCGATTACTGGACGCTCTTCAACCTTGATCGATTCTTTCTGAACAATCGAGGCCAAACTGATGGCTTCTATAGGGGTCAATCCCTTTTCTTCCGCTGCTGCACGTCGTTTGGCTGTCCAAAAACGCTTGTATTCTTTGAGCATTCGCTCTTGAAATTCAGCTGCACTCGTATTCCAAAATAGTTGATACGAATTCGGCACATACATTGCTAAGGCAGTTTCGGGCGTAAATCCGTGTTCACGTAAAAAATCAGCATTCAAAAACTGCGTGATCAGGGAAAGACTATCCGCTTCGATCTGAGTGGCAACGCGACCGGCCAAATTCTCCAATCGCTCTTGGTTGTTAAAAGTAACCCTTACGGGCAAAGACCTTACCCTTAGGTTATTAATGATTTCATTGTTATTCATCCCTTGCTGAATAGCGTACTTTCCACCGCGAATTCGATCTAAGTAGCCTTTCTTTTGAGCAGCTAGGCGGAAATCTTCTGGGGATTGAAGTAAAGGAGTCATCTCTTCCATCAATGCGCTAACAGTTGTG
The DNA here is from genome assembly GCA_038143735.1 of Flavobacteriaceae bacterium. Classification (GTDB taxonomy): domain Bacteria; phylum Bacteroidota; class Bacteroidia; order Flavobacteriales; family Flavobacteriaceae; genus Arcticimaribacter. The sequence goes on from JAYQML010000002.1 coordinate 520,022, forward strand.
CCTGTAGGGATAAATACGTAAGAAGTAGCATTATTGAACGAGGTATTTGGCGCAAAGAACACCCGATAAAAAGTATAGGTGAAATACAACCCTAAAGCAGCAATGATTAATACAATTAGGACAAAGATTTTTCGTTTATACATGCGTTATTTTTTGAAAAACCACCTCATCATGGTAGCAATTATTGTAAAAATTCCAATCTTTCTTTATTGCTGTTTGCGCATAGCCGGCCTTTTCAAACAAGGCTAGACTCGCAACATTATCTCTGCCAACACCAGCATACAATTGATGGAGTTGCAGTTGTTTAAACGCAATTTCTTCTATCATCGTTAGCGCCAATTTTGCCCAGCCCTTTCCACGGTTTTCTTCTTCAATGACAATCCCAACTCCCGCTCGTCGATGTAGCGAATCAAAATCATAGAGGTCGATCAACCCCAAGGGAGCTTGAGCGCTGTTGGTCAATACAAAACGTTGTTGTTTTGCTGTAAATATATCTTCATGAGCACGAGCAATATACGCTTCCAATACTGCTTTGGAAAACGGAGCTCGGGTATTGGACACTTGCCACAAGGAAGGGTCGTTCTCTATTTTGAACAGAAAATCGATGTCTGCCGCGATCAGGGCTCGAAGGTGAAGTTGATCGGTCATTCTACTAATTTACCTGAAAAAACAAATTGAGCTGGCCCGTGTAGATCAATGTTGGTATACTGCGCTCCTTTTTTCTCAAAAGAAACCGCTAAGGTCCCTCCTTCCACCTGAATACGCACTTGCTTTGCTTGGGTAAAACCACGTTCATGCATCGCAATGGCAACGGCAGTAGCTCCCGTTCCACAAGAAAGTGTTTCGTCTTCTACCCCGCGCTCGTAGGTGCGAATAGCAAATAAGTCATGGGCTATCTTTTCCACAAAATTCACATTGGAGCCCGCGTCAAAATAGGGTGCCCCCTGACGAATCAATCGCCCTTTTTCCTTGACGGGATATTGGTTCAGTTCTTCTACCATTTCCACATAGTGAGGAGAGCCCGTATCCAAAAAGGTGTGTCCTTCAGCACAATTAATCTCGGTGACATCGTGCATGCGTAAAGCCACTGTTCCATCGGGATGTAAAACCGCTGTATGCTCCCCGTCGATTGCTTCAAAACGAGTGGTGGAGGTAATCATTCCAAGAGAGGCTGCAAATGCGACCGTACAACGTGCTCCATTGCCACATAGGGTGCTTTCTCTTCCATCTGCGTTGAAATAGACCATCTTAAAATCAGTAGCGTCACTTTCTTGCACCAAAATTAATCCGTCTGCCCCCACCCCAAAACGGCGATTACAACAGTGTTCAATAAAGCTGCGGTCATCCGAAGGAAAAGTCCCCGCACGATCGTCGATCATGACAAAGTCATTTCCTGTTCCTTGGTATTTGTGAAAATCAAATTGCATAGAGTACAAAGTTACGGAATATTTTAAGGTTTTTTTTAGCTGTTAAAAACACGTTAAAGCCCTTTTGGTCAAGGGCAAGCTTTTCTTATTTTTGAACAAAAATATTACTCTATGAAAACTACATTACAATTGATCGGCGTTGCGCTTGTAAGTTCGTTTCTTACGGTGCAACTTATTTTTTTGTTTACCCCCAAAAATGCGGTTTCTTTCGCAGAAAATCAACCCGTAGTTCAGCCCACAACTTATGCTTACAACATTAATGGGAACACTACTGCCCCATCAAATTTTGTAGCAGCAGCCGAAAAAAGTATCGATGCTGTGGTGCATGTAAAAAATACCTCACGACAAGACAATGACTATTCCCCTTTGCGCTATTTTTATGGCTTAAGGAGTAATCCTGAGCGCATTGGAACCGGATCGGGAGTCATTGTTTCGCCAGACGGATACATCATCACCAATAATCATGTCATTGAAGGTGCGACAAAGATTGAAGTAACCACCAACGACAACGCGCGCTATACTGCTCAACTGGTGGGAACAGATCCCTATACCGATATTGCTGTACTAAAAATAACAGCAGAAGAAAACCTCCCCTACCTCTATTTTGGAAACTCTGCTACGACACAAATTGGGGAGTGGGTTTTGGCCATCGGGAACCCCTTTAACCTAAATTCTACGGTAACGGCCGGAATCATCAGTGCTAAAGCGAGAGATCTAAATGCCCGAGATGATAAAAATCAGTCCTTCCTCCAAACCGACGCCGCGGTCAATCCTGGAAACAGCGGTGGCGCTTTGGTGAACACTGCCGGAGAATTAATCGGCATCAATACGGCCATTACCTCCATGTCTGGGAGTTTTGAAGGCTATTCTTTTGCCGTACCGAGCAACATTGCCCGAAAGGTCTTTGAAGACTTAATCGAATACGGCAGTACACAAAAAGGAATGCTTGGGGTGCGAGGAGCGGCGATTTCGCCCGAATACAAAGAACAAAATCAACAATTAAATCTCACTGAAAATGAAGGCTTTTATGTTGCTCAAACCGTAAAAGGCATGGGAGCTGAAAAAGCGGGGATTAAAGAAGGGGATGTCTTGCTACAAGTAGACGAGGTGAAAATTAAACAATTCTCCGACTTAACTGGCTACTTAGAAAGCAAACGTCCGGGCGATGCTGTTGAGGTCCTTTTAAACCGCGATGGAAACAAAAAACGACTGACTGTTACCTTGGAGAAAAACCAAAGTGTTCCTTTTCTTCGCATGAGTCTAAAGAACCTCTCTGCGGAGGAAAAGAAAGCCTTTGGCATTGATAAAGGTGTTTTGGTCGAAGATGCAGGCCCTTATTTCAATGGACAAATTGAAACCGGATCACTTATTTTAGACATCAATGGAGAACGCATCTATTCGGTGGAAGATTTGGCCGACTTTAGTCCAAATGACATTGAATGGATCACCTATATCAATCCGTCGGGAGAGAAAATTCGCCTGCGTTTGTAACACAAATTGAGCTTTCCCATGGGAAAGCTTTTTTTTGGAAAAGGATTCTGCACTTTTGCAGAAAGCGATTGCTATGCGTATTGACATCATTACCCTCTTTCCAGAATTATTGCAAAGCCCATTCGAGGCCTCTATTGTCAAACGCGCCATTGAGGGTGGGAAGGCCAAAATCCATTTCCACGATCTGCGCGAATACAGCCTCAATAAATACAAGCAGGTCGATGACTACCCCTATGGTGGAGGGGCAGGGATGGTCATGATGATCGAACCCATCGACAAATGCATCAGCAAGCTCAAAGCGCAACGGGAGTATGATGAAGTCATCTACATGACGCCAGATGGAGAAACCCTAACCCAACCCATCGCCAATCAATGTTCGTTGTACAAAAACATCATCCTCCTCTGTGGGCATTACAAGGGCGTAGATCAGCGGGTTCGCGATCATTTCATTACCCGTGAACTCTCGATCGGTGATTTTGTTTTATCGGGTGGGGAATTGGCTGCTGCTGTTTTTTGCGATAGCATCATTCGCTTAATTCCTGGCGTTTTGGGCGATGAATCCTCTGCCCTAAGCGATAGCTTTCAAGATCAACTCTTGGCCCCACCAATTTACACCCGTCCAGCCGATTACAAAGGCTGGAAAGTCCCCGAGATCTTAACTTCTGGAAACACCCCAGCAGTAGAACAGTGGCGCGAAGACCAAGCCCTGGAACGCACCCAGCGTTTACGCCCTGACTTGCTGGGAGAATAAGGGGATTGCTTCAGTCGCTTTGCTCCTTCGCAATAGCTATGGGGTCGCTTCGCTCCTATACAGCAGTAAAGACCTTTGGGTATGATAATTAGCCTGTAATTAATCCATTAAATTTAAACAACAAGGCCTTGCAGAGAATAAAATTAATCGTATTTTTGCCATCGCATTTAACCTCTGACGAAAACCGTGTATGTTACCTGCCATAAACACAAAAAGATAAACATGAAATCTTTAATCAATTTTGTTCAGGATCAATTCATTGAAAAGAAAGAATTCCCTGAATTTTCAGCGGGTGACACCATCACTGTTTACTATGAAATCCGTGAGGGAGAAAAAGTACGCACGCAGTTCTATCGTGGGGTAGTTATCCAGATCAAAGGACAAGGCCTAGCCAAGACCTTTACCATTCGCAAAATGTCTGGAACGGTCGGTGTAGAGCGTATCTTCCCGATCAACCTTCCAGCTTTACAAAAAATCGAAATCAATAAACGTGGACGTGTTCGTCGTGCTCGTATCTACTACTTTAGAGAGTTACGTGGTAAGAAAGCACGCATCAAAGAGCGTCAACGTTAATTCATATTCAAAGGTCGCTATTGCGGCCTTTTTCATACACCACAATTAAATTAAACATGGCAAAAATTAAAGTACAAAACCCTGTTGTAGAAATGGATGGGGACGAAATGACGAGAATTATCTGGTCTTTCATCAAAGAACAATTAATTCTCCCCTACCTCGATCTAGACATTAAATATTACGACTTATCGGTGACTTCGCGCGATGCGACCAATGATGAAATTACCGTGAAAGCGGCCAATGCGATCAAGGAGCACAATGTCGGAATCAAGTGTGCCACCATTACACCCGATGAAGATCGTGTCACCGAATTTAAATTATCCAATATGTGGCGTTCGCCCAACGGAACCATCCGTAATATCGTGGGTGGAACTGTCTTCCGCGAGCCCATCATCATGAGCAATGTACCGCGCTATGTGCAAGGTTGGACCAAACCCATTTGTATTGGGCGTCATGCCTTTGGCGATCAGTACAAAGCGGCAGACACGGTAACCACGGGAAAAGGAAAATTAACCATGACGTTTACGCCAGAAGATGGTGGAACGCCACAAAGCTGGGAAGTGTACAACTTTGAAGAAGACGGCGTTGCCATGTGTATGTACAACATCGATTCTTCTATCTACGGTTTTGCGCGTTCATGTATGAACCAAGCCTTGAAAAAAGGATGGCCATTGTACTTATCGACCAAGAACACCATCATGAAAGCCTATGACGGACGTTTCAAAGACATCTTCCAAGAGGTCTTTGAAGATGAGTTCAGCGAGAAGTTTGCTGCAGCGGGAATCACCTACGAACACCGTTTGATCGATGACATGGTTGCCGCAGCGATGAAATGGAACGGAGGCTTTGTTTGGGCCTGTAAAAACTATGACGGTGACGTACAGTCTGACACCGTTGCCCAAGGATTTGGCTCTTTAGGACTAATGACCTCTACCCTAGTTACGCCCGATGGCAAAACCATGGAAGCCGAAGCGGCTCACGGTACAGTGACCCGTCACTTCCGTCAGCACCAACAAGGAAAAGAAACCTCGACCAACCCTATTGCATCCATCTTTGCATGGACACGTGGGTTACAACACCGGGGAAAGCTAGACGGCAACCAAGCCTTAATCGACTTTTGCTTGACGCTAGAAACGGTTTGTATCGAAACAGTAGAGAGTGGAAAAATGACCAAAGATTTGGCCCTACTCATCCACAAAGAAAACTTGTCGAAAGAGCATTACCTCACCACGCAGCAATTCTTGTCTGCGTTGAAAGAGAACCTCGACGCCAAATTAGGCTAATACCTAAACACTTACTAC
>JAYQML010000003.1:2500-22125 GCA_038143735.1 Flavobacteriaceae bacterium
GGGGTTATATCCATTAAACATACTGATCTCGGTCATGTCGCGACCTACAAACCCCACAAACTCTTCATTGACAATGTGAATCAAATTAATACCCGTTCTAAAATTGCCTTTCCACTGAATAAAGGTGTTGTTAAAGACATCAAAGTATTTACGAAGACGGTTATAATTAAACGTAAATTCAGATCCCACATTGACATTAAGTTGTTGTATCCATCCCTCTTTATTTTTAGGATAAAGCGTGTAAGAATGGGAGAGTTGCATATTGCGAATGCTATTTTGAGTAACAAAGCCTAAAGGGGCTTCGTAGTGGGGGAGTAGTGGAAGTAGTAGAGTTCGGTATTCCAGTTTCGGGTATTGCGTTCTAGAGAGAAATAAAGTCCGTCGCCTTTTTTCTTTTCTCCATCCAACCGGAGGGTTTTCCCTTCAATACTTTCATCACTATCAATCCAATCGGCTGTGGGTTCTTTGATAAAGCTTTTGTTGATTTCAAAATTCAGGGTATAAAGTTCTGCAAAGCGTAATAGCCCATTGACGCCCAACACATGGCCATTTCCTCCACCCTTGAAAAATCGATTGGTGGACAAGAGACCAACATAAGACCCTTTATCAAAGGTGCGTTGGTAGCTAAAGATATTGGAAAAGGCTTTTCCCCCCTCACCCGTAGTAGAGCCGTTTTCTCCTGCGATTAGATAAGGAGAAGCTTGGTCATAGGCTGCCAACCAATACACCCTTTGGTTGTCTCCTTGGTGAATGAGTTTGGTAGAGGCCAATGGATCATTGATGGTACGGGTATAGACGGTATTGAGGTTGGAGTTGATGATTTCATTTCCTTCATTGAAATAGGGACGACGCTCTGGAAAAAGAGCGCAAAGGTGGTGTTGGCGTTTACTTGTGAGACATCGGCTTCTACTTGAGAAAAATCAGGATTTAGCGCAAACTCTAGCGAGGTGACGCTGTTAAGATCAAACAAACCGCTGAGTCCAATATTTCCATTGGGTTTACCATAGTCGAAATCATTGTTGCTTCTTTCACCAGAAAGTCCTCCAAATACATAGGGCAGGAGATTGACTCTGTTTTTGGCTTGTACGTCTTTTAAACTAATTTCATCGGGGGTTTGGCACACCACGCAGGGGTTGTTTCGGTCCAAACGAAAGTTGATACTTTGACTACGGGTATCGTCCGTAAAGGTATTTCTTGCAAAGACCACTTTCCATCGCATTTCTTCTTGGGATTTAAATTGCAAATTGGCAAAAGGTATTTTTAGCTCTACATGATAGGCATTTTCTTGTTTAGACGCTTTAGAGTAAAAGTTAACGTCATAGTTGTCGTCATCTCCGTTGGGGAGAATTTTCAGATCAATCTGATTCCCCTCTGGGTTGGCTCCTAGAGCGATCATGTATCGTCCATCCCCGTAGGCATCAAACCCGATCATGACGTTGTCGTCTTGCCAGCCTTCATCACGGTTACGTATAGAGGAGCGTAGCTGACTCATGTCTGCCTCCGCCACAAAACCTACATAGAGATCTGTAGAGGAATAGCTTACGTATACGTTTGTTTTCTGTGGAGCGGGGATATTATCCCCGGGATTTATTTCATGATCAATTGTAAATTTTTGAGCATTTTCCCATTCCTCCGGAGAAATAACCCCATCGAAGTTTGGGATGTGCTGTTGTGAAAAAAGACTAAGTGAAAAAAAGAATACTGGAATCAAACGTAGGTGATGCATGGATTTAATGTATAGGATTAAGACTTGACGTACAATTAAGACGAGAGATCATTCGTATTGTTACAGTTGTAAAAGTTAAAATTCTCCTTAAATTGAGTTAAAATTTGACGATGCTAAAACACTTACCGCTAGACGAAAAATGGAATGTCTATACCCATGCATTTGGTGCATTGGCCAGTTTATCGGGATTCGTTTATGCGCTATTTTCATTGAACGACTTAGCTTTAAATGAAATCATTGGCTTGGTGATTTATGGTGCTTCTATAGTATTTTTATTTTCGGCTTCTGCCAAATACCATAGTGTTACGGGAGAACAACAAGCGTATTGGCAAAAAGTTGATCATATTGGCATTTTTTTTCTCATTGCAGGAACCTATACCCCGGTTACATTAACTGTTTTAATGGCCAGTTCTGGTCCCTATATGTTGGCTGCAATTTGGGGAATTGCGCTTTTTGGATTGGTATATAAACTTTTTTTTATAGGGCGTTTTAAAAACTTTTCACTAGTACTTTATTTGGCCATGGGGTGGTTGGCCATTGTGGATTTTAAGAATATTATGGACTTGTTTCCTCGTGCAGCGTTTATCTATTTAATACTTGGGGAATGTGTTATACCCTCGGTACAATCTTCTATCGATGGGAAAGTCTTTATTTTCATCATGTCATTTGGCATGTGTTTGTTTTGGGTGGTGCTGCTGCACACTTTATGATGGTTATTCACCTTCTCGCTTAATTTAGCAACAGTTTTTAATGCTCCTTATGCTTTGGTTCGGTGATCTAAGGATTACTATTGTTGCAGTCATTGATTAATTTACCCTAGATCAATCACTAAAATAGACATTCCCTTTGCCTGTAATTCGTTTATATAAAGAGGGCATACCCTTAGAGTACACGTTGGCCTCTCCTTTTATCACTACACTTAACTTTTCGATGGCATTGACCTCACAATATCCCTTGCCTTGGATGTCTATGTTTACTTTTTTTGCTGGAAATTTAAAGCCATTAAAACGTCCCCTTCCCCCAATTCGAATAGAAATTTGATCGAGCGTATCGAGTTTTGAGGAACCTGCTATTTCTGCCTCACGACTCAATTCAGCGTAGAAGTTGCGCAATCCCTCAAATCGATTGATTTCCAAAAAGCTCTTTTTTGTCAGGCTTATATTTAAGTCAGATTGATTCTTAAAATCCTCTACATTAATATTACTTCTGTCGCTAACATATAGATCGTTTAAATCAGTCATGTATATGGTAATGGAAAATGTTGTGTGCGCTTGGCAAAATGGAATAGTATTGTGGAGATATACTTTATTATTCTTCACATGTGTTGAAAGCGAATCAATATAGTATTGATGACCGGCCACCTCTATCCTATGAAAGTCAGCTTGCTTAATGGTGTATTCACCAGGAAGGTATGACACAATTTGATTGAAATTAGCTAAATCAAATGAGCGAATAATTTGTTTATCTTCTAAAAAAAAGCATTCATCTAATTCTGTTTCACAGCATTGGAAGCTATAACTTGTCAAAATGCTACAGACAAGAGAAATAAGACGTTTAATCGGTAAGATAGTTGGGTACATAATAAATTTAGTTTATTATATGTTGTTAAAACGACGGCTTATTTTTTCAAGAAAGACTCTCCGGCAATCACTGCAAGAGAGCCTTAATGAAACAAAACAAAATCAATTTTTAACTATATATATGTTTATTGATGTAAAATTGCGCAATCCCTAGCTGTTATCTTTATGACTTGTAGTAACTGGCTGTTTTGATTGCATATATGGTAGGTTTAAAGTAATAAGTGGTAAAATAGTGGGCATTCACATTGGGATATAAAAAAACCCTCAGGAATTCTTTTCATGAGGGTTTTTTTGGAAAAAAATAAGTAGCGTAGGTTAAGCTTAAATTTATGAAAGTATGTGTTTTTTTATTTCTTGATGTAAAGATGCAAATACCCCTTGAATTTCAAATTACCGTGTGTAATAACTGGCCAAAATGAGTATATAGCTGGTATGTTTTAGGTAATAAACGGTAAATCTTCGATTGCCATTGCTACCACAATTCCTAATACAATGGAAAGGAACTTTTGGAGATTAAAGTCGTGTCCCTCAGAACTTTCGAAAAGGATAGTCGTTGAAATATGGAATAGAATACCCACAATAAAGGCTTCGACATAGATAATTAAGTCTGGCGAATCAATCATTCCGCCGAAATAGCTCCCCATTGGGCTCATCAATGCAAAAACAACTAAGATGATAACCTTCATTGCTAAAGAGACATTTATTTCATAAAGTAAAATTCCTACGACCAAACCAATGGGGATTTTATGGATGCTCACTGCGAGAAGTAAAGTGGGTTGGGTAGTAAGGGGTAAACCCTCTAAAAAAGCATGTGTACATAAACTAATCAGTAATACCCATGGCAGTTTGTTGCTTTTGGTAGGATGGGCGTGTCCGTGTTCAGCACCCTTAGAAAAGAATTCCAGCAGATTTTGAAAAAGAATACCCATCAAAATCCAAAGACCAGCAGAATGATCTCCTGCACTATAAACTTGCGGTAGCATTTCTAGAATCAATACACCGAGTAGGAAAGCGCCACTAAAGGCAAGGAGTAGTTTCATGCTCTTTGCCGTTTTTGGTTGAACAAAAAAGGCAAGGGATGCACCGATACATACAGCTTAAAAAGGAAGAAGGTAGGCCAAAGGCGCGTTTTTTTATTTACGTGGTTTAAAGAAAGTTTTATTGCGTAAAATTAGGTTATTTTTGATGGAAGAAACTTACAGATGAGTGCAAATTTTAAAATGCTAGCCAAAACCTTTTTTGGGTTTGAAGATTTATTGGAACAAGAGCTGAGGCAACTGGGCGCTCAAGATATTGAAAAGGGAAATCGTATCGTTCATTTTAAGGGTGATAAGGGGTTTTTATACAAGGCAAATTTGAGCCTACGCACGGCATTAAAAATTCTCGTTCCCATTCACAGTTGCCAAGTAAAAACAGAACAGTCACTCTATCAAGCAGTTTACGATTTTCCTTGGAACAACTATTTTTCTAGCAATGAGACCATTGCCATCGATAGTGTGGTTTTGGGGACACATTTACCCATTCATTGTATGTTTCTCAAAAAGTTAAAGATGCCATTGTTGATCAATTTCGTGCAGCTACTGGGGTTCGACCCTCGGTAGATTTAAAGCATCCAGACGTGCGAATTAATGTTCATATTGATAGGGATCAGTGTACCTTTTCCTTGGACAGTTCAGGTGCTTCATTACACCACAGAGGCTACAGAACAGCCACCAACATTGCCCCTTTGAATGAAGTGCTTGCGGCGGGATTAATTCAATTGTCAGGATGGGATAGACGAACCGACTTTTTGGATCCAATGTGTGGGAGTGGTACGTTACTCATTGAGGCTGCGATGCTCAGCTGTAATATTCCGGCCAACATCAATCGTAAGGAGTTTGCTTTTGAAAAGTGGCGCGATTGGGATGAAGCATTGTACTTAACCATTGAAGAAGCACAGCTGAATAAAATCCAAGGGCTTGCGGGCTCCATTACGGGCTTTGACAAGGCTCCCTCTGCCGTGGAAAAAGCCAAGGACAATATACGGAATGCCAATTTAGAGGAATTTATTTCCATTGATAAGGATAATTTTTCTATACTAAAAAGGAGATGATTCGCCTTTGCATATTGTAACTAATCCTCCCTATGGGGAACGTTTGGAAGGGGATATAAATGCACTTTACAAGAGTTTTGGGGATACCCTTAAGCAGCACTATACCAATACACAGGCGTGGATGATTACTTCCAATTTGGAAGCAATGAAACACGTTGGTTTACGTCCATCACAAAAAATTAAACTATTCAATGGAAAGCTTGAGTCTAAGTTACTCCATTACAATATTTACCCCGGAACAAAAAAAATTCATAAACTAAATAGAACAGAAGAATGAAAAAGGAAACACGCGCTTTAATCTTAAACTTCCTTTTTTTGGGGGACTTTTTCTTTTTTTAAAACCGTCATTGGTTCGGTCATTCCAATGTCTTATGTTCCGCTGATTGCCTTTTCTGCCTTACTTACAAGTATTTTTTCACCGAAGTTTTTAGTGCATAAAGGAAAATTGTTCATGAAGATTCCGTTGCGTAAAAAGCCAATTCAACTCTAGTTCTTTTCCTTCTTAAATCGAAAAGGAAAGGAATAGGAAATGGTGTAATTGAATCCTGCACCAAAGCTGTTTTCATCAGTTATCTTGTTAAAGCCTGGGGCATAAAGGTTCCCAAAATCTTCTGGTTGAGGATTGGTGAGGAGGATGTTCAGTCGAATACTCATTCCAGCGTATAGGTTTGGTAATAACTGAACTTTGGTTCCAAAGACAAGTTCCATCCAACCATTGCTTAGCTGTTCACGTTCCCCTACGAGAAAGCCCGAAGCGGTTGTTTCATTTAAGTATTGATCCAATTGATATAATTCATAGGAATTTACCGTATGGGTGTGTATACTTCTGGCATAGCGTAGACCCAGATAAAGGGCATTGTTCATGCCTTTCCAGTTATTGAAAAAGTTGTAGTCAATTCCGAGTTTTAGGTAGGACCCATTGGTGGTAAAGTTAATGAGCTCAGATTGCTGTGTTCTCTTTTCGCTTCCAATTTCTGCGGCGACAAAGATTCTTCGGCTTAAACGTAAATCTCCTACCAATTCTAGCCCTTGGAATTCTGAATTAAATTGGGTGCGTATCGGTTTCACGATGTCCAAGCCAACACGTAGTGCAAGGTGATTTTTGGGTTTTTCAACAATTTCTTCAATTGTAGTAGTATTGTTTAATGAAGATGCTTCACCTTCAATTTGTCCAAATAGATATAGCCCCCAAAAAAGGCTAATGGTAGATAGCCAAATGTGCTTGTTCTTCATTTCTAAGGGTATCGATTAATATTTCTGCACGGACGAACCAACTGGGCGTATTGATAGGAGTAATTGGGTTTTGATCAAGAACGTATTCAGCGATTATTCCACAGGCCCTGCGGGTATAACGGTCTGTTCTACTGTGATAGTTAAATTGTAAAGTATCATTTAAGGTTCCCGTTCCTACAGCACTGTTTTCGATTACAAAGGCATAGCGCGTTGCGCTGGTCGATAGCTTCAAAGGGAATGCAATGGAATCACCTGAAATGCTTGAATGTTGCAGGTCGCTATTTATTTCTTGAAGATATCCTTGTGCACTTTTACGTTCCGTTGGGTTATTAGCGTCATACAAGCGAACAATCAGACGGGGAGTTCCTGGGGTACCCAAATCACATATATCGTCTCGTTCGCAACTCAGTAGCAACAAGACCAGTACAAGTGATAAAAGGGAACGTTTTAACATGGGTTTATTTCTTTTCCAAAAGTACAACATTTTCTACATGATGGGTTTGCGGAAACATATCAACTGCTTGGGATTTAACAACAGAATACTGCTCACGCATTAGGTTTAAATCCCGCGCTTGGGTAGCACTATTACAACTTACATACACAATACGTTCTGGTGCCAGAGACAAGAGTTGTGCGACCACATCTTTATGCATACCATCGCGTGGTGGATCAGTAATGACAACATTTGCTTTGCCATGACGCTCAATAAAGGCTTCAGTGAAGATAGACTTCATGTCTCCTGACTCAAAGGCCGTGTTATGAATGCCGTTGTCTAGTGCATTAACTTTTGCTGCTTCAATCGATTCAGGCACAACATCAACACCCACTACCTTACTGACATCTTTCGCTATGAATTGTGCAATGGTGCCAATACCCGTATAGAGGTCGTAAACCACATCTTCTTTCTTTAGTTGAGCGAATTCTCGTGCGACTTTATAGAGTGCATAAGCCTGCAGTGAATTGGTTTGATAAAATGTTTTTGCGCCTATTTTAAATCGTAAGCCTTCCATTTCTTCTACAATATGATCTCTTCCGGCATGAAGCAGAATTTCTTGATCATATAAGGTGTCGTTGGCTTTGTTGTTAATTACATAAAGTAGGGAAGTTATCTCGGGGAAACGATCCATTAGATGATCCAACAGAGGAACTAAAGCAGGGTCACTATGCACCACTTGTAAAAGCACCATTATTTCCCCGGTTGATGTGGTTCGAAGCATTAGTGTACGTAGAAAACCACTTTGATCTCTTGGATGGAAGAAAGTAAGGTTCTCTTCGAGGGCATATCGTCTTATCTCATTGCGTATTGCATTGGATGGATCGGCTTGAAGATGGCATTTGTTGATGTCAACAATTTTATCCCACATACCGGGTTTGTGAAAGCCCAAGGCATTTTTATTGAATTCCTCTGTTGAAGCAATTTCTTCATTGGTCATCCAGCGATTGGAAGAAAAAGAAAACTCCATTTTATTGCGATAAAAGTAGGGGGTTTCACAACCCAAAATGGCAAGCGTATTAGCGGGGATTACTCCGCCAATACGGCGCAAGTTCTCACTTACTTCTTTTTGTTTGAATTGTAATTGAGCAACATAGCTCATGTGCTGCCATTTACATCCACCACATACACCAAAATGATCACAAACGGAGCTGTTCTGTGATCCGATTCTTTGTGAAAGGCAATGATTTTGCCTTCAAAGTATCCCTTCCTTTTTTTAATGGTTTGAATGTCCACCACATCACCCGGAACCCCTTCGCTAAGAAAGATTGGGATCCCTTCGTTGGTTTTAGCCACTACTTTTCCTTTAGCGGCAGTATCTACAATAGTGAGCTTTTCAAAAATCCGTGCTTTGTGTCGATTTCGCATGCAGCAAAAATACATTTTATCTGCTGACCAAAAGGAAGGAATTCTCATGAAATCAAAGAAATATTTGTACATTTAGCACGGATGATTTCTCTCCGATACAAGTAGGAATTTTGTATTTATAATTTTAAAACAGTTTTAGATATGGAATCTATACAATTAACGAAAGAACAGCATCTGTTAGCCCTAGAAGACCGTTTTGGTGCACACGATTATCATCCACTCCCTGTTGTCTTGGCAAGGGGCGAAGGTGTTTTTTTTGGGATGTAAACGAGAAAAAATACTATGATTTTCTCTCCGCCTATTCAGCTGTGAATCAAGGACATTGTCATCCGCGCATCATTAAAGCCATGCACGATCAATCGGCAACCTTAACGTTGACTTCGCGAGCCTTTCACAACAATAAACTTGGGAAGTACTTTGAATTTATGACAGATTACTTCGGTTTTGAAAGTCTCCTCCCAATGAATACTGGGGCAGAAGGTGTTGAAACTGCTCTCAAAATAACCCGTAAGTGGGGCCATACAATAAAGGGGTTACCAGAAGGACAAGCCCAAATTGTGGTATGCGATAATAATTTTCATGGAAGAACCACGACCATCATTTCATTCTCAACAGACGCAGGGTCTAAAGATCACTTCGGCCCTCATACCAACGGATTTATCCATATTCCCTATAACGATACCAATGCGCTAGAACATGTTTTGGCCAATAACCCCAATGTAGCTGGTTTTCTTGTAGAGCCCATTCAAGGGGAAGCAGGGGTGTATACTCTGACCCAGATTTTATGCGCAAGGCACGTCAAATATGTACTGATCACAACGTCTTGTTGATCGCCGATGAGATACAAACAGGAATTGGACGTACTGGAGCACTTTTGGCTGTTTGTGGTGATTGCAGCTGTGAAGCTCATTGCGAGCGACAAGAAGCGAGTTATATTCGCCCCGATTTATTGATTTTAGGTAAGGCCTTGAGTGGAGGAGTCTATCCAGTTTCAGCAGTCTTGGCCGACCGTGCCATCATGGATGTTATTCAGCCAGGGCAGCACGGAAGTACTTTTGGGGAAATCCACTTGGAACTACCATTGCGATGGAAGCACTCACCGTAATTAAAGATGAAAAACTCACCCAAAATGCACGTCGTTTGGGAAAACTTTTCGCGCTGAAATGAACAAATATATTGATACCTCCGAAATTGTTAAGCTGGTTCGGGGACGTGGTTTGTTAAATGCCATTGTCATCAACGACACAGAAGATAGCGATACTGCTTGGAACATTTGCCTTCGCTTTCGCGATAATGGCTTACTGGCTAAACCTACACATGGAAATATTATTCGATTTGCCCCTCCTTTGGTCATGACTGAAGCGCAACTATACGACTGCATTTCAATCATTACAAGTACTTTACAAGCGTTTGAACCCCAAAAAGGTTAATCTAAATGAATGTGTATTTTGACAATGCCGCGACTACACCCATTCGTCCAGAAGTGGTTGATGTAATGCATCAGGTACTTCTTGAAAATTATGGAAATCCATCTTCAACGCATGCCTTTGGCCGAACTGCACGAACACAAATTGAAACTGCCCGTAAAAGCATTGCTGCTCAATTCAATTGTAAGGCACAAGAAATTATTTTCACCTCAGGGGGAACAGAATCAGATAATATGCTATTGCGTTGTGCAGTAGAAGATTTAGGGGTTACAACACTTATCACAACAACAATTGAGCACCATGCCATTTTGCATGCTGTTGACTTTTTGGCAACCAAAGGCTGTAGAGTGGTTTACATTCCAGTGAATCAAGAAGGACAACTAGATTTTGACGCTCTCGAACAAGCCCTTACTGCAGATGATTCCAAAAAGCTGGTTACGCTTATGCATGTCAATAACGAGATTGGAACCATTTTAGATTTGAAAAAGGTTGCTGTTCTTTGCCAACGTCATGCCGCTCTTTTTCATTCTGATGCTGTACAAGGAGTAGGGCACTATGAGCTTGATTTGAGTGCGCTACCCATTGATTTTTTATCGGCAGCAGCGCACAAATTCCATGGACCCAAGGGGGTCGGATTCTCTTTTTGTTCGTTCCAACTCAGGATTGAATCCTTTTATTCTTGGTGGTAGCCAAGAGCGTGGTCTACGTGCAGGGACCGAATCTGTTCATAACATTATGGGCATGGCCAAGGCTTTAGAGATTTCCTATGCTAAACTGGAAGAGGAACGTAACTACATCAAGGAGCTAAAAGCTTATGCCAAAAAACAATTTATTGCTTTATTTCCTGAAGTTCACTTCAACGGTTGCTGTGGCGATGAAGACAAAAGCACCTATACCTTGCTAAACGTATGTTTACCTGTTCCTGCAGACAAAGCGGGTTTGTTAGATTTTCATTTGGATTTGAAAGGTGTCGCCTGTTCAAAGGGAAGCGCCTGTCAATCGGGTAGCACAGCAGGCTCACACGTATTGCATGAGGTAGTTCCCCAAGAATTGAAATCTAGGCCCTCTCTACGGTTTTCGTTTTCTTCTTTCAACACAAAGGAAGAAATTGATTATCTCATGGATGTTTTAGCAGAATTTAGCTCTACCGCGGTTTCCTAAAAATGTTCGTTTTGTAAACATTGGTATTTCCTACATTATCTATTACTTCTACGTGGAGGTCTAGTTTTGCTTCCTTAAAGTCAATATCATTGAAATCATAGATCAGGCTTTTGTCCTAGGGCTCATACTCCATACGAATCCATTGATCGTTGATGGTAGCTCGATAGCTTTGTATGCCAGAGAAATCGTCGTCTATACTTATTTTCAGCTGATCGTAATTACTCATCCATTGTTGATCGACAAAGTTTAACGGCTCAATGCTAGGTGCGAGGCTATCTTTGGTGATAAGATAAGTACCCGTGTAAGCATTCGTTGTTTTAAGCACACTATCTTTTTTACTGGTCCAAACATATTGAAGCGGGTTGTCGTCTTTTTTCGCTCTGGGATTTACTTTGGCCAAGCACAATTGTTGTAACTGCAGTGAATCAAGTCCCTCAGGGATTTTGCTTCAAGGGTGAAGCCTTTTCGCTGTGCTTGCTTGATGTCTTCAATGAAGAGCGTATCGTTTACGGTACTGATGTCCATTTTTACGGGTGCATAGAAGGTTTCCTTGGGAAGGTAAACTTCATAGGGCGCATGGGTAAACAAATAGTCTTTGTAGGGTAACACGGCGTCTGAATTGGGTGGCAGGGGAGATGGACGCTCATAGGGAGCTCCAGCTACATAAAAAGACACATAGGTTTTGTTGTGTGCATAATCTTCGACCATTAATTCAACTTGGTAGGAAAGTCCTTCTTCAAAAACAAGGTATCCGTTGGGGGAATCTTTGGGTAAAAAACTATAGCCTACACCAAGGTTACGAAAAAGTTTTTGAATGCGAATTCTTTCTTCTCTGTAGGTTGAATAATCGATCAGGGCGTCTATTTTTTTACCATCCTTAAAGTCAATGCGATCAAAGGTATAGGAGAATCGTGTACTCCCATTTACTTTTAATCTTGCCTTATAGATCCCGTTTCGGTTATAGCTCAAATCTTGCCGATCGAATAAACGAACGCCAAGGCCAAAGGTTCCCCCTAGGGATTGAAGATCTGCAACATAGGTGCTATCATTTTTTTTCTGCAAGGCAAGGGCTGTTTTTTGACTGGTTTTATCTCTAAAGATAGAATAAAGGTATAGCCCTTGAATTACAGGACGTAGGCTATCCTCGATGGCAAGACCCAACTGCAATGGGTTCAACGGATTGGAGGATTTGGTATCCCTAATTTCGAAGTGGAGGTGTGGCCCCTCCGATCCTCCAGTATTCCCAGAAAATCCAATTATTTCTCCTTCCTCTAGCGTAAGTTCATTTAATTTCAAGTAACGTTGAATGGTAAATTGCTCTTTTCGTATTGATACTTTTTGATGTAAGCTTCTATTTTTGGCGCAAATTTTTGCAAGTGTGCATAGACAGAAGTTGTACCATCGGCATGCTGAATGTAAAGGCATTTTCCATAACCCGAAATAGAGACATTGATGCGTTTGAGACTTCCAGCCTTTATCGCACGTACATCGAATCCCTCTTTTCCTTGCGTTTTAATATCGATACCAGCATGGAAATGGGTAGCCCGAAATTCACCAAAAGTTCCAGAAAGCTTTAACGGAATATCTAAGGGAGGCGTAATTTCTTGTGCTCTCGTGTTCCACATAAAAAGCGCGAGTAGGGAAAATAGTGTACACTGTTTTAACATAGAAACGAAGATAAGGCATTCCATTTATTTCTCCATTGTTTGGGATTGGGCAAAAATGGATCGCTTTTGGATGCATTAATCACTTTGAACCGATAGTTCAAACCAACGCTCGGTTTTTGTTTCTATGGCGGTGCTTAACTTGTTCAGTTGTATCGAAAGTTCAGTAATGGTTTCTGGAGCTAAATTGGCTTCTGTGAATTGTTTCTCAATGCTTTCTTTTTCTTTTTCCAGTTTTTCAATTTCTTTTCCAGTCGATTGTATTCTTTTTGTTCTGCATAGGAAAGGGTAGTGGTGTTCTTGACTGTTTTCCATTCTTTTTTCAGGATCACTTTTTTCTTTTTCCAAAACTTTGGGTTGACTGTCTTCATAGGAACGGAAATCGGAATAGTTTCCGGGGAAATCTTCAATTTTTCCCTTCCCACGAAAGACAAATAAGTGATCTACAATTTTATCCATAAAATAGCGGTCGTGCGAAACCACAATCAAACATCCCGGAAAATCCATCAGAAAACTTTCGAGTACATTGAGGGTGACAATATCTAGGTCATTGGTGGGCTCGTCGAGAATAAGGAAGTTGGGATTTTGAATCAAGACCGTACACAGGTAAAGACGCTTTCGCTCCCCTCCGCTAAGTTTCTCCACCAGATCGTATTGTTTTTTTCGATCAAATAAGAACCGTTCGAGTAGTTGTTGCGCCGAAATTTTCCGCCCTTTTTTTAAGGGGATAAATTCTCCAAATTCCCGAATGACGTCAATTACCTTTTGCCCTTCCTTAATGGTTATTCCACCTAGAGTATAATACCCAAATTTAACGGTCTCTCCCCAGACAATTTTTCCACTGTCGGGTTTAATATTCCCCGTAATGAGGTTCAAAAAGGTTGATTTCCCTGTTCCATTTTTTCCATTAATGCCAATGCGGTCGTTTCGTTGAAAGGTATAATCGTATTGATCTAAAATGGTCTTTTCTCCGAAGACTTTCCCCACCTTGTGCATTTCGATCATTTTGGTGCCCAAGCGCTCCATATTGATTTCTAACTCTACCTCGTGTTCTTGCCTGCGTTGATGCGCTTTTGCTTTGATGATTTTAAAATCTTCTATACGCGATTTTGATTTGGTCGTTCTTGCTTTGGGTTGACGACGCATCCATTCCAATTCCTTTTTAAAGGTTTGTTTGATTTTATGCGCCTCTACCTCTTCCTGCATAATTCGTGCATCGCGCTTATCGAGGTAATAGGAATAATTTCCTTTGTAGGTATATAATTTTCCTTCGTCTAATTCAATGATTTCGTTGCACACCCGTTCCAAGAAGTAACGGTCGTGCGTAACCATAAGCAGGGTGAATTTTTCTTTTTGCAAAATAAGCCTCGAGCCATTCAATCATTTCAAGATCGAGGTGGTTGGTGGGCTCATCGAGGATAAGCACGTCGGGTTTTTCGAGTAGCGCTATGGCCAAGGCAATGCGTTTGCGTTGCCTCCAGAGAGGCTCCCTACTTTGGCCTCTAGTTGATCGAGTTTTAATTTGGATAAGATTTGTTTGTATTGTGTTTCAAAGTCCCATGCTTGGTATTGATCCATGGCTTCAAAGGCCTGTTGATAGGCTTCTTCCTCCTCCGGCTTATTCAACGCTTCCTCATAGCGGGCAATGACTTGTATGCTTTCATTGTTCGATTGAAGAATGCATTCCTCTATTGTAAATGCTGGATTGAGTAAAGGTTCTTGCGCTAAATAAGAAATACGTGTTCCTTTGCGTTGGTTGACCTCACCTTTATCTGGCGTGTCGTCTCCAGCAATGATCTTTAAAAGCGTTGTTTTACCGGTTCCATTTTTTGCGATCAGGGCTATTTTTTGCCCTTGATTTACCCCAAAAGAGATGTTTTCAAATACGGGATGATCCTGAAAGGTTTTTCCAACTCCTTCAATTGAGAGTAAATTCATGGGCTAGTGCTGCTAGTCGATTTTTTCTCCTAGGAGATCGTGTGGAAGATGTTTATGCGGAAAAGGGTGTTCGTCTTGTGCACAAAACATGCCCAATTTTTCTCCGTATTCGAAGCGAAAGTCCACCTTGTCTTCAATGCGATTAAATCCTTTGAGTTGCGCAATTCCATTTCCCAAAACTAGGGTAGCATCACCGTCCTGGTCGACTTCCCCTGTGTAAGTAAATGTTCGTTCTTTGTTAGCAATAAGCGTTTTGAAGACCAGCTCAAATTGATCGTTTTCATAAAAGCTTACAGCATCGACATAACAACGGTTGGGACCTTTCTCGGCAATCTTTCTTTTTACCTTCCATTTACCCACCATAAGGGTATTTGTGGTTGATGTGGTTTCATCAGGAGAGACGCTCCATAGACAGAGCAGAATAATCAATAGTCGCATAACTTACTTTTTTGTTTTAAAGATACGATGATCTAAACTGAATTTACCTGCCCCATTCAAAACAATTACAAGCGACAAGAGAAGGAATAACAGCGGAAGCTCGGCAGCCTTGAGTCCAACCCCGAGCTTTTTAACACTGGCTACCAACATGGTGAACGAGAGTAAGAATGCTGCAGGTCGCGTAATGAACCCCAAAATGAGGAAAATCGCCGCAATCGATTCGGCAAAACTGGCCATAAAGCCTAAAGAAACGCCCAAGAAATCGAGTCCAATAGTTTCTGCTAACCCGCCACCCAATCGCTCCCAGCGATCTGTACCAGCCATTAGTTTACTCCAGCCATGGAGATAAACCATGAGGAAACCAGTACAAACGCGTATAAAAAGGAGGGATGAATTGAGGTATGTTTTTTCGGAAAAAAGCAAAATAGTGCGCAGCATAATAAAATAGTATTGTTTTTGTTTATTCTTTAATGAGACTGTTGAAATCAATTTTTTGGATAAACGGAATGTTCTGTCCTTCCCCTTCCGAACTAATCCAAACAGATTCATCCAACAAAATCTTTACCGCTTCTACTTGGGCATTCTCAAGGGGCAAACGATAACGGGTAAATTTTAAATCAGCAAGCTTACTAAGTGAAACGTTTTCAGCTACCAAAAGATATTGCGTTCGGTCGGGTAAATAGGCCGTTAAGATCATTCTTTTGGATTGGGGAGAGTAATCGCCTCCCGTAATGAGGGCATTCACCTCAATTTTTCTTCTACTCTTTAGGGAGTAGTCCCCAGCTGTTTTCGGAAAAGCATAGAGTTGGGTGGAATAGGATTTTCTATTTTTTGAGAAGAGCACGAGGCTGTCATCTACCACAATCAATGCCTCGGCATCGTATTTGGTTTTCTTGTTTTTCTTGAACTTTTTTGCTTGGCATAGCGAATGGTGATGGAATCGAGCAAATGGAAGTCTTTGGTCAGCCGATAAATGGTAAGGTCTTTTCGCTTTCTATGGTTATTCCCCGTATCGGCGATGTAATAAATGGAATCGTCTTGCGCAAGATCTTCCCAATCACGATTGATTGCGCCCAAAATAGGGTAGGTATCGATTAATTCTCCCTGTTTGTTTATACGGTAGAGCAGGGCATCATCCCCAGAATCATTATGAGTAACAAAATCCTCACCTACAGTGGCGAGGCCAGAGGTCTCCTCCACAGCCTTGGGAAGGGCAATAGTTTTATTGGGTTGAGTTGCTGTACAAGCATAAACTAATGTGATAATACCAAAAAGGAGTAGTCTATAGAAAAGCATGGTGTGTGGAATCGAATATTATTTCCGTGAATATAGCGATTAACTATATTCAAATGAAAAACATTTCGTGTTCCTCTTTTTTTATTAGGTGTTTTTTAGTCACTCCTGCTTGCTTTTTTCACCTCAAAAAACACAAAACAAAAGTCAAATTCCACAGGTCTAGAACACGAAGTAGAAGATTTTACCATTTTAAGCGGTTTAAGGGGTTAAAATTAGTTCTGGTTTAGTTGGGGGTCAATTTACTTTTTTGATTTTTTTTAATTTGTTTACTGAATATCAGTGTTTTAAAAATTAGTTTTTCTAAAACCCACAGGTCTGATACATTACCGTGTTTAAATTGTTTGCTAGGAATTTTGCATTGAATTTTTTAAAGTAATTTATACGATAAGGTAAATTACCCTGTCCATAAATGAACTGCCGTTCTGATAGTATTGTATTGTTTTTTTCAAAGTTTTGAATTTTATTTACTCTTGATCCATTGCCCACGATCAAATCCTCTATGTGAACGTCATTATTTGGTAATTTATTCTGATTAAAAGGCAAAGGGATATATTCATTTGGTTCATAGGAAATAAGTGTATACCCTTTTGTAGGATAATCTATCCGCTCAAGTAAATTCGCTTGAGCGTAATTATTGAAGAATGATTGTTACCATTATCGTTCTGAATAATGAAATTTGAATCAATTGTCCTCCACCTTGAGGGATTGGTAAAGTATGAATTGTTGCCCTCTTGACCATTATAAAACCCCCAATAATCAGTGGCAAAGGATGTTTTTGACGGTAACATTTTTTCGTTGTAACTAAATTCACGAAACATTTGATTATTCAGATGGCTTATTGTTTAATTTGAGTCGCTTTGTCAATGATGAGGAAAGCTCATTGTCGTTTGCTGCCGAAGAAGGTCAAAATAAGTATAATTAAATGCATATGAATATACATTTTTTCTCATCTGAGTTTCTGATTTGTATACTATCGAGTTTATAATTTCTTGCTTCTCCAACGTTTAAGAGATTTCCATTATTTATAGTTTTAACTTCTGTTGTAAAGATGTCCTCTCTCTGACTAGTGAAAAACTCAATTCTCCCTTTATTAAATTTTATTTCTTTTAGGGAAAAATTGGCGATTCTGTTATTCTTTGAAAAGGAGGTTGATAAATTAAATGATTGAACTTCATCATTTAAATTTGCCCACACTGTAAGTACCAAATTTTGCGTATAATTGCTCTTGGGGTTATAATTCCTGACGCCTGAAATAATTTTATTTTCACGATGGCTAGATTTTGTTTTCGATGTTTGTATTATGTTTGTCACTCTTCATAACTAAACATAATTTGATTCCTAGGTTTGTTTCTATTTCAGTTAAAAACCATTGTTTGTACCCCCTTGATCTGGTAGATTTGTACAATCAATAACATCCCCATAAAAAGCTTGACTACAGCCATTTGTAATTAATTTTTTTTGCTGTTTGAACAAAAATTTTGTCCCATTTCCATCGTATACTTCAAATGATTGTTCGTTAACATCATATCTTACTTTATACATTTTTTATTGTTAAGAACTGTAATTTGATTATTAGCAATAAGTTTACTTTCAAAATTGAAAATGAATGATATTTTTTCCAAATAGATTTATTGTAAAATAGTCTTGTTCACTATCAACATCATTGGAATTAAATATGTCCAACGGTCTATTACTGTTTCTGATTGTATTTCCGTTAACGTTATCAATTTCTCTGTTGTCAATTGAAATTTCCCCATTTGTTACTAAAAAATGATAATTAAAAAGGTTAGTCTCTCCATCAGAAATTAAACTTGTGTTACCCAATAACCGATTGTCTAATAGGCTGCGAAAAAATAATCGGTATGTAAATAATGGGAAGTCTCCTTCTTTACCTGGATGTGGGAGTAAATAGCGTTCATTTCTAAAGAGCGATTCTCTGTTATTCGCAATATCCTCCTCATAAAGAAGATCATTTTTATCATTTATTTGTTGGTAGATTGTAGCAAATGATAAATCCCATCCTAAACCAACCCAACTAGCTTCTTGATCTACTTTAATGCCTTTTGTATTGTAGAGAAGAGAAATGGGTATGGAAACTTCATCTTGGTTAATAACATATAAAGGAACTGAAATATTTACCTCGCCTAGACTTGCTTTGACAGGTATATTTCCATAAATATCAAATTCACTTACCGAAGGAGGTATAGCTTTTATAATTGACGGTGTAAATACATCTTGTCCAAAAGTAAAGTAGGATAAAAAAAAGATAAGTACAAAAAAGATATTTTTTTTCATGGCACAAAGATTTTAGGTAGCAGAAAACTACATAAAAAAAATAATATGTGCCAATAAAAAGTTAAAATAATTTTAAATTATTTACTATATATATTACTGATTATCAATTTTGTACATGCAAAAAAATCAATTATCTTAGTCCAACAAATCGAACCTACTCCCATGAAAAAACAACTGCTCCACAACCATATCGCCCCAATGTAATCGCAACAATTATAGGATTGATCACCCTTGTAATGAGTTATCATTATCTGTTGTCCTATAGATGGTTCAAGAACATCTTTAAATTGCATGGAATCAGTGATTTGTCCCTCCTTACGTTTGAGGACATTACGTTTTCTTTTGCGGGGATTAATTTCCTGATAATCAAAACATCACTCGCTTTATTTATTCCTCTATTTTTGCTGAGCATTTTTATTCGGAAGGATGGTTTGGTGCAATTGAAATTTGAGCCCCTAAAAGAGTTCAGGCGGCAGAATCGACTTTTTCAAATAACAGTAGTTTCATTGCTGATCTTCTTGATGTCTTACCTTTTCTATTGGATTTTTAAAGAGGATGATCTAAGTGTATCCCTTAGAGTTTTGCCTTAGTTGTAACCTACGTTATACCATTGCTTTATTTTTTCTTTCCAAGAATGAGACAGGAAATAGGATTCCTTTATCTGCTTTGTGTTTTTGCTTGGGGGTTTGAATTCATGGACTATGCTCTAAAAAAATATGAGCATTCTGTGGCGCAAGGGACACAGGAAAAGAAGGTAATCGTATTTAACTATGGGAGCAGCGCATACAGACTTCAGATAGTCTTTATTTTGTGTTGGCTACCTACGATTATTTAATTTTAAAGAGGAATGATGGGGCAATAGAGCTTTATCCCAAAAAAGACATTGGCTTATTGAGACTAGCACAATAATTCAA